>DATJRS010000093.1:0-39135 GCA_035504535.1 Solirubrobacteraceae bacterium | reverse complement strand
TATCGGCAGTGTGGCTCGCGCGTCGAGCTGCAAGGCGCGTTCCAGGTCCCCAGCGGTGGCCTCTCGTCGAGCACGGCGGTTGCGACGAACCTGCCAGCTCCGAGTGGGAGCATCGAGATGGCCTGCTCCGAGGGCGGCAGCACGACCGCCACCCTCACCATTGCCGCTAGCTCCACGTCGCTGGCCACGACCATCACAAACAGCCTTAGCTCGCTCGCTGCCGTGTGGCTCGACGGGCGGGCCTACTTCGTCGACTAGCCAGCCGAGTAGTAGTCGCCCCACAGCTCGTGGGCGACGTGGTAGCGCACGGTGCAGGCTGGCACCGCGTCATTCTCGGGCGTGATGTCCGGATAGGTGATCGACGTAGAGGGGTCGCTGGCCGAGTCCGGATGCCCGAACAAATGTCCGTACTCGTGGACAATCAGCGCGCAGAAGGTCGGGAACAGCTCGATCTGGCGGCGCGGGGACCATGCGACTCGGTTGATCGTCACGACGCAATCGGAGTACGTGCTAGGCGGCGCGGCCCAGTCCATCGGCCCGTCAGGCGTGTTGAATGTCGTCCATGCCCACAGTGGGCCATCCTGCGGCACGCCACCGGTGTCGTCGGTGGGCGACGCACTCGGCGGCGCGTAGACGACCGCGACGTCGGTCCCGCACGGCTCGCTGCCCCAATACGCGACAGCGGCAGCTTCGGCCAACGGGAGTGCGGTGGCGTACTTCAGGCTCAACTCTCCGGCCTCGATAGCCGAGCCAGCCCGCCCTATGCCCCTCGGCCTCTCGTGGGCCTGAGCGGGCGCGGAGAGCCCCAGCGCGATCAGCAACGCGGCCAGGACCTGCCTCGCGGCGCTCATGACCGCACCGCGATCGGCGCGAACAGGGCATGCTCAAACCGACACGTCGGCCACCGCGGATGCCTACTCCCACGGCGAGTCCGAGGAGATCGTCGGCGAGGCGCTGACGGGCGGACTGCGGGAGAACGTCGTGCTCGCGACCAAGTTCGGCCTGCCGTTCGGGGAGGATCCCAACCGACGCGGCGGGTCGCGACGGTGGATCACCCAGGCGGTCGAGGGCTCGCTACGACGGCTGCAGACCGACTGGATCGATCTCTACCAGGTGCACCGTCTCGATCCGAACACCGATCTCGACGAGACGCTCGGCGCCTTGTCTGACCTCGTGCGTGCCGGCAAGATCCGATCCTTCGGCGCGTCGAACGTTTCCGCCTCGGGGATCGTCGAGGCCCAGTGGACGGCCGAGCGTCGCGGCCGCGAACGCTTCCGTACCGAGCAACCTCAATACTCGATGCTCATCCGCGCGATCGAGTACGACGTGCTGCCGACCTCGCAGCGCCACGGCATAGGGGTCATGACCTACAGCCCGCTGGCCGGTGGCTGGCTGTCGGGGAGGTACCGCAAGGGCCAAGAGGTCACCGGGCCGGGCTCCGCCGCTCGCGGGCAGCTTTTCCCAGGCGTCTATGACGCCACCAATCCTGCCAACGCGGCGAAGCTCGACGCCGCCGACGCGCTCGCGGCGCTTGCCGACGACGCCGGGCTCACCCTGATCCAAATGGCGATCGCGTTCGTCACCCGCCACCCAGCGGTCACCTCCGCGATCATCGGCCCGCGCACGCACGAACACCTCGATACCTACCTCGCCGCGGACGGGATCGAACTGCCCACCGATCTGCTCGACCGCATCGACCAGATCGTTCCCCCCGGAAACACCGTCAACGTCGCTGACAACCTGTGGAACCGGAACACAACAGCGCTCCAGGCTGCGTCCCGTCGCCGCTAAATGAACCTGTCCCCGCACTCGGCGGTCTGGCTGTGGCCAGGGCCGCCGCCAGACCGGCACTAATGCTTCAGCAGGTCGGCGTACTCGGCGAGCATCCGCGACCGGCGCATGCTTCGACGGCGGGTGTCTTCGAGCTCTCGCACGTACACCGCGCGGGTCATGTTGGCGTCGCGAGGGCGAGGAGGAACGCGATCTCGTCAACGCTCTCGCCGGCCAACAAGGCTCGGCTTGCCGTGAGCGACCCGGACGGGTCGCCCTTGGTTATCGCGCGCATGAAGGACGGGGAATGTGGCGTTCCCGCGCTCGTCCGTCGGCGGGCATTGGGAGGTCCTCGCGTGGCTTTGAGACCGGTGACTGGGGCGCGCGACGCTCGATGCTTCGAGCTGCTCTAAGTGGGGATGTGCCGAACCACCCGCGGGCGATGAATCCGCCGAGCGCTGCGGTGTTCACTATGCCCCAGTAGCCGGTGGTGAGTAGGAGGGGAAGCGAGGGCAGTTGGCCGATGGCGAGCGCGGTGACGAACGCGAGCGGGATCAGCGTGGCGAGGATGACGTGCGGCAGTGTTTCGCGCCAGTACCAGCGCACCTCGGTGTCCTTGCGAGTGATCCGGTAGATCGGTTTGTGCTTTGGACCGCCGAGCAGCGCTTTGCAGCAGGCAACGATGTAGACCGGCGCTAGGCCGAGCCACATCAGCTTCAGGCGCCAGAGCGCCCGGAGCGGCGAGCGTTGGCGACGACGGCGGTCGGCGAACGGCTGGTTGAGGATCATCAGGCGCAGTTCCGCCGCCAGCGCGTAGGGCATGAGGTGGAGCAGACATGGGGAGACTGAGGCGGTGAGGGGTAGATATCCGAGGCAGGCGAGCGCGGTGCAAGGCACGTACACCAGGACGGTGAATGCATGCAGGTAAAACAGCAGTGTCTCTGAGAACTGCAGACGCTGTCGGAGGTTCAGGCCGCGGAGGTTGCCCCAGATCATCAGTCGAACCGTGTCGATCGCCCACGTCCCACGCTGTTTGAAGACGTTGGCGACGTCCTCGGGACTATGCTGGCCAACGGCGCCGACGATTGGGAGATAGCAACCGCGCCACCCGCGACGAAGGGCTTCTACGCCTGATTGGAGGTCTTCCACCAGATTCCAGGTGGGAAAGCCACCAATCTGCTCGAGCGCCCTCCGCCGCCATAACACGCCCGACCCGCACGGGAAAGTGGCGTTGGCTGCGTTGCGTGATAGCAGCTGAGAGCGGTAGAACTGGCCGTCGAGGTTAACGAACGGATCGCCGGCGGACACCTGCGCCTCCTTGATCGTCTGCACAAACGCGAGACGCTCATCTGCCTCGAGTTGACCGACGGTGTGGCGCAGGAACCTCACCGTTCCGAGCTCGTCGTCCGCGTCCCGCGTCTCGATATAAGCCACTCGGGGGAAGCGCTCGAGCACGTGCGTGAGCGCCGAGTTGAGGTTCCCAGCTTTCGCGGCGCCGTCGCGTCCCGGGGCGTCTCGCGGGGGAGGCTCGTGGTAGGCAACGCCCAATCCTATGAGCGCGCTGGCGAGTTCGGGGTTGTGCGCGTCGTCTGAGACGACAACATGCATACGATCGTCCGGATAGTCCTGCTCCAACACGCTGAGCACGGTCCGTAGCACCATCGGAACCGGCTCGCCCCAGGTAGGGATGATCACTGCCACCTCCGGGACGATGAGCCCAGTGAGCGGCCGCGGCGGCGTGACCCGGCTGTGCCAACCATTGAACACAGACAGCGCCAAACAGAGTGCCGAGAGCACGCTGGCTCCCGCAAATGGCCAAGCCAGCCACACGACGGCCGAGTTCAGATGTCCGAACATCCACGGGAGGTAGAACAACATCAGCCCCACGAGCAACACTCCGCTGGCGCGAATCGCTCGCTGCCGCCGCCGGGGTGGAAAATCGTCGCCGTAGCGACGCGCCGCCTGTGCCAAATTGCTCGACGGGGCTGCCAACTCGCGCGCGGCTCTAATCGCATCCGGGTCAACGCTGCGGTGGAGCAACCGGGGAGCATCAGTTGTGGGTGGCATACGGCCGCCCTATCGGCGGCTCACGGTCAGAATTCGAACATAACCGCTGTTTCTGGACCATCGAATGCGCCGCGCGAGTCGCCCTCCCCTCGGCCGGTCATCGCGTCGTGGCAAACCGATCGCGCCGGTCCCAGTGAGCGGGCCATCGCTTTCGTGGTGCGCCAGGCGAGGAGAGGAGGGCCGCCGGGCGTAGCTCACTGCGGACCGCACGACGATGCGCACCTTTGGCGATGAGCACGTCGCTGATGACGACTGAGCCGACACCTGCGCTCGTGCTCGCGCGTGTATCCGGCACTGACGGTGTCCACGTGGCCGCATTTGTGTCCAAAAGGGGTAGGCCGACGAACCCGTATCGCGTCGCCCTCGCTGCCACCCAACGCAAAGAGCGGCAGCGTGCACTTGACCGAGGCTTTGGCATGTCAGCCGAGCCGGGTTCGGGAGCGCACGATGTACGCCGTCTTCTCATCCCCGTCGAATCCGCACGCTCTGTAGAAGGCGTGGGTCGATGCCCGCTGGGAGCCGGTCAACAGCATCACCTTGTAGCAGCCCGCATCCCACGCGACGCGCACGGTCGCGGCCATGAGCCGTTTGCCAATGCCAGTGCCACGCAACGGCTCGTCGACCACGACGTTCTCAATCACCGCGTACGGCGATGCCGAGCGGGTCAGATTTGGGATGACGTTCAGGTAGGCCGTCGCGGCTAATCGACCGACGCCGTCCACAACCATCAGGGTCATTCCCGGCGTTCTCAGGATTCTGTCCAGAGCGGCATTCGCAGCGTCCTGATCCAGTTCGGGATCGGCCGGCTGGAGCTGTCGGTAGAGGCGGAGAAGCTCAGACAGATCACCAGCGTTCGCCGCTCGAGCCTTCCCGCTGCCATCTCCCGCGCTCACGAACCGAAAGCTATCTATCGCCCGGCATCAGGCTTCTCCTGGGCCGCCCGGACGGCACTGACGGCAGGCTACCGCTCGCCGAGCCGAGCGGCCATGCGGTCGCCCTGACTCGCATAGGCGTCAAGCAGCAGCGCCTCGCTGAGCGCAAATCCGGTCGGGCAGTCCTGCATCCGCGGCCGCAGTGGTATCTCAGCGCCGACACCGACAGCCTCGGAATGCGGGGAATTTGGGCCGCACACGGAACGCTTCTGCGGGGCTGGGGTTGTTAGCAGTCCGGCTTTGCGCCGAGGCGCTCGCAGCTCGTCCGGGCCCAGAGGCAGATCAGCGTCCGTGCGGGCTGGCGCCGGCTGGATCGAAGTAGGCACTCGTGATCGCCGACCATATTTGGGCATCGGCATCAGCCGGGTCGCTAGCGGCCACAGCCTGTCCGCCTCGCGACTGGTCGTTATGCCCAGCGCGCCCGCGCGGGGGCAAGCTCGGCGACCAGGATCCGGTAGCCAATGTCGAGCTCGGCCAGCGACCGTAAATGGCCGTAGCGCCGATCCCACTCGCCCGAATCGAGGTCATCCCGCAACCGAGCGAGTCCGGCATTGACACGGTTCTCGTCCGCGAGGGCGAAGTTCGACATGTTCCGCCGGACGGCATCGTCGAGGTACATCTCTGGCCGATTCCAGAACGCGGTAAAGACACCGTCTACGCAGTCGCCGGGCAACGCCAGAGGCTCGTAGGTCAGGCGTGGGAATTCGCGCTCGATCGCGGCGACAATCGCGGTCATCTTCTCGCTCGAGTCGAGCTCCGGCAGATAATCCACGAGCCAGAAGCGCGTACCTTCTCGCGGGTTACGCAGGACGATAACGACGCGCTGGCGCGCCACTCGACGCGCCTCACGCAGTCCGGCGCTGAGGTCCGTCCAGTGGTGGACGGTGTTCACCGCCAGGGCGGCATCGAAGCTGTTGTCGTCAAGCGGCAACTCCTCCGCGCTCGCCTGGATCGCCGGTGCCGCCGAAGGGGGTCGCTGGGCGATCATTGTCGCGGACGGCTCGACGGCCAGGACCGTCCGGTCGGCTGGCTCGTAACCGCCGGCACCAGCCCCAACATTGACGACTGATCGTGCGTCTCCGAGCGCGGCGAAGATCACGGCCGCGACGCGGGGGTCCGGACGCCTCGTTGCCGCGTAGGTCGTGCCGATGCTGTCGTAGACGGAACTCATCCCTGGGTTGGCGATACTGCCAGCTGCTCGAGCCCATTGTCGTGGGCGCGATGCCGGCTGGTCCCGCTCCTCCCTACGGTCCATCGAGAACCCGAACGAGGACGCCATCACATCCTCCCCCAAGGCTGGCTGGACAAACCCATCGGACCGAGGCAAGAACAGGATGACCTATAACCAGCCGTGCCGCTGGCGCTCACGCGACTGATATCGGACACTTGGGGCCACAATTGCGCGGAGCGCGGCGCGGACGTGATCCCGACAGTAGCTACTGCTGCACGCCGTAGAGCAGTCAGACCAGAATCCCATGCCACGGCTGGCGGGCCCTGCTGTTCTTGTCGCACGGGCATCTCGGCGCCGTCATCCGCAGATGCGCTTAACGCGGCAAGCTCGACTCAGCGGTCCGCTGGTACGTCGCGGCTGGCGCCGAGCGCGCGAGGGCCTCGGAATCCGCGCGCGTTGCGGGTGCGACCTCACGGACGCCGCGATGCGGGTCTCGAAGCGAAAGCGGGTCACGCGTAGGGCCCGGGCCGAGTCATTGGATGTGACTCGCTGACGGGCCGCGCCTCTAGCCGGTCCAGCGGCGCGAACACGAGGCATCCGACCTGGTCGTCGCGGCGCAGCAGCCAGTTGGAGATCGCAAGCGTCTCGCAGCCGCCGTAGCCGCGCGCGGCGGCGAGCAGCATCGAGCTGCCGAGGAACACCAGCGTGGCGTTACGCGTCGGCGAGACCGTCAGCAATCCCGCGATGGCGGCGCAGTTGACGCAGGTCGCAAAGTGACTGGTCTGGCCGAGCGTGTGCGTGCTGAAGCCGAGGCGAGCGAGATGCGCCGCGACGATGACGGCGGGCACTCCCAGGATCCCAAGGGCGACCTGCCACCATGCGATCCAGTGTCCGCCGGCGATCACGCCGAGAGCGAGCAGCGCGACCCCGACCAGGACGCGTGCGGTGGTGCCCAGCCGGCCGATCCCGCGGGGGTGACCTGTCCTGGGTACAGCGCTGGAAGGCGCGGGCGGTGCGGCGTTGATGCTCGTCATACGGGCGAGGGTAAGCCCTCACCCTGGGGGGAGAGTCAAGCCCCTCTGCGCGGATCCGTCAGCTCGTGCTCGGCTTCCCCGGCGAGCACGTCCGAGCGCTGCGCCCGGAATGCGCGAATCCGCTCCCGAACCCCTTCGAGCTCTCGCACCCGCTCCTCGATGCGCTGTTCGGCCTGGTCAAGGAGCGGCGCCAGCCGAGGGCCAATCGGTTCCTCTGGCCGGTCGAGGTAGATGCCAGCGAGCTGCTCGATTTCCTTGATCGTCAGCCCCAGCGAGCGGAGATTCCCGATCACCTCACAGCACCACACGGCCGAAGAGTCAAACAGCCGGTAGTTACCCTCGCTGCGACCCGCCGAGTAGATCAGCCGGCGCGCTTCGAGCTCGCGGATCATCTTGATCGTCAGCCCCGTCCGCGCCGCAAGCTGCCCGATCGTCATCAGCTGTTCGGGTTCGGACATCACCGGTGCGATCACATCACTGCATCCGCGACAAGCTGGCAAAGGGCGGCTCCGAACACGTCCGGCCTGTGCTGCGGGCGAGGCGGCGGAAGTCATCGATCGACAAGGGGAACTTGCCACGATGTTCCGCGACCCAACCCGAGGCCGACCGGGAGGACCCGAAGCAGTACACGTAGTGGCGGAAGCTATTGATCACGTTGTAATCAAACTATCGCCACCGGGGCCAGCAACACAGCACGGCCGGTCACCGGCGCGAAGCAACCGGAGGCGGTCAGCTGATTGTGACGTAGATGCGCTCGCCGGTGACCAGCGTCTCGCTTGCCGCGGAGGGTGTCGCGTAGCTCATAGCCGTTGTGACCGGCTCACAAGGCGCAATCGGCTGTGGGCGAACCGCGCCGCGTGGATCGAGCGAACTTTGGCGATGGAGTCTCGCATACGTCAACCGAATCGCCAAAGTTCAGGCACGGGGCGGGATGACTCGCGCGCTGCTTTGTGATCGGGACACAACGAACCGCTCCGCCGCCGAGGTTTGTGCGACAGGCTCCACACATGCTTAACCCCACACGGCCCGCCCGGCGCGGCTTGAATGTCGTGTTATGCAGGTTGTTTTCGGGTCGGCAAACCGCCGACCGAGCCGCGGGTTAGGGCGAGGGGACGCGTGGTCAGGCGGTCTTGCGGCCGGCCAGCCAGCCCGCGGCGCCACCCAACACGCCGCCCAGGAGCCCGCCCGTGCCGAGGAGCGTCGCGCTCCGCAGCGGCTTTCGCTGCGCTTTGGATGCGACCCCGCGCACGGAGTGCCGCATCGTCGCCTTGGTTGCCTTCTTTCCTAGCGTACGGCTAAGGGTTGCCATCGTTGTGCCTCCGTCGTTTCGATCGCGTGTTCGTCTACCCGGTCCGGCGATTTGCACAACTCCGGCCCGCGGCGCGAGGGGGCCGACGGGCAGGTGGGCGGCCACCACTTCCTCGCTGCCGGATTAGGATCGGCCTCGATGACCCCGGCAGAGGCCGAGCGCCAGGTGGTGGTGTTCTCCTTGCTCGGCGAGCACTTCGCGCTGCCGGTCACCTCGGTGCGCGAGATCATCCGCTACACGCCGCCCGGCGCCACCGCGACCGCGAGCGGGCTGATCCGGGGAATGCTCAGCCTGCGCGACCGGCTGATCCCGGTCGTCGACCTCTCGCCCGTAGTCGGCGGCCAGATCGAGGTCGGCGCCGGCAGCCGGATCCTGATCGTGGAGGCGTCCGCCGGCGCCCTCGGCGTGATCGTCGACTCCGTCGGCGGGATCGAGCTGATCTCCCCGGACCAGATCGCCCCGCTGCCCGCGGCGGCGAGGCGCGAGCTGGGCGAGGAGATCGCGGCCGTGGAGGACCGCCTGGTCCTGCTCCTCGACCCCGAGCGGGTGGCGCTCGCCGCGGGCCTTACCGCGCCAGCGCGTCGAGCGCGCCGCCAAGCCGATCAAGGCTCTCGCGAATCCAAGGCAGCGCCGCCGGATCCTGGGCGCTGAGCGCCTCCCGGCGCCGCTCGACGGTGTCGCCGTAGAGCAGGCTGGTCGCCATCCGACAGCGCAGCGCGCCGGGATCGTCTCCGAACGCCGCGCCGCTCAACACCCCGATCTCGTAGCGCTCGAGCAGGTGATCGGCCAATGCATCCGCGCCGTCGACGCCATGTTCGAGCAGCGCCGGGCGCAGCGGCTCGAAGTCCGGGTAGAGGTAGAAGCCGCCACTCGGTCGCCGGCAGCTCACGCCGGCGGACACGATCCGGTCGTACGCTGCGAGCGTGGCGGCGCGATGCAGACGCCGGCCGCGCGACACGTGCTCGACCACCTCGGGCGGCTCGCTCAACACGTGAGCCACCACGTGCTGCATGGGCGCGGGCGCGCTCGACCACACCTCGCTCGCCAGCGCGAGCAGGGCCACGCCCGTGGCGCGTCCGGCGTCGCTCGCCGGGAGCCGAACGAATCCGACCCGCCAGCCGCCGAGCGCCATGCCCTTGCTCAGTCCGTTGGTCACGTACGTGCTCTCGGGCAGGAACTCGGCCGGACTGCGCACCGCTTCGGGAGCGTGGGCGAGGTCGCGGTAGATCTCGTCCGACACGACGCTCAGGGCGTGCGAGCGTGCGATCTCGACCACCCGCTCGACGGTCTGGGCGGTCGCGGTGGTCCCGGTCGGGTTGTCGGGAATCGTGAGCACGAGGACGCCGGGCCGGCCACCCTGCGCCGCGGCATCGGACAGCGTCTGGCGCAGCGCCTCGGGATCGGGAACACCGCCCGCGGCTTGCGCGGCGATCGGCACGCTCCACACGCGCTTGCCCGCGATCGCGGCCTGGGCGGCGTAGCTGACCCAGGACGGGCGCGGCAGGACGACGTCACCCGGCAGGATCGAGAGGAGCGCCCATAACAGCGCCTTGCTCCCAGGCGCGATCACGATCTGGTCGGGTGCGCACGGCAGCCGGCGGCGCTCGAACCACCCCGCGGCCGCGGCACGCGCAGCGGGCGCGCCCGCGACCGGCGCGTACGCGTTGTCACTCGCGCCGCGGGTCAGCACGTCGATCACCTCCGGCGGGACAGGTAGCCCCGCCTCGCCGAAGGCCAGATGCAAGATCGGTCGGCCCTCGGCGATCAGACGACGCAGGCGCTCGTTGGTCGCCAGCGTGGCCGACGCGGTCAGTGTCGCGGGAGTCGACATTGGTCCTACGATGCCACCTCAGCGATGCAACGACCTGCTCGGCGGCGGAGGCGACGTCCCGGACCCGCGTGGCTCGCGGTGGCGCTCGTCGTCGCGTTGAGCGCCGGTTGTGTTTCCGCGTACGGCACGGTGCGGTCTGCGGCGAGCAACAAGGGCGCGGCGGACGCCGACGCCGCGTCGCTGCTCGCGAGCCTGAACCTTCCGGCGAGCGCGGTCCGCCAGGCGGGCGAGCCCGCCGGCGACGACGGGACGCTGGGGCAGCCGGCCTCGCATCCCGCAACGCCCAACTTGGTCGACGACCAGGCGTGGTGGATCGTGCCCGAGACGCCGCAGGAGGTCCTGGCGTACGTCGGTGACCATCCTCCCGCCGGCGGCGCCTCGGACCTCTCGGGGCAGAGCATCGGTCCCGGCCAGCCGACCGTCACCGACACCGGGTTCGGGTGGCCGTCGGTCCCGGGCCAGCTCGCCACCCGCTCGCTGGTCGTCTCGGTCGTCGCGCTCCAGGACGGCTCCACCGGGGTTCGCGCCGACAGCGAGGTCGTGTGGATCACCCCCAGGCCCCGCTCCGAGCGGATCCCTGCCAGAGCCCGACGCGTGGTCGTCAGCAACCGCCGCGGCGGCACCGTCGTCCAGGGTCCGATCACGGTGACCTCACGGGCCACGGTGGCGAAAGTCGTCGCGCTGTTGAACCGGCTGCCCGCCTGGCAGCCGGGCGTGTACTCGTGCCCGGCGGACTTCGGCTGGCACATCCGGCTGGCCTTCTACGCGAGCCAGCATCCAGCGTCCTCGCCGATCGCGGTCGCCACGATCGAACCGACCGGCTGCGGCCTCGTCCGACTGGTTCTGGCCGGTAGGGCACAGCCTGCGCTGGCCGATGGCTATACCGCGGCCAAGCGGCTGGGTGCGCTGCTGCACGTCAAGTTCGATACCAGCCCCGCCACGCTTACTCGATACCAGCCCCGCCACGCTTTCTCGATGCCGACCCACCGCGCTTTCCGCCCTTAAATAGAACGTTCTACTTGTTGAGAACGACTGCGCGTCCCATACGCTTTGTGCATGGATCTCGACGCCGGTGAGCTGTGCGCCTTCGTGACGGTCGCCGAGGAGCTTCACTTCGGACGGGCGGCGTTGCGCCTGAACATCTCCCAGCCTCAGGTCAGTCGACGCGTACGGATGCTGGAGGAGAGGCTCGGCGTCGAGCTGTTCGTGCGCACGGCGCGGCGCACGACCCTGACCGACGCCGGAGAGATGCTCCTGCTCGACGCGCGCGAAGCCCTCGCGGGCCTCGACCGCCTTCAGGCGCGTGCCCGGGTGATCCGGAGTGGGGCGGGTGGCCGGGTGTCGGTCGGGTTCCTGTGGAGCACCCTCAGCGCCTTCCTGCCTCAGCTGGTCGCGGCCGCCGCCGATCGCCACCGTGACATTGAGCTATCCGTGTCCCAGCTCGTGTTCCTGGAGATGCTCCCGGCGCTCCGGCGCGGTGACGTCGACCTCATCATTGGCCGGTCGCCGCGCGAGGACACCGAGATCGTGGAGGAGACGCTCAGACGCGAGCCGTCGGTGCTGGCGATTCCGGAGGGGCACCCGTTCGCCCGACAGGACACGGTGCGGCTGTCCGAGCTCGACCGTGAGCCGATGATCGCGTTCAACCGCGCGCTCGTGCCGCGCGCCTACGACGCCTCGATCGCCGCGGCGCGCGAGCGGGGGGTCGAGATCCGCATCGTCCAGCACGCTCGCTCGGCAAGCGAGGCGCTCGCGCTGGTCAGCGCCGGGCTCGGCGTCTACCGGCTGCCGGCAAGCGCGGTGGCACCCTATCCCGGGGTCACGTACCGCGAGCTCGAGGATGCTCCCGCGCGCGTGGTCCTGCTGCGCCGTCCGTCTCCGCCGCCGCCCGCCGTGGCGGCGATCGCGGTGCTCGCCCACGACCTCTTCGGCGATGCGTCTGATGCATCGAACGATGCGGCGCTGGGCCTGGAAGGGGCGCTCGTCCGGACCTAGCCTTCCGGAGCCGTGACCATCCCCGGGTTCGCGCGGGCCGCCGCCTCGCCTCGCACCCGCGCGCTGCTGCTCCTGTGGCGCTCGAGCCGCGCGTGGAGTGTCGCGGCCCTCGCCTTCGTGATCGCCGAGGGGGCTCTGCCGGTGCTCGTGCTGATCGCCATGGGCCGGGTGACCGGCGCGATTCCGCCGGCGGTCGACGACGGTTTGTCGTCACCCGCAGGCCACACGCTGATCGTCGCGCTGGCCGAGGCCGGCGTGATCTACGCGCTGTCGCTGATGCGGGGTCCGGTCGAGGACGCGATCACCGCGGCGGCGACGGCTCGGGTCGATGCGGTGATGCAACGCCGGCTCGTCTCCGCAGTTTCGGCGCCGGCCGGGATCGAGCACCTGGAGGACCGGCGTGTGCTCGACGAGCTCGCCTCCGCGCGCGGCGAGCTGCTCGGCGGCCAGCCGGCCGGCGCCCCGCTGGCGCTGGTGTCCCAGCTCGGCGACCGCCTGACCGGCATCCTGGCCTGCGCGACGATCGCCATCGGCTTCGAGTGGTGGCTCGGCCTCGGACTGCTTGCCGTGTGGCTCGGGGTCCGCCGGCCCCTGGCCGACGGCATGCGAGTCCAGGCCAGGCGCGTCCGGAGCGCAGCCGAGCCGATGCGCCGCAGCTGGTACATGCTCGGATTGGCCTGGAAGCCGCCCGCCGCCAAGGAGGTGAGGATGTTCGGGCTGGGGGACTGGATCGCCGAGCGTCACCGCGAGGAGTGGCTCGAGGGCATCCAGCCGGCCTGGGATGGCGTCCGGCGGCTGACTCGGACCGCGTGGATCACCGGCGGCGTCGTACTCGTCGCGTACACGCTCGTGGCGGGGCGGCTGGGCTGGACGGCCTACCACCACGAGATCTCACTCCGGACGCTGGCCACGATGCTGCCAATGCTGCCAACCAGCATGGCGGCCGGATCGATCTCCTACGCCGACATCAGCCTCGAGCAGCTGCTCTCGGCCCTGCCCGATCTCGACTCGCTCACGGGTCGTCTGGCTCAGGGCGGCCAACTGATCGCCGGCGGCGCGCCGGCCGCCGGCCTGCCCCGCGAGGTCGTGTCGTTCGAGCGGGTGGCCTTCACCTATCCAAATACGACCGCGCCGGTGCTCTCAGAGCTCGACCTCGAGCTGCGCGTCGGGCATTCGCTCGGCCTGGTCGGCGTGAACGGCGCCGGCAAGACCACCCTGGTCACGCTTCTCGCGCGCATGCGCGAGCCGACGGCGGGACGCATAACCGTCGATGGGCGGCCCCTGGATGAGCTGAACGCCCGCGAATGGCAGCGCCAGGTCGCCGTCGTCTACCAGGACTTCGCGCGATTGCCGCTGACCGCAGCCGAGAACGTCGGGATGTTCGGCGAGGCAGCTCCCGATCCGGCGCGGCTCGAGCGCGCCGCCGATCTCGCCGGCGCCGCGGACATCATCGCCTCGCTCCCACGCGGGTGGGAGACCGTCCTATCGCCGCAATACACCGGCGGCGTCGACCTGTCGGGCGGGCAGTGGCAGCGGATGGCGCTCGCGCGCGCGCTCTACGCGGTCAGCGGCGGCGCGCGCGTGCTCGTGCTCGACGAGCCCACCGCGCAGCTAGACGTCCGCGGTGAGGCCGCCTTCTACGAGCGCTTCCTCGAGCTGACCGCCGGGGTGACCAGCATCGTGATCTCGCACCGCTTCGGCAGTGTGCGGCGCGCCAACCGCATCGCGGTGCTCGACGGCGGCCGGATCACCGAGCTCGGCACCCATGAGGAGTTGCTGGCCGTGCCTGGGACCTACGCGGAGATGTTCAGCCTCCAGGCCGAGCGATTCGCGGCCGGCACGGACGGGACGCCGTCGGAGGCGGGCGCGCGATGATCGCGCGGTGGCGACGCCTGACCGGGGTGGCACTCGGCGCGGCCTTCCGCGCCGCGCCGGGCACGGCGCTCGCCTGCTTGCTGATGAGCGTCGCGGCGGCGGTCGCCTCCGTCACCTACGCGATCGGCTTCAAGGAGGTGACCGACGGAGCGCTCGCGCACGACGCGGGCGGGATCGCGTTCGGTGTCGTGCTCGTTGCCGTGCTGTTCACCGCCTCGTGGGTCCTGGCGATCGTGAGCGGGACGACGGGGACGCTGCTGACCGATCGAGTCAACCTGGTGCTCGGGGTGCGCATCGCGCGGCTGGCGGCGACCGCGCCGACGCTCGAGCATCTCGAGCGGTCCGACCTGCTCGGCCGCCTGGAGCAGCTCACCCAGAACCGCCGCACGATGGCGGGTGCACCGCGCCAGCTGATCGGCCTGTTCGGCCAGGCACTGCGCGCGATCGGGATCGTCGTGTTGCTGGCCACGATCTACCTGCCCGTCCTCGTCATACCGGTGCTCGCACTGGCGCCCGCGCTCTCGGATCGCTGGGCCGCGCGCGTGCAGCAACGCGCCGATGACTCCCTCGCCGAGGACCGCCGCCTGCTCGGCGCGCTGTTCTCGTTCGCCACGGGCGCCGACTCGGCCCGGGAGGTGCGGAGCTATGGCATCTCCGACGCGCTCACCCGGCGTCACGCCGAGCTGACCGAACGCGTACGCCGCCGAGCGGTTCGCGCGGCGCTGCTCAGCGCCGGGCTCGAGGCAGCGGGGTGGCTGGTATTCGCGGCCGGCGTCATCGCCGCGATCGTCGTGCTCGTACTCCGCGCCGCCGACGGCGACGTCACACCGGGCCAGGTCGTGATGGCGGTCTCGCTCATGCGCCGCGCGCAGACCCAGATTTCACGCTCGACGGACACCGCGGGCAGCCTCAACACCGCGCTGGCGGCAGCCGCCCAGCTGTTGTGGCTCGAGGACCACACCGAGCAGACGGCCCGACCGGCGCGAAGTCGCAGGCACGCGCCGGCTCGCCTGCACTCGGGCATCACGCTCGAGGGGCTGACCTTCGCCTATCCGGGCAACGAGGCGCAGCCCGTGCTGGGGCCGATCGACCTCCAGCTCCCGGCCGGGCGGACGGTCGCACTGGTGGGCGAGAACGGCGCCGGCAAGAGCACCCTGGTCAAGCTGCTGTGCGGGATGTATCCGCCCACCGCGGGACGGATCGCAATCGACGGCATCGATCTGACCGAGATCGCGCCAACCGACTGGCGGGAGCGCGTGACCGGTGCGTTCCAGGACTTCCAGCGGCTCCAGCTGATCCTGGCCGAAAGCGTGGGGGTGGGCGACCTTCCCCAGGTCGAGGATCATCCGACGGTCCGTGACGCAATGGATCGCGCCGGCACGGCGGCACTCGAGCAACGACTGCCGGCCGGACTGGCCACGCGCGTCGGCGGCCGGTTCACGGGCGGACACGAGCTGTCCGGCGGCCAGTGGCAGCGACTCGCGCTGGCCCGCGGCCTGATGCGCCCGGCGCCGCTGCTGGTCGTTCTCGATGAGCCGACCGCGAGCCTCGATGCGCTCAGCGAAGCGGCGCTGTTCGAGCGCTATACCGCCGCCGCCCGTGAGCTCGCCGCGGCCCAGGGCACGATCACGCTGCTCGTCTCGCACCGCTTCTCGACCGTCCGGGCCGCCGATGAGATCGTCGTGCTCGAGCGGGGAGAAGTGCTCGAGCACGGCTCACCGGCGGAGTTGCTCGCCGCGGGCGGGACATACGCGGAGCTGTTCGACTTGCAAGCGCGCGCATATAGGTGAGCGGCGACTATGCGAGGTCAAGTCGCCGGAGTAGGGTGACTGTCGCCATGTCAGCCGGCGGAGCGACAGAGCAGGTGTCGAGCGTCCTGGGCGAGCTTCACTACCTGTCGCCCGAGTCGACCGTGCTCCGTCGCTTCACCGCCCCCGGCGCGAGCCTCAACACCGGCTCCTACGAGTCCCACACCGTCCCGATCCGCAACGGACGGCGCGTCCAAGAGAGCTTCCGGTTAGACACGCAGGGGTTCGAGATCGTGCGCCACCACTCAGCGATCCGTGACTTCACCGACAAGGACGAGGTCGACGCCGTGTACATCCCCGAGGTCGTCGAGTTCGTCAAGGAGCGCACCGGCGCGGACGAGGTCGCCTCACGCGGCGCGGTGCTGCGCCGCTCAGCCGATCCAGCCGCGAACGCCTCGCAACCACAGGCGGCGCTCATTCACATCGACTATGGGCCTGAAGGGGCCGCCATGACCGCACCCCGCGTTTACGCAGACGCGTTCCCCGATGGGCCTGGGTATCGCCGTGCACTGGCGACGAGCACGTGGCGCGTGTTCAGCCCACCGCCACAGGACTGGCCGCTTGCCCTGTGCGACTTTCGCAGCGTGCGCGAGGACGAGGGCCGGCCCAATCAGCTGTACTTCGTCGACCGGGTCCCCGACGATCCGTTTGCACCGGTCGATGAGTCGAAGATGATCACCAGCGGCTCGGAGTTTCACTACAGCCCCGACCACGAGTGGTGGTACTTCCCCGACATGACGCGCGACGAGGTGCTGTTCTTCGCGTTCAACGACTCCGACCACAGTCGGGCGTGGCGGGTCGTGCACACCGCATTTCGCGATCCGACCGTCCAGACGGCGGCGCCGCGTCACAGCATCGAGGTCCGCACCTTCGCGTTCTTTCACTGACGGATACGGAGGCGAGCTATGCCGTCGCGATCCGGTGCAGCAGCTCGGCCAGGGCCTCGGGCGCGGAGAACATCGACCAGTGACCGGTCGCGAGCTCATGCAGCTCCCAGTCCGGGTCACTGAACAGGGCTGCGCGCGGGTCTTCTTTTGCCAGCAGCTCGCGCAACATCGCCAGGCTCATCCCACCGTCACTACAGAAGATCACGGCGCGCCGGACGCCGGGCGGACGGCTGTGCTTCAGTCGAAGCGGCGTGGTGAAGGTGGCGTAGGGCTGCGGGGTCGCCCGCTCCAGGAGCAGGCTCAGATCATCGTCGCTGAGTCCGCCGGCGCTCCCGAACGCTCCGGAGCGGAGCGTCGCCCGATCGGGGACCGGCCAGCGCCAGCCCTCGCCGTCGCGCTCGACGGACTCGCGCTGGCTTTCGCGCTGCTCGGGTGATTGCACATCGACGATCGCCATGCCGGCGGGGAGCGGCGAGGTGTCAAGGTAGACGACCGCATCGAGGCGCTCGGGGCGCTGGTCGGCCACGCCCGTAACCGGGATGCCGGCGTAGCTGTGTCCGACGAGCACGGCATCATGCAGGTCCTCGTAGTCGAGCAGCTTGACCACGTCCTCGATGTGGGTGTCGAGGTCGACCTCGGGCCGCGCCAGGTGCACCCGCTCGCCCAGGCCGGTCAGCGTCACGGGGTACGTGTCATGCCCGGCGCGGCGCAGCTCCGCCGCGACATCCCGCCAGCACCAACCACCCAAGCACGCGCCTGGGACAAGCACGATCGGCCTGCCAATGGGTTGGCTCATCGTGTCACCCACTCAGCGATGTCGGCAATGATGGCACCGTCGACGTGCTGCGCCGGCTCGTACTCCGCGGGAGTGCACGGCCCGCTGCCGGGCGCGAACAGGTGGTTATGGGCCGGGTATACGCGGATGCTCACCTCCGGGCGATCGGCCAACGCCGCCTTCCACCGGGCGAGATCGTCATCGACAGTCGCTTGGTAGTCGCGGCCGCCCTGGAGGATGAGGATCGGCTTGTCGAGCTTCGCTGCGCTCGCGGCCGGGTCGTAGCCGCGGATGTCGAGCCAGTAGCTCGCGGGCGTGCCGAGCGGCAGCTCGCTCGCCGGGATGGACGGCGAGAGCTCGGGACCGTCGACCAGCCTCGCCTTCTCGGCCAGGTCCTCGATCGCGGACCGGGACGCCGGTTCGCTCGCGGGGTCAAGCGAGGCGAGGTAGCGGACCTGCCGGACGATCGCCCAGTGAAGCGGCTCCGCGCCGCCGGCGAGGAGGATCAGACCCGCGACCGACGGCTCGGCGGCGGCGACTCGCGGGGCGACGGTGCCGCCGAGGCTGTGACCGAGCAGAAACACGTGCTCGGGATCCACCCCCGGCTGCGATCGCAGGAGCTCGACCGCAGCGCGTGCGTGTGGCACGTACTCATCGCTGAGCGTGAACTCGTGAGCCTGCTTGACCTCGGCTGCGTGCGCGTAGGTCACCTTGTCGAACCTCAGGACCGCGACACCGCGGCTCGCCAGGCCCCAGGCGATGTCCTTGAACGGCTTGTTGCGCCCGATCGTCTCGTCGCGGTCCAGCGGCCCCGAGCCCGCGAGCAGCACGACCGCGGGATGGGAGCCTGATCCACGCGGCAGGGTGAGCGTTCCGGGCACCGCGAACGAATCTGACCCAAGCGTCACCGCCTGCTCCCCGAAGCTCTCAAGGTCGGCGTAGTCGGGCGGCTGCCATGCCGCGGTCGGCTCGGTTGCGCTCGGCGTGGTGAGCTGTAGGCCGACGAGTTGACCCTGTTCAGTCACCGACCCGACCACCCCGAACGCACCGTGCTCGCAGTCGACCGGGATCTTCACGACAAACACCCCCGGGGTGCCCGGCTCGATGATGGGGGCGCCGATCGAGGCGATCGGCCCGTGCCGGCGAAGGGCGGCTTCCCACCCGGTCTGCAATGCGTCGGGTACCACCATGGGGCGCAGCGACGGGACGAACAACTCGCGGACGTCCGAGAATCGGCCGGACTGCGCCAGATCGAGCGCAGCTAACACCACCCGGGCTGCGGCGTCCGCCGGCATCAGTTGCCACTCTCCGGCGCCGGGAGGAAGACCGTGTAAACCATTCGCCGTTTACGTCCCTTGCCCGGTGCCATGGCGAGGCGCGGCTGAAACACCTCGCTCAGGTCGCGCAGAAGCTCGGCGAACTCGGCGTCGCTCAGCCACAACGCACCCACGCGGTAGTCGGCGCCGTCCCGCGCCGGATCGGGCTGGCCGGCGGCGAGGTACCGGTCGGCGTCGGCGAGCATCCCGGCCACGTAGGCCATGAACGCCTGGCCGTGCTCCTCGGCGCTCATCGCCCTCGCCTCACCCGGCCCGATCCTGGCCGCGAACAATCGCAGCATGTAGGTGCGCTCGACCGCCCCTCGAACGCGCCGCTCGGCGACCACCTGCAGCACCCCGGCCTTGGCCAGCAGGGCCACGTGGCGATAGAGGCTGCCCGAGGGCACATCCTCGAGCTCCCCCGCGAGCTGGCCGGTGGTCAGTGCGCGCTCACCGAGAAACGCCTTGACGATTCGCAGCCTGACCGGATGAAGCAGGAGATCCGCGCTTGCCACGATGAGCAGCCTAGCCGACCATTCACATTTTTGCTAACGGTGTCGTACGCGGGGCGCGATTCCTTTTGCGGCACGAGCTGGTCTTGATGGTTGAGGAGCCCCGAACCGAAAGGAAGACGAATGACGACCCAAGCGACCGGAACCGAGGCGGTCATGGAGCTCTACCTTCAGTGGACGGCCAGCCGGATCAGGGGCAATCAGAACGACACGGAGTCCTGGGGGGATCTGACGGCCGAGCCGCGCGGAGTGGATTACACCGAGACGCAGGCGGTCGGGCTGCCGGCGCTGTGGGCGGTGCCGAAGGACTGCGCCGAGGACCGCGTGCTTCTCTGCATGCACGGGGGCGGCTTCATCGGCGGTTCGATCTACTCGCACCGGAAGCTGTTCGCACACCTGGCCAAGGCCGCCCGAGCGCGGGCGCTTGTGTTCGAGTACCGGCTTGCTCCCGAGCACATCCATCCAGCTCCGCTCGACGATGCGCTCACCGCATACCGATGGCTGCTCGACCAGGGAATCGACCCGGCCCATGTGGCGTTCGCCGGAGACTCCTCGGGCGGTGGGCTGGCGCTGACCACACAGCTGCGCGCCCGAGAGGTAGGCCTGCCGCTTCCCGCCGCCGCGCTGCTGATCTCACCGTGGGTGGACATGCAACAGTCCGGCGAGTCGTACAAGTCGAACTGGGCCAGCGACGCGTTCTTCTACAAGGAGCTCGTGGACGGGCTGGCCAGCATGTTCCTGGGCCCGGACGGAAACGCAACCGATCCGCTGGCCAGTCCGCTCTACGCGGACCTGACCGGCCTTGCTCCGATGTCCATTCAAGTCGGTGGCGATGAGACGCTGCTGGATGACAGCCGTAGCCTGGCCGACCGCGCGTGCGCGGCTGGAGTTGAGGTCGAACTCGCGATCTTCCCGGGCCAGCAGCACACTTTCCAGATGACCGCGGGCCGAGCGGCGGAAGCCGACGAGGCGATACGGGCGCTGGCCGCGTGGGTGCGTCCGAAGCTGGGGTTGGGCGAGACTGTGACGGTGTCATGAGCGCGGGTACCCAAGCGCCGGCCGGGGCTGGCAACGATGAGTTCGTCGATCTGACAGAGCCGTACCGGCGCGAGCTGTTCGCGCACTGCTACCGGATGCTGGGATCGATCGACGACGCCGAGGAGCTCGTCCAGGAGACCTATCTCCGGGCGTGGCGGTCGTTCCAGACGTTCGAGGGGCGGGCTTCGGTGCGTGCGTGGATGTACCGGATCGCGACCAACGTCTGCCTGACCGCACTGGCACGGCCGGCGCGGCGGGTGCTGCCGTCGGGCCTCGGCGCGCCGAGCGGCGACCCCGACAGCGATCCCGTGATGGCCGGGGCCGGGGTGGCCTGGCTCGAGCCAGTCCCGGACTCACTGAGCCGGCCGGACACGACCGATCCCGCCGAGATCGCCGCGGCGCGGGCAAGTGTCCGGCTCGCCCTGATCGCGAGCCTCCAACACCTGCCGCCCCGCCAGCGCGCGGTCTTGATCCTACGCGACGTGCTCGGCTTCGCGGCCGCCGAGGTGGCGCAGATGCTCGACGCCAGCACCGCCGCGGTCAAGAGCGCGCTCCAGCGCGCCCGCGCCCGGCTCGAGGAGGCCTCGCCCAGCCTGGAGGAGCTGACCGAGCCGGACAGTCGAGGAGCCAGGGAGCTCCTCGGCCGCTATATGCACGCGTTCGAGCACTCAGACCTGGCTGCGCTCGAGCAGGTCCTGGTTGCCGACGCGGCGCTCGAGATGACACCGGCGCACACGTGGTTCGCAGGCAAGCGCAACTGCGTCGGTTACATCCGCAGGGTGATCGGCCCGGCCGGCACATGGGTGATGGCACCCGCGGTGGCGAACGGTCAGCCGGCCGCGCTCGCTTACCGGCGCAGTGACACAGGTGACTATGAGCCCTTCGCGGTCGTGGTGCTGACAGTCACCGACCGGGGCATCGCGCGCATCACGCTGTTCAGCGACGGATCTCTGTTCTCGCGCTTTGACTTGCCCGAGTCACTCGTTGACTAGAGCAGGAACGGGATCAGCTTCTTGGTGTGCTGACGGTAGGCGGGATAGTCCGTGGGGAAGGCGGCCATGAGGTTGCGCTCCTCCACGGTCGCGGCGTAATAGAAGTACGCGCCCAGGACTACGGCGATGATCAGGCCGAGGAAGTTGTTTGCCAGGGCGGTCCCAACCAGCGCGAGCAGCAGCCCGGAGTAGATCGGGTGACGAACGAATCGGTACGGGCCAGACGTGACCAATTCCGGCTGGACCCTCTGGGTCATCGGCATTCCCCAGTTGCGACCGAGGTGGATGCGGGCCCAGATCGCGAGGCCGATTCCGCACACGAACAGAACGGCCCCGACCGTTGCCACGATCAGGCTGTGGACCTCCGAACCGCCACCCCGAAACACGCGGACCAACACGAAGACGCAAACCACGGTGAGGCCGGTCATCGGGAGCCGGCGCATGCCGCCCGTGCTCGCCTTGGCGTTGACGGCCGACAGCAGCCAGTAGATCCAGAAGACGGCCCAAGCGATGCCTATAGCCGTCTGAAGTGCCTTCATGGCGTTCGATACCGATGTGGTTGACCGGGCGCCCGAAAGCCTACGCCGTCGCCATCACGGGCAGACACTCAGGGCGGGTGGGCGACTCCTGCCGGATCGACGATGGGGCGGACCGGCCCGCCCGGCCCGCCCCATCGCCCCTGCCCCTACCAGCGGCTACCAACACATACGCTCGAGGAGCATCGTGACCCCTCTTTCAGCGAGGCCGTCGCGTAAAGGCTGCACACCGGAGACCAATTGTGAGCAGATAACAACCGCCTCCGGCCGAGACCCGGGCCGGGCCAAACTTTGGCGCTGGCGCTTCACATGTGTCAGCTGAATCGCCAGAGTTCGCCCTCGATCGTCCGGGTGGTCGTGTACCGCCCACAATGGCTCCCGTTTGGGCAACAGCCTCCAGCACGCGGTGCTGTGGACGGCATCGGGTCGAGAATCAGTTGCGATCAAACACGGCGGGGAGCTTGCGAACAGCCGGCAAGTCATCGGTAAGCCGCCGGTAAAGTCGCGCCGGCCGTCGGCGGCGAATCGCCCGACATGCCCTGGTAACGGCCTAATCGAGCCTTGGAGTTCGGCGTGCTCGGCCCGCTGCTGGCTCGCAGGGCGGGAGGTCCCGTGCCCTTGTCGATGCCATCGGCCAAGCAGCGCTTGCTGCTCGCCACCCTGCTCCTGGAGACGCCGACCGACCTCGTCTCAACCGAGCGGCTGATCGACGAGCTGTGGGACGAGGATCCCCCGGCCACCGCGGCCAAGGCGCTTCAGGTCCACGTCTCCCAGCTGCGGCGCACCCTCGGACCGGAGCAGCCGATCATCACCGACCCGACGGGATACGCGATTGAGATCGAGCGCGAGGCACTGGACCTCCATCGCTTCGACACCCTCATGGTCCGAGACCGCCGACTCCGCACGGAGGGGAACCGGCGCGAGGCGCTTGACGCCCTGAGGGCCGCGCTCGAACTTTGGCGCGGCCCCGCGCTCGTCGACGTCACCCTGCTCGGGCGCGTGTTCGGCTTCAAGGACGTGCTCGAGAACGTCGCGTTCGTGAGTGCCTTCTTGGGCGCGGGCGCGCTGCTCAGCGCCGCGGACGTCCGGGTCGTGTTCGTCGGAGCGGGGCTGCTGACGCTGGTACTGGCCGCCGTCGACTAGCGCGGGAAAGATGGTCCCGCCCCGCCCCACCGTGAGATCAGGCGGGCACGCCCGCCGACGCGTACTCGGCCAGCCATGACGTCCGGTACCCATCCCGCCACAGGATCGGGAAGAACGCCTCGTCGAGCTCGGTCTCACCTGGCCGGCGGTAGCGGGAGTAGATCGGATGAGGATGCTCGGGGTTCCATCGCGTGTCCGTCGAGATCATGTGGCTGATGATCGATCGGCGCTGCGCGTCGGCTCGCTCGTTCGGTGGGCTGCCGTGGAACGTCCACCCGTGGTGGAACGCCGCGCCGCCTGCCGGGACCTCGATCGGGACCAGCTCGAGCTCGACCCCGGGCGGAACCGAGCTGTGCACGTGCGCCAGCCAATCGTCGGGGGCGTGGAACTTTCCGTCGAGGGGCGCGTGGGGCCAGCGGTGCGAACCACGCGCGTAGTAGATCGTCCCCGTATCCGCCGCCGTGTCGTCCAACGCCATCCAGCACGTGGTCATGTTCGGTGGACTGAGGTGATCCAGGTAAGCGGCATCCTGGTGACAGAGCAGCGCCTTGCCCGACGGCGGCTTCCAGATTGCGTTGTCCTGCGCCAGGCGGACTCCGGGCAGCCCGGCGAGCTGCGCGGTGAACTCGCCGACCTGCTGTGACAGAGTCACGCCGGCGAGCAGCCGGTCCGCCTTCCACACGTTGCACAGCTGGCGGGTCAGGTCCGGCGCGGTCACCCCGGGCACGTAGTTCACCTCGTCCGGCGCGAGGCCGGTCTCCCACTCGTGCTCGAACACGCGCGCGAAGCGCTCGCGAATGCGATCGATGTCCGACGGCTCGAGAAACTGCTCGACGATCAGGAACCCATCGCGCTGGTAGCTCTCGATCTGGCTCGCGGTCGGTCCGCCCACGCGGCCAGTCTAACCGCGGGCCCACCGCGCGCCCACCGCGTGGCTATGGCGCGGACGCGGCCCCCGAGAGCGCAGCCGGGGCGGCCGTTCGCGAGGCGTCCTCGCGAGCCGGCCGGAACGCGACCGCGCCGACGATGGCCAGGGCGAGGAGCGTCCCGCCCCCGAGCGCGAACACCCCGCGGACGCCGATCAGCGCCAGAACGGCGCCGGCGCTCAAGAACGCCACCACAAAGGCCACGTTGCCGAGCATGTCGCGCAGCCCGAACACCCGGCCAAGCAGGCGCTCACTCACGAGCTCCTGGAACAGCCGGAGCTCGGGTCCGAGCAGGAGGGCATTGCTGGCGCCGGTGAGCGCGAAGCTGGCAATCGCCCACCTCAGGCTCGGGGCCGCCGCCGAGGCGATCATCCCGATCCCCTCGAGCAGAATTCCGAACAACAGGCGGCGGCGCAGGCTCAAGATCTCAGAGCCGGCGCGTGCGTTGATCAGCGACGCCGCCACCATTCCCGTCCCGTAGGCGGTGACCAGCACCGAGTAGCCGGCGTCGCCGGCGCGGAGCGGTCCGATGGCCAGTAGCGGCTCGGCGACGTTCATCAGCCCGCCGGCGAGGATCGAGATCGCGCCGACCAGCAGCAGCGCGCTCACACCGGGAATACGCGCAGCCGAACGCATCCCCTCCTTCGCCGAACACAACAGAGAGGCGCGCTCGGCGTCGGGTTCGGAGTCGGAAGCGGGTTCGGCGCCGGCCAGATCGACGGTCGCGGCGGTCGCGACCGCGAAGGGAACGCGACTCAGCAGCAGCGCCGAGACCAGGAACGTCCCGCCGTTGACCGCCAGGATCAGCGTCGGGGTGCTGAACAGGAGCAAGAGCGCGGTGAACGCCGGACCAACCGTGAGGCCGATGCTGCTCATCGCGCCGTTCAGCGCGGTAGCGGGCGAGCGCTGTTCGTCGGTCACCATTCCCGGCAGTGCCGCGTTGACCGCCGGGTGGAAGAGGGCGGTGCCGACGCCGGCGAGCAGCGCGAAGCCGACGGTGGCGGCGAAGGACGGCACCAGCACGATCGCGAGAAACGCGCCGGCGCGCAACAGGTCGGCGGCGACGGCCAGGCGACGCCGGGAGAACCGGTCGGCCAGCGCCCCGAACGGGACCGAGAGCAGGATCCCCGGCAGGAAGTCCGCCAGCAGGACCAGCGCGATCGCCCACCCGGAGTGCAGACGCTGGTAGGCGACCAGCACCAGCGCCACGTACGCGGCGCCGTCCCCGAGCTCTGACTGAAGACGCGCGGCGAAGAACCGGCGCAGCGAAGACGATGACTTGAGCAGCTTGAACATTTCTGGGTCCTAGGTACTTCTCGGGCTGCCAGCGTTGCCGGCAGCCCGTTCCTCTTTCTTCATAAGGCGCAAAGTTCGAGGACTACCAACGCATCATCGGCATTTCCAAAACCCCCTTCAGGTGGTGCGGACGAATCTCAGGTCCAGTCGGATCGGCGGATCCCGTGGGGCATCCGAGCTCCTGCGACGAGTCCGTGTATGGCCAGCATCTTGGGGCGGCCCGGCAAGCCAGCGGTAAAGCGGCGGTAAAACGCCGCCACGTTGCCTTTTGTTCCCCTACCTACCGCCTTTCACGACCTCGCCACAGGTTTTCGAAAGCCCCCTACCAATGTGGACTGTCGCCGATGAACGGACGTGCTCCCCCGGGACTCGCGATGCCTGTTGACGATTGTCAGAGCGCCGACATGGCCGAATCCGTCCACCCGCCAGCGCCAGGCGAGACGCCGGCGTCACGCGCCCGAAAGCCCCTGGGGCGCTGAGTGGGCGATCCAGGACTCGAACCTGGGACCTCTTCCTTATCAGAGAAGCGCAGGAGTAACGGCCAGTCGTCTCCAGTAGCCAAACCGGCTGCATACGAGCGGTTTTTGTGACGTGTAAGTCGACTGGAGACCATCGGCGGCTGCAATCTGGTGCACCCTATATGCACCCTCGGTCGGTGGGTCTCTCGTGTGGTCACGCCCTCGACTCCTGCGTGGGTCGCTCTGTGCCGGCGAGCATGCCTCGTGCCTCGGCGATCGCCGCCTCGGCGTCGATGCGCGGAACATCGTCGAGCTCGTCGATGACGTGTCCGTAGGTGCTCAGAGTGAGCCGCGCATCGTGACCCAGCTGGCGCGCCACGTAGATGACCGAGCGGCCCTCGTGAAGCAGTAGTGACGCGAAGCTATGCCTCAGGTCGTAAGGCCGGCCCGGGACCCTCGGACGTTGACGGGCAACGTGCGACTGCTTCATCGCGCGCCCAGCTGGCGTCATGCACGGTTTGGCAGGAGCGGCGCCACAAGCCGGGCAGCTTTGTTCCATCGGGTCGCTGCTTGGGTCGGCGTGCGCCAGCGAAAGCGAGCGCCGGAACGCACGCCGGCGCCACGACTGGTACGCGGCCAACGTCCAGGGCTCCCCTGACCGGGATGGAAAGACCAGGCGTTGTGCGCCAGGCCGACCGCTGCGAAGGCGCCACTCTCGAAGATCGGCGGCAAGCGGGGATAGCAGACGGACTGTCCGATGGGCGTCGGTCTTGGTGTCGTCCTCCTGGCCGAGCGAGAGAGCACGCTCGATCAGGATGGTCTGCTCTCGCACATCCCGCCACTGGAGGGCGAGAGCCTCGCCTGGCCGGAGGCCTGCGTAGGCGAGGACACTGATCAACGTGGCGTCGCGCGTGCCGGCCACCGCTCGCATGCGCTCCACCACGATGGGCGCGAGCGGGCGGACCTCCTTGCGGCGGGGCAGCGGCGTCTTTCTGACCGCCCTCGCCGGATTGGCCTGCAAATGTCCGCTCTCGAGGGCGCGCTGCAGAATCCCGCCGAGCAACGTCGCCGCGTTGCGAACGGCCACAGCGCCGCCCCCGCCCGCGAGGCGATCGCTCTGCCACCGGGAGATCACCTCCGGGGTGATCTCGATGAGCGTGAGCGGGCCGAGCTCCGGGAGGATGTGCTTGTCGTATAAATGACCGTAGCGTCGACGCGTGCTCTCGGAGAGACTTGCGCGGTAGGCCTTAGCCCAAGTCTCTGACACGTACTCGGCCAGAGTAATCCGACCGCTGTCGATGGTGGCCAGCGTTCCCACCTGTTGGCGCCGGCGCACCTCGGCGGCGAAGTTGGTGGCGTCGCCCTTTCTGTCGAACGTGCGAGCTCGGTATCGGCCGCCCTGGCGCCAGCGGACCTTCCATCGAATGGAGCCGTCGCTGAGTGTTCGCTTCTGGATCTCCACAGTGCTACGGGTCTCGGAACGCCGCTCGCAGGGAGTGCTCTGGCAGGGCAGATTGTCTACGACGCGGCCGACGGCGCGGGCCGTTGTCGGTCACCTCGATCGTGCTCGTAAGCCACCTGTCGATCGCGTCTCGACTGATCCGCGGCGAGCGGCCGATACGGCCAGCGACGCCGAGCTGGCCCGATCGGATCGCGCGCCGCACAGTCTCGATGTTGACGCCAACGAGCTCGGCGGCCTCCGCAGCGGTGTACAGGCGTTTACCGGTCTCCAGCGCTTCGCCTGCCGGGAGGAGCGGCTGCAGACGAGCGGCGAGCTCGTGGAGCGCGGACTCGTCGAGTACCGTCGGCAGCAACCGGGCCAACTCGGCGAGAGGGTCGCGCGCAACCTCACTCATGGCCAGGGGATCTCCGGTGGTTCTCCACCAACCAGTTGATCTGTCAGGTCGTAGCCAGCAGGTCGTTCAGGAGCGAGGTCGCGAGCCCGCGCGAGGCTGACGCGCTTGATGTTCGTGTAAGTAGCTGTTGCTGCGCGCCCCTGCTCGTCGCAATCGATGTCGACAACGACCCGCCAACAGGATGAACGAGGAGGAAGGGTCGCAGTCCGGCCGGCGCATAGCCCGAGCTGGTCGCTAACGACGCGCACGGGCGTATGATACCGTTTATGCGTCAATGACGTATGTTTCCGTCAATGAGCTGTACGGGAAAGGAAGCGCGAAAGCCGGTCGAGGCCTTAGCGATCGGGCGGCATGAAGGGATGTCGGGGCAGCGCAGGGACGATTGTCCAGGCGATTTGGCGGACTGCGTCGACTACGTGAGCCGGCGCAGAGAGTTCGCGTGGCGATGTGCTTGCTCGGTCCGCGGCCATGACCGAGCGGCCGGCGGGGACCAAGCTGTGCCGTCAAACAGAACACCGGACTCTCCCGGTACAGCGGGCGGAGCTTCCGGATGCCGCGGCGGTCCGCGCCACGATCCCGGATATCGGCTGCCGGCCGAGCGGGCCCTCAGCGATGGGCTCAGCCGTGCTGCACGCCAGGCAGTTTCTGCCTGTCTTCTTCCGCGACCGCGGCGGATAGGTCACGCGCGATCGTCGCTAGCTCGCCAAAGGCACGCGCTACGGCGGGCAGGCTGATGCCCTCAAGCGCTTTGCCAAGGTCCTCCCATGCGGGATCAAAGTTCGCCCACAGCTCAGCGGGCCCGCGCCGGCCGCTGTCGGGTCGCAGCTCCGGTGGCGGCAGCCGACGGGCCGGGGGAAGCGGCTCCCATCCGAGCCCTTCCTGGGCGGCGTATTCGCAGGCGATCTGTTGCGATTCGCACGCGTCAGCGAAGTCTTTGAGTCGTCGTGGGAAGCCGGCGTCCGGCGGGGCGAGCCGATGCTGGCGAAGCGCCGATCGGAACGTGTGGTCGGCGGCGTTCATGTTGTTTATGGCGCGTTCAACGCTCATCGTTACGGCGGAGCTGGGCGCTCAGCGGCTCATCTTCCAGGCTGGCCTCCGCGCCAGGGCCGGCAGCGCGTACGGGTATGCCGAGGCCTTCGGCGAATGCAAGGAAGTCGGGGAGCCGGATGCGGTATTCGCGGCCACCGGTGACCTGGATCGCGCGGAGCTTGCCTGTGCGGATCCAGTGGCGGACTGTGCCTTCGGTGTAGCGGAGCGCTTCGGCCACCTCAGCGACTGTCATGAGCTCTTCGAATGTGGTCCGTTCGGGCATAAGGTTTCGGTCTTTACGGCCCCAACGTGGGCTTTACGTTATCCGACATCATTGATGCTAACGTATCCGGGTCGCCTATGAGCAATCGGATGGGCACGGGGAAACAAACCGGGCCGGAGGAGCGGTCGGCGACAGGCTCCGTCCGGAGCCTATTCGCGAACGAGGCGGAAGGCGGGGCGATCGCCACGGAGGAGTGGTATGAGACGGAACGCCTAACCGGCCAGATCACGGGGCGCAGCCGAGCGGCGGATGGGCCAGAACCCGCGCAACACCGAGTTCCGCTCGCTCTGGAGTGGCGCCACGCGAATGTCTCGCCATCTCCGAACCGGCTCGTGCGTCTCCGACAGAGGCTCGAGCGCGGGCACCGGCGGGCGACAGCCACTGAGGGGCATGTCCCGATGACCGCTTCAAGTGCTGCACCCGAGGTAGCGTCGCAAGGCCTCGGTTCGCGTGAAGATGAGGGTCCGACGGACGCGATAGCGAGCGGAGGGCGGGGCGATCGGCCGTCTCCGGAATGGGACGATGCCGGGGCACGGACGCCCGAGCGCTTGGGGTGGCGGTCCCCGCCAGGTGCCATTGCCTCCGCGCGAAGCGATCGGCCGCGACTGCGATGGGTTGCGATTCTCGGGGCGATTGCGCTTTCTCTCGCGGTAGCGGCGACGATCGCGATCGCGTCTGACACGGGCCGGAGCTCGCCCGAGCGATCTCCTGCGGGGCTCCTCGAGGGAGATTCAAGACCGACCCCAGATCCTCTGACGATGGCAACCGACCGTATCGTTCTGGGGCTTGGACTCATCGGGCACGACGTTCGCGCGAGCGAAATCGTGAATCGCGCCGCTCGGATCCGCCGCCACCCCCACCTCTTCCCGGTTCGTACCCGATCTCACTCCTCGAGCAGTCGTTCGGAAACGGTGGCAACGCAGAAAGGGAGCACGTCAGCACCGGTTGTCTCGGCGAACGTGCCGAGTACGAGTTCGTATCGCAGTTCGAGTTCCTCGCCTGCGTACAGTTCTCAAACCCCGCGGACCGAAGCCGCTACCAGCTCGCCGGCGCAAGCGGCTGCCAGCGCACCGCATCCAGCTGGGCCCACGAGCCTCGGCGGCGCGGTCGGAAGCAACTGTAACCCAAAGTGCCGCTAGTGCAGCGGACTAACCAAAGAAAGGCTCTGATGCTGACTCGTCCACTGCATCATCTCCGCCGCAACGTGATCGCCTACCTCGCGCTGTTCCTCGCGATCGGCGGGGGCGGTGGCTACGCCTTCGCCGCTACTCAAACTAAGACGATCCACGGCTGCGTCAGCAAGAGCACCCACGCTCTCTACATCCAGAAGCGCTGCGGCCGCGGGCAAACGCGGCTGGTTTGGACCCAGCAGGCGCCGCAGAGCCAAGTCACGGCGTGGGCGGCTGTCAACGCGGTCGGCTTCACAGGTGACGGCACCCGGGGAATCACAGTCAACCACGTGGCGACAGGTGTCTACAACGTGACGGCGACGCTCTCCCAGTGCGCGAACGTCACGACGGCACCGCAGATCACCGTCGACACGGCGATCTCGTCAGCTACCCCCGGACAGTTTCCGGAGGCGTGGGAGTCGTTCACCAGCAGCAACAAGTTCACCGTCTTTACGGGTGTTGTGGTTGGCGGGAACTTCACGGCGGCCGACGAACCGTTCAACGTGGCGGTGCCCTGCTCGTGAGGCCCGCGGTCGCATCGTGCGTTTGGAGGCTACGAGGCGCACGGAGCGGCCGGCGCGGGGGTTTCTCGACGCGGACTCGTAACCCCGCACGCTACGGCGCCCTGGCGGCGATCCTCGCGATGTTCGTTGTGCTTGTGAATGCAGGTCCTGCCATGGCCGGGCAGTACACGGTGACGTTTGACGCCTATGACAATCAGGGGCCCGGCTGCGGAGCGTGGGCCATGAACGGTTTGACGACCTTCGGCTATGACCCGCCGTGCAGCGGCTCGCCGCTCGGTTTCTACGGCGGGGGCGGCGCTTCATTTCCCGCAGGTGCGCGGATTGGTATGCAGACCGATGCGCCTCCCGGAGTCGCAATCATCTCGGCGTTGGTCGACCCGTACGAGATAGAGAACATCAACAACAACCAGGGGTGGGGTGGGGGCTCGTACTACGCCGGCGGTGGAAACGGATGGGCCTCGGGGGCTCCATCCGAATCCGACTCCGGGTTTAGCTCGAGCTATTGGGGCTTTCAGATGATCTGCGGCTGGTCGAGCTGCTCGAATTTCGGGTCTATCTATCTGAACTCAATCCAGCTGACCGCCGAGGAGGATCAGGGTCCATCGCTGACGGCGGTGGGGAGCGACAACTTGTGGTATCAGGCCGGTCACTGGGTGTGGAATCCCCCGGGGGATTTGTGGTCGATCGGACTGTCGGGAAGTGACCCGTCGGGGGTGTGCCAGATGTGGGCGACGCTGAACGGCGTGCAGATCAATTCGCCTGGGCAGACGCCGGACCCGGCGGTGTGGCAGCAGTGCCCGGACTGGTCGTGGAACGCGAGTGTCGACACGCGTAACTACGTGCCCGGGAGCGGTCCGCTGGCGCTGACGCTGGCTGGCAGCAACGCCGCGGGGGTGGTGAGCGCACCGGCGGAGACGGTCAACGTGGACAACGATCCGGTGCAGCTCAGTCTGTCGGGTCCGACGACCGCGTCGACGAGCTCGGGGACGCAGTACGTGACGGCGACCGCGAGCGCCGGGCCGAGCGGTGTGGCGATCGGCTGCTCGCTCGATGGCGGCCCGCAACGGTGGCAGAACGGAACCGTCGAGCAGGTCCCGGTCGGCGGAGCGGGAGACCATGTCGTCTCCTGCGAAGCTCACAACGGCGCGATCGACCCGCAGGGCCAGTACGCCTACTCGGCCACCCGGACCTGGTCGCTTGACATCGGGCAGCCGACCGTCAGCGCGATCGGCTTTGCGAGGATCGTCGACGCGCTGAAGTGCGGCCGCGCTCGCGAGCGGGTGACCATCCCAGCGCACTGGGTCACCGTGCGCCGGCACCACAAGCTCGTGCGTGTGCGCAAGCGGGCACACACCAAGACGGTGAGCGTCGAGCGCTGCCACCCGCGGATAGTGTGGCAGCGAAAGACGGTCTGGGTCACGGTCCACCGGCACGGCAAACTCGTCGCGGTGAGGCGAACCAAGCGCGTCCGCGTCGCGCTGATCCCGCACACGGTGACGCAGACCAAGAAGCAGGTCGCATACGGTCGTGGAACGACGGTGAGCGGCTGGCTCGGCACCGCCAGCGGCATCGCGATCGGCGGCGTTCCGGTGGAGATCCTGACCGCTCCGAACAACGGACAGGGGCAGTTCACCGCGGCGGCTGCGACCACGACGGCGGCCGACGGGGCGTGGAGCGCGGCGATCGGTCCGGGTCCCTCACGGCTGGTGGAGGCCGTCTACGGCGGCAGCGCTGCGCTGCTGCCGGCGACCTCGACGCCGGTCGAGTTGAACGTGCCCGCCCGGATAAGTCTCTCGGTACGTGCGCATGTCGTCCCGTGGGACGGGATAGTCACCCTGCGCGGGCATCTCGACGGCGGTTACGTCCCGCCGGACGGCGTCGCGCTTCGGCTATTGATCGACCTACCCGATCGTGCTCGCCCGTATGAGCCCCTGGCATTCCGAACTGACGCCGAAGGGAACTTCGTCATCCATTGGTCGTGGGGGACCGGATCGGGAGTCGTGACCTACCCGCTGGCGGTCGCGACGACCGCGACGGAGAGCGATTTTCCGTTCACTGCATCGCGAAGTTCGTGGATCCGCGTCACCTTCGGACGTCCAACGCCTCACCATCATCATCATCACCACCACCGGCCGCGCGGGGGGCCTAAGGGGTCGACGAACCCCGGTCCTCGCAAGCGTCACCGCGCTAAGCACCATCGGAAGCGATGAGCGCTCGGATCCGGGGTGAGCACGACACCGACTGGGGGCGCTGGCGCCCGCGCGTGAGCCGTGAGGGCACTACCGCGCCAGTAGGCCAGATCGCCGTTCCAGACCGGCCGACGCGTCTCGGAGGCGCGAGCGGGTGGGAACGCGGGCGAACGAGGCACCGGCTGGTTCTCGGCGCCCTCGGGATACTCGCGGTAGCGATCGTCGCCGCGTCCGTTGCGGTCAGCGGCGTGCTTTCGCCGCCGACGCTGCAGCGGCCGTTGCCGGCAACGCCGCGGGCTTGGCTGGATGCGTATGAGGCGGCGGCGATTGATAACCCGACGCGGGTGTGCTCTGAGCTGTTCTCGCTGCAGCTCGCGCGGGCATACGGGGCGGCTGTCCATGGGAGCTGCACGAGCTATTTCGCGCGGATCACGAGCTTCTCGGTGATCGTGCGTCGCGTGCTGCGAGACGGCGAGACGGCTGTGCTCGAGTTGCGGCAGACGGTACGGCCTCGGGATTGGGCGGTGGTGCTGAGCCGCCAGCCGACCGGCTGGAGGGCGGTCGATCTGCTGCCCGGCGATCTGGTGCGCTGATCACCGTCGCCGCGTGCGAGCGGACAGCGCTGGGCGCCCGGACGGTGAGCGGTCTGGCTGGGGCGGGTCGGCGAGGTGGAGTTCTTGTTGCCGCTCGGGCTAGCTTCCCATGTGACAGGTAGTTGGACCCCACCGGGGGTGCCCCGGTTTCCGCGCGCAAAGCGCACCTGGCAGCACGGCTCGTCTCCTTGGCGATGCGGGCTGGCATTGTTGACGTGACTATGCCCCGCGTGTCCGACCGCGAGCCGCGCGCACCACGGATTGCACTCGATCTCGAGCGCCCGCAGGTCGCCGCTGACGTGTTTATCGACCAGGCGGTCCATGAGGGCCTGCGCCTGGAGGGGTTCCGGTTCGCCGGCGTCGAGGCCGAGCAGGTCGGACTGAAGCGATTCGTCCTGACGGAAGTCGACCTGAGCGAAGCGAAGCTCGATCGCCTCGATCTCGAGGACGGCGCGATCAATGGCTGCAATATGGCCAGCCTAACGTCCTACAGCTGCACCCTAGAGCGCGTGGTGATCGAGGCATCCCGCCTCACCGGAGCGGTGCTCATCCAGCCACGGCTGGTTGACGTGGTCTTCCGCGATGCCCCGATCGACCTCTCGTGTTTCCGGTTCGGACGGCTTAACCGGGTCCGCTTCGAGCGATGCCGGCTCGTCGAGGCGGATTTCCAAGGCGTTACAGCCAACGCGTGCACTTTCATCGACTGCGACCTCACAAGCGCCCAGCTCTCGCAGGGAACCTTCGCCGGGTCAGCGTTCCGCGGGTGCCGGCTCGCGGGTCTTCGGGGCCTCGAAGCGCTCAAGGGCGCCCGAATGGCGTGGGAAGACGTCATGGAGCTAGCGACGGCGTTGGCCACGTCTCTCGGAATCGACGTCCGAGACGACATCTCCTGAGTCCTCGAGCGGCACGTCGTTCCACTCGCACAGCAACCGAATCGCATGAAGCGTGACGCTCCGGCCCACGGCTAGAGCCGAGCGATCGTGACCATTCGCCGGCTTTGAGCGGTCAGCCGAGCACCTTCGTGATCGCAGGACTCCACGGCAGCAAACCCGGCCTGCAGTAACCAATCCCGCAGTTCTGAGGCGATGAACATCCGCACGGAGAACCCGAACCGCCGAGTCCGCCCGTCGCGGACGATTACTCGCTCGGTCATCGATCGGCCCGTGACCGGATCAAACGTTGCGCGGTCGATCGAGAAGTTGCCGTCGCGCTCGACCACAACCGACGGTAACCAGCGGGGCAGCAGCTCCGCGAGATTGTTGTTCTCGATCAGCAGCTTTCCGCCCGGGCGCAGCACTCGCCGCGCCTCCCGCAGCACCAGGCGGTTGTCTTCATCCTCGAAGTAGCCAAACGACGTGAACCAGCTGATCACCCGATCAAAACTCTGATCCGGCCAAGGAAGCGAGCGCATGTCCCCCTGGACGTACTCAACTCGAAGCCGCGCAGCCGCGGCCTGTTTGCGGGCGCGTTCTAGGAACAGCGGCGTTGCATCGAGTCCCGTGACTCGCGCTCCCCGCTCCGCGAGCCTCGACGCGATCCGCCCGTGGCCGCACGCCAAGTCGAGCACCTCAGAGCCGGGCTCAAGCTCGAGGAACTGCCAGATCGCCTGCGCGTCGGCATCGCTCACCTCCGCCAGCAAAGGCTCGTAGAAATACAAATAGTCCGCGTCGAACACCTCATCGACATCGAACCTAGGCTCGATCACAGACCGCAATTCTAAATCCGGACTCAGCCCCGACCCGCAAACCGTTCGACCGTCACAGGGGATCGCCGTCCAAGAACCCGCGGCGGGAAGGTCCGCCTCGTGCGGCTGCTCGCGCAGAGCTCGCCGGCATTGGATCACCCTGTTGCGCGCGACGCGCCGACTGATCGGCGAACACGGTCACGTTCATGGGCCGACAATGTCTACAGGGATCAAGACGGGTCGCGCGCCGACGGCCCGGTGGCCGGCGTCGAGTGCGATCTCGGTCGACAGCAGACCTTGAACTGGAGCGCTGACACAGTCGGTGCCCTACGCGCGCTCGATGGCTTGGTGCTGCGCCTTGCTGAGGTTGATCGGTGCGCAGTGCGTTCGGACTGGTGGCTTCGGCTGTTGCGGGTGACTCTGCTGGCCGAACTCACGCCACGTCTCCTGGGTTAGGGCGAGGGTGACGGTGAGCGCGAGCAGGGCGGCTGCGATCGGGAAGAAGATCGCGGGTCCGTCCGCGTGCACGACGACGCCAGCGAGTAGTACCGAGACGGGGAAGATCCCGAAGCTGCCGAGCATGAGAAAGCCCATGATCCGCCCGAGCAGCAGGCGGGGTGCGAAGCGTTGTACCGCGGTGATCGTGAGCACGTTGGCGAACCCGTTGAGGGTGCCGTAGCAGACGAGCGCCGCGGCGGCCGGGATCGTCCCGCCGAGATACGGGATGAGCGCAATCGGGATCGCGCTTAGGAGGAACGCGGCTGATGCGAGGAGCGCCGGCCGTCGTGGCCGGGGGGCTTGGGCGGCGAGCAGCGTGCCGGCGAGAGCGCCCGCTGCGAACGAAGCAATAAGGGCGCCGTACCCGCCCGCGCCGGCGCCAAGTGGTCCGTGCGCCAGCGCGGGCAGCGCGACCTCGGACATCCCGCCCGAGCCGAGGTTGGCGGCGATGCTGAGGGCAAAGACGAGCAGGATGACTGGCTCGGCCGCGATCATCCGCGGCAGCGTCATCGGCTGCCGCGTCTCGCTGCGGTGCGTCTCGCCGGTGTGAGTCTGCGCGGCCGTCCTGATCGCGAGCAGGGTGAGCGCGGAGATCAGACACGACGCTGCGTCGATCGCGAATGCCGGCGCGGGTCCGGCGAGCGCGATGACAGCGCCGCCCAGCGCCGGCCCGAGCAGCGTCGCTAGCTGGGTGGCGCCCGAGGTGAGCGCGTTGCCCGCCTGCAGCGCCTCATCGTCCAGAAGCGCGGGCGTGATCGCGAAGGACCCCGGCAGGAAAATTCCCTCCCCAGCGCCGACCACGATCGCGATCGGAACAAGCAGCGCGAGTCGCGCCGGGCACGAGGCCGCCACGATCGCGAGCGTCGCGAGCGCGAGCGCACGCACCACGTCGGCGGCCATCATCGCCCTCCAAGGCCCCAGCCGGTCGCTGACATGTCCGCCGACCATCAGCGTGCCGGTTCGCGAGATCCCGTAGGCGGCGAGCACCACACCGAGGTGCACCGTCCCGCCATGCTCCGAGAGGACGTACCAGGGCAGCGCGATCGCGTAGAACGCATCGCCCGCGTTGGACGCAACCTGCCCCGAGATCAGCAGACGAAAGCCTCGGTAGCGCAGCGGCGCGAGCGCCCGCACTTTCACGAGCCCGACGACGGCGGCGCGATCGGATAGCCAAGGATCAGCAGCTCAACCGGCAGCGCCCCCTCAGGACGCTGCGTGGCGTCGGTCAGCCTGTCGCGGTGGAGCCCAACGAGCTCGTCGTTGAGGCTGCTTAACAGGACGCGCAACTCCGCCGGGGTCATCCAGACGATGTGCTCGCTGTCCGTCGCCGCCTGACGCCACGATCTCGGATAGCTGCGCCGTGTCCCCAACCACGTCCGGTGGCGGTCGAGCTGCCGGCCAGTAATGAGCCGCGAGAGCGCGTCCGCGGCAACCTCGGTCCCCGGATCCTCGTGCACGCTTGACCAGCTCATCCCAAACGTAGTCAGCTTCCACGGCCGCCGCCGGCCAGGCCCGCCGCCGGCCTCCTCCACGAACCCATAGCGCGCGAGCTGGCGCAGGTGAAACGAGCAGCTCGACGGTGACTCGCCGACACGCTCGGCCGCCTCGGTCGCGGTCATCGGCCCCTCGAGCAACAGCGCCTCGATCAGCGCGATCCGCGTCGGGTGCGTCAGCGCACGCAGCGTCCGAGCATCAGAGATGTCCCGCGGCTCGCCATCTACGTGATCTACACCCATCGCTGTCGAAACTACTATTTCGAAAGAAATCTGTCAACAGAGTCCTTTCGAGACGCCCCGAACTCCGGCATTCGTCGACCGCCAGCGCGTCAAGCTGCTGTGGGGGGCTGCGAGCAGAGATGCTCGACCACCGTCACGAAGGGGGCCTCGTTGTAGCCGCCCCACGAGAATCGGCTGATGAGGACTCCGATCACCCTGACGAGAGTCCATGCCCACACGTTCTGCGGCGATACGCCGATGGTGTCGGCTGCGAGTTCGATGCGGCGCTGGAGAACCCGTGCGGGGTCGGGCTGCGCCAGGAGCCAGTCACGCTTCGACCACACCAACGAGACAGCGTCGTAGGCTTCTGGCGCCAGCACCGGCAGCGGGTCGACCGCAAGCCAAGCCGCCCGCTGGGCAGATAAAACGTTGCCGGGGTTCAGGTCGCCGTGACAGACGACGACTCGTTCGGAGGCAGCGGCAACGTCCCGATGCACTCGCTCGATCATCCGTTCCGAGTGCGCAGACAGGGGGTGACCCATGGTCTCCATCGATCTGCTGAGCCGACCAACGATGCCCGCGATCTGTTCGATCGCGTTGCTGAGCAACCGCTCGTCCTCACCATCCGGCACACGATGAAGCTGTTTGGCAAGCGCGCAGCTCGTGGTGACCGTCTCGTCATCTGGCAGGGTGTCGATGGTCTCGCCCGGAACGCAGCGCTCGACGAGCAGCGCGCCCGCCGACACGTCTGCCATGAGCAGTTGCACCGCACCATGGCCGTTCCAGCGCTCTAACGCGTAGGCCTCAAGTTTGTTCGCCCGATCCTGCTCACCACCGGTCGGAGATAGCTTAAGAACCGCCTCATCACCCGCCGACGTCCACGCTTCCACCAAGTAGCCGCCGATGCCGATCGGGAGCGACTTGCCGAGCGTCAGACCCCACTGGCCAACGATGTTCGTCAGCCGACCGGGAAGTTCGTCGAGGAACCTGGCGCCAGTCGGGCCGAAACGCCGTGCGATGACCTCGGCGCGGTCTGCCGGTATGCGGGCTCCATCTTGTGCTCCTCGACGGCTCACGCGTCCCAGGCTAAGCCGCGCCGCAGACTGGCGAATCCCCGCGCGCCGTCGAGGCGTAACAAGACGGACGCGACCGCAGCAAAGCGCTTCTCCTCCGGTCTAGATCGAACACTCGTGACGGATCTACTGAAGCCTTTGCTCTGATCGCACCGTAGGCGACCGCACGGTGCAGCGCGCCTCCAGCAGCGCGTCGGAGTCGGGGCGCTTGATCCTCACGGTCGGCTTGGATAGTTGGCGCATCCCGGAGGGTTGATGTCACACGCCATTGGCTAACGGACGGACACCAGGACACCGTCGTCGAGCCCGACGGTCACGCTCGCGTACCCGTTCAGCGGGTCGGTCACATATGCCCGGTACGCACTGAGCGGCTCCTTGCTGCTGAGGTCTGCGACCACGACCGCGTGATCTTCCAAGTGGGGCTCGAGGGCCTGGAGCAGCGGGAGGTAAAGGTCGTTGAGACCATCGAGAAACAGCAGGTCGATCGGCGCCGCCAGGTCTTGGAGCGTCAGCATCGCATCGCCGGGGCGCACATCGACGCGTTGCGCGACCCCGGCATCAGCAAGGTTCTCGCGGATGCGATCGGCCCGACCGAGATCGAGCTCGGTGGTGATCAGCTGTCCAGATCCAAGATCGGCGAGCGCGCTCGCTAGGTAGATGGTCGAGTACCCGACCAGGCCGCCGAACTCGACGATCAGCGCTGCCCGCCTTGTGAGCGTGAGCATGTAGATCAGCTCGCCAACCTCCGGGGTGATCGAGCTTTCGAACTCCGGTTCGCCCTGGAGCCGGTCGAGCGCTCGCCGGACGCCTTCGTCGCGTAATGAACAGTTCACGTGACGATATGCTCGCAG
>DATJRS010000092.1:0-4065 GCA_035504535.1 Solirubrobacteraceae bacterium | reverse complement strand
GATCCACAGTGCGATCGTACCCGTACCGGCGCCCAGCTGACGCGCTACGGGTGCCGGCCGAGGCCCTTCAAAACGGCGTCGGCGTCCCGGTGCGGCACCCGCAGCGCGATGCCGACGATGTCCAGATCCTCGGCTGCGACGGCACGGACGGCGGCTCGGTTGTCCTCATCGTTGCCCGTCTCGAACATCTCGGCGGTGTAGAGCGCGATCGGAACCTCTCGGCGGGCGGCGCGCTCACGCACCGTCCGCAGCTTGGCGGCGGTCGACTCGAACACGAGCACCGGCTGGACGAGCAGCGGCAGGTAGCGATTCCCGTCGGCATCCAGATAGTCCCCGCCGACCGCAGCCCGGTCGGCGGCCGCGACCACGCCACTGATCAGGAACGCGCACACGTTGAGGCGTTGCCAGGCGGCGAGATCGTCGCGCACGACCACTGCCGCCTTGGTGTCGAAGTCGGTCACCGCCATGGCGCGAGCTTCCCATCCGCGGGTGCCCGCGTCTTGAACGAAATTGCGCTGTTGGCGTCGGTCACGCGGCCGCGAAGCGGCCCGGGGTGACCCCGACCGCCCGGCGGAACGTGCGAGTGAGATGTGACTGGTCGGCGAACCCGCACGAGGCGGCGACCGCGGCGATCGGGTCTCCAGCCCGCAGCATCGTGCGCGCGTGGGCGATGCGCAGGTTCGTCTGGAAGACGTGCGGCGTCAGCCCGGTCTGAAGGCGGAAGCGGCGGATGAGCTCGAAACGGCTGAGCCCGGCGAATGCCGCCAGCTCCGCGAGCGCGACCGGCCGGTCCCAGCGGTCGGCGAGGTAGGCACGGGCGCGCCTGACCGCCGCGTGCTCGCTGCCACCTCGGGCGTCGGGCGGGACCGGGCGCAGGTGCCGTCGGAACGCGCCCACCGCCTCGGCCACGAGTTCATCGCGCCCGAGCCCGGTCTCCCCGGCGGCGAAGGCGGCGTGCATCCGCAGCAGGGCCGCCCGCAGCGACGGGTCGCGGAACACCACCCAGCGGGCGGCGCGGGGAGCGCTCGCGTCACGCTCTGCCCACTCGTGCACGAGGACTGGGTCGAGGTACAGGACCTGATAGCCCCACCCCTCGGGCACGGCCGCCATGCCGGTATGCACTGCCTCCGGCTCGAGCACGAACAGCTCTCCGCGGTCGGCGCGCTGCTCGGTCGCATCGACCTCGAAGCGGGCGGCGCCGGCCCGCATCACCGCGACGGTCCAGGTGGGATGCGAATGCGGCGCGTAGGCGTGCTCGACGAACCGTGCATGCAACGCCTCAACGCCCGTCAGGCCCTCGGGACGCAGGAATACGGCGCGCTCGGTCACGGCCTCACGGTACCGCCCGGCCCTCTGCTCGCTGCTCGCTGCTCACTGCTCGGTCAGGAGAGCGAAACACTCTCGCACGGGCCTTCCGTTCGGGCCGCCACCGCCGCCGCGTCGGCGCGCGGTCGATCTCCAAGCCCCCACGGTGCACTTTTCTCGCACCGGGCCGTCTATCCGGCGCCCCACCGGCACGCCACCGGCGCCCGGTCGATCTCCGGACCCCCACGGTGCGCTTTTCTCGCACCGGGGCCGTCCACCCGGCGCGCCGCCAGCGCCCCACCGGCGCCCCGGTGGCACGCGGTTGATGTCCAGACTCTCGCGGTCCATTCTTCTCGCACGCGGCCCGTCCATCCGGGATGCCACCGCCGCCCCACTCGCGCCCCGCCCGCGCGCGGTCGATGTCCAGACCCCCACGGATCAGTCACAAGAGCCCAAAAACCTCACCCGCCGGCTCCGGTTGTGGATAATGGCGACCGCAGGACTGAGGGGAGCGCAGTTCAACCAGAGGGAGGTTCGCGTATGAAACGCGTCATGTCGGGGCTCGCCGCGCTGGGGACGGTGGTTGCAATGCTGGCCATACCCGTCTCGGCGAGGATGTCCCGGCCGGTGTGGAACTTCGGTGGCGGTCCGGGTGTGATGTGACTACGCGGTGGCGAGCGTAGCGGCCTCCTTGGTCGCTGTGGGGTTGGGCTGGTGAAGGGTGACTTCGCGCTCGACGCGAGCGGCGAGGATGGCGAGGTCGTGGTAGCCGATGATGCGTCGGAACTGCTGCTCGGCTTCGAGCATCCCGGCCGCGGTCCAGCGCAGGCACATCTCGCCGTTCTGCCAGTGCTTGACGTTCCGCGACGAGCGGCGCACGCACTCGATCATCGACTCGCACGGGTTCGTCGACGCGAGCGTCTTGCGCAGCGAGCCTGTGATACCGAGACGGGTGATGGTCAGCGTCTCGGCCATCCCCTCGCGCAGCGACGCGGCCGCGCCGGGGTGCGAGCGCTCAAGCTCTGAGGCGAGCGTGGTGAGCAGCTCGAGCGCCCGCTCGTAGTCGGTCTCGGCCCACGCCCGCCTGAGCCGACGCTTGACGAGGTCGCGGTCACGCTCGGCGAGGTGATCGAGCACGTTGCGCTCTTTGTGAATCTGGCAGCGCTGCACGGGGGTGCGGCTGCCGAGCACGTCGTTGACCGCCGCGCGCAACGCCTTGGCGCCGTCGATCACCACGAGCACACCCTGCTCGACGTCCAGGCCGCGGTGCACGAGGTTGGACAACAGCTCTGAGGTGACGGTCTTGTTCTCGGTCGATCCCTCCCAGAGCCCGAGCGGAATCTTCACGCCGTCGGTCGTGATCCCGAGCGCCACCACGCACGTGTGGTCCTTCAGCCCGACCCCGTCGATCATCAACACCGCCAGGCGCACGTCCGCAAGCGAGCGGGCCATCAGCTCCAGCAGCGCCTCCTTGGTCCTGGCGACGAACGTGCGTGACACCGCTGACTTCGACGTCGACCGCGCCGCGGCTTCGACCTGCTCGCCGACCGGCTCCTGCACCCGCCGATACCGACGCGTCGAGACGCCGGCGAGCATCCGCTCCAGCACCACCCTGGAGAGCTGATCGCGGCTGGTGAAGTGCTCATAGGTCCGGACCGGCAGCTCGTGCTCGCCGTCCTTGGTGCGCATCCGCGGCCGCTCGACCGCCACGCGCCGACCACCGAGCGTGACCTCACCGTCGTCGCTGCCGTGCCGGTACGCGACCCGGTCCGGGTCGTGCTGGCCCTTGGGACCGCACACGTCCTCGACCTCCTCGGCCATCAGCTCTTCAAGCACCCCGAGCCCGACACCAACGCTGAGCGCGAGCAGCCCCTCCTTCGCTGCCCCGACGAGCTGCCCCAGCGCCTCCTGGATCCTCGGCGGCAACGGCTCCTGGACAGCCTGCTCAGGTGTGACGACGCCCGGTCGCGATACGGTCTGCATGGCGGTTCTCCTGTCTTCGTGCCGGGGCGCCAACCCCGGCGGAATGGACTTGAAGCGCCCTACACGCTGCCAACGGCAGCGGACGAGGGCGGGAGGACCGCCACCTCAACTTCTACGCCACGCGGGACAACCTCGGGGCACCGGCACATTCCGCTCAGGCGCAGATCGATGTGCTCGATCTCGCGCTGGCGCAACTCCCAGTCGACGTGGTCTCAGATCTCGACACCGAGATCGTGATGCGGATCGATTCCGCTGGTGCAGCCGGCGCGCTGTGCCAGGCCGCTCAGGACGCGAACATCGCGTTCCTGGTTGGGTTCGATCTGTTCACCGGCGTGCGCGAAGCGATCCTGCAACTCCCGGAGGACGCGTGGCGTCCCGCGCTTCGTCAGGACGGCAGCGAGCGCGACGGGGCGCAGGTTGCCGAGATCACCCACATCGAGCGGCTCGATCTCACCCCGTGGCCGGACGGGTCGCGGGTGATCATCCGTCGTGAGCGCCCGCACCCCGGCGCGCAGTTGAAGTTCACCGATCTCGACGGGCATCGCTTCCAAGCGACGCTGACCGATCTGGCCGGCGACATGGTCGAGATCGAGCGGTTGCACCGCGGGCGTGGTGACGCTGAGAACTTGATCCGCGGCGCGAAGCAGACCGGGCTTGAGAATCTCCCCTTTCGCGAGTTCGCGCTCAATGCCGTCTGGCTGGAGCTGTCGCTGATCGCACAGGATCTCGTCGCCTGGACCCAGCGCCTGTGTTTGACCGGCGACCTTGCGATCTGCG
>DATJRS010000091.1:0-23470 GCA_035504535.1 Solirubrobacteraceae bacterium | reverse complement strand
GAATCGCAATCGTCGCATCCTCATCCGCTGGTCCAAGAAGGACGAGAACCACCTCGCCCTACTCCAGCTCTCAAGCGGCCTCATCGCCCTCAAGAAGGCGCACCTCGCGACTCTCGCCGCCAACCAACCGGGATAGGCCCTTAGTTGCGGACCGCCCGCGAATCTTTCCTCGCGATGTCGCGGACCTTGCCCGGCGCGCCGCTCCCCAGCGTCGTCGGCTTGACCGCGTAAGACGGCCATGCGAACCGCCACTAACGGCGAAATGGACGCGCGACCACAAGCACTCGCGGTGCCGGTCTCAGTTGGGGGCCTAGCCGCTGAGCTACGGCTCACGGCGCGGTGAGATAGGCCGAGGGCCAGGACGGGAGACGGAGATGATGGAGATGCGTGCGGGCGGCCACCTTTATCTGCAGACCAACGAGAACCAGAACCAGGTGATCAACTACGTTCGTGGCGAGGACGGGACGCTCACCGAGGTGGAACGTTGTCCGACGGGCGGAGCTGGGTCCGGCACCTTCAATTACCGAGCTGATCCCCGGGCGATCATTCTTGAGGGGGCCCAGCGCCTGATTCTCACGCCAGACCGCCGGTTCCTCTTCGCCGTGAACAATCTCGACAATTCCGTCTCGAGCTTCGCCGTCGGCGAGGAGGGCAGGCTCACCCTGTTGGATGTCAAGCCGACGGGCAACGTCGTCTCGGGTATGACGGGTACCGCCAAGTCCTTGGCTTACTCACCGTCGAGCGGAACGCTCTACGTTCTTCACACCATCGGCCCCGACCACATCAGACTCATCTCGGTTGACAGCCAGGGGATGCTGAGCGCTCGGCCCGAGGCTTACACAGCGGTGCCGCCGGACAAGCCTGCTCGTATCACGACGATGCTCACGCTCGCACCCGACGAGCGGTTCCTGCTGGTGGGCTCGTCAATCGACGAGGCCCCAGCCGCCAACCCAGACGGCAGCCCGGTTCTCTCGGTCCAACGAAATGGCGTGCCCCACTCGATCTTCTCCAACGCTCCCGACCCGGATGGCCTTGCCGTCTTCTCCGTTGACAGAGATGGCGCACTGGGCGAGCCGATGTTTCAGGATTCGGGAGGAAGCTCACCGTGGTGTCCGTTGTTCTTGAACCACCGACCAAGGCAGTTCGTGATCGCGTTGGCTACCGCCGACTCCGTTTCACTAGCAACACTCGAGCCGGACGGCAAGGTGACACCCGGACCGGCTGTGCAAGCCGATACGAGCAAGGGCTTTGGCTTTCCGTGTTGGATGTCGATGACTCCCGATGACCGGTTGGTGTTCGCGACGATGACCGGTCACAGCTACATCACCAGCTGGCGCCTCGAAGGCAATGCACTCTACGTCGCAAGGGATCCCGCGTGTCCGGAGATCCCAGGAGACGGCACCTTCAGAGATCTGGGGGGCACTGTCGGATCGGGACCGATCGACATGTGGATGACGCCCGATGGCTCCTACCTCTATCAGATCTATCCCAACGCATCGAAGGTCATAGGCTACGCCGTGCAGTCGGACGGCGAGCTGATCGAGGTCACCAGTGCAGACATTCCCTACAACAGTCCGCACAGCTTGGCCGGATTCTGATGGCTGAGCGCCTGCGCCACAAGCAGCGACCGCGGACGTTCCGCGCTGTACGACCGCTGGCTTTTGGTCCGAGCCGAGCCTAGATGCGCGTTCTCATCACGAGCTCGAGCGGGGCCAACGGCCAGGGCTACGGGGCGCTTTTGAGCTTCTCGGCGCAGGGGGCCTTGCGCGGGACACTCAGCCATGATTCACGCCTCGTCGATCCGCGCGGCATGGCGCCTCACGAAGGCGACTCGCTGATCTATGTCAACAGTGGCGACGACCGAGTCCTCGCGCTGGATCAAGGCGGAGACGTCGTCCTCGACTCGGGGCGCATCCCGGGTCTCGATCCCGGTGGCGGAAAGTTCGGACCGGACGGCCGCTACTACGTGACCGTACGCACCCTCGGGACCATCCGCGCTTTGCCGGCCGAGCTCGACGACCACGGCGAGCTCGTCATCCCTGAATGCAGCGTCCCGTTCCCACGTGGCTTCGAGTTCGGTGGCGACGGCCGCCTCTATCTCGCCTCGGGCATCGGGCCCACCGGGCAGGGCGACAACACGATCGTCGTGTTTGATCATCAGAGCTCTGAGGAGCCCACGCCCCTCGTGAGCGACCCAGAGCTGAGCCCGCTCGACATGACGATGTCTCCTCGGAACACCCTCCTGGTATCGAGCGAGTGGCCTTTCGGCGAGCCAGATGCGAGCACCAGCGTGCGCGAGTACGACACGCTCACCGGAGAGCTGGTGCGGGTGCTGACGCCCGACCCCTCTGTTGGCTTGCGCAGACCGCGAGGATTGAGGCTCACACCCGACGGTCTGCTGTATTGGGTTGGAGAGGAGCATCTCGTGGCGTTCGAGTATTCGAGCGGCCAATTTCTCGGGACCATCGTGCGGCTCGAGCGCCTCAATGGACAGGCCGTGGTGATCGTCTCCTAGCCGCGCAGGCGTACCCTCAGCGCTTGCGGCTCTACTGAGCCTCGAGGAACGTGATCACCGCGAGCACCCGCCGATGATCGTCTCCAGTGTCGGACAGCGGCAGCTTTGCCAGGATGCTGCGCACGCGCTTCTCGACGGTGCCCTCGGTCACACACAGCGAGCGAGCGATCCCCGCGTTGGAGCGCCCTTCCGCCATCAGCTCCAAGACCTCGCGCTCGCGCGGCGTCAGCTCGCCCAGGGGGTCGTCCAGCCGGCGCGCCCTGACGAGCTCCTTGACCAGCGCCGGGTCGATCACCGATCCGCCGTCGGCGATCCTCAGCACGTCCTCGACGAACTGGTCTGTGTCCCTGATACGGCTCTTGAGCACGTAACCGACACGTCGCCCTTCGGCGAGCAGGTCGATGGCACGATGAGCCTCGACGTGTGCCGAAAGAACGAGGATCCCGATATCGGGAAACTCGTGGCGGATCGCCCTCGCCGCGTCCAAACCCTCTGTTGTGTGCGAGGGCGGCATGCGGATGTCGAGGATCACGAGCTCCGGCGCCTCGCCGCGGACAAGTCGCATCAGCTCGACCGCGTCGCCTGCGAGGCCGACAACCTCGAACGGCAGACGTTCGAGCAGCTCGGCGATCCCCTCCCGCATGAGGAGATCGTCGTCCGCGATCACCACCCGCAGCGTTCCCATGGAAATCGGTCGTTAGCTGCCCCTCGTAGGGAGTTCTTACCAGCGCCGGCCGTCGACGCGGAGACTTCGGCCCCGCGGCGGCGCGGCGCTGGCGTCGCTGCAATGTTCTGCCGGGTCTCCTATCGTGCTCGTCGTGTGCCCCTCGTCGCCGATCCCGCCTGAAGGTCAGTGAGTACAGGCCAACGCACGGGGTTGGATCGCGACTCGCTGGGCTGGCTTGACGAGCTCTGCGACGGGCATCCGCGCCGCGAGCAGGCGATCGCCAGGCTTCACGAGCTGCTCGTGCGGGTCGCCGTACACGAGCTCGGGCGCCGGCGTGCCCAGCTGGGGGCGGTGTCGGGCCCGGAGTTCGATGACCTGGTGCATCAGTCGGCCGATGACGCCCTACTCAAGATCCTCGGAAAACTAGATGAGTTTGAGGGGTTGAGCCGCTTCACGACGTGGACATGCAAGTTCGCGATGTTGGAGGTCTCGAACAAGGTGGCTCGCCACACCTGGAACCGTCAGCGGCCAAGCGGCGATCTGGAATGGCGCTCGCTCCCGGACACGTTCACGCCGCCCCCCGGCGAGCAGCTGGAGCGCCGCGAACAGCTCTTGGCCTTGTCGGCGGCGATCGAGGAGCTGGGGGCTCGCCAACGTGAGGTGTTCGTCGCGATCGCGATCAACGGGGCCCCGATCGACCTAGTTGCACTGGAGCTCGGCAGCAACCGCAACGCGATCTACAAGAACCTCTTCGACGCGCGTCGCAACCTGCGCCGGGCGCTCGCTGCGCGCGGGTATCCGCTGCTCTCCGAGGACGGGACCGGCACGTGAGCCCGAACCCGCTGGACGATCTCGACGCGCTGCTGCGCGCGATCCCAGGTGACCCGGGCTGCAGCGAAGGCGACGGGCTCCTCGACGCGTACGTCGAGCTCGAGCTGGCCGGCAAGGACGCTGCGCTCACCTATCCCGGGATAGCCATCCACCTGCGTTCATGTCCCGGATGCCGGACCGATCACGACGGCCTCCTGGAGGCGGCACGGCTGTTCGGGACGGTCGAGCCCGACTAGGGCGCACTCCGCACCAGGGCCTCCGCCTGATCGTCCCTGCGGCTGGCCGGGGTCCAGCTAGGGGTAATGCCCCTTACCCCTGACCGCACCCGAAAAGATGGCCGCTGGCAGGGCAGACAGGGCAGTGCTGGGCAGGCACGATTGCGCCCGTGTCGTCGAGTGACAGCGCGCCGAGGACAGCCGCGCGTGAGGGTCGATCCGGAGCGGTGGCGAAAGCGGCCCCGGCCTCCGAAGGCGCGCCGGCCACCTCGCGGCTTGACGCGACTTCCCGAGCGTGGCTGGAGCATCTGCAGGCCTCGCACCCGCGCCATCACCAGACGGTCGCCGGGCTGCACCTGGTGCTGCTGAAGATGGCGATGCGAGAGCTGGGACGGCGGCGTCACCTGCTGCCGGCCGTGACGGGCCAGGAGCTCGAGGACCTCGCTCAGCAGGCGGCCGACGATGCGCTCGTGAATGTTCTGGATCGTTTGCAGGACTTCCGTGGGCTCAGCCGCTTCACGACGTGGGTCTACCGGTTTGTGATGTTCGAGGTCTCGGCCAAGGTCGCTCGACATGCGTGGCGGCGCCACCCGCCCGGGCTGGGCGAGCCGGTGTGGGACGATTTCCCCGACCCTGTTCGAGCGTCCCGGCCAGAGGATGCGCTTGAGCGACGGGCGCAGCTGGAGGCGCTGCGCGAAGCGATAGGCGCGCTCTCAGAGCGTCAGCGGCGCGTGTTCGTGTCCGTGGCCCTCAACGAGATCCCGATCGATGTTCTGGCGCTCGAGCTGGGCAGCAACCGAAACGCCGTCTACAAGAACCTGTTCGACGCGAGGCAGACCCTGCGCGTGCGCCTGGCCGCGGCGGGACATCCCGTCGGCGAGACCAGCGAGGCGGCGGGATGCGCGCCGGGCCAGTCCGCGCGCGCTGCCGGCGCCGCCCTCTGACGACGATGGGCTTGCGATGTGTGATCGTCGATGACAACCGAGCGTTGCTCCGTAGTGCGAGCAACCTCCTGGAGAGCGAGGGGATGTCCGTCGTCGGGCTCGCGACCTCCATCCAGGAGGCCCTGCCGTTGGTTGCCGAGCTCGATCCGGACGTCGTGCTGGTGGACATCGTCCTCGGCCCGGAGAGTGGGTTCGAGCTGGCGCGACGTCTCGCGGCCCGCGGCGACAGGGCCCACTCGTCGCGCACGATCATGATCTCCACACACGACGAGGCGGACTTCGCCGACGTGATCGCCGAGAGCCCCGCGATCGGCTTCGTGTCGAAGTCGAAGCTGTCCGCGACGACGATCGGCGCGCTGGTGGCGGGCGTAAGCCACCGTGACGCCACCAACCCCTCAAGCAGGTGACCGCCGGAGGCCCGCGACCCGAGGATCTCTCCCGTTCGGCTCTCGTGGCGATCGCGGCGGAGCAGGCCGCTGTTTGCCGGGTCGCCGAGCTCACGGTCGAGCAGGCATCTGCGGAGGTTGTGTTTGCGGCGGTGGCCGAGGAGCTGAGCCTCCTCCTCGGCGTGCACATGGTTCGGGCGCTCCGCTTCGAGGCCGACGGAACCGCCACCGTGGTGGCGGCGAGGGGGCGCGCCGCCAACCAGGTGCCACCGGGCACGAACATCGCTCTCTCGGGCGGCGGCGTGTCGCGGCGCGTGCTCGAGACGGGCATGCCGGCGTGGATCGACGATGTCTCACAGGTTCACGGTCCGATCGGCGATCGCCTGAAGACCGAGCGGGTCAGATGCGCGGCCGCAGGGCCGATCGTCGTGGCGGGCCGCCTGTGGGGCGCGGTGCTTGTGGGTGCCGAGACGGTTGAGGCCCTCCCCGCGGGCAGCGAGCAGCGCCTCGCCCAGTTTGCCGAGCTCGTCTCGACGGCGGTCTCCAACATCGAGTCGCGTGCCCACGTCGAACGTCTGGCTGCCGAGCAGTCGGCGCTGCGGCGCGTGGCTGTCCTCGTTGCCCAGCAGGCCACGGCCCAGGACGTGTTCGCCGTGGTCACGCAGGAGCTGAGCCGTGTCGTCGAGGTCGAGATGGTGCGCACCGTGCGCTGTCGGCTCGACGGCAACGTCGAGATCCTGGCCGCGCTGGGGGACTCCAGGCAGCAGCGGCTCGCCTCAGGCACCATCGCGAACGTCCCACCCGACAGTGTCCTGGCCGAGATCTTGGACACTGCCGCACCGGCGAGGCGTGAGTTCCCGGCCGGCACTGCGACCCCGCCCGGCGGCATGGCCGGAGCGCGCTCGGTGGCCGGAGGTCCCCTCGTCGTGAACGGGCGTCTGTGGGGTGCGATCGTCGTGGGGTCCACGATCGCCCGCGGGCTCCCGCCGGGTACCGAGAAGCGCGTCGCCGAGTTCGCCGAGCTGCTCTCGACGTCGATCGCGAACATCGAGTCCCGCGCGGAGGTGCAGCGCCTCGTCGCCGAGCAGTCTGCGCTACGACGCGTCGCGGAGCTCGTCGCCCGGCAGGCGTCCCCGGAGGAGGTGTTCGCGCTGGTGACCGACGAGCTGAGTTCCCTGCTGGGAATCGAGGTGGTCCGGACGCTTCGCTTTGAGCCGGACGGTCGCGCGACGGTCGTGGCCGCGAGGGGGCGACCCGATGACCCCATGCCTCCCGGCACGACCCTCGAGGTGGCGCCCGGCGGCATGCTCGACGAGTTGTTTCGCACCGGTCGCCCCTCGCGCTTCGAGAACTACGCGCAGATCCGGGGCCCGACTGGCGCGATCCTCCGCAAAGAGGGGACGAACTGCGCCGCCGGCGGACCGATCGCGGTGGCCGGGCGACTATGGGGCGCGATGGTCGCGGCCACGTCCAACCCGCAAGCTCTGCCACCCGGAAGCGAGGACCGCGTCGCCGAGTTCGCCGAGCTCGTGTCAACCGCGATCTCGAACATCGAGTCACGGGCGGAGTTGGCCGAATCACGCGCGCGCATCGTGCGCGCGGGGGACGAGGCGAGACGAAGTTTCGAGCGCGACCTGCACGACGGCGCACAGCAACGCCTCGTCGCATTGCAGTTCGAGCTGCAGACGATCGACGCAACGGTGCCAGCGCAGCTGCCAGACCTGCGGCGGGCGCTGTCGTCGCTGGCAGACGGACTGACCGAGGTTCTCGACAACCTCCGCGAGCTCTCGCGAGGCATGCATCCGGCCGTCCTGACCGAGGGCGGGCTCACACCGGCGCTGCGTTCGCTGGCGCGTCGCTCGGCGCTGCCCATCGACGCGCGGATCGAGCTCGCAGGCGAGCGCTTCGAGGAGGCCGTCGAGGTGGCTGCCTACTACGTCGTCTCAGAGGCGCTGACCAACACCGCCAAGCACGCCGAGGCCTCTCACATCTCCCTCTCGGTGCTGCGAGAGCCCACGTCGCTCGCGCTGAGTGTCGCTGACGACGGCCGGGGCGGCGCCAGCGCGTCGAGCGGCTCTGGGCTCACCGGACTCGCGGACCGAGTCGAAGCCATCGGTGGGACGATCCGCGTGCACAGCCCTCCGGGCGAGGGCACGACGATTGACGTCACGTTGCCCATCGACCTGTAGCCCGCTCTGACCGTCTCGACAAGCAGCCAAGTTGCGCAGAGCGGAAACGCGCCTGGTAAGAAGCTCCCGCGGGCGGCTCACGAACGGTCCGGTGGCCGTCGAGCTCGATCTCCGTCTCCGCACGCTTCTCCGCGCAGAGCCTAACGATCCGGGCTGCGACACGAGCACCGAGCTCTTCGCGGAGTACGCGGAGGCGATGGTCGCCGGTCTCGCCACTGAAGGGCTGTTCCCAGGGGTCGCCGTCCACCTGCGCGCGTGTCCGGCGTGCCGAGCGGATGTAGAAGGGCTGATCGATGTGATCACGGCGTTCGGCGACCCTGCCCCGCCCGTAAGAAGTCGGCGCGGGGGACAGCTAATAGCGATGTTGCACACGTTCGGAAGGAGGTGAGCGCAAGTGGACGACGACAAGATGGAGCCCCACATGGAGATGGATCCGAAGATGAAGATGGATCCGAAGATGGAGATGGACCCCAAGATGGAGATGGACCCCAAGATGGAGCCCCACATGGAGGGGGACGCCTGACGGTCTCTCCCCAAGTTGTTTCTTCGTCGCGAGCGATCTCGCGGCGGGAGCAGTGACGCGAAGCCCCGTTGTCGTAAAGCAAGCCCAGGGGGCGCCTCGGCCGCCGGCAGAGGCGCCCCCTTCCTTTTGGCTCCACCGTCATCCTCGAGGAGTCCAGTCGGGTCCTAGCCGGCCGCGATGCCAGCGGTCGTCCCGCTTCCACCCGCGGGGACTGGAGACCCCGGCAGCTGCGTGACGCTGCCACCGTTGACGGCGAACTCGCCGACGCCGTCGACCTTGCCCATGTTCAGATACAGCGTGTGCCCATCGGGGCTGAGGGTGACGTCGGTCCCGGTGACTCCGGGGGTCGAGCTCACGGGCGTGTTGCTCAACAGGCTCAGCGTCCCGCCCGGTGTGATCGCGAACGCCGAGATGTACCCGGAGCCGGTGTTGAGCGCGTACACGTAGCGCCCGTCGGGGCTTATCACGAGCCAGCACGGCGCCGTCTGGGAGTCGGCGAACGGCGAGCCGCTGAGCGAGAACAGCGCCCCGTCCGGCAGGTCGTAGAACGCCGAGACCGTCCCGAGGCCCGCCCCGTTGTGCGCGTTGTCTACGAACAGCTCGTCGGGGTTCGTCGGCCGGAACTCGCTGCCGAAGGGACCGAGGCCCTGCGCCGCGAAGGGAGAACCCGGGGCCGCGTGCGGGCGCCCGCTCCAGTCGAGCCAGAAGCTATCGATCAGCGAGGTCCCGACACGCATCCCGACCAGCTTGGTGTTGTCGCCGTTTAGCAGCACCTCGCCGGGGTTCGACCCTTCGGGCAGCGGTATCGTCGATCCCCCCAGCGGGATCAACTGGCCCCAGGGCGCGAGCGTGAACCCGGTGTAGTTGGACCCGCCCGCGCCAGTGTTGGCCGCGTACACGAGGCCGTTGTTCACGGTGATGCTGTCGGGCTCGATCCCGTTCGAGCTGAACGGGCTGCCGGGAACGGGTGTCAGCGAGCCGTTCCAGCCGATCTGCAGGACCGAGATCTGGTTGCTTCCGGCGTCGACCGCCAGCACGAAGCGTCCGTCGGTGGTCTGGATCGCGCCCTGAGCGGCCAGGCCCGCGCCGAGTCCCGCTCCTCCCGCCGCGAATGGCGAGCCCGGCAACGGCGTCAGTGCTCCGCCTGCGCCGATGCTGAAGCCGGAGATCGTGTTCGCCCCGGCGGTGTTGTTGTTGAGATAGACGTACCCGCTGCCCTGCGACCCGAACCAGCCGCCGGGGTCCGCGGACGCCAAGCCCGGGACGGCCAGCACGGCTGCCAGGACGACGCATCCTGCAAACAAACGTGAAAGCAAACGCATGTGAAGCTCCTTTGGTCGTTGGCCGGCCAGAGGCACGACGCGCGTCCCGATCAAGGGAGCGGCGCCATCATTGCTGTCGGCCACTGACCGTGTGACGTGGGCATTTGTGACCGGCGTGGAGGCTGTCTTACCGAGAACGGCGCTCGGGCTGGTCAGTCGTGCTGCGCGCGGCGAGTTGGTTCAGACGAAGTAGCCGAGCCGCACCTGCGCATCCCAGCCGAACCGGCCCAGATCCGCGAGCGACGATCGCGCGAGGGTGATCCCGTACTCGGGCTCGCTGCGCTTGCCGACGTTCGGGCGGTCCTTCAGCGGGGGCGAGGGATGCCGCCATTCGATGCTCGGGATCAGATAGAGGCTCGGATCCTGCACAGCGTCGAGCAGCACGATCGCCGCGAAGCGATGGCCGTCGGGTTCAAAGCGCCTCTTGGTCCAGAACACGTAGCCGCCGACTCGCTGCGTGGAAACGAACACCTCCAGCGAGCGCCCCGACGGGGTCGCGACGTCGAGATGGCCTCGCGCGAGACCCCCCGGGGCGCCGACCCGGCACCCCAGCTCCTCCAGCCGCTCCGTCACCATCGACTTGCCCAAAGCGATCAGCTCGGTACGACCCAGGTCTGCCCATCTGCTGCCACTAGCCTCTGTCTGCCTGGTCAACTGCCTGCCTCCCCAACGAGGTGCGCGTCGCTCCCGAGATGCGTGTCGTCGGCCGCGTCGTTCTTACCAAGAGGCAACGTGGCACTCGCGACGGCATCACCGCTTCCTGATCTGCCGACGTAGGCGTGGTTGCCGGCCCTCAGTCGGGCAGGTAAGAAGCGGCCGAGCCCGGGTCACTAGTCCTCATCACGCCCGCGTTACCGCCGACTGCGCCGTTGGCGCCGGGCGGCGCAGACCGCGAAGAAAGAGACCCGCGAAGAAAGGGACACGATGCACCAACAGCAGATCGTCGTCTTCGACGTCAACGAGACTCTGCTCGACCTCGAGGCGATCCAGCCGACGTTTGAGCGCATCTTCGAGGACGCGTCGGCCATGCGCCTGTGGTTCGCGCACCTCATCACGTACTCCGAGGCGCTGACGTTGGCAGGGGACTACGTCGCCTTCACGGACATCGGCGCCGCCGTGCTGCGGATGACGGCCGCGACCCGCGGGATCACGCTCAACGATGCCGACACGTCCGAGCTGACCGAGCGCTTCGCGACGATGCCACCTCACCCGGACGTCCCCGACGCCCTGCGCCGGCTCCGGGACAACGGGTTCCGCCTGTTCACCCTCACCGACAATACGCTGGACATCTCCGGGCGCCAGCTCGAGCGGGCCGGCGTGATCGATCTGTTCGAGCGCCGCTTCAGCGTCGATGAGGGAGTGCGTCGGCACAAGCCCGCGCCAGAGGCCTACCGCTCGGTCGCCCAGGCGCTCGAAGTCGACCCCGGCGAGATCTGCATGGTCGCCAGCCACGTCTGGGATACCATCGGAGCCCTCTCTGCCGGGTGGCAGGCGGGCCTGATCCTCCGTGCGGGCAACGCGCCGCTGGACGTGGGCCCGCAGCCCAACTACATCGGCCGGGATCTGGGTGAGATCGCGGACCAGCTGATCGCACGTTCCGCGGCCCAGCCGGCACAACCCTGAGACAGCTGCCCCGGAACAGCCTCACCAATCCGGCACCCGCGAACAGGCCATGAGCGCGCGCTATCTGGGAGCGGGCCACACCTTCCGGCTCGACCCGCCGAGGCTGCGCACGACCGGCGACCCGGCGGAGGAGCGTCACGCGACGTGGTTCGAGCTCTTCTTCGACCTCGTCTTCGCCGCGGCTCTGAGCCAGCTGGCCTCCTCGCTGGCGCGGAGTCCGTCGGCGTGGGGGTTCGTGCGCTTCGCGGGCCTGTTCGTGGTCGTCGTCTGGGCGTGGATCCTGTACGCGCTGTACGCGAACCGCTTCGACACCGATGACCTGATATTCCGCCTGGCGAAGTCCGGCGCGATGCTGGCAATCGCAGGCGCGGCCGTCAATCTCAGCGACGTGATGGCGGGTCACGGCGGCACGGCGGGGTTCGCGCTCGGCTATGTGGTCCTGCGGAGCCTGCTGATCGCGCTGTACGTGCGGGCAAGGAAGCACACCGACGGCTCGGCGCGCCAATTGACCAACGTCTACATCGTCGGCTACTCCGCGACCACGGCCATCTGGACGGCGTCCATCTGGGTCATCACCCCACTCTGCTACTGGCTGTGGCTCGCGGCCATGGTCGCCGACCTGGCGATCGCCCCGGAGGCCTGGGCGAAGCTGAAAGCGCGCCCGATCGTTGTCTCGCACCTCACCGAGCGGTTCGGCACGTTCTTCATCATCGTGCTCGGAAGGGCTGTCGCCTCGCTCGTGACTGACCTGGCGGGCGTCGACCTGACGCTGCGATCGTGGGTCCTCGCCGGGCTCTGCTTCCTCACCGCGCTGTGCTTTTGGTGGATCTACTTCGACCTCGCCGATACCTCGGTGGTGGGCCGCGGCGTACTGGGGCTGGTGTACGTGTACAGCCACTTTCTGCTCCTGACCGGCGTCGGCGCCTTCGGCGTGGGAAGCGCGCTTGTGGTGCCCGAGGCGGCCCGCTACGGCCTGACGGCTGGCGCGAGATGGGCCCTCGCGGGTGGGGTGAGTGCGTTCGCGCTCTCGCTTGCCGCCCTGCACATCGGCGCCGAGTGGACCTCGATGAGCGACCGAACGTTCCTCAGTCGCCTCGTGCTGGCGGGTCTCGCGCTCGTCCTCGCGGCTGTCGGAGGTGCAATGGCGCCGGTCGTGTTCGTCGGACTGCTGACGTGCGCGGTGTTCGGACAGCTCATGATCGAGGCGCTGACACCCCGCGAAGGCGCCGCGACCGTGCTCGAAGCCACGCCTCCGACGCCACCCGGAGGCCGAGAACCGGCGCTGGACGCGCCCGCGGCGGCGGCCTAGCCCGCGCCCGGGCCGAAGCGCTCGGTACGGATCTGCTCGGGCTGGAATCCGGCACCCAGCAGCAACTCGCTCGCAGTCTCCACGAACGGGTTCGAGCCGCAGATGAACACGAGTCCGGAGCGCATCGCCTCAGCGGCGGCCTCGACCATCTCGGCGTCGATACGCCCCTGGTGGCCGGTCCAGCCCGCAGGTGCGTCCTGCGTGAACGTCAGCAGCGTCTCATCGCCCAGCTCGTCCTCGTAGATCACGTCGTCGGCTTTGCGCACCGAGTAGATCAGCCTGATCGGCGCCTCGCTCCCCGTGAGGCGACGATGGCGCAGGATCGACATCAGCGGCACGACGCCCGACCCGCCGCCGACGAGTAGCACGGGCTGCTCGCCTCGCCACACGAAGTACGAGGCGAATGGCCCCCGCACCTCGACCAGGTCGCCCTCCACGAGCACGTCGTTGAAGTACGGGGAGACCTCGCCGTCCGCGACCCGGTCGATCGTCAGTTCGACGGCGCCCTCGTCAAGCGGGGAGGACGCGATCGAGTACGACCGTTGCGCCCTGTAGCCATCGGGCGCGGTCAGACGCACTTCGTAGTGCTGGCCCGGCAGGTGCGGCATCCACATCGGCGTGGAGATGCGGAAGGACTTGACGTGCGGGGTCTCGGGCTTGATGCCCGTGATCGTCCCGATCTGCCAGCCTCCCGGGGCCCGCTGCTCGATCGAGCCTATTCCCCCCAATAGCGCTCTTCCTTCCAAGGATCGCCGTGGTTGTTGTAGCCGTTGCGCTCCCAGAACCCGGGCTCGTCGTGGTCCATCACCCGGATGCCTGCGATCCACTTCGTGCTCTTCCAGAAGTACAGGTGCGGCACCAGCATGCGCGCTGGGCCGCCGTGCTCACGCGGCAGTGGCTCTCCCTCATGCTCGGTGACGATCCACGCCTTGCCACCAGTGACGTCCTCGAGCGGCAGGTTCGTCGTGTAGTCGCCGAACGACCACTGCATCGTGTACTGCCCAAGCGGTTTGACCGCCTCCATCAGCGTGTCCACTGAGACGCCGCCGAAGCTCGTGCCCAGTTTCGACCACTTCGTCACGCAGTGGATGTCGCACGGGACGGTCTCGAAGGGCAGACCGAGGAACTCCTCCCATGTCCACTCGCGCGCCTCGGAGACCATCCCGTCGATCCGCAGCCGCCACGTCTCCGTCGCGACCTCCGGCGTCGGGCCGGCCGTGAGCACTGGGAAATTAGGCTCGGCGTACTGCCCGGGCGGGAGCCGGGACGCGAGCTCGTCGGGGGTGCGCCGACGCCCGGTGAAACCGCGGGAGACGAACCCACTCACGTCTCGCTCCGCTGCTCTGCGACCCAGCGCGGGTCCTGCTGGCAAGCCATCAAATCTCCATCTCCGCTCCATTTGAGTCCTCGCCGGTGCCCGTTCTTACCCCGCCGGTCGATGGAAACCACCTCCCGCGAGCGCCTATACGCCCGACGAGCTCGTGGGCAGGCGGGCGTGGAGCCTGGTGCCACCGCCCTTGGGGCTGACGATCTCGATCTTGCCCCCGAGAGCCTCGACACGATCGACCAGCCCCATGAGTCCCGAGCCTCTCGGGGCATCCGCACCTCCGATGCCGTCATCCCGCACAACCAGGTCGAGACAGCCTTCGCGATGCTTTGCAGAAAGCTCGGCGCGCGACGCCTGGGCATGCTTGACGGTGTTCGTCAAGGCCTCCGACGCGACGTAGTAGGCGGCGACCTCGGCGGCCTCCTCCAGCGGCTCCTCGCCAAGGTCCAGGCGCAGCTCGACGGGCACCGACGAGCGGCGCACGAGAGCCCTCAAAGCCGCCGCCAGGCCTCCCTCCAACAGCACAGCCGGGTGCAGCCCACGCGAGAGCTCGCGCAGCGCGTCGATCACATCCCCCAGACCGGCCCCGACGCTCGAGAGGCTCCCACGGACCTCACTCAGCTCTGCGGGTATCGTGCTCTCGGCCGCGCGCAGTTCCATTCCCAACGAGACGAGCCGCTGCTGAACGCCGTCGTGGAGGTCGCGCTCGAAACGCCTGCGCGCCTGATCGCCAGCTTGGACGATACGGGCCCGCGACCGCGCTATCTCGGCTTGCGACTCCAGGTTCGAGATCGCCGTCGATAGCAGCTCAGCGAACTTGGCCACCCTGTCCTCTGTTCCGGGCGCCAGCGTCTGACTCGCCGTCGACCCGACGACGAGCGCCCCCCACAGGCGCCCGTCGAGGACGATCGGACCGCCGGCACCGGATCGTGCGCCCACCGTCCGCAGCACCTCGCCGATCGAGCCCCGGACCTCCGAGTAGTCCGCGACCCGCGCCGGCGCGCCGGTTCGCGCGACCGTCTCGATGACCGTTCCCTTCGGAATCGCGACGTTTGACCCCGGCCGCAACGGGTCCTCCGCGACCCCGCTCGAGGCAAGCACGGTGACGGTCCCGTCGCTCTCGAAGCGAACCGCGCGTGCCAGCTCGACGTCCAGCAACCCACGCAGCTCCTCCGTGACGAACGCGAACACGTGCTCGGGCGAGGCATGCCGAGCAACCAGCTCGGCGACACGCCGCAGCGCGGACTGCTCCGCCGCGAGGCGCTCGACCTCACCCCGCGATTCGACATTCGAGATTGCCGTTGACGTCAACTCGGCGAACCGAGCGATCCGCTCCTCGGTGCCAGACGGGAGTGCCTCTCCGGCCCGAGCGCCCACGACCATCGCTCCCCACAGCCGTCCGTCGACGACGATCGGACCCCCGGCTGCCGAGCGGACGCCCTCTTCGCGCAGGGCCGCGCCGCTCGCTCCCCCGACGTTCTCGTAGTCGTCCACCCGGGCCGCGCGCCCGGTACGCAAGATCTGCTCGAGCACCCCGTGGATCGGCAACGAGATGTTCGCGCCGGGGGGCAGTCGGTCGATCGGGCGCCCGGTCGCCGCGAGCACGGTCGCTTTCCCGTCCGGCTCGAACCGGACGGTTCTCGTCATGTGGGCGTCCAAGAGCTCACCGAGCTCTCGGGTCACGAGCGAGAACACCTGATCGGGCGGCGACTGCCGAGCGACGAGCTCCGCCACGCGCCGCAGAGCGGACTGCTCAGCGGCCACGGCGGTCAGCGCAGCCGAGGCGAGATCCTCGCCGGTGGGGTCCAGGTAGGTGCGCCACTCGACGATCCTGCGGCTCCTGAACCGGTACACGCCACACGCCGCTGCGGAGGCCGCTCCCTGGCCCGATGAGGACCCGTCGACCATCAGCACCTCGGTGACCACCGTGTCACCGACTTCGGCCACGACTCGGAGAGGCTCGACCCGCAGGCGCGGATTGGCCCGTGCGGTCACCGAGACGAACTCCGTCACGGCCTCGAGGCCGCGGACGCTGATGCCCGCCATGATCAACTCGACGCCCCGGTGGAGCAGTTCGGGGTAAGCGTCGAACTCCCTCGCGTTGAACACCTCGTACGTGCGATAGACGATGGAGCGCAGCTCAGACATCGCGCTTGGCGAGGAGCCGCTTCGCAGGCGTTTCGAGATCCGCGCGCGTCTCGACTGTCCAACGCGGAGCGGGGGCCGGCGCGGCAGGCGGTGCGGTAGGCTTCGCCCAGAGCAGAGCCCGCCGCGCGCCGAACCCTCGGATGATCATGAGCAGAACTCGTGTTGTGGTGGCAGATGACGATCTCCTCGTGCGGGAGGGCATTGCCAGGCTGCTGAAGAGCTCACGGTTCGAGCTGTCTGGCGTGGCTGGCGACGCGTCCGAGCTCATGCAGCTCGTCCGTCGCGAGGCACCGGACATCGTGGTGCTCGACATCCGAATGCCGCCGTCGTACTCGACGGAGGGTCTCGAGGCCGCCCATGCGATCCGCGGGCAGTTCCCCGAGATCGGGATCCTGCTTCTCTCCGCGCACGCGGAGGTCAATCGCGCAGTCGATCTGCTCGCCGAAGGGGAACGGGTCGGGTACCTGCTGAAGACCAGAGTCACGAACGCCACCGCATTCCTGGAGGACCTCCAGCGCGTCGCGGATGGTGGCTCGGTGATCGACCCGACTTTGGTCAGGGAACTGGTGTCCTCGGGCAACGTCGATGACCCGCTGGGCGCCCTGACCGCGCGCGAGCGCGAGGTGCTCGGGCACATGGCGGAAGGTCGCTCCAACGCAGGGATCGCGCGCGTGCTCTGGGTCACGGAGGGCACGGTCAAAAAGCACGTTCGCAGCATCCTCGCCAAGCTCCCGCTCCCGGACACGGAGGACGACCACCGCCGCGTGCTCGCGGTGATCACGTTCCTCGAGGCGCAATAGGAGACCTGGGACCGGCAGCCCCGCGAAGCGCGCCCGCGTCATCGGCCCGTAGTGCGGAAACCGGGGCCCTACAGTGATCTCTGATCGCAATTCTGCTCCTGGCGCGACGACGGTTCCTCAACGCTGAACGGTTTGTATGTTGAGCAGCCCGAGTCTTACGTCGAGTCCGGCGTAAGTTCGGCCGGCTCAGCGACCTCTAACGGCTCATCATGCCATCCGGCCGACACAAGGAGCCTCGATGACCGGAGGCACGCCAGCAGCGCTGGGTGGGCCGTCCGCTCCGAGCCGCGCGACGGCGACCCACGAGTCATGCGCGCGATGAGGGCCTCGCGGGGGATCGCTTATCCGCCGATCGCAGACCACGGGGTGATCGGCAACCTGCACACCGCTGCGCTGATCTGCACCGACGGCACGGTGGGCTGGTACTGCTCCCCGCGGTTCGACTCTCCGAGCATCTTCGCCTCACTGCTCGACACCCGCCTCGGAGGTCATTTCGCGCTCAGGCCCGCTGCAGCTGAGTGGCAGAACAAGCAGCTCTACTTCCCCGACACCAACGTCCTGATCACGCGTTTCCTCACCGCCGATGGAGTGGCGGAGGTGCAGGATTTCATGCCCGTCGGAGAGATCGCGGATGATTCGCAGCGCGACCAGCTGGTTCGGCGTGTGATCTGTGTGCGTGGTCGCATGCGGTTCGAGCTCGAATGTGCACCTCGCTTTGACTTCGGCCGCGAACCGCACGTAGCAGAGCCCCATGCAGCCGGCGTCCTGTTTGCGAGTGCGGCCACGCGGCTCGCACTCGAAAGCGAGACCCCGCTCGAGATCCGCGACAGAGATGCGCACGCTTCGTTTGAGCTCGAAGCCGGTGAAAGCGCCACATTCATCCTCGACCACGTGCCCGGCGAGTACGTGATGCGCACCCACGGAGCGACCGAGACGTCGCAGATGTTCGAGCGAACGATCGACTACTGGTGTCGGTGGCTCGCGCAGTCGCGCTATCGCGGGCGCTGGCGCGAGACGGTGCACCGTTCCGCGCTCACACTCAAGCTCCTCACCTACCGGCCCAGCGGCGCGATCGTGGCCGCCCCGACCACGAGCCTACCTGAGGTGATCGGAGGCGAGCGCAACTGGGACTACCGCTACACGTGGATTCGCGATGCGGCCTTCTCGCTGTACGCGCTGCTACGGCTGGGCTTCGCCGACGAGGCGACGGCGTTCATGGACTGGCTGACCGACCGGCTGAGGGACGAACACATGCAGGAGAGCGGGCCGTTGCAGACCATGTACGCGGTCGACGTCAGCCGCGAGCTCCCCGAGCGGCTGCTCGACCACTTGGAGGGATATCGGGGCTCCGCGCCGGTGAGGGTCGGCAACAACGCGGCGACACAGCTACAGCTCGACATCTACGGGGAGCTGGTCGACTCGATCTACCTCTACAACAAGTTTGGCGCCCCGATCTCGCACGCCGCCTGGGACGACCTCCGTCGCATGGTCGATTGGGTGTGCGGGAACTGGGATCAGGCGGATGAGGGAATCTGGGAGACGCGCGGCGGACGCCAGCGGTTCACGTATTCCCGGCTGCAGTCTTGGGTGGCGGTCGAGCGGACCCTGAGGATCGCGGCCGCCCGCGGGCTGCCCGGCGATCGGAGTCGGCTGGAAGCGGCTCGTGATCAGATCTATCGTCAGATTCACGAGCGCGGGTGGAGCCCGCGACGGCGTGCGTTCGTCCAGCACTACGACACGGACTTCCTCGACGCTGCCGTGCTGTCCATGTCCCTGATGCGGTTCATCGCCGCGACCGACCCGCGCTGGCTCTCGACGCTCGACGCGATCGGCAGCGACCTGGTGTCCGATTCGCTCGTCTATCGCTACGACGCCCGAGCGTCACCCGATGGGCTCGTAGGGCATGAAGGCACGTTCTCGATGTGCACCTTTTGGTACGTCGAGGCGCTGGCGCGCGCCGGCCGGCTCGACGAAGCCCGGTTGATCTTCGAGAAGATGCTCACGTACGCCAATCACCTCGGTCTCTACGCCGAGCAGATAGGTCCGACGGGAGAACAGCTCGGCAACTTCCCGCAGGCGTTCACCCAGCTGGCGCTCATCAGCGCCGCAGTCAACCTCGACCGTCAACTCGGATGAGGCGCACGACCCGCAGCGCCCGACCGAATGCACTACTGGTTCCAAGAATCCACTTGACCGACAGGAGGAACAGATGACCGTTCAGGGCAAGACAGTGCTCGTAACCGGCGGCACCTCGGGGATCGGCGAGGCCGTCGCCCGCGCCTACGCCGCCGAGGGCGCGGAGGTGGTGATTACCGGGCGCAGCGAGGAGCGTGGTCGGCACATCGCGGACTCGCTGACAAAGGAGGGGGCGCGCGTGCGCTTCATCCGTGCCGATCTCGCGAACTTCGACGACGTCCGGCGTCTGGCCGACGAGGTCGACCGCGTCGACGTGCTCGTCAACAACGTCGGCAGGGGCATCAGCGGACCCACGCACGAGACCGACAGCGATCAGTTCGATTCGACATATGCGCTGAACGTCAAGGCGCCGTACTTTCTCACCGGGGCGTTCGCGCCGCGCATGGCGGCCAGCGGCGGTGGCGCGATCGTCAACGTCTCGACGATGGTCGCCAGCTTCGGGATGCCGGGGATGGCGCTCTACGGCTCGGCAAAGGCGGCGCTCGAGTTGCTCACGAAGGCGTGGGCGGCCGAATACGGACCCGAGGGGGTGCGGGTCAACGCCGTTGCCCCCGGCCCGACCAGGACGCCCGGCACCGCGCGGATGGGCGAGAGACTGGACCAGCTCGCAAGCACGCTTCCACTCGGGCGCCCCGCCACCGCGGAGGAGATCGCGAACGCCGTGCTATTCCTTGGCTCCGACGAGGCCTCCTACATCAACGGCGCGGTCGTGGCGGTCGACGGCGGCCGGACCGCCGTATAGGCGAAAGGGATCAAGTGATGTCCACCACCAGCACGACCACCACCGAGGGCCGCGCTGCCCACGGCGTTCGCCCAACACAGCCCGCGCCGGACCTCACGGTGGCGCTCCTGCGCGGCGGGACCTACCGCCTCAGCGACCAGCGACCGACGCTGTTCACGATGGTCGTGTTCTTTCGCGGCCTGCACTGCCCCGTCTGCCACGCCCAACTGAGCGAGCTTGAGCACCGGCTTGCCGAGATCGAGGAGCGTGGCATCGAAGCGATCGCCGTCAGCGCCGAGACGCCCGAGCGCACGAGCACGCTCGCCCAGGAGTGGAAGCTCGAGCGCCTCAATCTCGCCTACGGGCTGAGCGAAGAGCAGATGCGTGCCTGGGGGCTGTTCATCTCCCGCGCCATCCACGAGCACGACCCGCCGCTGTTCAACGAGCCCGGCCTGTTTCTGATCTCCCCGGATCACACGGTCTATTACGAGGCGCTCCTCTCGATGCCCGTGGGGCGCCCCAGGCTCGCGGATCTGCTCGCGGGCATCGACTACTGGACGACCCACGACTACCCGGCCCGCGGCGAGGCGTAGACCTGGCGTGGTCGTACTGCAGAAGCGGCCGTCCACCAAGTTCGCCTGATCGCACCTCGGAGAACTCCTCCTCGTCCCATCTTCTTTGGCCGGTCCGGGTAAGACCCAGGCCCGACGCGTCACTGAACGGCTGACTTGATCTCCCGATGAGAGCGCATATAGGTGGTCGTGTTTCAGTTGGGGGAGGTCGACTCCGTTGACTGCGACGCAGTACGCCAAGCGAGCCAACGCTGTGCTCGACACACTCCAGAGCTTCTTCATGCTTCACGTGGCAGTCCGCGGCGAATCGTGGGCGTCCGCGGTGGAAGGCGGTATCCGCAGCCAAAGTCGCGGGTTCGGTGTTGCTAGCGTCACGTGCCGCAGCCGCGATGTCCAGCCCGACCGCAGATCCCCCGGTGACCCAAGAGCGGGAGTTTTGGGTGCTCGCGGGTTACGCCGCGGTCCTCGGGGTGTTCGGCGCGTTCGGCGGGCTGGTTTCCCTGGGGATCATCAAGCTCGGGGAACGGTGGGGCACCGATTCCAGTCCGGGCTGGTTCGGCGGGCACTGGTGGTGGGTGGCGGTCACCGCGGCGGCCGGCGTCACGGTTGGCCTGCTGCGGCGGCTCACCCGCCTGCCAAAGGAGGTTCCCGGCTTGTTCGAGGACCTGCGAGCCGAGCGCGTCGCCCCCGGATTGGTGCCGGGGACCATAGCCGTCTCGGCGGTGTCACTGATTGGCGGCGCGAGCGTCGGTCCGGAGAAGCTGCTGTCCTGCATGGGCGGCGGCGCCGGCAGCTGGATGGCCCAGCGACGAGGGTTGCGCAAAGAGGATCTCCAGGTGAACACCCTGGCTGGCATCGCCGGCATCTTCGGTGGGCTGTTCTCCAGCCCGGTGATCGTGGTGATGCTGATCCTGGAGGTTGTCCGCCCGGGCGGACCCCGGTTCAGCAAGACCCTGGTCACGGACATCATCGCGGGGAGCGTCTCCTTCGGGATCTACTTCGCGATCGCCGGCGCGGTGTTCCTGGGCGACTACCAGGTGCCGCGGTACACGTTCGAGGACTGGCAGCTGCTCGCCGGCATCCCCCTTGGCCTGTTCGGGGCCCTGGTGACGACAGTGGCGGTCGGCTTCACGATGCTGGCGTCGCGGCTGCTCGAGCAGCTGAAGGTCCCGGCCATCGCGAGATCGACGCTGGGCGGCATGATGTTCGGCATCGTCGGTGTCGCGCTTCCGCTGACGATGTTCTCGGGCGGCGACCGGCTCGCTTCCGTACTGAAAGGCGCGAGCACGCTCGGCCTGGGCCTGTGCGCCGCGATCCTGATCGCCAAGATGCTCACCTACGCGGTCAGCCAGAGCAGCGGATTCGTGGGCGGGCCCATCTTCCCGTCGCTGTTCATCGGCGGAACCGCCGGGGTCATCGTCCATCAGGCCATCCCCGGCGTTCCACTGGGACTGGCGTTCAGCTGCCTGCTCACCGCCGTCCTCGGGTCGCTCGCCGCCGCGCCGTTCGCGATGGTGCTGATGGCTGCGATCCTGACCCGCGTGGGCCCATTGCAGACGTCCCCGATCCTGGTTGCCGTCGTCACCACGTTCCTCGCGGTAGAAGGCGTGAAATACCTCTTGGCAAGCCGCGCGCGAGCGCGCTCACGGGGGCGCTGACTCGCGGGCGGGCAGGCGACGGCGAAACCGTCCTGAAACAGCGCACCCCGTAGAACCGATCGGCGAGGAGGACGCGAACCCCGGAAAGCACGCGATGAAGGAGGACCGAATGCCGCAGCCGTACACCACCCCGGCCAGGAGCCGGAGCACGCCGGGGGCCGGGCTGCTGATCGGCGCAGCGCTCCTTGGCGGGGTTCTGGTGGCAGGCTGCGGGGGAAGCTCGAAAAGCCCGCTCGGCGGCGCGGGCGCGTCGGCGTCCGCGACGAGCGCCGTCGCATCCGGGATCGCGTTCTCCCAGTGCATCCGCTCGCACGGGGAGCCGAACTTTCCAGACCCGAAGGTGAGCGGCCAAGCGGTCCGGATGGGCTCGCCGAGAACCGTACAGTCGCCCGCGTTCCAGTCCGCCGTGCGATCCTGCGAGCGTCTGCTGCCGAAGGGTCCCCCGGGCCCCGAACCGCCGTCCGGACGGGCGCAGGCCCGGATGCTCGCGCTGTCCGGATGTATGCGCCGGCACGGGATCCCGGACTTCCCCGACCCGAGCAGCTCGCCGCCGTCGAGCCCCGGCAACAGCGCGATCCTCCACACCGGCGGGTACTACCTCGCGATCCCGAAGTCGATCGACACGGGCTCGCCGGCGTTCGGGCGGGCGGCGACCACGTGCAACCTGCGGTGAGCCGAAGAAACGGAAGCGATGCGGCGCGCGACGGCTGCGGCGACCCGCCGAGGGTCGCCTGGGCTGGCCGTTGCGCGCCTAGCGGGCGCCGGCGCCCGCACGTGCGCGATCGGCGCGCGCTCGCTGCTCGTGCGCGACCACGACCTCGGCGGCCTCGGCGGGCGTCATCTCGGGGTAGAGCGTCCGGATCGCAAGGACGGCGCAGACGCCGCCGAGGAGCTGCGCGGCGATGAAGCCGGGCACCGACGCGGGCGCGATCCCGGCGAAGGTGTCGGAGAGCATGCGCCCGACGCTGATCGCGGGGTTGGCGAAGCTGGCGGAGTTCGTGAAGAAGTATGCGGAGCCGATGTACGCGCCGACGGCTGCGGGCGCGATCGACGTCCGGCGGGTGCGCGCGAGCGAGAAGATCACGAGCACCAGCCCGGCGGTGGCGATGACCTCGGACGGAACGCTTTAGCTGCCTCTTGGTCGATCGTCCGCCTTGGTAGGTCGCGCGTACGCTCGACGACCGGGCAACACGCTGGCCGAGCCATCGCGCTCGCGCGGACCGATATCTTACGATCGCCCTCCCACCAAAGCAGTCGTGGAGATTGAAGGTCAGATCGATGCGTTGTTGGCTGTGGGGGTCGGTGAGGACCCTCGGGAGTCCTTGTCGGCGCTCGCGAAGCTCGGCGCGGTTGATCATCCAGCGCGCTGTGGAGGATGAGTTCGACGCGTGGCTGGGTCGCGCTCGCTATGAGCGCCGGCCTGAGTGTCAGCGCGGGCTGCGCAACTATGGGTCGGGCTTGCGCAACGGGTTTCGCCCCCGCCGGGTGCAGACAGGCGAGGGAGAGATCCAGGTCGATATTCCG
>DATJRS010000090.1:0-7788 GCA_035504535.1 Solirubrobacteraceae bacterium | reverse complement strand
GCCACGCGCGGCGTGATTCAGATGTCGCCATTGCAGCAGCGCGCGCTCACGCAGCTCAACGATGAAAGGGCTCGTCCGGCTCGCATCGGCATGGTGAGCGAAACCGTGGCATAGGCATAGCCGGTACGACGACGCCGCTGTGGTGGAAGCGATCGTGCCACGGTGCGGCCTGATTGGGTGCCGTCCGGCCGTTGGTTTCCCCGCGCGAAGCAGCAGTCCGATGCCCTACGGAAGCAGTAGCGCGGCCGGTGACGGCGGCGTCGCGCGGACCGGCTCGCGGATCACCCGGGCGATGCAGCCGTCCGCCGGGGCGCGGCGAGACGAGTGGTCCTCGTCCGTTGGGAAAGCGGCGCCAGCGACCCGCCGCGAGACGGTCGGCGGGCGCCCGTTGTACGCCGCGCACAGTTCGGCGGGCCCGGCCGATCAGGTTCTCACGGCTGGCTCCGCTCTCGCAATCGCAAGAAAGCAGGGACCTGGCCGAGCGAGTCGGCACTGCCGAGGGCCGGGAACGTCCCGCGTCTCGAGATTGGCGAATAGGAGGTGCACGGCGCCACGCGGGCCGAGACTCGCTTTCGTTCTCGCGCGGGCATCAGGCCCGCGACGTCGCGGCTGCCTGTGGTCCGAGAGCGGCGGCGCGAGCGCCGGCCGCGTCGCCGTTGTTCTGATGCTTGCTGCGTCCCGGCTCCTGGCTAGCACCGACCGCGCCGAGGTCGGCCGTGGAGCGCTCGCGGGCGGGGGCACGCCTCCCGCGCAAAAAGGTGTCGGCGCCCGACATGACAGCGAGTCATGCGACGTGGCGGAACCAGGTGTTTGCTGCTCCGTCGCGGTGCAGGTTCGGGGATGGCCGACGGTCGCCGGGTGCCGGGCGGGCGTCCGGACTGGAGACGCAGGTCGCCGCGTGGGAGGATGCTGTGATGGGTGCGAAGGATCTGCCGGCTGCGCCTGGGCGGTTGCCTGAAGGCGTGACGAGTTTCGTCGGTCGTGGCCGAGAGGTGGCGGCGGCCAGGCGGCGGATGGCCGAATCGCGGCTCGTCACGTTCGTCGGTGCGGCGGGGGTCGGTAAGACGCGGCTGGCGGTGGTGGTAGCGGCTGGCGCGCGGCGGGCGTTTCGCGATGGGGTGTGGATGGTGGATCTGTCGAGTCTGTCGGATCCGTCGCGGATCGCGCAGGTGATGCTGTCGGCGCTTGATGTGCGTGATCAGTCAGCGCGGCCGGCCGAGGAGCAGCTCTCCGATCACGTGCGCGAGCGCCAGCTCCTGGTGCTGCTCGACAACTGCGAGCATCTGCTGGACGGTTGTGCCGGCCTGGTTGCGCGACTGTTGGCCGAGGCGCCGTCGCTGCGCGTTCTGGCGACCAGTCGCGAGGCGCTCGGGATCGACGGCGAGCATCTCTTCGAGGTGCCTCCGCTGGCGGTGCCCGACGCCGAGCGGCCGCCGTCGTCCCTGTCCGGGCTGGCCGGGATCGAGTCGGTCGCTCTGTTGGTCGACCGCGCACGCGCGGTCCGGCCTGAGTTCTCCGTGACGGCGGAGAACCGGGGCGCGGTGGTACAGCTGTGTGCCCGGCTGGACGGGATGCCGCTGGCGCTCGAGCTGGCCGCTACGCGGTTGCGGTCGCGGTCGGTGAGCGAGGTGCTGGAACGGGTCGACGATCGCTTCGACTTCCTGACCGGTGGTAGTCGCGCGGCGATGCCGCGCCAGCAGACCCTACGAGCGCTGATCGATTGGAGTCACGAGCTGTGCTCGCGCGAGGAGCAGGCGTTGTGGGCGCGGCTGTCGGTGTTTCCGGGAAGCTTCGATCGCGCGGCGGTTGAGGGCGTGTGCGCGGGAGGTGGCCTTCCGGCTGACGCGATCATGGATGTCATCGACCACCTCGTCGCCAAGTCGATCCTGACGGCCGATCGGGACGGGGAGCGGGTGCGTTACCGCATGCTGGTCACGGTGCGGGAGTACGGGGCGGAGCGCCTGGCCGCGGCTGGCGCGACCGAGGCGCTGCACCGCCGGCATCGCGACCACTACCTCGCGCGGGCGCAGCGAATGGTGGACAGCTGGTGCGGGCCTCGGCAGGCGGCGGCACTCGCTGACATGCGCGAGGATCACCCCAATCTGCGCGCGGCGCTGGAATGGTCGCTGACTGACCCCGCGGAGGTCCGGATGGGCGCCGTCCTGGCGGCGTCGTTGCGCTACCACTGGATCGTCGGTGGCTTCCTCGGCGAGGGCCGGCGCTGGCTGGATCAGATCCTCGAGGTGGCTGGGGAGCCCACCCCCGAGCGAGGCGCGACGCTATGGGTTGCTGCGTGGGTCTCCCTGGTGCAGGGCGATGAGCCCGCTGGCCGTCGGCGGCTCGAGGACTGTGCTGAGCTCGCGCGGCGGCTCGATGACCCCGTGCTGGCCGCGCATGCGGCGCATTGGACGGCACTGGCTGCGCTGTTTCGCGGTGAGGTGGCAGTCTCGGTGGCGAGCTTCGAGCTGGCGGTTGCGGGCCTCGAGCGGTCGGGCGACCGTAGCGCCCTGCTGACGGCACTCTTCCAGCAACCGGTGGCGCTGGCCTATTCCGGGGACACCGCCCGGGCTCGTGAGACGGCACAGCGGGCGATCGCGCTGAGCGACGAGCATGGCGAGCGGTGGGCACGCGCGTATGCGCTATGGGCCACCGGGATCGTCCGGTGGCGGGAGCGGGATCTGATGGGAGCCGAGGTGTCGGCGCGCGAGGCGTTGAGCGCGACGCGCGAGTTCGACGATGGAATCTGTGCCGCACTGGCGATCGAGCTGCTCGCCTGGGTCAGCGCCGGGCGGCGCGAATTCGACGTGGCGGCGCGCCTGTTCGGCGCGGCCCGGTCGGTGTGGCGGGAGTTCGGGACCGCGATGAGCGCCTTTGGCCCGCATATGCACGCCGATTCGCTCAACGCCGAGACGGAGACCGAGGCGGCGCTCGGCCCGGGGCGGTTCGGTGTCCTCGCGGGCGAAGGTGCCGGACTGAACGTCGACGGCGCGATCGGGTTCGCGTTGGAGCCCGCGCCCCGGCCGCGCCCCCCCGACGGCCGCGGTGAGGGTTCGCCGCTGAGTCGTCGGGAGCAGGAGGTGGCGGCGCTGATCGCCGATGGGCTGAGCAACCGTGCGATTGCGCAGGCCCTGGTGCTCTCCACGCGTACGGTGGACCGCCATGTGGAGCGCATCCTCGCCAAGCTCACTTTCACTTCGCGCGCGCAAGTCGCGGCGTGGGTCGCGAGCCGGTCCACGGCGCAGGTTGGGTAGCTAATTGGGTGATCTCCCCCTACCGCGGGAGGCTCCGCTACGCGAGAGTGAGAGCGTCGGGTTGGATTGCCGTCTCCGCCGGGAGCCTGCTGATCCTCGCGGCGAGGAGAGGAATTCGATGACCCCGTGGGGGATCGGGCGTGCCCGCCCGGCGAGATCCCGCGAGGTGTCCGGCGTCTTGCTGCTCGCCGACCGACCCCGAGTCGCGAAGGCGTGCGGGCATCGAGAGCGTCGGCGAGGAGAGGAGTGCTGTGGCGACGGCTGCGGTTGTGGAGGAGCGAGATCGGGCGTTCGTGCTCCAGGAGGTGGAGGTCGGTCCGCTGCGAGCCGACGAGGTTCTGATCGACGTGAGGGCGAGCGGGATCTGCCACACCGATCTTGGCGCGCAGGCCGGCGGGTTTCCGACCCCGCTGCCGTGTGTCCTGGGCCACGAGGGAGCCGGCGTCATCGCCGCGGTTGGGACGGCGGTGATCGGACTGGCGATCGGCGATCGAGTCGCGATGAGCTTCGCGTCGTGCGGCACCTGCCCTCATTGCCTGTCGGGCCGGCCGGCGTACTGCGCGGAGTTCCTGCCGCGCAATTTCCTGGCCCGGCGCGGCGACGGATCGACGGCGCTGTCGCGTGGCGGGACGCCGCTGAGCTCGCAGTTCTTCGGCCAGTCGAGCTTTGCCACGCAGGCGGTGTGTCATCAGCGCAGCGTCGTGAGGATCGACGCGGACATCCCGTTCGAGGTGCTGGCACCGTTCGGGTGCGGAGTCCAGACCGGGGCGGGCGCGGTGCTGGGCGTCTTGCGGCCTGGACCGTCCGACGCGCTGGCGGTGCTCGGAGCCGGCGCGGTGGGCATGTCGGCGATCATGGCCGCGCGTCTGACCGGGTGCGGCACGATCATCGCGATCGATCTGAACCCGGCGCGGTTGGCGCTGGCGCTCGAGTTGGGAGCCACCCATTCGATCGACGCCCGCAGCCACGATCCTGTCGCGGAGGTCCGGGCAATCACCGGGGGCGGTGCTGATTTCTCGCTGGAATGCACGGGCGTTCCGGCCGTGCTGCGCCAGGCGGTCGACATGCTGGGGTCGGACGCCACGTGTGGGGTGATCGGCGCGCCACCGTTCGGGACCGACGTCGGCCTGGACGTCAACGAGCTGATCGCACTGGGCCGCCGAGTGCGGGGGATCGTCGAGGGTGAGAGCGTCCCGCAGCTGTTCATCCCCCAGCTCGTCGAGCTCTGGCGACAGGGGCGCTTCCCGGTCGACCGCCTCGTCAAGACCTTTCCGTTTGAACAGATCAACGATGCCGTCGCGGACATGACGAACGGCAGCGTCATCAAACCGGTCGTCCTGATCGATTGAGGCGGTCGCCCGACGCCAATCCGCATCCCGTTCCGAGATCGCACCGAGAGGAGCCCCACGCATGGCAACCACCGATTCATCCGCCCCGCCGCTTCCGCCCGGCGTGTCGCAGGCCGCTTTTGGCGCCGCGCTCGACGCGTTCCGTGCAGTGCTCGGCGCCGAGCATGTCCTCACCAGCCCGGCTGACCTGGCCGGCTATCAGGACCCGTATCCCGTCTCGGACGCCTCGACGCACGCGACGTCGGCGGTCGTCATGCCGGGGTCCAGCGAAGAGACCCAGGCCGTCGTGCGGATCGCCAACGAGCATCGGATCCCGCTCTCGCCGATCTCGACCGGGAAGAACAACGGCTATGGCGGTCCAGCGCCGCGGCTGGCCGGGTCGGTGGTCGTCGCGATGGGCCGGATGAACCGGATCCTGGAGGTCAACGAGAAGCTCGGGTACGCGCTGGTGGAGCCCGGGGTCACCTATTTCGATCTGTACGAGCATCTCCAGGCCAACGACATCAAGCTGTGGCTCGACGTCCCGGATCTCGGCTGGGGCAGCGTGGTCGGCAACACGCTCGACCGCGGCGTTGGCTACACCCCCTACGGCGATCACTTCATGTGGCAGACCGGCATGGAGATCGTCCTGCCCGACGGCGACTTGGTCCGGACCGGGATGGGCGCGGTCCCGGGCTCGAACACCTGGCAGCTGTTCCCTTACGGGTTCGGTCCTTATCCCGACGGGCTGTTCACCCAGTCCAACTACGGGATCGTCACCAAGATGGGCATCGCGCTGATGCCGATCCCGCCCGGCTACATGTCCTACATGATCTGCTTTGAGAACGAATCAGACCTGGAGCAGATCATCGACATCATGCTGCCGCTGCGCATCAACATGGCGCCCCTGCAGAACGTACCGGTGCTACGCAACATCCTGCTCGACGCTGGGGTCGTATCGCATCGCTCGGAGTGGTACGACGGCGACGGCCCGTTGCCGCCCGAGGCGATCGAGAACATGAAACGCGAGCTCGGGCTCGGCTACTGGAACTTCTACGGTGCACTGTACGGACCGCCACCGATCATGGACATGTACTACGCGATCATCAAGGAGGCGTTCGGGCAGATCCCCGGCGCACGCTTCTACACCTCCGAGGAACGCCACGATCGCGGCGGGCACATCCTTCAGGACCGCACCAAGATAAACCGCGGCCAGCCGAGCCTCGATGAGATGAAGCTGATGGAGTGGATCCCCAACGCCGGGCACGTCTGCTTCTCGCCGATCTCCGCCCCCGACGGCAAGGACGCAATGAAGCAGTACACCATGGTCCGCGACCGCTGCAACGAGTACAACAAGGACTACGCCGCCCAGTTCATCATCGGCCTGCGCGAGATGCACCACATCTGCCTGTTCCTATTCGACACCCAGGACGCCGATGACCGCACCGAGGCACTGGAGCTGACCAGGCTGCTCGTCCAGGAAGCCGCCCGCGACGGGTACGGCGAATACCGCACCCACATCAGCCTGATGGACGACGTGATGGCGACCTTCAGCTACAACGACGGCGCGCTGCTGCGCCTGCACGAGCGGATCAAGGACGCCCTGGACCCCAACGGCATCATGGCCCCCGGCAAATCCGGAATCTGGCCGAGGGCGTCCGCTGAAGTGTGTGGGCGGTCTTGGTTATAAGGGTATGGCAGTCGTGTCGGGTGTCGATTCTTGGGTGTCAGGTTGCGTCTGGGAGCCGGTCGCCGAATTCGATCTTGAACGCGAGCAGCGCCTTGGTCCATGCCCTGGTCCGGGTCCATTGCGGGGCCGCGTTCTGGATCGCGAGGTAGATCAGCTTGCGGGCGGCGTCCTCTGAGGGGAAGTGCCCCTTGGTCTTGATCGCCTTGCGTAGCTGCCGGTTGAGCGCTTCGATCGCGTTCGTCGTGTACACGACGCGGCGGACCTCGTCGGTGAACCGCAGAAACGGGATGAAGTGCTCCCACGCGTCTTGCCACGCCTGAACGACCGGCGGGAACCGTTGGCCCCACTTGGCGTCGAACGCCTCGAGCGCCGCCCACGCCTGGTCTTGATCGCCGGCGGTATAGATCGGCTTGAGGTCCTTGGCGACCTTCTCGAGCTCGCGGCGGGGGACATAGCGCAGGGATCGGCGAATGAGATGCACAACGCAGGTCTGGACCGTGGTGAGCGGGAAGATGGCTTCGATCGCTTCGGGGAATCCGGTGAGCCCGTCGACGCAGCAAATCAGGATGTCCCTGACACCGCGGCGTTTGAGATCGCCAAGCACGTGCATCCAGAATTTGGCGCCCTCGGTGTCCTGGAACCACATCCCCAGGACGTCCCGCTCACCGTCGAGTCGGACGCCCAGCGCGAGGTAGCAGGCTTTGCGCTGCACCGATCCGTTCTCGCGGATCTTCACGACGAACGCGTCGAGGAACACCACCGGGTAGACGTCATCCAGCGGCCGCGCCTGCCAGGCGCGCACATCGTCCATGACCGCGTCGGTGACCTTCGAGATCAGATCGCGGCCGACGCCGACGCCGTAGAGCTCGGCCAGGTAGCGCTCGATCTCCCGCGTCGACAGACCGCGCGAGTAGAGCGCCAGGATCTTCTCGTCGAACCCCTCAAACCGCCGCTGGCGCTTGCGCACGAGCTTCGGGTCAAACGAACCGTCGCGATCCCGCGGGGTGCGGATGTCTACCGGCCCGTTCTCGGTGATCAACGTCTTGCCCGTCGACCCGTTGCGGATGTTCCCCACGCCCCCTGGCGGCTCAGCGTGCGGCTCGTATCCCAGGTGATCGGTGAGTTCGACCTCGAGCGCCCGCTCGACCAGACGCTTCGTCAGCTGCGCCAACAGGCCGCCCGGCCCGACGATCTCATCCTCCGTCCTGGCCCCAGCCAACAGCTCGTCGACGAGCTCGTCCGGCAGCTTCTGGCGCATCTCCTCCGGCAACCGCTCAAGCATCCCAAACGGGGGCGCCGGCGGCTCGCCCAAGGGCTCGCCGCCGGCGCCATCACGTGCTGAGACCGTCGCTCGATCGATGAACTTCTTCTCTGTTGAAGGATCGCGGTAGGGACCGCCGTTGCTGACGGCCCCCCGCACGGATCCCAGCGTGCGTGTTTAGCGCACTGGGCTCCTCCCTCGGGTTCTGGCGTCAAAGCGAGCGCCTGGCCAGGGATGAAGGATGTGGGACTGAGGTAG
>DATJRS010000089.1:0-4632 GCA_035504535.1 Solirubrobacteraceae bacterium | reverse complement strand
TACGACGATCACCTGACCGCCGTGGCTCCGACCGCGCTGCAGGATGGCGACGGCACGACTACTAGCCATCTTAATCACGGCACCAAACTCGTCGAGCATGAGTGTCCATTGCACTCTGGCCTGAGCGGCGGCGTCATGGAGATCGGCGAGCGCCAGCACTGTCATCGCCGCGGCCTCGTCGGGCATTACGTCTGCGTGCATCCTCCACATCACGACGGCGCGCGCCTTGAGCGCGTCAACCAATCCGACGCCGACTGCTTCACCTTCCGGAGTGATCCTGGGTGTCACGATCTCGCGGCTTGCGAGCGCGAGCGCAACCTGCAATCGGGCCGCCCCTCCGGACAGATCCTCCTTGCCTTTCGGCGACTCCACGTATTTGGCGTGGTCCTTGACCCGACCAAAAAGCGGACCGTACGGCTCGCCCAGCCGCTCGGCGATTCCCTCGACCGCCCCGAAGTGATGCGGGTGGCAAGCGTCGATCAGGAACGGGATCGACGGCGGCCAACGGTCGGCTGCGTGCAGCACCCGGCAGACCACATCGAGGTGCAGCCGGAGCACGTCGTAGTAGTACGGCTCGGATTGCTTGATCGGCTCAATCGCCCGGGCTGCGACCTGCGCCGGCGTTCCCCATAGCGGCTGGTAGCGGTCGCTGCATGGGTCCTGCGGATCGATGAGGACGAACGGCACTCCGGCGGCGCCCGCCAGCCGGCTCATCTGCTCGACGTCCTCCTGGTCGCCCTTCTGGTCGAGGATCAGCAGGGCCGCCTCTTGGGTGATGGTGCGCGCGGCGAGTACCCGGCGCATGGTCGTCGTCTTGCCAGAGCCAGTCGCGCCGCACGCGAAGATGTGCTGACCGTCGCCGAGTGGCAGCCGGAGCCCGTCGTGGTCGATGCCGCTCATCGGCACGTAGGACACTCCTCGCGGCCATGCTCGCCGGCGGACGAGCTCGCCTTGGGACCGCAGGTAGACCCGCTCGCCCGGCAGCCGCGGCGGGCGCGGTTCCCATGCCCAGCGTCGCGCTTGTTCGTGTGACCGTAGTTCCTCTCCCGCGCCCAAGTCGGCCAGGCGGAGACGCCGGCCAAAGACCGCGGCCGAGATCGCGAGCGCCGACACCGGCGCAACCATCATCGCCACCGGCCACGCATGAGCCGCTACGGCAGACCCAAGGCCTGCCAGTCCGAGCGCCGCTGGTGGATAGAGGTTGCGTGCCGAGAGGGTCGAGTACCGGCGCAGCATCCACGCGCCCAGCACGCCCAGACCACCCATCGCGAGCACCGCGCCGGCGTCCACAAGCGCGCTGGCCGACGTCATTGGATTGCTCCCATCACGCGCGTTCCACGTGGAACACTCTCGCTCGCTTCGAGAGCGACCTGCTTGATCGTTCCGAGCAGCTCGAGCCGGAGGCTGCCGTCCTCCGGGTCAAGCCCAGCCAGTGCGGCCTGTCCCAGCACGAGGCGCCGTATCTCTTCATCGCCGCACACGTACACGCACGCCCCCGACTGACCAGACGCGATCCATCGCGCGTGCAGTTTCAGGATCGCGCGCAGGCGAGTCTTCGACTTGCGCCTGAGCTCGACCTCGACGGCGGCGGGACGGCGGCCCGGAACAACGCCGACTAGATCGGGACGGTGTACGAGCTCTCGCGGGCCCGGCAGCCCGAGAAGCTCTCCTCGCCACGCCTGACGGACGAGCAGCTCCCTCGGGCCGAGCATCTCACGCTCGCGGGCCGTCAGCCACGCAGCGACCCAGGCGCACGCCTCGAGGTGACGCCACCACGTTGGCGCAGGTACCGGCACCGGCGGGACGTCGAGTCCAGCGACCTCGACGCCGCGCCTCGTTGCGAAAAACAGCGATCCCTCACCGCGCGGCCGCGCGACTCGGCTCAGCCACTGCTCCCGCGTCAGCCGGGCCGCATGAGACCGAGCGTTCCCAGGAGCCCACCCCATGGCACAGCCCCACGCATCGATCGGAGCCGGCCCGACTCTGCACAGCCATCGAAGTCCTTCGAGACTTGCCGGCCCCGGTCCGATCCCTGGCCTCATTCCCTCAGCTCCACGAAGTCTCGTTCCGGATCCGTGTCGTGTTTCTGTAGTTGCCTCTCTTTCTCCTCACCCTGCTGCTCCAGATCTGGTTTGCAGCTCACTGCCTGAGGTACTGCCCTGGTGGCCACCGCCCCCGCTTCAACCAGTTGGACAAGAGTGTGATCCCGACTACCCGAACGAATACGTGGAGGGCGGGTAGTCGGGATCACACTCGCCTCGAATCCCCAGTGCTGGCGGGGGCGGGGGCCACCCGAGGTCCTGCGCGGCGTGCAGGACTTAGCGCAGGACCAACAGAGGCCGGTGTTCCACCTGGAACGCGCGACGACCACCACTGGCGGACCCGGCATTACAGTGCCCCCATGTCGGCGCCGAGCGCGCGAGCGAGGCGATCGGCGGCAGGGTGGTCGAGCAGGATCTGGAACCCGCCGCGGTGCGGCTTGGCCTTGGCCTCGCATCCGATCGCTCTCGTGATCGCCTCTTCGAGCCGGGTCGCGACGGCACACTGGTCGGGGTCCGGAGCTGGACGTGAAGCGGGCGCGTTTGCCGCCCGGGAGATCTCGCTCTCGAGCGCGCGGACCGACCAGCCACGCTCCGCCGTCTGCCTCGCGAGCACGACTCGGCGGTGATGGTCGGGCTCGGTCAGCAGCACCTTGCCGTGACCCTTGGTGAGTGCGCCGGTATCGATCATCTCGACGACCTCGTCGGGCAGGTCAAGCAGCCGCACGGTGTTCGCGATGTCGGCCCGGCTTCGTCCTATTCGCCTTGCGAGGACGACGCTGGTCATCCGGAGGTCATCCAGCAGCACGGAGAACGTCCTGGCCTGCTCGATCGGACTGAGGTCCTCGCGGACGATGTTCTCGATCAGCGCCAGCTCCAGTGACCCCGCTTGGTCGAGCGCGTTGTCGACGAGTGCCGGGATGGTCGCCTCGCCGGCGATCTCAGCGGCGCGCCAGCGGCGCTCCCCGGCGACGAGCTCATAGCCGTTCTCGACCGGCCGGACGATGATCGGCTGCAGGACGCCGCGCTCCCGGATCGAGTCCGCGAGCGCAGTCAGCGCCGGCTCGTCGAAGCGCTTGCGCGGCTGTGCGGGATTCGCCCGGATCTCCCGGATCGGGATTTCGCGAAGCCGGCCCGCGACCTCGGATCCGCCAGCTGCGGTCGCAGGCGGACTGCGATCGTCTCCCGCCGCCAGCGGGTCGTCGACGAGTAACCCGCGTCGCAGCCCGCTCATCGCGCCGGCGCTCCGCTCAGCAGCTCGACCACCTGCGCATAGGCAAGCGCGACGCAGCTATCTGGTGCCAGGCTCGCGACCGGCACCCGTGCGGCGGCCGCTTCGGCGACCAGCGCTGCGCGCAGCCTGATCCGCCCGGCCGGCGCGAGCCCCGCCTCCGCCAGGCGGTCCTCGACCGTGCGGCTGCTGATCCGGGTCGGGCTCCAACGCGTGACCAGCGCGATCAAGCGCGGCGTCTCGCCTCCGAGTCGCTTCGCGAGTTTGGTGATCGTGCCGCGCAGCTCGAGGATCCCGTGCACCGCGCCCTCGTCCTCGGCGCTGACCGGCGCGAGCACGCAGTCCGAGCAGACCAGCGCATTGACCGTCAGCAGCCCGAGGTTCGGTGGGGTGTCGATCACGACCTCGTCGTAGTCGTCCACGACCGGCTCGAGCGCGTCGTGCAGGAACCGCTCGCGGCCGAGCTCTCCGACGAGGCTCATCTCTACGCCGGCGAGCTCGCCGGCGGCCGGGATGACGTCGACGCCGTGGACCCCGCGGACGATCGCGTCCGCCGCGCTCGCTCGCCCGGCGAGCACGTCGACCAGGTTCACCCCGAGCGACCGAGTCTCGAGACCAAGTTGACGAGTCAGCGCGAATTGCGGGTCCGTGTCGACGACGAGCACCCGGCGGCCGCGCTGCGCGAACAGCGCCCCGACGTTCGCCGCCGTCGTCGTCTTCCCGACACCGCCCTTTTGGTTTGCCACGACTGTGACCATCACGAGACCTCTCTTTGGTTGGCGTGAACTGCGTGGACAGGTGAGGACCGCCCGCGCTCCTCCCGGCCGAGCGCCCGCCGCTCGGGCTCACTCGCGAGGCGCAGTGCGCGCGAGTGCTGCTCGCCGCTTCGGGCGAGCACGCGAGCGAAGCGCTGCTCGACCCATCCGCTGGTCGCTGCTGGTGCGGCGATGACGAGCGTCCCCACGGGGTCGACAGCGATCAGCTCCAGCGGCGCTAGCCAGATCTCGAAGGTGCTGTCACCGACGAGCTCGCGGAGGTGGCTTCCAATCTGTTCCCAGTCGTGGCGGTCGACAAGACCGGGGATCCCCAGGTGACGTCGGACCTCGTCGAGGTCGACCCGGACCGATCGTCTGCGCTTGCGACCGTGAGCGGTGACGTGAGTCTCTTCGACAAAGATCGCGTCCGGCGGGCTCCCCCCTTCAGGGGGGCTGGGGGGGTGTGTCTTGGTTCTGGGGTTCTGGGGTTCCTTCCCCGCGCGCGCGTTGGCTGCCGGGGTTTTTGCCGGGGTTTCTGCCGGGGTTTCGAGCGGCGCGAGCTCGAAAAGTGTCTGATCCTGACCGCCCTTTGGCGCGGAAACCCCGG
>DATJRS010000088.1:0-13677 GCA_035504535.1 Solirubrobacteraceae bacterium | reverse complement strand
CCTGCAAGTTCCAGAGCCCGTCCGTGGCGTACAGAGAACTCGCCTGCCGCGCGCTGACGTTCATGATGGTCATGGTCGAGCCTGCGGCGGCGTAGATCGTCGATGACTCTGCAGATGGAGACGTCTGCGCAGCCGGCAACGTCGCTGTCGAGAAGGAACTCCCTTCCGGCCGCGGGCGTTGGCTGGATTCGAGCGAGCGGCTGGCCAAGGTCAGGTCCGCTCGCCGGCCCAGGATGCTTGGCCCGCCGGGGGCCGCGATCACGCCGATCCATGCTGCGCCCGAAGCGGGGCTGCCTTGCGTGATGTCCACGCTTCTGTCGATCTCAGTAGGCCCAGATTGCCATTTGAGTAAGCCGGGGGTGCGATCTCAGTGAGGCTTACTGATGACGTGGCTGGCGCTGGGTCCGATCCTGCGCTCTTGTCTCGCGGGCCATTCATTCCACCAGGCCCGCCCGAAACCATAAGGAGCGACAGATGTCCGGAATCAGGACGCGCTCGGCAGGGCGCGTCGCAATCGCGCTCGCGACATGCGCGGGCCTAATTGGTGCGGTGGGCGCCCCGACCGCGTTCGCGGACGCCACCAGCTTCGGCTACCAGGCCGGGGCGCCGACTCAAACGTATTCCGTTCCCAGCGGCGCCGGCGCGGTGGTGGTGACGGCCGACGGCGGCTACGGTGCCGCGGCGGCCGGTGGCGGTGGCGGTGGCGCGGGGGGCGAGGTCACCGCCACCCTCCCGGTCACCGGCGGTTCGACCCTGAACGTGGTGGTCGGCGGCGACGCCGGTGCCGCCGGCGGCGACAGCTGCGACAACGGCAGCGATGACACCAGCTGCGGCGGGCCCGGAGCCGGCCCGGGCGGCGATTCCCAGCAGACCAGTCCCTCCGGCGGCGGTGGTGGTGGCGCGACCGCGATCACCGATTCCTCGGGCGACATCCTGCTGGTCGCCGGCGGCGGTGGCGGTGGCGGGTCGCCGAGCCCGTGCGCGGACGGCGGCGCCGGCGGCGCTGCCGGCGCCAACGGAACGGGCGGTGCGAACTGCCCCCTGGTTGGGAATGCGTACGCCGGCGGTGCTAACCCAGGCAACGGGGGATCGGACACCGCTCCCGGAACCGGAGGCTCCCCGGGAGGCTACGACCTGGACGGCTGCATGATGTCGTACTCCGAGTCTCCTCCATCCGTCTACGACGGCAATAGCGCGACCGGGGCCGCCGGGGCAGCCGGGAGTGTCAGCGGCGGCGCCGGCGGCGGCGGCTACAACGGCGGCGGCAGCGGCGGCACCGCCGTCCTGGTCGGCTGTACCGACGCATCGGGTGACGGCGCCTCGGGGCAAGGGGGCGCCGGGGGTGGCGGCGGCGGCGCCAGCTTCGCCGAGTCGACCGCGACGGGCGTGTCGATCGGCACCAGCAGCCGCGGCTTCGGCGCCAACGGACAGGTCACGATCACGCCGCTGTACCCGCCGACGATCACCGCCCCGGCGAGCGACTCGGCACTCCCGGGCGCGACCGTCGGGCAGACCTACAGCACCACGGTCGCCGCCAGCGGCACGCCGGCGGCGACGTTCAGCGCCACCGGACTCCCCGCCGGACTGAGCATCGACTCCAGCAGCGGCGTGATCTCCGGCACCCCCACCAGCGCGGGCACCTACACCATCCAGGTGAGTGCATCCAACGTCGCCGGCGCCACGACCGCCAGCTACACGCTGACGGTGGCAGCGGCCAAGGCGGACCTGTCGATCGCGATCTCCGGACCCAGCAGCGCCACCACCGGAGCGACCGTCAGCTACAAGGTCACGGTCGCGAACGCTGGTCCGGCGGCCGCGACCTCGGTCCAGACCGGCATCGCCACCACGGGACTAGGATCCGTCACCACCGCCGGCAGCGCCGGCGAGGGGACCGTCGCCGGGATCACCGGCCTGCTGTTCGATGACGGCAGCCTGGCCGCCGGCAGCTCGGTCACCTACACCGTGACCGGCACGGTGACGACCAAGCATGGAGGCAAGATCGGAGCGGCCGCGGGCACCCGTTCCAGCGTCAGCGACCCCAACCCGCTCAACAACGCCGCATTCGTCTCAGAATCAGTGAGCTGAGTCAAAGCCCAACTCGGTTCACGGGGGCGAGGGCTCCGACAGCTGGTCGGCACGACTGGGAGCACACGAAACGGCGCCCCCGTCGGGCCGGCCCGCTAGGAGCAGCGACACGACAACAATTCTTTCCATACCAGGGAGCGCGCGTGTCCCCCACGCTCCTTGCTCGAATCCAGCTACCGCCCGCTGCCGCGTCCGAGGATCACCACCGGCGAGATCGCGCGGTGCGCCGAAACGCCCGCGCGTTCCGGCCTGACCAGAACCGCGACCTCGCGGCCAGTTGTTCACCGTGACCGTCGACTCCTACGTCCGTGAGTGACCCTGCCGTTACGACGGACGCGAATGACCAGCCGACGTTCACGCCTACCGAGGCCGACGCTCAGAATGCGAACGGTCAGGGACAGGTGGACCTCTACGCCTCGGCCAACCATGCAACCGATCTATTCGGTCCCAACGAAAACCCCCAGGCTCCCGACCGCATGCATCGGGAAACTGCGCGCTTTCGAGAGCGTCGTCGTGAGGCTGGTTGCCCTAGAGCGTGCCCGGTGCGCCCGTGCGGGGACCGCGCCACCTCTCGCTAACGATCGCGCTCGAACGTCACCCCATGGCTTTCGCGCTCGATGCCAAGCGCCGCCCGGGTCTCAGCGATGGCACGCTGTAATGCGGGATGGCCGGCGCGGTCGTCAGCCAGACCCTGCTGGTTCGCGATGCGGTGGTCGATCCGGTGCCCTGCCAGCTCGCGAGCGGTCCTCTGCCACCTCTCCCGGAGATGAGCGGCGTTGGGCTCACGCCCGAGGGCCTCCTCGAGCCACGATGGATGCTGCGCGAGCTCCTCTCCGATCGCCAGATCACGCAACCTCCGCTGCTCGGCAGCGAGCGTCCGTTGCTCCTCGCATAGTTGATCGGCCCGCTCGAGCATGCCGGCCGGATCCGGAGTTCGGTCGAGCAGCTCGGCTTCCTGCTCGCGCATCTCGGCGAGGCGGCTCTCGCGCTGACGCTTTCGAAGCTCATAGCTCGCACGGTCCCGGCGCTTACGTGGTATTGGATCCCGGTTGTCCTCGCGCTCGATCGCCGCAATCGTCTCCCGGAGGCGATCTACAGCTCGGGCATTTTCGATGGCCGGAGATCGCAGCTTTTCACGGATCAGTCCGAGTCGCTCGTCGATCTCGTAGATGGCTGCTCGAGTCGACGAGGAGCAGGCCGATGGGGTAGTCGCCCGCTGGCTCAGGCCGTGTCCGGGCGCTGGGTCGGCTGTGGCGGCGCGCGCCGCAGCGCCGTCTGCCGCGAAGTCGTCATTCGCATAACCGGCGACGCGCTCGAGCTGTTCGAGAGCGAGATCCTCGTCGTCACGCTCGCGCATTCGATGCCCCATGCGGTCGAGCGGGCCGGACGATTCGATCCGCTCCGCCGGCGCGATTTCGATGCGCTCCTGTTCGACAGGCGTCTGCTCGTCGACCAGGAAGATTTCGACGGGCTCCCGGGCCCGCGATAACGCTGTGTACGACCAGTTGCGGGAGAAGTCGCGCGGATGGCCGATCACTCCAGCCCACTGAACGGTGCCGCCCTGCATTCCGTGTCCAGTCAGGGCGTAGGCGTGCTCTACGTGGCGCTCGACGTAGTCACGCTCGAACCGTCGCAACCCGCCAGAATCCACGCGAACGATCAGACCTTCCCGCTCGCTCGCCATCGCGACCGTGCCTCGCATCCCGTTGTCGAGGTCTCTCCCGCGATCGTTGCGACGAGCGATCACCCGATCGCCAACCGCCCACTCTCGGCCGCCGATCTCGACGCTCCCGCCAAGCACGCCCACCTCGTGCAGGTGCGCGCGCGCGAGCTCGTTCAACCGATCTCGGCGAGCGTTGTCGCGACACACCATGACCGCTTGGTCCCTGCCATGGGATTCGCACGCCGACGCCCATCGGGCCACGAGCTTCTCCTCGGCAGAGTGTCCCGGCTCGATTCCGGCGAAGATGCCCAGCTCGCCGCGTTGACGCTTGAGCTCGAGGTACCCGTCCGGTTCGCCACGGTGGACGCCGGCGAGCGCTCTGCGCTCGCGCGGATCGCGCTGGCGCATGATCTCGCGCAGCTCTTGAGACCCCAGTCGGCGAGTGAGCGTGCCCAACCATCCTCCCGCGCGAACCGACGACAGCTGGCCGGAGTCGCCAATCGCCACCACCTTGACGTCCGCCGCGATCGCTCGCTCAATCACCGCGGCCGACAGGCGGGTGTGCGCCATCCCAGCCTCATCGATTACCAGAACGGCGGGCTGTCGCTGCACCCCTATCGTCGTCACCTGCGCGAATGAGAGCGCGTCGGGCTCGGCCGCGAGCTTGACCGCCCATCCATCCAGCGTGCGCGCCTCCGTGATTCCCGCCCGATCCTTCAGCTCACGCACACCCCGAGCGGTCGGCGCGGCGCCAACGACCCGGAAGCCCGCCTCCTCATACACGTGCCGGATGGCACCGGCGGACGTCGTCTTGCCGGTCCCCGCCAAGGCCTCGACGGTGTCGATCCGGTTCCCCGATGTTGCCATCGCCCGCACGACGCGCTGCTGCTCCTCCGAGAGGCGGTACGGCATCCGCTCGATCGTCTCGCTCACCGACTGATCGCGGAGGAGCCCGGCTCCCTGGCGCTGGCCCTGCTCGGCGTGACGGACGATCGATGCTTCCGCGGCGAGGAGCTCGCGCGTCGTATAGCGACGATCCAGTCCGACGCCGACCGGCACGACCTCCAGCCGGCCGAGCATGCGTTCGGACATGTCGACCAAAGCGTCGACACTGGCACCGTCTCGCTGCTCGCACGCCACAGCAATCACGACATCTCGGCGGTGGAATGTGTTCTGAGTCGCGGTCAGGCCAGTGGGGGCAAAGAGCCTCGCCGCGAGCTCGCGCTCGGAAAGCGGCTCTCTGGCGACGCCGCTTGGAAGCCTGGCGAGCTGCTCAAGCTCCCGCTCACCCAGGCCGTGCTCGGCCGCCCGCGCGCGGATCTCCGCCCGCCAGTCCGCATCGGCGATCTCTTGTTTTGCCTCGCGAGTGTCGTAGACGATGCGCTCGCGCCCTTCGAACCCGACCACCATGCCGGCCGCCTCGAGCTCACGCTCCCGTTCGAGAATACGCCGTCGCCGCTGCGAGAACTCCTCGCGTACGACCTCCGGCACGGCCACGAGTTCCGCAATCCCTTCGCGGACCAGTCCCCACCGCGCCCATGGCACTCGCTCGCTCACCGCTTTACGCAGGTGGGCCTCATACACGCACCCGCCAGCCTTCGCGTGGTCGTAGATCGCCCGGCCATCAAGCGCCGTCCAACGCCCATCTGACCCGCGAGCCATGTTCGCGCACACCACGTGGGTATGCAGCTGCGGGTCCTGCGCGCGCGACATCCGATGCCGGTACGCCGCGGCCACGAACCCCCCGGCCCGCTCGGGGCGCGCCCGCTCCCAGCCACGCGGGTGTCCAGCCTCGCGCTGCTCCTTCGTGCCGTTGTGCCCGCGGCGCACCCGGCACGCTTCCTGCTCCAGATAAGACAGCGCCGCATCGACCGCCTCCTCGTGGGCCTCTACCAGTTCTCGCGAGAGCAGCCGGTCCCCCACCGCGAACAGCACGCTCACGCTCTTCGGCGCCGAGAACGTGAGGTCGAACGCCGCGATCGAACTCTTTGCGGTCCGGGTAGCCAGCTGCTGACCGGACGATGGGTCCTTGCCGTCCATCAGCCCCTTCAGCTGCTCGGCGTCCAGCTCCCCGCCGAGCCCGAGCAGCTTTGCTCCCGCGCCTGTCCAGCGGCCCGCCACCTCGCCCCGGCCGGCGTAGTAGTCCTCCGCGCCCTTGGCGACCTTCTGCTCGTAATACAGCTGCTGGGTGCGGCCCAGCCCCACCTTGCCGATCGACAACATGCCGACCCGTTAAGCGAGCCAGCATCCGGTTTGCGACAAATGCATCCTTGGATGCAAATGCGTGTAGGCGGGCGGCGGTGGTGGCCTCGATCGCTGTGGGCTCGGGGCGAAGCGCCGAGTCGACCGGGTCGTTGCTCGGACGAGGTCGGGCGGGGCGGCAGGATTTCAAGCTGTGCCGCGCGGCTGCCGATAGCTGAAGAAGTTTAAGGTGTTGAAATCATGGATAGCGGGGGTATCCTGGAAGCATGCTCAAGGCGACGCCTGAGGACCGTGTCGTCCTGTGGAAGGACGCGGTCGATAGCGCATCCGACGTGCGGCCGGCGCGACTGCGGTTGCTCGCCAAGGAGGCGCAGGAGGCGGTTGCCGACGCGCTGAACCTCTACAGCCACGACGAGTGGTTCGAGGAGACGTTCGCGCTCCTCGATGCCACCGGCCTGCTCGGACGAGATGCGCTGAGGATCGCACTCGAGGAGGTGGACCAGGACGATGAGGGCCCGCTGCGCCTGATCGAAGCGCTGGCCGAGCTGCTCGACGAAGGCGCCGACCAAACCCCTCTTCCCGACGAGCAGCGCGAACGAAGCGCGGCGCTCGCCGAGGAGTGGCGGGAGGTGCTCGCCAGCGCGCCGATGACTCCCGTCGCCGAGCACTGGACGGTCGCCGAGGTCGCGGCGCATTTTGACGTCACCCCGCAGGCGGTGTACCGGTGGATCGACAAGGACAAGATTTCGTGGCGGCGACGCCCGGGCGGCTCCTATCTGATTCCGGCCGCCCAATTCGACGGGGTCGAGCCGATGAGCCTAAGCGAGAGCACCAAGCGCCGCCGGCCCACACCCGAGGCCCAGCTGACGGCGCGTCTGAGAAGCGCTCGCCACGAGGAGCCCGCACCCGCAGAGGCGGTGGATCCGCGCGATCCAGCCTCCGCGTTCACGTCGGCGCGGAGCGCTCCCCGCCGTCGGCGCCTCCGCCGATCTGCTCAGTAATTTCGGCGGGTGGATCTCGACGCACTCGAGCAGGGGATCATCCTGCGCATCCCTGCGGTGGCGATCATCGACCCCGATCCGCATAGTCGGGCCGCGAGCTTCACCGAGCTCGACACCCCCACCGGAGTCTGCATCGTCGTGACCCAGACATGCGACGCGGTGCGCGAGCTGGCCATCGAGCCATACCTACAGGTCGCGCTCATCAGAGACGTCGACCAGTCGATCTGGGCGCGATCCCGCGCCGGGCGCCTCTCGCCGCGTTATTTCGCCCTCCCGCAGGGCAGCGCGGAGGTGGCCAGGCCAGTCGTTGACGTGCGCGTGATGGCGACGATCGACAAGCGGCTCGTGCTGGACGACCAGTTCCGACTCGCCGATCGTCTCGCCGCTGCCCTACGTGCGCCGTTTTCAGAGTGGCTCGGGCGGCGATTCGCGCGCTACGCCTTCGAGGACGATCTCGAGCAGGAGCTGCTCGGCCCGATCAGGCGACGCTTGGCGGAGCGGTACGACTCCGAGCAGGCGGACGGACCGCTCGTTCGTAGCATCGAGGGTGTCTTCCTGAGTCTGATGGAGCGGAGCGTCAAGGTGCTTCTGCTGGTTGAGCCGGGGACCAAGACGAAATCCCAGCTTGACGATGAGGACAAGCTCCGTCGTGCCGCCTCGCAGCTGTTCCGGCCGATCTTCGCCCGGGCCCGGGAACATGGCTGGAGCCTCAGAACTCCGATTTGCGAAGCCTCCGAGCTCAACGGGTTCGAACTCCTCTACGAGTATCAGCAGGTGGAGCTCGATCTACCGCGTGCGCTCGAGGGTGCGGACGACGATTAAGCGGCACCGCGACGAGCGGCATCGCGCGGTGCGCCTCAGATCGCCTCGACGTGGTCCCCGAGGTGGCGCAGGTACCGGTCGAGCACGCTTTCCTGCATCGGAATCTGCGCGTGCGCGCTTGCCTGTTCTAAGTAGTCCGTGACGAGCGCCTTGAGCGCGGCGAAACCGTCGGTTTCGAGCTCTCGCTCGATCAGGTATGCGCGCCCGCGCCCGTCGGCGCGGACGTCGACGAGGCGGACCACCCCGTCGACGCTCTGGCCGTAGATGATGCGTTCGCCGGCGGTGGGTATCGTGTAGCAAGCCAGTTCGACCCGCTCTCCGACAGGGTTGCCGTTGCGCACGAGTTCGATGACGGTCGAAGTGGTCATGACCGCCGGCTCCATGAGCACTCGGCAGCGAAGCCGGTGAGTTCGCTCGGTGTGATGGGGACGTCGCAGTTGGCCTCGCGCGCGGCAGCCTCGGCGGCCCAGTCGTGACACTCGATCTCCCGCTCCACCCTGTCGTTCCGCGCGAGGGCCTTCAGTCGCCGGATCTCCCGGCTGGCGGCCGCGGCCGGGGCGGGGTAGGCGAAGGTCTGGCCGGTGCGCATCGCCAGCGCTCGCAGGTAGGCGAGCTGCTTGCGGCTCGGCCGATCGTCGCCGTCGGGGACGTGGTCGAACTCCTCGGCGGGATTCCGCTCGGGGGTCGGCGAAAGTCCGAGCTCGCCGTCCTGGGAGTATTGGGTCATGCGATGCCTCCTTGGGTTGGGTGCGGGCATGCCCCTGCCGGGCCACGCAACGCCGGCGGCTGTCAAGCCGATGAAATGGACTCTCGCCGTACCGCCGCCATGGACGGCGGCGGGGCTCTCATCGGCTTGACAGCCGACGGTGGGCGTGGCACAGGCAGTTCAGGGGCTGCCCGCACCCAACCCTCAGGAGACCTCCGAGGCCACTCCTACCGGAGCGACGGGGCCTCCATGCGGGAGGCCCCGGCTCACGATTGTCAGGCTGCGCTAACCAGCTCGAGCGCGCGGGTCTTCCGCGCCGCGTCATCGATCACCCGTGCGAAGCGCTGCGATCCAGTGTTCAGGGGCCGGATCCAGTCGGCGTGTTCGATGATCGCGTTGACCGCAGCCCACTTCGATCCGGGCGCGTTGCCCTGGGTATCGCCGTGCAGGAACAGCTCGGTGATCCGCTGCTTGGTCTGCTCGCGCGAACGCCGCGTCCGGTCGCTGGCGACATCCTCTGTTCCTGAGGGATAGAGCTCGTCGAGCACGCGGCGCAGCTGGGCCTCGCTGATCGGCTGGCTCGCGAGCTGATCGCCGGTGTACTTGAACTGCTCGTAGTAGTCGATGGAGATCTCGAGCACCTGGCGGGCCTGATGGACGTGCTCGCGGATCTTGTCGGTATGCCGGATCGAGTAGCGCTGATGCGCATGGGCGAGCCCCCAGTTCAGGGTGTTCTGGCACACCACGCGGATCGGGGTCGATGCGGCGACGACGGCCGTGGAGCCGTCGTGGCTGTTCATCAGCAGCACGTAGCAGCACACCGGGTCGCCCCCGATCTCGATGTGCTCAGGCAGCCTGGCGAGCACCCACACCTTCCGGCCATCGTGAAGGCTGCCGGCGGTCTCGAAGTGCATCGCCGAGCCGATCAGCTGATCGACGAACTCGAAAGCCTCGACGTTCTGAACGATCCGGTACCGATCGCCCACGATGCCGAGCACCTGGCGGGTGTCCTGCCGGACGTTGGCCCAGAACCCGGGAATCTCCTCGCAGCGGGGCTCCCACCAGTCATCGACCGTGGCGGCGTCACCGCGGTCGACCGCGATCGGCTCGCGCTCCACGCGCCAAGCCAGGCCTGACAGCTCGATCGCCTCCGCAATCGTGGCCGGCGGCCGCTCCAGCACGACGCCCAGGCCGTGCCACGGCTCCTCTCGGACGGAGAACATCGAATCGTTGACTGTGAGTCCTGCGGGCATCAGCGCCCTCCCTCTTGTTCGTGGCCTCGCCGGGTGCGAGGGCCGATCCCCGACCCCACGCACGCCCGGATGGCGTGCGAACATGGGCGGGGTCGGCCTCGCGCCCGCGGACACACACCGCTTCAAGATCCCGGCCGCCCTCGGCAGAGCGGGCATAGCCGAGGGGAGGCATGTCGGCGCTTGAGCCGACGCTCCAGCGTCCGGTCACCCTCCCAGGTCCGGGCGAGCGTGAAATCGATCCCCGCCTGGATGATGACCTGGATCAGTCGCGCGCCACGGCCGGCGCGATGCTCGGCCAGCCGCGCATCAAGGTCACTGGCGTAACCCAGGTAGTGACGTGCGTGACGGTAGGGCCGATCGAAGTGAAGTAAGTAGCACGGCAAGGCTGTGTCTCCAGACACGTGATCAGCGGGTGCTGTCCGCCGGCGTGGAACTGCCGCCGGCGGACAGGCGCTTCGTGGCGCGGTGTCGCGTCCTAACCGGCCGCGAGGTGCTCGCGGCGGGTGGCGAGCTTCTGGCGCAGGTCGCTGTAGCGGGGCGTCCAGCCTGTCCACGCCTGCTCGAGGTCCCGCTCGGCTTGCTCGACCTGCTCGACCGTCATCTCGGCGATCCGATCCTCCATCCCCTCCAGCCGAGCAGCCGCTTGTTCGCGCGCCTTTCGCGCCTCGGCGCGCTCCTCGTGCTGCTCACGGCGCTTGGCCAGGACCGGCTCGAGCAGGGTCACGGCGCTGTCAGGCAGCTTCTCCCTCACGATCCCGTCGAGGAGCTGGTCGAACTCGCCAGCCCACGGGCCGCTGACCTTGACGTGATGCCAGCTGCGATTCGATGCCGCCACCGCATCCTGATCGGCATACACCGCCATCACGAGCAGCGCGAGCTGCCGTCCCGCAATCTCGCTGGCTTTGACCGCGCCAGCGAGGTAGTCGTTGCCCTGGGCCTCGGCCTCGGCTCGCTCCAAGTAGACGTACTTGGTCTTGCCGTTGCGCTGCGTGACCTCCCGCACCCAGCCGGGCAGGCCGTAGCGAGCGCCCCGCATCGCCATGTCGCCAAGATCGCCGACGACGTCGACCGAGGCCAGCACCTTCAGCACATCCTCATCCACCCGCACGCGGGACAGCGTCGTGTACACGGCACGCCCGAGCTCCAGGTTGAACAGCGTCGCGCGCTCGCGCGCCTGGCGCTCGGCCTCCCGCTCCGCCCTCCGGGCTTCCTCGGCCTCCCCGGCGTCCGCCGCCGGAGCCGGGGCGCCGTCGCCACCACTCTGCGACCCGTTCTGACTGCTCGGCTCGACCCTGCGCTCCTCACGCGCGCGCTGGCGCTGCTCCTTCACAGCGCGGGCGAGCTGATCGGCGACCAGCTGCGCCGCGACATCTTCACCAACGATCACCTCATGCGAGCCGTCACCGCGGACGGCGCCCAGCCTTCGCGCCTGCTCGACATCGCCCGCGTCGAATCGCACGGCCTCGATCGTCCGACCGAGCATCCGCTCCAACGCCTCAAGGTCCCGCTTCGCACCATCGTTGAGCGGGAACCGATCGATCCGGTACGGAGTATGCGGCCGATAAATGCCGTCCGGCAGCTCGTTTGCCGCCAGCGCGACCTCTAGTGGCGCGCGCTCCACATCCGCCCAGCTGTACTCCTCCCAGGAGTCCGAGGGCTTCAACACCTCTCGCGCCGCGACCACCGCCAGGTCGGGATGGATCGCAGCAACCTCCGCGAGCGGCTTGACCGCGCGCATCGGGATCTCGCCCGCGGCGACCTTGGCCTGGAGCTGCTCTGGGAGCTTCAAGATCCGCAGGTGCTCGCGGACCCGCGCCTGCGCCGCCCGAGTCTGCGCGCCGGTGACTCGCTCCGCGACGCCCTTGACGGTCAACCCGGAATCCAGCAGCCGCCGATAGCCACGGGCACGCGCCAGCGGATCCAGATCGCGGCGCTGGTCGTTCTCGATCAGCGCCTCCACGAGGAGCTCCGCCTGCTCATCCTCCCCCCCGGAGCCAGCGCGACGCACGATCGCGGGGATCTCCACCAGCCCAGCCTTGACCGCAGCGCGATACCGGCGCTCGCCCGCGATCAGCACGAACCCGCCCTCGTCGCTCGCCTTCACACGGATCGGCTGAAGGCAGCCGTGCTGACGGATGGTCTCCGCCAGCTGCTCCAGCTCGCCATCGTCGACGACCTCGCCGCGCGGGTTGAAGCCCTCCGGTACGACGATGCTCGCCAGCGGCACGTGCCGCAGCTGCACTATCGACGTCTCCACCGCGACGGCCGAGGACTCCTGAGTTTGAGGTGTGGAAGTGGCCATATGGCCCTCCTTGATGGGTCGGTGGCCCCGCCGGGTGCGGGGCCGATCACGACCGAAACGCACGCCCGGATGGCGTGCGAAGATCGGGCGGGGTCGGGCCCGCACCCGGCGCGCTACTCGACCCGCTCCAGCTGCACGAACGAGGACTCGTCCAGCTGCACGCGGGCTTCCCGTCCCGCAGCGTGCAGCGCCTCGATCAGCTGCTCGGCGTGGTCATACGCGCACGCGCGTGGGTTCTCCACCGGGTCAAGCTGCTCGTGCAGATGCTCGGTGAGGTGAAGCTGAGCCCAATGCCCCACCGGCCCCAGCAGCAGATGCGTGGCGACCGTAGCGGTGTGCGGATGGCCGACGTAGGTTGAGATGAGCTCGAGCGCCAGCCCGCGCTTCGGCAGGACGGTCGAGAACGTCAGGACCATCCCACCGCCCTGCCAGCCATAGGTGCTGTGGACCTCACACGGCCGGTCGTCGATCAGCACCTCGAGTGGGATCTCGCCGCGCAAGTTCGCCATCGAGCCTGACCGTATCGCCCGACCAGGCGACCACGTCAAGTGCGACCTCCCGGCCCGAGCCCGGGCTGCGGGGTCAGGACGCGGCGGCAGCGAGCTCGTGCACGTTCACGCCACGCGCGGATTGGGGCGGCCAGCCTGCGGCGGCGAGGACATCGGCCAGCTGCTGGCTGAGCTCGCCGACCCGAACGGCGAGCTGGCGACGCTCCTCGCAAATCGCGCCGTACTGGACGAACGCGCGATGGATCGTCCAGTGCGCTTCCTGTAACGCCACGAGCACGGCCGCCTCGACGTCACCCTCGTCGCCACCGGCGCGGATCGCGTCGATCATCACGCCGGCGATCACGCTCGCGCCGCGCGAGATCGAGGCCCGATCGGTGTTCTCGTACACCAGCGCGAGTGCGTCCGGATGGAGGCCCGACCACAGCCACCGGTTAGCACGCGCGAGCCGACGACTGGCCTGGTTCAGGCGCTCGACCAGCTCGCTGTCCTGCTCGAACAGAGACGCGAGCTCGGCAGCGAGCCTGCGGGCCCGGCTCGGCACGAAGCGTCCGCCGTAGAATGCCCCGTTCATCGAGCGACCCCGAGTTCCTGTTGCCGCTCAGCGAAGTTGTGTTTGTGACGCGTATCTGACCATCGGATGTTCGGCGGCCGCGCGCACTGGCCTCCAGTCCCGCTCGAGCAAGCTCTCGTAGTCGTGGAACCTGCCGGTCGTGGTCGAGAACCATCGCCCCGGCATACGAGCGCGCTCGGACGGCTCACGCCAATCCAGACACTCCCGAGACGGACGAAGTCCGAAGCAGCCGCTTCTCGATCCACGCCGCACTGTCTTCGTCGATTGCGCAGGTGGCCCGGGCTCTCCTCAATCCGCCCTTGCGCCGCGTGGCGGAATCGAAGAAGCTCGGGCTGCCGCGGGGAGATGTCGGCGTAAACCCGCGGTGCCAAGGAGGAATCATGCTCTATCCACGAATGCTCTATCCCGAATGGGCAGCGCTTTCCACCGACGAGCAGTTCGCGTTCGCGGCGACGGGTCGCGGCCCGCAGCATGGCGGACTTGGTCACGCGCTGAGTCACATCCGCGCTGCGCGCGAGGAGGCGGGGCAGGCCAAAAATCATCCGACACTCGCCGCCGCGTGG
>DATJRS010000087.1:0-21919 GCA_035504535.1 Solirubrobacteraceae bacterium | reverse complement strand
CGCCCCCTCGTCGATCGCGAACTGCACCGCGGACTCTTCCTGGCCGCGCTGCCCGAACTCGTTGAACACGAGGTTGAGGATGAACACCACGATCACCGTCGCGGTGATGCTCGATCCGAAGATCACCTGGAAGTTCTTCGGGAAGTTGTCGTAGAAGCTTGGGTCGAACGCGGGCACCAGGCCGACGGCGAGCGAGACCGCGACGATCAGCAGGTTGTGGTTGTTGTGGAAGTTGACCTTGTGCAGCGTCTGGATCCCGACCGCGGTCACCATCGAGAACATGATCGTGGCCGCGCCACCGATCACCGGCCCAGGCAGGTCGGCGACGATCTGTCCCACCTTCGGGATCAGGCCCAGGATCAGCAGGAACGTCCCACAGGTGGTCACCACCCACCGGCTGCGGATCCCCGTGAGGCCGACCAGACCGACGTTCTCCGCGAACGCCGTGTCCGGGAAGGAGTTGGTGAACGACGCGATGAACGCCGACAGCGCGTCGGTCGCCAGTCCGCGAGCCAGGTCGTTGGGCTTCAGATCCTTATCCACCATCTCCCCCACCGCGAGCATGTCCGCGGTCGACTCGGTGAACGTGACGATCATGACGATGCACATGGTGATGATCGGCGCGGCCGCGAACTTCGGATCGCCGAAGCGGAAGATCTGGGGTCCGCCGAACCAGGCAGCATGAGAAAGGTTGCTGAAGTCGACCTTGCCCATGAACGCCGCCACGATCGTGCCGATCACGATGCTGAGCAGCACCGCGATCTGCGAAAAGAAGCCGGTGAACACGCGGCTGATCACGATGATCGACAGGACGACGATGCCGGCGAGCACGACGTCTGAGACCTCGGCGACGTTCGCCCCGTTGACCACCGTGGGGGCGATCAGCGCGATGTCGGCGCCACCCAGCGACAGGCCGATGATGCAGATGACCGTGCCGGCGACGAGCGGGGGGAAGAACCGGATGATCATCGAGAAGGGCTTGGCGAGGATCAGGCCGAGCGCGCCTGAGACCATCATCGCGCCGTACACGTAGGGCAGACCCCTCACCCCGCCGTACTGGGTCGCGATGATGATCATCGGGTTCAGGACAGTGAACGTCGCGCCCGCGACCACCGGCAACCTGACCCCGAGGATGTTCTTGATGCCCGCCGACTGGATGATCGTCGCGATCCCTGAGACGAGCAGGTCGGCGCTGACCAGGGCCGCGATCTGAGTCGAGTTCAGCCCGACCGCGGGCCCGACGATCAGCGGCACTGCGACCGCCCCCGCGTACATGATGGCCAGGTGCTGCAAGCCGAAGACGAGCAGCTTGTGCAGCGGGGGGACGGCGTCCACGGGATGTGGGCCGGTGGACGGCGCGGCGCTGTCAGGCCGCGTGAGCGTCTCTTGTGACGACATGGAGTTCTCCCTCTCCGTCAGAGATGTTCGGGGACTCAGGAAACGTCCGAGTCCGTTCGAACTTCCGTCTAGCGGATTTCTATTTCCGCGTGGCGGTTAACTTATTGGTAACGAGCGCCCCTGTCAAGCGGCTTTCGCCGATCAGGCACATTGGAGAGGATCCGCCGAGCGGAAACACGACTCCGCTAGGCAGAAAGCCAGGTGAGGCTGGCGCCCGGTCTAGACGGCGCTGAGGGGCGCCGGAGCGGCCAGCTCGGTGCCGATGTTCTCCGCAGCTTTGCGGAGGATCGGCGCGGCCTTGGCAATGACGTCGTCGGACATCCGCGTCAACGGGCCGGACATCGAGAGCGCCATTGGCCGGGGAGCGCCCGGCACGGCGAGCCCGACGCAGCGCACGCCCAGCTCCTGCTCGCCGTCGTCGAGCGCATACCCTCGCTCGCGCACCCGTTCCAGGTCGGCGAACAAGAGCTTCGGTGTCGTGAGCGTGTGCTCGGTGCGTCGTGGCATCCCCGTGCGCTTGAGGAGCTCCCGAACCTCGTCTTCGGGCTTGTTGGCCAGGATGGCCTTGCCGACCGCGGTCGCGTGCGGCTTGGCCCGGCGACCGACCTCGGTGAACATCCGCATGAAGTTCCGCGACGGCTGGACCTGGGCCACGTAGACGATCTCCTCGCCGTCGAGCACAGCGAGGTTCACCGACTCGCCGAGCGCATCGACGACATCGGACATGTACGGGTGAGCCAGCGTCTCGAGTCGCTTGGTGCTCGTGTCGACCAGGCGCATCAGTCGAGGACCGAGCGAGTAATGCCGCGACGGCTCCTGGCGCACGTAGCCGAGGTCGACCAGCGTGCGGACCAGGCGGTGGATGGTGGCCGGCGGCAGTTGTGCCTGGGTCGCCAGCTGCGAAAGTCCGATCTCGCCGCCGGCGTCCGCCATGACCTCGAGGATCGTGAACGCGCGAGCGAGCGACTGCACCCCGCCGTTCGATTGAGGCTCGGACGAACCATCGGTGGCCATTCGCGCCCTCTGCGGGCCCCGTGTGCGACTGTCGGTCACTTGTCCACCTAACGATATCAGGGTTCCGCATTACGGTAATGTTGTTTCTAGACTAATCCGGTCCGGTTTTCACGCCCACGCCGTCGACCCAGACGCTGGCCACATCGGAGCTGACGCCCATCGCGAACGCGCGCGCCAATGCCTCCTCCGGACCTTTCGCGTAGCGCAGCCCAACGTCCAGCGCGCTGCCCGGCGACGGGCGCAGCCAGAGCGCGTCGAACCGTTTGCCGACGCTCAGGTCGCCGATCTGTCTCTCGAGTCCGAGCGCCGCCGCTCCCGCCGACGTGGCCAGGTAGAGCAGATGGGTTGAACTCAGCGGCACGCCGTCGCCTCCACGCAGCTGCTGAACGAAGTAGGCCTGCAGGCCCTCCTTGAACAGCGAGTAGCCGGTGCCGGCGCCAACGTCGCTGCCGAGTGCCACCTTCACCTGATGGGCGAGGTGACGGTTCAACGGGAACAGCCCGCTGCCAAGCGCGGCATTGCTCGTTGGGCAGTGCGCGACCGCGGCACCGCCCGCGGCCAGCCGCTCCAGCTCTTGGTCGGCGGGGTGCACGTTGTGCGCAAGCACGGTCCGCGACCCGATCAGGCCATGCCGGGCATAGCTGTCGACGTAGCTGCATTCGAACAGGTCTCGCACGGTCGCGATCTCGGCCGTGTTCTCATTGACATGCGAGGTGAACCAACTGCCGGGGACCGCCGCGTGGAGCGCCGCGCAGGAGGCGAGCAGCTCGTCGGTGCAGGAGAGCGCGAACCGCGGGATCACGGCGTAGCGTCCGCGCCCCTGTCCGTGCCAGCGGTTCGCGAGCGCCAGCCCCTCGTCGTAAGCGCGCTCGGGCGTAGTGTGCAACTCCGGACGCAGCAGCCGGTCACTCACCACCAGCCCGCTCGTGATCCGCAAGCCGCGCGCGGACGCGACCGTGAACAGCGCGTCGACCGCAGGCGCAAAGTGGGCGCCGAACACGAGCGCGGTAGTCGTCCCGGCATCGGCCAGCCCGGACACGAACTCAGCCGCAACCGCCTGTGCGTAGCCGAGATCGGCGAAACGCGCCTCCTCGGGCAGGGCGGAGCGCTCCAGCCAATCGAGCAGCGGCATGCCGAGCTCGCCGATGATCCGGGCTTGGGGAAAGTGCACGTGCGTGTCGACGAGGCCCGGCAGCAGCAGGCCATCGGTGAGCTTTGATACGGGCTCGGAGGCATGCCGCGCCCTCACCTCGGCGAACGGGCCCCGATCGGCGATCTGGCCGTCCGCGGTGACTAGCAGCCCGGCGTCGGCCTCGGCGCGCAGGGCACCGCCGCGGAATGGGTCTTCAGGTGTGTCGAGGACCTGCGCGCGATAGATCGTCACGACCGCACGCCGCTGCCCTCAGGGTCAAGCTCGTCCTCGGGCTTGGTTTCCCGTTCGGCTTCGGCCTCGCGCTCGAACGTCCGCAGCAGATCCGCGGCGACGCTGACCGCGATCGTCGCGGGCTCCTTGCCGCTGATGTCCGGCAGCCCGATCGGCGTCCGAATCCGGGCGATCGTTTGAGGGTCGTGGCCCCCTTCGTCGGCGAGCCTGCGCCGGAACCGCGCCCACTTGCCCGATGAGCCGATCAGCCCGATCGACCCCAGGTCATCCCGGCGCAGGGCCGCGTCGCACAACGCCACGTCCTCGGCATGGTCGTGGGTCATGATCAGCACATGGGTGCCGGACGGGAGCTCTCCGAACACGGACTCCGGCAGCAGCGGGACCCGGTGGACATGCACCGTGGCGACCGCGCCGGCGAGGACCGCGAGCCGCGACTCGCTGAGCATGTCCAGCCGCGTGTCGACCAGGTGGAGTTCGATGTCGTGCCGGGCGAGGATGCGGGCAAGCTCCAGCCCAACGTGCCCGGTACCGAAGATCGCCACCGCGGGCACGGGCCGCAGCGGCTCGAGCAGGACGGTCACCTTGCCGCCGCAGCATTGCGCGCCGTGCTCGGACGGGGCCCGTTCGGACAGCTCGCAGGTCATCAGCTCGGGCTCCGCCGGCGGGTTGGCCAGCTGCGCGTGTGCCCGCTCGATCGCGAGCGCTTCGACGTTCCCGCCGCCGATCGAGCCCCAGGCGCCGGTCGTGCTCACCACCATCTTCGCGCCGGCGCGGCGTGGTGCGTGGCCGCGGACGCTCGCCACCGTCACAAGGACGGCGGGCGCGCGGGCCGCTCGCAGGCGAACGACCGCGTCAAGCCAAAGCCCATCAGGCATGCACCACCGCGTGCTGCAAGCTCTCGGACGACTTGTGCGGGGGTCGCGCGTCCGGGCCGAGGCCAGGGGGCACCCGGCCGGGGAATCCCTCGATCACGTCACCGCGCATGTCTCCGGCGGCCTGGTCGCGCGCCTGCTCGACCGCCCAGAACACCGCCTCGGGCGTGGCCGGGCTGGCCAGGTTGACGCTCGTACCGGCCTCGCCGAACGCCGCCGCCGCCTGGCGCAGCGCTTCACGGACCGAGAACGCCAGCATCAACGGCGGCTCCCCGACCGCCTTGGAGCCGTACACGGCGCCCGCCTCCGTGGCGTCGCGCAGCAGCGTGACGTTGAACGTCTCGGGCATCTCGGAGAAGCTCGGAAGCTTGTAGGTGCTGGCCGACTGGGTCAGAAAGCGGCCGCGGTTCGGACCCTCGCTGGTGTCCCAGCGCAGGTCCTCGAGCGTCAGCCACCCGGCGCCCTGCACGAAGCCGCCTTCGATCTGGCCGAGGTCTATCAGCGGGGAGAGACTGTCGCCGACGTCGTGCACGATGTCGACGCGGAGCGTGCGATACGCCCCGGTGAAGCCGTCAACCTCGACCTCGGTGGCGGCCGCCCCGTAGGCGAAGTACTTGAACGGGCTGCCCTGCATCACCGTCGAATCCCAGTGCAGTCCCTCGGTCCGATAGAACCCCGAGGCCGCCAGTTGGACCCGCTGGAAGTACGCGGTGCGCACGAGCTCGTCCCATCCAACGTGTGCTTTGTCGGAGGCGGACAGAGGCCGTGCGACGCCGTCGATGATCCGGACGTCGTGGGCGTTGACCCCGAGCATGCCGCCTGCGACCCCCAGGAGCCGATCACGGATCTGCTCGCAGGCGTTCTTCACCGCACCGCCGTTCAGGTCAGCGCCGGAGCTGGCGGCGGTCGCCGAGGTGTTGGGCACCTTGTCGGTCCGGGTCGGGGCGAGGCGGACTCGTTCGAGTGGAATGCCCAGCGTGGTCGCGGCCACCTGGAGCATCTTCGTGTGAAGGCCCTGGCCCATCTCCGTGCCGCCATGGTTGATCAGCACCGATCCATCCTTGTACACGAGCACGAGCGCCCCGGCCTGGTTGAAGGCGGTCAGGTTGAACGAGATCCCGAACTTCACCGGGGTCATCGCGAGGCCGCGCTTGACGTGCTCGTTGGTCGCGTTGAACTCCTCCACGAGGCGAAGCCGTTCGCCGACGTCGCCGGCCGCGATCGTCTGCCCCCACACGGCCTGCAGCCGCTCAGAATGGCGGACCGGCTGTCCGTACGGCGTGCTCTGGCCCGCGCTGTAGAAGTTGCGGTGCCGCAGCTCGATCGGGTCGATACCCAGCAGCGGCGCGCAGCGCCCGAGGATGTCCTCGAGGACGATCATCCCCTGGGGGCCGCCGAAGCCGCGGAACGCCGTGTTCGACGTCTTGTGCGTCTTGGCGATCCGCCCGTTGATCCGAGCGTGAGGAAGCCAGTAGGCGTTGTCGATGTGGCACAGCGCGCGTGCCAGCACCGGCTCGGACAGGTCCAGGCTCCAGCCGCCGTCCGCGGTGAGCGTCGCCTCGAGCGCGAGCAGGTGTCCGTCGGCGTCGAAGCCGACGCGCCAGTCGGCGTGAAAGCCATGGCGCTTGCCGGACATCGTCAGATCCTGCGTGCGGTTGAGCCGCAGGCGCACCGGGCGGCCGGTGAGGGTCGCACCGAGCGCCGCGATCGCCGCGAAGCCGTGAGGCTGCATCTCCTTGCCGCCGAACGCGCCACCCATCCGCAGGCACTGCACGGTGATCTCGGAGTTACGCATGCCGAGGACGTGGGCGATGATCTCCTGCGTCTCGGAAGGGTGCTGGGTGCTCGACTGGACGAACACCTGTCCCGCCTCGTCAACGTGGGCGAGCGCGGCGTGCGTCTCCAGGTAGAAGTGCTCCTGGCCCGAGAACTCGAACTCGCCGCTGAACACCCGGTCTGCCTCGGCCAGCGCGGTGTCCACGTCGCCGCGCGCCACCTGCGGCTGTGCGCCCTGGAAGCTGCGGGCGGCCATCGCCTCGGTGACCGTCACGTAGGACGGCAGCGGCTCGGCCTCGACCACGATGGCCTCCGCGCCGAGCCGGGCCGCCTCGAGCGTCTCGCCCAGCACCCAGCAGACGGCGTGGCCGTAGAACATGATCTCCGTTGGGAAGAGCGGCTCGTCGTGCTTGACGCCGGCATCGTTGACGCCCGGCACATCCGCGGCGGTCAGCACCCGCACCACGCCGGGCACGGCGAGCGCCGGCTCGGTGTCCAGGGTGGTGATTAGCGCGTGAGCGTGCGAGGTCTGAACCGGATACGCGTGCAGCAGGTCCTTGGTGCGGTAGATCAGGTCGTCGGTGTAGAGCGCGGCTCCGGTCACGTGCAGCACCGCGCTCTCATGGGGGACGGCGATCCCGACGGCAGGGCTCTCGGGACGCGTGGCAAGGTCACTCATCGCTTTCCCCCGATCTAGCGATCTCCGGGTTCTCAGCATGCAGCTTCAGCACGCTCGAACGGAGCATCGCCGCGCGGTAGCGCGTGCTCGCGCGGTGATCGTTGATCGGCGTGCCCTCGGCGCCGAGGATCTCGGCGGCCGCGGCCACCGTCTCATGGGACCAGGGCTTGCCGACAAGTGCCGTCTCGGTTGTCGTGGCGCGCACCGGCGTCGCGGCCACGCCGCCGAGACCGATCCGGGCGCGCGTGACGATCCCGGTGCCGTCGTGATCGATCGCGAACCCCACCGCGACGCTCGAGATATCGTCGAACCGCCGCTTGGCGATCTTGTGGAATGCGGTCAGGCGCGCGAGCGGGAGGGGGATCCGGATCGAGCGGATCAGCTCGCGATCGTGCCGCACGCTCGTCCGGTAACCGGTGAAGTAGTCGGCGAGATCGATTTCCCGCTCGCCCTCGACGCTGGCCAGCACGAGGCGTGCTCCGAGTGCCAGCAGAACGGGTGGGCTGTCGCCGATCGGCGAGCATGTCCCGAGGTTGCCCCCGAGCGTGGCGCCGTTCCGGATCAGCCGCGAGGCGAACTGCGGAAACATCTCCGCCAGCAACGGCACCCGACCGTCGAGGAGACGCTCGATCTCGGTGAGTGAGAGCGCGGCGCCGATCTCGATCCAGTCGGAGTCGATCGACAGATTCCGCAGCTCCTGGAGGCGGTCGATCGCCAGCACCGCCTCGGCACGTTTGCCGCGCAGGTTGACCTCGACGCCGTGGTCGGTGCACCCGCAGATCACGGTGGTCTGCGGCCGCTGGTGGAGGATCTCCACTGCCTCGGCGAGGGTTGCGGGCCGCGTGAAAGTCAGACCGTCCTGGCTCAGCCGAGTCGCTACCGCCGCGGGCGCGGGCTGCGCCGACCGGGCGGCGAGCGCGTCTGAGTCCGCCGGCTCGCCGAGCGCGTAGGCGGCGTCCCGGATCGGCCGGTACCCGGTGCATCGGCACAGGTTGCCGCTGAGCGCGTGCAGGTCGAAGCCGTTGGGCCCGTGCTCGGCGTCACCGTGTCCATTTGCCGGGGCGCGGTCGGGACGGTAGTACTCGCCCGCCATGCTGCAGATGAACCCGGGCGTGCAGTAGCCGCATTGCGAGCCACCGCGGACCGCCATCTCGTGCTGGACCGGGTGCAGCGCGTCGGCGTCTCCCAGCCCCTCGGCGGTGACCACCTCCTGGCCGTCGAGCGCGGCGATCGGCACCAGACAGGCGTTGATCGCCACCCACTCGGTTTGTGCGGCCACGCCGGGTCTCGCGATCAGGACCGAGCAGGCGCCGCACTCACCCTCGGCGCAGCCCTCCTTGCAGCCGGTGAGGCCCTGCTCACGCAAGAAGTCCAGCGCGGTGGTCCACACCGGGACATCGGCCAGGGCCGTGCTGCGCCCGTTGATCTTGACCTCAGCAGCGACCATCACACGAGTCCTCTCGAATCACTCTCCGCCGCTCAGCCGACATGGTCGGGGAGCGTCGTATTGCCTGCAAACGCCCTCAACGGCCCTCGCCGAGTGTACACCTCAGAATCGATTCTCGCAACAAAATCGGAAAACTTTTTCTGTGTTGCGGAATGAACTTTGGGCATTAGACGAACTGGCGGGTGAGCGGAGCGTGGCGATTGACGTCCTTGTAGAGCAGGTACCGGAAGGCCTCGGGCCCCGCCGCGGTGCACGCCTGAGGACAGAAGGCGCGCAGCCACATGAAGTCGCCGGCCTCCACCTCCACCCAGTCCTGGTTGAGCCGGTACACCGCCTTGCCCTGCAGCACGTACAGCCCGTGCTCCATCACGTGCGTCTCGGCGAACGGGATCGACGCGCCGGGCTGCAAGGTCACGATCGTCACGTGCATGTCGTGCCGCAGATCGGCTGGGTCGACGAACCTCGTCGTCGCCCAGGCGCCGTCGGTGTCGGGCATGGCCACCGGCTCGATCTCGCGGTCGTGGGCGATCACCGGCTCCGGGTCGTCGAGCCCCGCGACGCGCTGGTAGGCCTTGCGAATCCAGTGGAAGGTGGCCGTTCGGTCCCCGCGGTTGCGCAACCTCCACGCGCTGTCGGGGGGAAGGTATGCGAAGCCGCCCGCGTCGAGGGCGTGCGCGACGCCCTCCAGCGTGACTTCCACCGTCCCGTCGACGACGAACAGGCCCGCCTCGGCATTCAGGTCCGATTCCGGCCGATCCGAGCCACCGCCCGGGGCGACCTCGACGATGTACTGCGAGAACGTCTCTGCGAACCCCGATAGCGGTCGGGCGATCACCCACAGCCGCGTGTCTTCCCAGAACGGCAGGTAGCTGATCACGATGTCGCGCATCGTCCGCTTGCCGAGCAGCGCGTAGGCCTCGGTAAAGCGCGTGCGGTCCGTGGCCAGCTCGGTCTGTCCAGGAAGCCCCCCGCGGGGCACGTAGTAGCTGGTCATTCTCGCCCTCCTCTCTGGATTAGCCTGCCGTGACGGGCGGCGCTCGATGAGTCGACTCGCTCGCCCCGGAGCCAGGTCTGGCGGACCACGCCGGCGAGACGCCGCCCGGCATAAGGCGACACCGGGTTGCGCTGCTGCAACCGCGATGGATCGACCACGAACTCCGCCTCCGGGTCGAACACGACGAGGTCGGCATCGGCGCCGACCGCGATCCTGCCCTTGTTCCTCAGCCCGACGCGATCGGCGGGAGCAGTCGCCATCCAGCGCACGACCTCGGCCAGGCCACAACCCCGGGCGCGCGCCTCCGTCCACACGACTCCGAGCCCGAGCTCGAGCGACGCGATCCCACCCCAGGCCGCGGCGAAGTCGCCGGTATCAAGGCGCTTGAGATCCGCGGTGCAGGGCGAGTGATCGGAGACGATCATGTCGATCTCGCCGCCGAGGAGTCCCTCCCATAGCCGCTCCCGGTTCTCAGCATCGCGGATCGGCGGCGCGCACTTGAACTGCGTCGCCCCGTCCTCGATCGCCTCGGCGACGATCGCCAGGTAGTGGGGGCAGGTCTCGACGGTGACATCGACGCCGTCGGCGCGGGCGGCGCGCAGCCCAGCCAACGCACTCGCCGTCGTCAGGTGGACGACGTGGACTCGAGCGCCGGTCGTGCGCGCGTCAGCGAGGAGGCGCTCGATCGCTCGCTCCTCGGCCGCCGCCGGGCGCGAGCGCAGGTACTTCTCGTAGGACGGGCCGCCCGGCGCCGGCGCGGCCGCGATCAGCTCGGCGTCCTCGGCATGCGCGATGAACAGCGCGCCGATCCGGGCCGTCTCGGCCACCGCCTCCGCCAGGCCGGGGGGATCCAGCGGCGGGAACTCGGGCACGCCCGAGTCGACCATGAAGCACTTGAACCCGAACACGCCCGCCGCGTGCAACCGCTCGAGCTCGCCCACGTTGCCCGGGACCGCACCGCCCCAGAAGCCGACGTCGACATGCGCCTGCGCGGATGCGCGCTCGCGCTTGATGGCTAGGGCGTCGACGGTCGTGGTCGGCGGGATGCTGTTGAGCGGCATGTCGATCACGGTCGTCACGCCGCCGGCCGCCGCGGCGCGGGTGCCGGTGTCAAAGCCCTCCCACTCCGTGCGACCCGGTTCGTTGATGTGCACGTGTGTGTCGACAAGACCGGGTAGCAGCACCTCGCTGTCGGCCAGGTGCGCGACCTCGCGCGCAGCGATCGACCCGGCCGGGTGGGTGGGGTCGAGGTCGAGCACCGCCGCGATGCGCCCATCGCGCACGCCGACGACACACGGCCGCTCGGCGCCCTCGACGATTGCGCGCGCGGCGACGAAGGCACGGTCGAAGCCGGGCTCAGCCACCGGGCAGCCGATCTCCCAGTCGTGCGCCGATCCGCCGCAGCAGGGCGGCGGCCTCGTCGAACGCTTGCTGCGGGGTGCCGGCCTCGTCGAGCAGTGTGTAGACGCTGTCGAACCCGGCGTCCTTCAGCCGCGGGGCGTCGAGCAGACAGCGACCGGCCACGGCAACAACCGGCACCCCAGCGGCTCGGCCGGCAGCGGCGACCGCGGCCGGTGCCTTGCCGCGCAGCGTCTGCTCGTCGAGCGATCCCTCGCCGGTGACGATGAGGTCTGCACCGGCGAGCGCGTCGTGGAAGCCGAGTTGGTCAAGCATCAGCTGCGCGCCGGGGCGCAGTGTGGCGCCGAGGATCGCGATCGTCGCGAACCCGACTCCGCCGGCCGCGCCCGCGCCCGGTTCAGCGCGACGGTCGTGGCCGGTCGCCGCGGCGACGACATCGGCCCAGCGCGCGAGCGCCGCGTCGAGCTCGCGCACCTGGTCGGGATCCGCTCCCTTCTGTGGGCCGTAGACCGCGGCTGCGCCCTCCGGGCCGGTCAGCGGATTGTCGACGTCGCAGGCGACCTCGATGTCCGCCGTCGCCAGCCCCGGATGCAGCCCGCTGAGGTCGAGCGTGACCGCCGTCGCGGCTCCTGCTCCGCCGGGTCCGACCTCTGCGCCCGAGGCATCGCGCACCCGGGCGCCGAGCGCCTGAACGAGGCCGAGACCACCGTCGGTCGACGCGCTGCCGCCGATCCCGACAAGCACGCGTGTGGCGCCCGCATCCAGCGCGTCCGCGATCAGCTCGCCGAGGCCCCGGCTCGTCGCGGTGAGGGGAGCGAGCGGGGTGGGCGGGATCATCATTTTCGCCAGGCCGGCCACCTCGGCCAGCTCCACGACCGCCTCCCCGCCGCGGCGGACATACCACGTTGGCTCAGCCCGCCCGGCGGCGTCGGTCGCGCGTAGTACGACGCGCTGGAAACCAGCCGCCTCGAACGCGGCCAGCGACCCATCGCCCCCATCGGCGACGGGCACCGCCACCACGTCAGCGGTCGCCCGCCGGCTCCGGATGCCCTCGGCGAGCGAGGCCGCGACCTCGGCCCCGGTCAGCGTTCCCTTGAACTTGTCCGGAGCGAGCAGTACCCGCGCCATCAGTCGAGGTTCGCATACGCCGCGGTGGGCGCGTCGGCTCCCGTCAGGGCGAGCTCCTCGAACTCGGTGACGTTGTCGAGCTCGGTTCCCATCGACACGTTCGTCACCCGTTCAAGGATCGCCTCGACGACGACCGGCACCCGGAACTCCTCCATCAGCTCCTTGGCCCGCTCGAGCGCGGGCAGGATCTCGTCGGGCTCGAACACGCGCAACGCCTTGCAGCCCAAACCCTCGGCGACCTTGACGTGGTCGACGCCGTAGCCGTTGCACTCGGGGGAGTTCACGTTCTCGAACGACAGCTGCACGTGGTAGTCCATGTCGAACCCGCGCTGCGACTGGCGTATAAGCCCGAGGTAGGCGTTGTTGACGACGACGTGGATGTAGGGGATCCTGAACTGGGCTCCGACGGCGAGCTCCTCGATCATGAACTGGAAGTCGTAGTCGCCCGAGAGCGCGACGACGGTCGCATCCGGCTCCGCGGTGGCGACACCGAGCGCGGCCGGAACCGTCCACCCGAGCGGGCCGGCCTGTCCGGCGTTGATCCAATGCCGCGGGCGGTGGACGTGCAGCAGCTGGGCGGCCTGGATCTGCGACAGCCCGATCGTGCTCACGTAGCGGACGTCCCCACCGAACGCACGGTTCATCTCCTGGTAGACGCGCTGCGGCTTGATCGGAACGTTGTCGAAGTTCGTCTTGCGCAACATCGTGCGCTTGCGTTCGTCGCACTCGTTCGCCCACTCGTCGCGGTCGGGGAGGTCGCGTTCGCGCGCGGCTTCCACGAACAGCTCGAGCGCCGCGCCCGCGTCGGAGACGATCCCGTAGTCGGGCGCGAACACCCGGCCGATCTGGGTCGGTTCGATGTCGACGTGGACGAACTTGCGGCCGGTGGTGTAGGTGGCGAGGCCGCCGGTGTGCCGGTTGGCCCAGCGGTTGCCGATCCCAAGCACGAAGTCAGCGGCGAGCATTGAGGCGTTGCCGTAGCGCCGCGCGGTCTGCAGACCGACCATCCCCGCGTTGAGCCGATGGTCCTCGGGGATCACGCCCCAGGCCATCAGCGTCGGCACGACTGGCACTCCGGTCAGCTCGGCGAACTCGACGAGCAGCTCCGCGGCGTCGGCGTTGATCACCCCACCGCCGGCGACGATCAACGGTCGCTGCGCCACATGCAGCATGTCGAACGCCCGCTGGATCTGGGCGCGCGTCGCCCTCGGCTTGAAGACCTCGAGCGGCGCGTAGGTGGTCGGGTCGAACTCGATCTCGGCCTGCTGGACGTCGATCGGCAGGTCGATGAGCACCGGCCCGGGGCGTCCGGACCGCATCAGGTGAAACGCCTGCTGGAAGACGCCCGGCACCTGCGCAGGCTCGAGCACCGTCACCGCCATCTTGGTCAGCGGCTTCGCGATGGACGCGATGTCGACCGCCTGGAAGTCCTCCTTGTGGAGCTTGGCCACCGGCGCCTGTCCGGTGATGCACAGGATCGGGATCGAGTCCGCGGAGGCCGAGTACAGCCCGGTGATCATGTCGGTACCGGCCGGCCCGCTGGTGCCGACGCAAACGCCGATGTTGCCGGGGGCCGCCCGGGTGTACCCCTCGGCCATGTGCGAGGCGCCCTCGACGTGGCGGGCGAGCGTGTGGTGCAGTCCGCCGTCGAGCTGCATCGCCTTGTAGAACGGGTTGATCGCCGCGCCGGGCAATCCGAACAGATGGGTCGCGCCCTCCGCCTTCAAGATGCTCACTGCGGCCTGAGCCGCGGTCATTCGTGCCATGTCGTCACTGCTCCGTTTCAGTTCGGGTACGTCAGGTCTGGGCCGGCTGCCGGCCGGCGAGTCGCTCGACGCCGCGCAGCAGCGCCGAGTGGTCAAGGTCGCCGTCGCCGCATGCGCGCGCCGAGGCCATCAGCTGCGCGACGATGGCGCCAACCGGAAGTGCCACCCCGGCCTCGCGCGCCGCCGAGGTGACGATCCCCATGTCCTTGTGGTGCAGGTCGATCCGGAAGCCCGGTGCGAACGAGCGGTTCAGCATGTTGCCGCGCTTCTGTTGGAGCACCATCGAGCCGGCCAGCCCGCCACCGAGAACGTCCATCGCGGCCTCGGTGTCCACCCCGTATGCCTCGAGGAACACGAGCGCCTCGGCAAGCACCTGGATGTTGGTGCCGACGATCAGCTGGTTTGCCGCCTTGACCGTCTGGCCGGCCCCGTTGGGCCCGACGTGCACGATCGTCTTGCCGACTGCGTCGAAGATCGGCTTGGCGGCCGCGAAGTCCTCGGCCGCGCCGCCGACCATGATCGACAGCGCTGCGTTCTTGGCGCCGGCCTCGCCGCCGGAGACGGGCGCGTCGAGCAGCCGGAAGCCGCGCTCGCTCGCGATCTGCGCCAGCTCGGCCGTGACATCCGGCCTGATGCTCGAGAAGTCGATCACGAGCGTGCCGGGAGCGGCACTTTCGAAGACGCCGCCCGGTCCGGTGAGCACCTCCTGGACATCGGGGGAGTCGGGCACCATGACCGCAACGACGTCGGCACCTTGCACCGCGTCGGCGATCGAGGACGCCTTGCGGCCGCCGGCCTCGACCAGCGGACCGGCGGTGTCGCGGTGTTTGTTGTAACCGCTTACCTCGTGGCCGGCCTGCTGCAGGTGGACCGCCATCGGGCTGCCCATGATCCCCAGGCCGATAAAACCAATCGTGCTCATGCTCGTCCTCGCTCTCGGGTCACACCGCGAGCCGCGCGCCGCTCCATCGGCAGCCACTGCAGGCTCGTCTCGGTGTCGGTGGTCGGCTTGTACTCCAGGCCCACCCAGCCCGCGTAGCCGCGGTCGGCGAGGGCGCCGAGGTGGCGGTCTAGATTGAGCTCGCCGCTTCCGGGCTCGCCCCGACCGGGATGGTCGGCGATCTGCACGTGGCTGGTGACATCGGCGTGCCGCGCGATCGCCGCGTTGACATCGTCGCCGTTGTTTGCCAGGTGGAACAGATCGCAGAGGAACCCGACGTTCGCGTGTCCATTCGCCCGGACCGCCTCGACCACCGCGACGGCGTCCTCGGCCGTGCGCAGCGGGTAGGGCTTGGGGCCGCTGACGGGCTCGACGAGCACGGTGGCGCCGATCCGAGCAGCCGCGTCGGCGGCGCGTCCGAGGTTCTCGCGCGCGAGCTCGTCCTGCCGCTCTGCGGCGACTCCATCGACTCGGTTGCCGTAGAGCGCGTTGAACGCCATCACGTCGAGCTGCTCGCCGATGCCGACCGCGACGTCGAGGTTCTCGCGGAATTGCCCGGAGCGGTCCGGGATCGACAGCACGCCGGCGTCGGCTCCGGCGAGGTCCCCGGCGAAGAAGTTCAGCCCGATCAGCCGCACCCCGGCGTCGCGTATCGCGCGCACGAACGCCTCCACTTCGGCCTCGGCGGGCACCGGCTGCTCCGGCCACGGCCACCAGAACTCGATCGCGTCAAACCCGGCGGCTCGAGCGGCGCCGGGGCGCTCCAGCAGCGGCTGCTCGGTGAACAGCATCGAGCAGTTGGCCAGATAGTCCAGTCCGTGATCTCCCATGGGACCGCTCACCACTCAGGCGAAGGCCGGGACGGCCAGCCAGGCGTCGCCGGGGTCGGGGGCGTCGTCGCGCGCCACGGTCGCCTCGATCAGGCCGTACGGTCGATCGGCGGCGATGAACACCTCGCCCTCGTTGCTCAACCCGAACGGCTTGAGGTCGACGAGGAAATGGTGCTTGTTGGGCGCTGAGAACCTGATCTCGACGACGTCGTCGTGGGCCTCGAGCACGCGCGTGCCCATCAGGTACAGCGTCTCCTGCAGCGCGCGGCTGTAGGTCGTGGCGAACTCAGTCAGCAACGTTGCGCGGATCGAGTCGTAGCTGGCGTTCCAGTCGACGTCGGTGTTCGCATAGCGCCAGCGGGCGACGAGCGAGGTGGCCATGATGCGGTCGTCGGTCTCTTGCAGCGTCGTGTACTCGTCCTTCAGGTAGCCCTTGAACTCCGACCCGGTTGACTTCAGCAGCGTCACGTCGGCCAGGCCCGACACCACCGACACGTGCTCGGCGTCGCCGCGGTCGTTCACGGTGACCACGGTTGTGCGCGTTCCGTCGCCGCGGCGCACGAACGCGTGGTCGTGCCCGTTCGGCCCGGTCGGAATGCGATCCCAGGGGTACTGCTCGACCCTGATCTGGGCGCTGTCGGCCTTGGGCGCCGCCTCGAGGAACCGCCTGCCCAGAGCGATCGCATAGTCCTCCGGCGAGGTGACGCCGTGCCGCTTGGCGAACGCAAACGCGGTGTTCTTCTGGGTGTCGGTCGGCAGCACGTAGGCTTGATCACCGCTCATGTGCGCGTCGGCGAAGTCGCCGCGCAGCGAGGTCGACACATTGAGGTCGACAAGCTCGTGCCGAGGTGTGTCGCGATAGACGCGCACGACGCGGTTCTCCGCCTTGCCGTATTGATTTGCTCCGAGCGAGATGCCCATCTGGGAGGCTCCTTCGTCGCGGTTAGATTCGTCTGAAATTTTCCGTGCTTCGGAAACACACTACCGTCTGTCGGAATAGTACGGTGAACCGGCCTCGGTGTCAACGGCTCGAAGTTGACGCGAGCGACCCACGGCCTTATCTTCCGTTGTACAGAAAAATTATCTCGCTAAGTGGAAGGACTGATATGCCCCCGATGTTTCTGAACGGCGGTGGTATGCAGGGCGGCCCCGTGCACCAGCACATCGAGGGCGTCCCGCTGCTCGGGGAGCGGCGCACCGCCCCCAAATACCGGTTCTACTCGGTCCGAGATGAGTTCCCCGCACTGGTTCCGACCGCCGCGGGGGGCGCCGCGATCATCGGGGAGCTCTACGACGTTCCGATCGAGATGCTGCACCATTCGCTTCTGCCGGCCGAGCCGCCCGAGCTCGAGTTCGGGACGATCGAGCTTCAGGACGGGTCCGTGAGCTTCGCCGTGCTGCTGCGCCGCGACGTTCTGGAACGGGGCGAAGGGCTCATCGAGATCACCAAGTACGGAGGCTGGCGAGCCTACCGGGGCGAGAGCTGAGCGCGGGCCGCGAGAGCGCTGGTTTGGCCACGACCAGCGTCGCCACCGACGACCGTCGCCCGCTGGCGTTGCAGTGGCCGTGCGCGCGCATGATGCTGATGACCGTGGCGGGGTTCACGGGCTTCTTCGTGACCCTGCCGTCGCTGCCAGCCTACGTCGCGTCAGCCGGCAACTCCACCGCCGCGGCCGGGGCGACAACGACCGTGATGCTGGCCGCCACCGTCCTGTTTCAGCCGGCGGTGCCCGCGCTGCTGCGCCGTCTGTCGACACCCGCCACCGTGGCCATCGGCCTCGTTGCCCTCGGGCTGCCGGCCCCCTTACTGATCTGGGCGAGCTCGGGCGCCGGGCTGTACGCGATATGCGTGCTGCGAGGCGTCGGGTTTGCCGTCTTCACGGTCGCGGGGGCGTACATGGCCAGCGAGGTCGCGCCGCCCGGCCGGCAGGGCGAGGCGACGGGGTTGTACGGGCTGGCAGCGGCGATTCCCAACGTGGTACTGATTCCCCTGGCCGTCCTGATTCTGCACGCATTCGGATTTTGGCCCATCGCGGCGATCGCCGGCCTACCCGTTCTCGGCGCGGCGCTCGCCGTGGGCGGCGGCTGGCGGCGGGTCGCCCCTGAGCCGGCTCAGGCGGTGCCGACGGGCGCCACACCGCGAGCCATCACGCGTTCCCTACTGCCCGCCACCGTGCTTTGCGCACTCACGATCACCGGCGGCGCGGTGGTGACGATCTTGCCCATCGTGCGCTCCGAGCTCGTGGCAACCGTTGGTCTGCTGGCGTTCACGGTCGCCGCCGCCTTGGCCCGCTGGCAGGCCGGGGTGCAGGTCGACCGGCCCGGCCGAACCTGGCTTCTGGCCGGCGCCTGCGGGGTAGCCATCGCCGGCCTGCTCGCACTTGCCGCCGGCCTGAGCGGGCCCTCCAACGGGGTCGTGCTGGCCGCGTGCGGGATGCTCGGGGTGGGCTACGGGGCGGTTCAGTGCCTCACCTTGGTCTACGCCTTCGCCCGCACCACCTCGAGTGAGCGGCCCGTCGCCAGCGCCGTCTGGAACGGCGCCTTCGACGCCGGGACCGCCACCGGCGCGGTCTTGATCGGCGCGCTCAGCGCGACGAGGATCGGATGGTGGGGCACGTTGGCGGTGCTGGCCGTGCTGGTGGCGGCGGTGGTGCCTGCGGCGGTGCTCTCAACCCGGCACTGATGATCACCCCGCCGGGAGCGTCCCAGCAAGTGCCACGCCCGGCTTTGCGCACTTCCTGGCCGCCTGCTGGAAGGCGGGTGAGTCCGGGTTGAACCTGCCGTTGAACTCGAGGTCGATCGATCCGTCGACGAGCTTCGGATCGGGGTAGCCGGGGACACCGTTTGCCCGTATGCACACCGCGGCCTTGAGCTCCGTCTGGAACGCCTGCTCCTCCTGCGCCGGCGTTACCTGACGCCCAGCCGAGCCGAACGACCCGCAGGCACGCTGGCCGCCCTGGAACGCCGGCGAGCTCGGGAGCAGATCCCCGACCGGGGTCCGACGACCATTTTCGACCCGGACGGAAGGACGGAGCTGGAACTCGCCCTGGCTGTTGGGATCCGGGAAGTCGGGCACTCCGTGTGATCGCATGCAGTTCGCGTAGGCGAGCGCCGCCGACATCACCTTGCTCGGCGCGCTCGCGTGCGTGTCTCCGCCGCCGCAGCCCGCAAGAAGTCCGGCGCTCAGCAACGCGACCCCGACCGCCCGATGGGCGCCGCTCATGGTCGTATGTCGTAGCTGACGAGCGACCGCGGCGGCAGGGTGGCGGCGAAGCCGCCGTTCTTCACCGAAATCGAGGCCTCTTCGGAAAGCCCGTGGGATGCGTCGGTCAGGAACGGCGTCACGTGCGATGCGTCGAGCCCATGCAGCGAGAAGGTCGTGACCTGACGGCTGCGGGTGCCGTTCAGAACGACCACCGCGATCGACCCGTCGCGGTTGCGGAACGCGCTGGCCTCGAGACCCGTTGCGCTTGTCGTGGCGCCGAGGCGGACCGCGCCCGGGCGGATGAACCGGCTGTAGCTTGCGAACGCCCACAGGCGACCGGAGGTGGCGACCGTGTTGCCTGTGACATCAACCAGACCCGTGTTCGGGCCGGTCACGGTCGTCGTGCTCGTGTTCGCGCCCCACAAGTACAGGAACGCGGCCAGGTTCGCCCCGGTCAAGCCCGTGTAGATGTTCTGCGCCCAAGTGAATCCGGACGACAGTGAGCCGTCGTCCCACGCCGGGTCCCACGGCTGCATGCCGAACGGCGCCCACTCGGTCTCCCACACCGGTTTGCTCCAGCCGCGCAGCGGCGAGTCGAGCGGTACGAAGTAGCCGTGGCTCGTGAACAGCGCCGTTGCCGTGTTCGCTGCCTTGTCGGTCTCGATCGCGTCCGCGAACTGCTGCGCGTAGCTCCAGCTGATGCTGGCGCAACACTCCGCCCGCGTCGAAAGACCGGACCGCACGAGCGTCGCGCCGAGGCTCGCCATGAAGTCGGCCGTCTGCGCCGGGCTCATGATCATGCTGTCCTGGGGTGGCGAGATCGTCGTCTCGTTCTCCGGCCCCACGTAGCTGAGCGGTACGCCGGCGGCGGCGTAATCCTTCGCGTACTGCACGAGATAGTTGGCGTAGGCCTGGCGCCAATCGCCGCTCTTGCAGCGAGCACCCGGGACCCCGCACAGCGTGCCGCCGCTTATTGCCGAGTCGTTGGTCTTCATGAACGCGGGCGCGCTCCAGGCATCGGCGAACACGCTGGCGCCGTAGTCGGCCTTGATCTGCTTGGCGAACCACAGCTGGCCTTGATCCTGGTCGACCTCGGCGAGCGTCAGATAGGAAGGCTTCGCATTCGGACCGCTCGGCGCCCGCGGCTCGATCGTGGAGCCCGCGTCGGCGCTGATCTCATTGCGCAGGATCGTCAGACCCGCCCCGTGGGTTGGGCTGTAGAGCAAGCTCAGCACCTGGTTCTGGACCGAGGCTGGCGCATTCATCAGCGCCTTGGCCTGCCCGAACCCTTCAGACACACCAAATCCGGCGATGCGCTGATACTGCTTGGCAGGGTTGATCGTGATCGTCGCCTGACTCGAGGGCCCCGCTGTCGTGGTCGAGGAGGAGCCGCTTCTCCCCGCGCCATGCGAGCCGCCACCGCAGCCGACTGCCAGCAGCGGGATCGCGGCCGCCGCGCACCACGCAACCAGCCGCCCAAACATTCGAATTACACGGAGGCAGACTTCGGGGCTGGCTAGCATGTCAAGGTGCCGTTCCGGGTCGGAGCCATGGCGGCAGGCACTCGCCTACGACCTTCGCGACTGCTGCCGAGTCGATGTTGATGCCTGCGGCCTGCACCATTGCCGGCGACACGCTGCCGTCCGCGGTCGGATAGGGAAACCTCCTCACGCCATGCGCGCGCATGCAGCGGGCGAAGGCGATGCGCGAGCTGGTCTCTCCGGCCTGCTGTTCGGCTTGATAGCCACACTTCTGAGCGGCCGCCTGGACAGTGGGCGTGGTGGGGTTCAAGCTCGCGGTGAAGGAGACGCGGATCGTTCCGTTGATGAGCTTCGGCGCAGGGTAGCTGGGGACGCCGTTTGCCCGCATGCAGGCTGCGGCTCTCAACGCGCGCGCAAGCGCCCGCTGGGTCACACCGCCGCCGGTGGAGCCTCCGCAGCCCGCGAGCAGCGCAGCAACCAGCAGCGCGGCGATTGGGACACCGGTGGTGCTCGTCATCCGCCCGCCGGTTGGACGCCGATTAGCTGTCGTTCATCTTGGTAGCCGCACTTTTTCATCGCCGTCTGGAAAGCAGGCGCGTCGAGGTTGAGCCCGTTGAAGGACATGGCGATGTCCTTTCCTGATGTGCCCTGTCCCTTGACGAGTTGGGGTTCGGGGTAGTCCGCGACGCCGTTTGCCCGCATGCAGACCGCGGCTTTCAACGCGCGGTGAAACGCCTGGTCCTCTTGTGCCGGCGTCACGCTCGAAGGGAGCGGCCCGCACGCTTTCAGCCCGGCTTGAAATGCCGGTGAGTTGGGGTCCAGATCGGGCGCCGGGCCGATCACGAACCCGCCCTGACCGTCGGGATCGGGGAAGTCGGGCACTCGGTGCGAGCGCATGCAGTCCGAGTAGGCGAGCGCACGGTGGAACTGAGCGCTGACCCTCGAGCTGGCTCGTGTCCCACCGCCGCCGGAGCCGCCGCAGCCCGCGATGAGCGCGGCAAGGAGCAGCGCCGCGGCGATCACTGCACAGGCCAGCACGCGCGCGCGCCCGTCACGCACCCGGTTGGCTGGAAGGGACACCTGGGGAGGGTGTGCCATGCGCGGTTACAGGCCGGTTACCGCGTTATGTCGCTGTAACCTGCCATGCGAAATCGTTCGTGCTGTGGTGATCGGCCCGACGCTACAAAAGCCGCGTTTCCTGCGGGTGCTCGTTCCGCGCCCGACGGTGCGCTGGCGTCTGACGCTGCTCTACAGCGCCCTGTTTGTGATCTGCGGCGCCGCGATGCTGGCGATCACCTATTACCTGTTCCAGAAGTTCGCGTTCAAAGCACCCAGCCGGATCCTCGGTCCAGGCGGTCGCCCGATTGCGCAGTTGGCAAGGGTCCCGACGGCCATAAACGCCGCGCGCTCCATCGGCCTGCACCATCTGCAGGTCTACTCCGGGATTGCGCTCGGGATCATGGCGATCGTCTCGGTCGTGCTCGGGTGGCTGGTTGCCGGTCGCGTGCTCGCGCCCTTACGGACGATCACAGCGGCGACCGAGCGGATCTCGGAGACCAATCTGCACGAGCGGCTCGCGATGAGCGGTCCGCGGGATGAGTTGCACCTGCTCGCCGACACGATCGATCGGCTGTTGGAGCGCCTAG
>DATJRS010000086.1:0-57670 GCA_035504535.1 Solirubrobacteraceae bacterium | reverse complement strand
AAGTAGCGAAGACACGCCGCATCGTCACCGAACCAGAGCAGCAACTCGTGCCAGTTACGCGGATAGTCCACGCCAGCAGCGGGCTGATCGCTCACGCCCCAAACCTACGACCCGCGGGGGACGGAAGTGGATAGCCAGTTCCACGGAAACGCAACCTACCGGGGGCATGAGTGCGTCGTCTCGTGCGAGGGCGGGGTCGCCGCTACGCAGATAGGTCGGCGTGGCTTCGGCGGCGCGGGCGTCGGCGTTGCTGGACATGGCGGTCCTCGCTCGCCGGGACGTTGATTTTGTGCGGTGGACGATGCGCTCTTCATCGGCCCGTCGCGCCCGTGACTCCCGGCTCGCCGCGGTTGACCAGGGAGTCCCGGGTGCCGGTCAGGAGGCTCGCGACGGTTACGAGGCTGCGGTCCCGGGGTGAGAGTTCGGGCCTGGTCCAGGCCTCGGCGAAGAGAACATCGTCGGTGAAGTGCACCAGGCCCGGCGCGAACTCGCCGAACATCTTCTGCGCGCCGGATGGCTCGTTTTCTGGCATTGGTTCCTCCTGTTCGGATGTCGGGTGTGTCTAGGCGACCGCGGTGCCGTTGTATTGCTCGTCGGTGACCGGGTCGCCGAACGTGCCGGCGCTGCCGTTCTCGTCGAGGAGCTGTATCGCAATGTGGGCCATGAAGCGGTTGGGCGCGGCGCCATGCCAGTGGTTCTCGGCGGGTTCGAAGAACACGCGGTCGCCGGGACGGATCTCCTCGATTGGGCCTCCTTCGCGTTGACAGCGCCCGACGCCCTCGGTGACATAGATGGTCTGACCGTGGGGGTGGGTGTGCCAGTGCGTGCGTGCACCGGGGGTGAAATGCACCAGTCCGCCGCCGACGCGCGAGGTTTCGGTGGCTGCGACGATGGGGTCGACGTACACGTCGCCGGTGAACCAGTCGGGCTGTCCCTTGCCGGTGTCGATGCCGCTACGAGTGATCTGCATGGCTTCTCCTGGGTCGTGTGTTTACGAGGTGGCACGGCTTTCGGTGGCGGCGTCCGGGCCGGTGTGACTCCGGTTCCGGCTGGCCGAGAGCCGGACGGTGGGAGCCAATTCGGCGCTACGGGCCCGCCGGCGGGGATGGGTGACGAGCGCGACCACGAGCGCGAGCGCGAGAAAGACGGCCGCGCCGGTCAGCGCCGCGGACACCCGGTCGGCGAGCAGCGCGTGACCATGCGCACCGTTTCCGGCGGCGGCGAAGATCGTGATCAGGACCCCGAGGCCGAAGGCGCCGCCGATGTGGTGAAAGGCATTAACGAGGCCGCCGGCCACACCGGCGTCGCGCGCGTCGACGCCGGCCAGGCCGGCAGTGGTCAGCGTGCTCAGCCCGAGACCCTGCCCGACGCCGAAGATGATCATCGGCGCGAGCAGGCCGCTGAGATAGCCGGTGCTCGCGGACAGGCGGCTCATCCAGGCGGTGCCGATCAGGATCGCCGCGCACGCGATGACTGCCACCAGGGGATTACCCGCGCGTCTGAGGAGCCGGGGCGTGGCCGTCGCCGCGGCGGAGGCGGCGACGGTGACGGGCAAGAACAGCGCGCCGGCCTGGAGCGGCGTGGCGCCGCGGACGCCCTGAAGGTACTGGGTCATGAAGAAGAAGAAGCTGAGCAATGCGCCGTTGAACAAGAACCGCGCGGCGTAACCGCCGGCGCGCTGCCGGTCGGCGAGCAGGCGCAGCGGCATGATCGGTTGCGGCGAGCGCCTCTGGTCGAACACGAACAGGCCCAGGAGCGCGGTCCCGACACACAGACTGCCGAGCGTGATCGGATCGCTCCAGCCGGCGTCGGCTGAGTGAACGATGCCGAACACGAGCGCGCTGACCCCGAGCGTGGAGCTGAGCGCGCCGGTGAGCTCGAGGCGCCCGGGGTGCGGCGCGGTCTCCTCGAGCAGCCGTGGAGCGGCGAGGATCGCCGCCAGGCCGACGGGAAGGTTGATGAAGAACCCGAGCCGCCACGAGGCAAGCTCGGTGAGGGCGCCGCCGAGGATCAGGCCGAGGCTCGTGCCGATCCCGGCCAGCGCCCCGTAGGCGGCGATCGCGCGGGCGCGCTGCGACCCCTCGGGAAAGCTCGTGGACAACAGCGCCAGGGTCGAGGGCGCCAGCAGCGCGGCGCCGATCCCCTGGACGGCGCGGGCCGCGATCATCCACAGCGGCGACTGCGCACAGCCCACGGCGAGCGACGCGACGGCGAACAGCGCGATCCCAGTGGTGAACGTTCGCCGACGGCCGAGCAGATCGCCGACTCGGGCGCCGAGCAGCAGCAGGCCGCCGAACGTCAGCGTGTACGCGTTCTGCGCCCACGACAAACCAGTGGCCGAGAAACCGAGGTCCCGATGGATCCGCGGCAGCGCGACCATCAGGATCGACACGTCGATCAGCACCAGCAGATAGCCGGCCAGGATCACCGCCAGAACCAGCCCGCGATGGCGCGCATGCGCCGTCACCCGGCCTCCCCGTCCCCCACGCGGGCAACCAGTCGCAGGTTCGTGGCCCGCGCCTCGGGGCTGACCATTGGCTCGACGTACTTCGGGTAGCGGTCGTACTTGTCACGATAGGCGCGGTCAACCGCGTCGCCTTCGCGCTCTTCTGCGCCGAGCAGCTCGACGTCCTTCTCGACTACCCAGATCGGCACCGGCCGGCCCGACGTCCCGTCACCGCGCAGCGGTGCAATGTGAAGCTCGTTCGCGGAAGCGATCCGTTCGAGTTCCTCGTGCTTCCAACCGGGTGCCGTCATGGCCGCACCATCACCTTGATCGACTCCCGTTCGGTCATCGCGCGGTAGCCGTCGGGCACCCCGTCGAGATTGACGGTGCGGTCGAACACCCTGCCTGGCTCGATCCGACGCTCGAGGATGTCGGGAAGCAGCTCGTCGATGTAGGCGCGGACCGGGGCGGGTCCGCCGCCGATCGTGAGGTTCTTGTAGAACGCGGCCTGGGAGGCCGGCATTGCCTCGTCCTGGGGAACGCCAACCCGGCCGACCGCGCCGCCCGGCCGGGCGATGCTGATCGCGGTCTGGGTCGAGGACCCGAGGCCGACGCACTCGAGCACCGACTCGGCACCGAAGCCGCCGGTCAGCTCGAGCACCCGCTCGACCGCCTCTTCGCCGCGCTCGGGCACGACGTCGGTGGCGCCGAACTCGCGGGCGAGTGCGATCCGGTCGGGGTGGCGACCCAGGATGATGATCTGCTCGGCGCCGAGTCGCTTGGCTGCGATCACGCCGCACAGACCGACCGCGCCGTCGCCCACCACCGCCGCGCTCTTACCCGGGGCGATCTTGGCGGTCACGGCGGCGTGGTGGCCGGTCCCCAGCACGTCGGCCAGAGTGAGCAGCGAGGGCAGCAGCGCGTGGTCCTCGCCGACCGGCAGCGCGTACAGGGTTCCGTCGGCGCGGGGGATGCGCAGCGCCTCGGCCTGCGCGCCGTTCATGCCGTTGTTGCCGAAAAACGCGACATGCACGCATTCGGTGTTCAGTCCTTCATGGCAGAACTCGCAGGTGCCGTCGGAGATCGCGAACGGCATCACCACGAGGTCACCTCGCTTGAGCCTGCGCACGTCCGGGCCGATGTCCTCGACGATCCCGATCGCCTCATGGCCCATCGACTGGCCGGTCTCACTCGGCTGCATCGACGCGTATGGCCACAGGTCGCTGCCGCAGATGCAGGCGCGGGTCACGCGCAGAATCGCGTCGGTCGGCTCGATCAGGGTCGGATCGGGGACATCCTCGATGCGGACGTCGCCGGCGGCGTGCATCACGGTTGCTCGCATGTTCTGCTCCTTTGCTCAGTCGTTCGCTATCCAACTAAGCACGGGATCGGGCGAGGTGGGAGACCCTGTTGAGAGGGGTAGTGGCAGGGTCTCCCAGAAGTCGGCGAGCGTCTCTACCCTGCTCCGGATGGACACGCGCACCGATATCAGGGAGTTCCTAACCTCACGCCGGGCGCGGATCACCCCGGAGCAGGTCGGGCTTGCCACCTACGGCAGCCGGCGCGTCCCGGGACTGCGCCGCGAGGAGGTGGCGGTGCTGGCCGGCGTCAGCGTCCCGTACTACACCCGGCTCGAACGCGGCGACATGCACGGCGTGTCGGACAGCGTGCTCGAGGCGGTAGCCCGCGCGCTCGAGCTCGACGACGCCGAGCACGCGCACCTGTTCGATCTCGCCCGCGCGGTGCGGCCGACTGTCTCCCCGCCGCGACGCCGCCGGGCCGCCAAGCAGCCGCTGCGCCCGAGCGTGCAGCACATTCTCGACGCGATCACCGGCGCGTGCGCGTTCGTGCGCAACGACCGGCTCGACATCCTCGCCGCCAACGCCCTCGGCAGCGCGCTCTACTCCGAGATGTTCTCGAGTCAGGGGCGGCCCGCCAACACCGCACGCTACATCTTCCTGGACCCGCACGCCCACGAGCTGTACGTCGACTGGAACAAGGCCGCCCACGACACGGTTGCGGTGCTGCGCGCCTCCGCCGGCCGCGACCCCTACGACCGCTGCCTGTCCGACCTCGTCGGCGAGCTGTCGACCCGGAGCGAGCAGTTCCGCACCCTGTGGGCCCAACACAACGTCCGCCAGCACATCACCGGCGTCAAACAGTTCCACCATCCGGTCGTGGGGGACATCACCCTCACCTACGACCGACTGGACCTCGTCGCCGACCCCGGCCTGACAATCTTCACCTACACGGCTGAGCCCGGCTCCCGGAACGAGGAGACCCTACGGCTGCTCGGAAGCTGGGCCGCCACGCAAGATGAGCCCGCCGCCTTCGAGGTCACCGACCTCACCTGAGCAGAGCAGCTAAGGAACAGCGCATCCTTGGGCGCACCGGCGTCTCGGTCGGCATGCTCCGGTCGGCAAGCTATGTCGTGGCGCGATGATGTTCGGTGCCTGGGCAACCCCGACCATGACGAATCGATTTCGCATCGTCCACGCCGCGCGCGGCGCGGGGGTCAACTTCGTCGACACCGCCGGCGTCTACCTCCAGGGGAATCGGGGGAGATCGCCGGCAAGGCGCTCGCCGACGGCCGTCGCGACGAGCTCGTCCTGGCGACACAGCGGGCGCCGATCGCGACGCGCGATCGCGGCTTGGCTGGCCAGCCTCCGGCGATTGCCGTAGTCGCCGCCGAAGGAAAGCTTCTAGCCCAGGAGCGGACGACGGCTTGATGCGGCGTGCCGGCGGTGGCTCTCCTTCGAGTGCGCCGTGTGCCGGCGGATCGCGGCGCGAGCGTCGTCCAGATCGCCGCGTTCGTAAGCCTCCACGATGTCGCGGTGATCGACGTTTGCCATGGGGACACGATCCTCGCTCTCGGCGATCGCCGGCAGACCCCGGACGAGAATTCCCGGGAGACTCAGCTGTCGATACGCGTCCAGGAGGGGGCGGCTGCCGGCGAGTCCGACCAGGGTGGTGTGGAAGCGGCTGTTGGCATGGGCGTAGCCAACGATGTCCTTCAGGTGTCCGTCGACGATGAATGCTTCGGCCTTCTCCATCTCCGTGCGCAGCGCCGCGAGATCCGCGCCACGGAGTTTGCCGCAGACGAGTTCGGCGGCACCGAGCTCGACCGCCATGCGCGCGTCGAAAATCTCCTCAAGCGTCTCTTCGGATATCTGCGGAAGCACGAGTCGCCCACGTGCGTCCCGGCCGACAAGTCCTTCGGCGAAGAGGCTGCCTAATGCCCGCTGGATCTCGCCCATGGACGTGCCGAGTTCCAGGCTCAGGCGCTGGGGATCTAAGGTTGCTCCGATCGGGTCGCTGCCGTTGAACAAGCGCTCGCGCACGGCGTGGGTGAGCGGATGATCCCGAGCGAGTTGAAACTGTCCGAAGTCACCTCGGAAATAAGTCAGCGGCTCCCCCGCTCGGGTGCGGGCGGACATGACCATACCCATAAAGACGCTATGGGTTCCGCCCGCAACCGCCTGCTCCACTTTGCACTCCAGCGTTCCAAGCGCATCGGCAAGCAAGGGGCATCCCAGTTCACCAGTCTCGGTCGGAACGCCAGCGAATTTGTCGGATCCCGCGCGCGCGAAATGTGAGGCAAGGGGCGCCTGATCTTCACCGAGTATGTTGACCGCGAAGACGCCGCTGCCGGCCACGGCAGCCTCTGTGGTGGCGCTCTGATTGATGCACACGAGCACCAGTGGCGGGTCGAGCGACACTGAACTGAATGCACTCGCGGTCATCCCGTACCGCTTAGCCTCGCGTTCGGTGGTGATCACGGTCACGCCTGAAGCAAACGCACCGACGACATCGCGGAAGACGGCGGCGGTGATCGGACTCTCCGCCATGACCGCCGCTAGCGGCGCGATGACTTGGTGAGGCGTTCGGCGCGGGAGGGAGGGCGCGCCGACTCGCCCGACTTCGCGTCAGCCTCAAGCCGATCAACGATAAACGCCCTAGATTGCATCACGTGCTCGTGCATGAAACGGCGGGCGAGCTTCATGTCGTGAGCCTCGAGTGCGTCGATGATCTTGGCGTGTTCCTCTGTGGCTGCCTTACGCCCGGGCTTGGCCGTCGCCAGGCTACTGACATATCTATGCACTTTGTCTCGCACGTCGTCGATCATCTCGACAATCATCGTGTTCGGCCCCGCGAGCAACTGGTGGAACCTGCGGTCGAGCGTAAGGAATGCATCACCACCGCGCGCTTGTTCCATCCGGCGGTTGATCGAGCGCAACTCGGAAACCTCGTCCTCGGTTAAGGGCTCCCGTCTAGCCAGGGCAAGATCCTCGAGGGCAGCACGAATGTCGACGAGTTCAAGAACCTGCGCCGCCGTCACTTTCCGTACGACAAAGGGATAGAAAGGCGTTGCGATGACTAGTGATTCGGCCTGTAAACGGCGGAGCGCCTCGCGGACGGGAATGCGGCTCACTCCGTATCGCTCGGCAAGCTGCGGCTGACTGAGTTCAGTGCCGTCGGGGATCTCGCCGCGCATGATTTCGTCGCGCAAGCGCTCGTACACCGCGTCCGCCAGCGATGCCCGCCGAACATGAGAAGTTTGGGAAGCTGCCATGATCATCCCGAACCGGGATCCAATACAGTATACGTTGGCCGTCGGCGGACTCGGCCGGTACCTTGCGCCGACCAATGTCTCACCTCGCCTCACAACAGTCCGGTAGGTCGAGAAGGTGCCCCATGCGATCACGTTTGGCCGTGAGATAGGCAATGTTCTCCGGGCGGACGGTGGCCGATAAGCGGACCCTTCCGACGACCTCGAGGTCGAAGCCGGCTAGGCCGTGGTACTTGTCAGGGCTGTTTGTGATCAGGCGAAGCCGGTGCACGCCGAGGTCGGAGAGGATCGAGGCTCCCACTCCGTACTCGCGCAGGTCGACGGGAAGACCCAATTCCAGGTTGGCGTCGACCGTGTCGCGCCCCTCCTCCTGCAGCGCGTACGCCTGCATCTTCAATCCCAGACCGATTCCGCGCCCCTCCTGGCCGCGCAGGTATACAAGGACCCCCACACCCTCGGCGGCAATCAGTCTGAGCGAGTCTTGCAGCTGCTGTCCGCAATCGCATCGGCGAGAGCCGAACACGTCGCCTGTGACGCATTCGCTGTGGACGCGGACCAGGACCCCTTTCGAACTTGCCGCGGCGTCGCGCACGTCCCCACGCGTGAGGGCGAGGTGCTCGCTGCCGTCAATTACCGATTGGTAGGCGGTGGCCACGAAGTCCCCGTGGCGCGTTGGCAGCCGCGCCGTACCGTGCGCCGTCACAAGACGCTCGCTGCGGCGGCGGAAGCGGATCAACTCGGCGACTGTGACGAGCGCAAGCTCATGCTCCGCGGCGAACTGCTGCAGATCTCGTCCCGCCAGTGGGATCCCTTCCTCACTGAGGATCTCCGTGATCACCCCAACTCCACTGCCGCCGGCCATGCGGGCTAGGTCGGTGGCTGCCTCGGTGTGGCCCGCCCGCCGCAGCACGCCACCGGGTCGGCTACGCAACGGGAACACATGGCCGGGACGTCGGAGATCCGCTGCAGCCGTACCCGGATGGGCAAGGGCCCGCAGCGTCATCGCGCGGTCCTGAGCGGAGATGCCGGTCGAGTTGTCTCGGTGGTCGACCGACACCGTGAACGCGGTCCCGAGAGGATCGCTTGCTCGTGCGACCATCAGGGCAAGGTCCAGTTCGTCCGCCCGCTCCGGCGGCATCGGCGCGCAAATGATCCCGCTCCCGTGCCGGAGCATGAAGGCAACCTGTGCTGGCTGTATGCAGTCGGCCGTAACGACGAGGTCGCCCTCATTCTCGCGATCCACGTCGTCGGCGACCACGACCATCCGGCCCAGCCTCAACTCCCGGACGGCGACCTGAACCTGATCCGTTCCGCTCAGCACTCGGCGTCCCTGGGACAGCCTGCCGGCCTGCGCCTGCACAGCCTATGTGGATACAGTATAATCAACGTGAATACAGTATCAGCTCCTCAACGGAGCGGTCAACCGCCGGGTGCGTCGTTTGCCGAGACGCCGCCGGCCGCAACCAGGACTCGAGTCGAGGGGAGAGCAAGTGCCAGCGCGAAGCCTCCAGGAAGCAATCGATCAAGCGGGATCACCGGTTCGCCTGCTTTGGCGGCAGAACGCAGCGCCCTGGACGCCGCCGGTACTCGCCCCCGAATATGTCGGCTGGCGCCAGGAGCAAGGGGCTTCAAACGATTCCGTCGCCCTGTCGGACCTGTCCCATCACATGTCGGACCTCTTCATTGACGGCCCTGACGCGATGCGCCTGCTCTCGGAGTACAGCGCCAACGACTACGAGCACTTCGAAGTCGGCCAGGCAAAGCAGTTTATCGCGGTGAACGAGTCGGGCTACCTGGTCAGCGACGGCATCCTCATGCGCGATGCCGAGCAGCGCTACACACTGAGCGGGGCGCCGCCGGCGCAGAACTGGATTCGTCACCACGGCGAGCGGGCCGGGTATCGCGTGTCGTTCACCGCCGACCCGGACTCGGCGCATCGAAATGGCTCTGACCCGGTTCTCTTCCGCTACCAGGTCCAGGGACCGCAGGCGCAGGCGATTACCGCGCGCGTCTTTGGCGGGCCGTTCCCCGCGACCAAGTTTTTTCACTCGACTCCGGTCACCTTCGCGGGTCACACTCTCCGCGCGCTCAGACATGGCATGACCGGACAGCCTGGTTACGAGTTCATCGGTCCGTACGAGCGTGGCGCGCCCCTCAAGGAGGCTTTCCTGACCGCCGGCGAGGAATTCGGTCTGGTCGAGGTAGGTGGCCTGGCGTACTCGACCAACGGAATCGAGAGCGGGTGGATCCCGACGCAGACCCCCGCCATCTACACCTCGCCAGAGCTCCGGTCCTATCGCGAGGATCTCAGCCTCCATTCCTACGAAGGGCAAAAGCCCCTCAGCGGCAGCTTCTTCTCGGAGAACATCGAGGACTACTATTGCTCGCCGTACGAGCTGGGCTACGGCCGCTCGATCGACCTCGATCACGACTTCGTCGGTCGCGACGCGCTGGCGTGGAAGAACCATGATCGGCGCCGCACCAAAGTGACGCTCGTGCTCGACCCCGATGATGTGGAAAACATCTTCGGCGAAGATCCTGGGTTCGTGGTCAGTTACGGGCGATACCGCGTCGAGCACGACTCATCCACGGTGGGCATGACCTGCCACATCGGGTCGATCGCGCCCGCTGGCCGACTTCTCGCCCTGGCCCTCGTCGACGAGGGGCGCGCGGCACCCGGGACGGAGGTGACGGTTATCTGGGGCGAGCACCCCGGCCCGGGGGCCCTCCCTGACGCCGACGCGGACTTCAAGGAGATTCGGGCAACCGTGCAGGTCTCGCCATACAACGAGTACGCGCGCACCCAGTACCGCCGCGATCCGTAGAGTCGCAGCTCAGGCGGTGGAAATACCGGTATACTGTATGCAGAAGCCAAAGCCAGACGCGCTCACGACGAGGCGGATCACCGTGAAGCGCGGCCGCCGAGCCTAGGTTGCAGGAGGATAGGACCATGTGGAACTCGTTTCGCACCGACCAAACGCTCGGGATTACCGCCGAGATCACCACGTACGCCGGGTGTGGGGGCGACACGATCCACGCCTACGTTGCCCGCCCCACGACCGATGGGCCGCACCCCGGGGTGGTGGCGATCCATCACATGCCGGGCTGGGATGAGTTCTACCAGGAGTTCTGTGAGCGGCTGGCCAGGCACGGCTACATCGTGATCGCGCCCGATCTCTACTGCCGGTTTGGCCACGGCTCGCCCGACGACGTGTTCGCGAAGGCCCGCTCGGAGGGCGGAGTGCACGACGACGCCGTGGTTGCCGACGGCGCTGCGGCGCTCGAGTGGCTGAAGGCCCAGCCGGACTTCAGCGGGAAGACCGGCACGATCGGCAGCTGCTCCGGGGGGCGCCACGCCCTCCTCTTGGCATCACTGGTCCCAGGGTTCGACGCCGTCGCCGACCTTTGGGGCGGGGGCGTGGTTCCCACCGACCAGGTCAACCCGGCCCGGCCGGTGGCGCCGCTGGAGTACACGCCGCAGCTGGCCACCCCGGTGCTCGGGATCTTCGGGAACGAGGACAAGGGCCCCACCCCCGAGCAGGTCGACCTCCACGAGGCAGAGCTGAAGAAGCACGGCAAGGACTACGAATTCCACCGTTACGACGGCGCCGGCCACGGTTTCATCTACTACCACAACGGTCTCTATCGTCCCGAGCAGGCGATGGACGCGTGGGAGAAGATCTTTGCCTTCTTCGAGCGTAATCTCTCTGCCGAGTAAGGAGTCACCCCCGACATGTGCACTTACATCAGCAACTCCGCCACGGTTATCGGCGCCGGGAAGGGCGCCAGCGGCTGGTTCAGGGTCAACCAGGCCACCGTCGGCTTCGACCATCCGACCTTCACGAGCGCCGAGCACGCGATTTTGATCGACTTCACAAGTCGGGGCGAGGACCTGTCAGCCCGTGTCGCCGTCGAACTCGACCTCGAGTCGGGACGCGCGCTCCTGGCGACGCTGACCGAGACCATTCGCGCCGCGGAGGCAAGCGGCGTGGAATGAGGCAGTCGCCTCCGGAGGACTAGGCCGGACCGCGCCCCATCATGTCGCGGTCCGACAGGTGCTCGACGGTTTCACCGCTCGCCATCAGCGTCCGCGTCACCTTCTGTGTCGGGTAGATCCAGAGGATCGTCATCGGGTCAGACCCCGTGTTGCGGAACGCGTGCGCTCGACCTTCGGGGATGTAGGTGCTGTCGTAGGGCACCAGCGGGGTGATGTCCCCGTCGATCTCGACTTCGCCCGTGCCGCTCAGCAGGGTCACCTGCTCGTCGCAGTTGTGCACGTGCAGCGGAGCCCCGGTCCCCGCGGGGTAGGAGCTGATGCCCGTGGTGATCAGCGCGGTGTCATCGGAATGGCGGGTGATCAACGGGATCGTGCGGATCCCGTCACCCCGGTCGAGCGGCTCGACCTCCGCGGCCTTGACAATCTTCATCAGCCCGCGGCAATCGGTTCCGGAACCTCGACGCCGAACTTCGCTGCGGCCTCGGTGAGCTCGCTCCAGATCTTGGGCGGCAGCGGTACGCCGGTCTCGGCCCGCTCCTCGGCGGTGGCGGCCCCCCGGGCTCCCGGAACCAGCACCGGCGCGTCGCCGGCCGGCTCGAGGCCGGTGACCGCATCGATCGTCGCATCGACGATCGCCTTGAACTCGTCCACGGGCAGGAAGGCGGAGACGTCGACCGCGATCAGAGTCGCGTTCTGGCGGTGGCGCTTCTGGCCAGCGTGAAACTCGGACACGATCGGGTTGGCCGCCAGGCCGCTCGAGAGCAGCTCGAACGCCAGCGACATGCCCGATCCCTTGGCGCCGCCCATTGGGAGCGGGATCTTGGCCTCGGCCGGATCGGTGGTCGGCCGCCCATCCGCGGTGACCGCCGCGTCCAACGGCAACTGCTCGCCGCGGGCCTTGTATTGGGCGATCTTCCCCAGCGCGATCTTCGCTGTAGCCATGTCAAGCACGAAGTCCGGATGCTTATCGGCGGGCAGCGCGATGGCCAGCGGACTCGTGGCCACACCGGCTCCACGCGCCCCCTCATAGGCCATGTTGGGAACGCCGGCCACGATGCCGATGCCGGCAAATCCCTCCGCCGCCGCGATGCTCGTGTAGTACCCGATCGCGCCGGTGTGAACAGTGCCCTTTACCGTGGCCCAGGCGACACCGGTCCCGCGGGCAACCTCGATCACCTCACGCATGGCGTAGCTCAGCGCCAGGGGCCCCGGTGCACGATCAGCCTCGACGAGGATCGCCGCATCGCGAAGCCTGGTCGTCTGGATGTGGGGATGGGCGTTGGCCTCGCCCCGCTCGAACAGCTCGAGATACCGGGGCAACCGGGAGACGCCGTGGGAGTCGATCCCGCGCAGGTTGGCCCACACGAATGCATCGGCCACGATCGCCGCCTCATCCTCGGCGAGTCCGGCGGCGGTCAGGATCGAACTTGAAAGCGCTCGCAGCTCGTCAGCGGGGACGCGAATCCTTTGTACGGGCACGGGATCAGGCTCCTTTGTTCGGGTCCTCAGAAGACGACGTTGACGATCGCGGTGGTCCCGTCGGCGACCGCTGCGGCCGCCTCTCGGATCACGCCTCGCAGCTCCGCTGGCTCCGAGACCTCCCATCCCGGCATCCCGAACGGCCGGCCGAACTCGGAGAGCGGCGGTTGGGCCGAGAGGTCAACGCCGCTGAAGTCACCCTCGGTCACCGCCACCCCATCCGGGTAGAAGCGCAGGTGATTGAACTTCATCGACAAATACTGGCGGTTGTTGAACACGACGATCAGCACGGGGAGCCCGAGAGCGCGTGACGCCATCAGGGCCTGGATCACCGGGTTGTAGAGAAACGAGCCGTCGCCGATGGCCAGGACGACCGGACGCTGGGACCATGCGACCTTGACCCCGAGGGCGACCGCCGTGCCCTGGCCGAGACCGCCCTGCACATATATCCACCTGTCAGGCTCATTCCAGCGCAGGTGGCGCTGAAGGACGCGGCTGTGAGTGATCGTCTCATCGACGAACACCGCTTGCTCACCGAGCTCCTCGCGCAGGACCTTGGCCAGCAGGATCGGCGTGATGCGCTCGGTGTTTGCCTGGGCCTTGCGCTCGTCGGCGTCGATCGCGGCCTGCTGCTCGGCGTGAACCGCGGACCATCGCGAACGTCGCCGCTCGATCAGCGAGCTGTCGATGTGACCGCTCGCTTGGGCGGCGAGGGCGCTAAGCGTGGTCGCGACGTCGCCCTCCAGGTAGTGGTCGGCGTGGAGAACCTGGTAGACGACATGGGGTCGCTGCGGCACGTCGTCGATCACGACAAACTCGGCGCCGGGCGCCGGTGAGGCGCTCGGTGGATACCAAGGCGCGCGGCACGCGACCAGCAGAACCATGTCCGCGTCCGCCGCATGCGCGACGTTGCTGCCGACGTGCAGCGGGTGGTCTTTGGGGAAGTTCGCGCACACCGCCGACTGCGGCTCGACCACCGGGATCGCTAGCTGCTCGGCAAGCCCGACCAGCGCGTGGAAGGCCTCGGGGTCACGTCCCGCCGACTCGGTCAGGATCACGGGCCGCTCGGCCACGGCCAGCCGCTGCGCGATGGCCTCGATCTCCCGGGCCGGGCTGACCCGGGCTCCGGGCGCGGCAACAGGCTTGCGAACCTGCGGCGCTCGCCACGGTGCGAGCAGAGCTTCGAGCGCGAGGTTGAGGTACACCGGGCCGGCCGGCGCGCGCTGTGCCATCTCGCAGGCTCGCCGAACGGTTTCGTAGATCACGTCGACCGACGGCGCCTGGCTGGACCACTTCACCCAGGGAGCCGCGAACGTGTGTGGTCCCCCGAGCACCGACAGGTTGCGGTACCACTGCGATCCCGGATCGGGGCCGCCGCCTTCGCCGTAGGTGATCGACTCCGACGAGCAAACGAGCATTGCCGCTCCGGACAGGAGCGCGCCATGCACGCCGACCGCGCCCTGAAGCAGTCCCGGTCCGGCGTGCAGCAGGACCGCCGCCATCCGTCGGCTGGCCAGGTAATAGCCGGTCGCCATCCCGACGGCCAGCGTCTCGTGGGTTAGATCGTGGTAGGCGGGACCGTCGATACCGTCGCGGCGCTGCCGGGCGAGCGCTTCCCAGACCGGCGCCCACTCCGAACCCGGCGAGGAGAAGACGTGCTCGATCCCAAGCGATCGCAGCGCGGCGAGTACGGCCTCGCCTCCGTCCAACTCGGGCCCAGCCAAGCCCGGACCTTCGAGCAACGCCTCCTTTCCCGGGAGCTCCTCAGGCATCGACCGCGGCGGGGATCGGCCACTCCAGCACGCGGCACAGCCCCTTGCCCATGACCCACTGGAGCTGCTCCTCGCTGAGGCCCATATGCTCGGTGAACTGCTCGATGGTGTCCTTATAAGTAAGTCCGTGCCCCATCAGACGGGTGATGTCAGTTCCCCAGTGACACCGCTCGGGACCCATCGTCTCAATCATATTCACCACGTACTTGTTGATGTTAGTGTACGGGTAAGGGTGGGTCGAGTACCCCGGCACCGCGGAGACCTTGACCGAGATGTTCGGGTGCACGTGGAGGTCGGCGGTCTCCTGGACCCAGTAGTCGATCGCGTCGTCGACGCAGCGGGCCATGATTCCCATGTGGTCGACGATCAGCTTGAGCTCGGGGTGGCGCTCGGCGATCTGTCCGAGCTCCGCCTTCCAGATCGGTGCGTGGACCATCACCTTCAAGCCGAGCTCCTCGGCGTAGGGCCAGATCCAGTCACAGGTCCCGTCGATCATCCAATTGCGGTCGATCGGGCGGTGGAACGTGAGACGGATCCCCTTGATGGCATCGATGGAGGCGAACTCCCGCATCTGCGCCTTGCCCTGCTCAGGCTCGTTCTGAGTGATGCGGGCCATGATCCCGAAGCGGTCGGGATACGCCTCGGCGGCCTCGAGCGAGTAGTCGATCCGGTCTCCCTCCCACGATGGCGGGACGATGATCACTCGGTCGACCCCGGCCTCGTCCATCAGCGCCAGGCACTCCTCGTAGCTGAACGGATCCTCCCGGTGGCCGTTGAGCCGGATGCGCTCACGGGCCCCGGGGACCCAGGGACGATCAGGCGTCTCCTCTTTCCAAACATGAACCTGTGAATCGACAATGAACACGAGTTTTCGCTGCCTTTGATTGGACTACCTCTGTCGACGCTATCGTGGCATGCCAAACCGGAAGCGGGGGCGTCGACGCTGCAAACATTGGATGCACCGTCGGCGACAGTCGCGGTGTGAGAATCACCGCATGTCCGCATCCTCGACTCTGGCCAATCTCGTCGACGGCGCCTGGAGGCGCGGCGGCGGCGACGGGACGATCACCGTGACCGATCCCAGCAATGTCGCGCGCACTGTTGGTGTCGTCCCGGCGATGAGTGCCGACGATCTGGCCGACGTGTATGCGGCCGCTGCGCGTGGCGCCGGTACGTGGCGACACACCGGTACCCTGGAACGCGGTCGGATTCTGTCCGCCGCCGCCGGGCTCCTACGGGAGCGAATCGGCACGATCGCCCACGAGCTTGTCTCCGAGATGGGTAAGACGCTCGCCGAGGCCACGGTCGAGGTGACCAAGGCGGCCGATTTCTTCGACTACTACGCGTCGCTCGCCCGGCTGCCGGTAGGGGTTGAGCTGGCGGACGCCCGCCCCGGCGTGAACGTCGTCGTGCGCAACGAGCCAATCGGCGTGGTCCTGGCCATCACCCCCTGGAACGATCCGATCCTGACCCCCGCCCGCAAGCTGGCTCCGGCCCTGTTCGCTGGCAATGCGGTGGTGCTCAAGCCGGCGAGCGAGACTCCAATCGTGTCGCTGCGTCTGGCCGCCGCGCTGCACGATGCGGGGCTTCCGGCGGGAGTGCTCGGCACCGTCACCGGACGTTCCTCCCGCCTCTCCGACCCGCTGCTCGCGGATCCGCGCCTCGCCGGCGTGACCTTCACGGGCAGCACGGCCGTCGGAACCGGGCTGCGGCAACAGCTGGCCAATCGCAACGTTCGACTCCAGACCGAGATGGGCGGCAAGAACGCGAGCGTCGTGCTGGCCGACGCCGACCTCGAGCTCGCTGCCGAGACGATCCTGGCCGCGTCCTTCGGCCAAGCGGGCCAGCGTTGTACGGCAACCAGCCGCGTGATCGCCGACCGGGCGGTCACCTCGGAGTTGATGGCCAAGCTGGTTGCCGGCGCCGGCGCCGTGCGGCTCGGGCCGGGCCTCGATCCCGACACGACAATCGGGCCGACCGTCAGTCGCGGCCATCAGGCCGAGGTGGTCGAGCACGTCGACCGGGCGCGCACCGAGGGTGCCGAGATTCTCATCGGAGGAGGAGTGCCGAGCGCGTCCGAGCTTGCCGGCGGCTGCTACGTGGAGCCCACGGTCGTGGCTGGCGTCACGCGCGAGATGTCGATCTGGCGCGACGAGGTGTTCGGACCGGTGATCGCCGTCGTCGAGGTCGACGGAGTCGAGGAGGCGGTCGCGGCGGCGAACGACTCGGTCTACGGTCTTTCGGCCGCGATCTTCACCCGTGACCTCAGCGCCGCCGCGTACTTCGAGGAGTACGTCGATACCGGCCAGGTGTCGGTGAACCTGCCGACCTCGGGCTGGGATGTCCACCATCCGTTCGGCGGCTTTGCTGACTCGGGCTCCGCGTTCAAGGAGCAGGGGCTCGAGGCGCTGCGTTTCTACACGCGCGTGAAGACGGTGGCCGTGCGCGCAGCGCGGTAAGCGGGCGTACCAGGCCCCAGCCGGGGTGCGTGCGCGGGCCGTCGACCGCGCCGGTGAGGCAGGGCTCAGGCTCGGCGCCGAGCGCGTCCTACGAAGGGATGCCGACGAACACGTCGTCGCCCTCGATCCTCACCGGATAGCTCGGGACGGGGTCCTCCGCGGGCTCATGTGTCGCCACGCCCGTGCGCAGGTCAAACCGACCCTCGTGCATCGGGCACTCGATCTCGCACGTCTCCGGATGGAGGATGCCGTCGTCCAGCCAGACCTCGTCGTGCGTGCAGATGTTGCCGATGGCGTACACGCACTCGGCCAGGGAAACCACCAGGATCTCATGCTCCTCGAGCTCCGCGACCACGCGCTTGCCTTCCGCCAGCTCCCGCAGATCCGCCACTCGCACAAAACGCACTTTCACCCTCGCGCAGCAGCGGACATCCAGCGCGAGTATGGCAAAGCCTCACCGTGTGGGCCGCAAGCTTATGTTGCACAACCGGGGCAAGGGCGCTGGGCTATCGTGGCTCGGCTGGAACTTACCAGCCATATGTATCTCAAGTTGACTCACGGAGAGTGTCATGCGACTGCCTAAGCTCACAGAGGAAGACTTCACGCCTCGTCAGAGGGAGCTGTCAGAGCGGATCTCTGGGAAGCGTGGCGGTACGCGCGGCCCGTTCCTGGTCTGGCTCCACAGCCCGGAGCTGTGCGACAGGGTCGAGGCGCTCGGCGCCTTCGCGCGGTTCGAGTCGAGCCTCGATCTTCGCCTTCGCGAGCTGATTCTGCTGATCGCGGCCCGCAACTTCGACGCCCAGTACTCGTGGAACGCGCACATCGAGCGTGCCGTGGAGGCGGGAGTGAGCCGCGAGGCGCTCGACGCATTGGCCCACAAGCAGGAGCCCAATTTCGAGCAGCGCGACGAGCAGGTCGTCTACCAGTTCTGCACCGAGCTGCTGCGGGAGCACTTCGTCAGCGACCAGACGTTCGCTGAGGCCCGGGAGCTGTTCGGATCACGCGGGTGCGTGGATATCGTGGGGTCGCTCGGAAACTACTCGATGCTGGCGTTCTGCCTGAACGCGTTCGAGGTCGACCTCCAGGTGGACCGCGTCCCACCGTTTCCCGATGTGCGGGGCTACGCCCGCGTCGAGCCGGCGCTCGACTGAGACACCAGCGCCGGGGCGTGTTCCGAACCGCCCCGGGACCGAGCCGCCGCGAGGCCGAGCTTCTATCATGGATCTAGATGTCGTCACCTGGACCGTGGCGATGGAGTGGGTAGCGAAGGAGCTTGGCCGTGGATCGAATAACCGTCATGAAGAGCTTCGTCGTGGCGGCCCGGGCAGAGAGCTTCAGCGCTGCCGCCCGCACGCTCGGGGTTTCCGGTTCGCTCGTCTCACGGCACATCTCCGAGCTCGAGCGCCAACTCGGAGTCAGGCTGGTCAACCGAACCGCGCGCGCGGTCAGCTTGACCGAGCACGGCCACCGCTATTTCGAGTTCTCGCAGCGACTGCTGGAGGAGATCGATCGCGAGGACGCCGCCATCCGCCAGGGGCAGGACCGCGCCGAGGGGACGCTCTCGATCGTCTCGCCGAAGTGGATTGGCAGCCTCGATCTCTCAGACGCCGTGGCTGCGTTCGCTCGCGACCATCCCCAGATTCGGGTCCGGTTCGACGTCGGCGGAATGGCGGATCGGACGTATGACTTCATCGACCAGGGCTACGACCTGGCGTTTCACACCAAGCAGCTGCGCGACAGCTCAGTCCGGGTGCGCAAGGTCGCGACCTTGCCGTTCGTCGTGTGTGCGGCTCCGGTGTATCTGCGGCGCCACCGACCACCGAGTAAGCCATCTGACCTAGCTGAGCACAGCTGCATCGTCCATCGAAACGACCCGGTCTGGCACTTCCGCGAGAACGGGCGCCACCTGCATTACAAAGTGCCGGCCAGTGCCTTCAGCTCCAACACGTACCTGATCCTCAACAAGGCGGTGATCGAGGGTCTGGGTGTCGGGCTCCTGCCGCTCCGGCCGATCTTCGACGATGTCCGGCGCGGTCGCCTGCAGATCGTCCTGCCCGAATACGAGGTTCCATCTCGGCCCCTGTACGTCGTCTATCCGCCGGGCCTCCAGTCGGTGAGGAAGTTCAGAGTCTTCCTCGATTACATAGCGGACTGGTTCAAGCGCTTCCCGATCGACGAAGCGGTGATGCTCGGTGCGGCCGACGAGGAGCCAGACGGCGCGAACGGGGCCTCTGACCCCGCTCGGGAGACGAACGGCACGAGCAAGTCAGGCGCTCGTCGCGCCGGCGCGCGACCGCGAAAGCCGGCCGGCGCGGCGGCGTCGGCCGATGCACGACCCGCAAAGTAACGTTGCGCTCGCCGACACCGGACGGCGCTGATCGGCCGGTAACCTAGACCCCGACAGAAGGAGAGGATGACCCATGGCTATCTGCCGGGTAGAGGAAGTTCACTTCGGCGTGGAGGACGTCACCAAGTGCGTTCAGTTCTTTGATGACTTCGGGCTGATACGAACCGACCCGACCAGGGGGACGGTCATTTTCACGACACCCATGGGTCAACGGGTACACCTTCATCCGGCTGACGATCCGTCACTGCCGCCGGCGCTCGAGGACGGATCGACGATCCGCGAGGTCATCTGGGGCGTCGAGCGGGCGGAGGACCTGGGAGCGCTAGGCGATGATCTGGCCGGCGATCGAGATGTCTCGGCTGATGAGGCGGGGACCCTGCACACGTACGACGACAGCGGATTCGGGGTCGGGTTGCGGGTAGCCGTTCCCCGGCAGCGAGAGATCAGTCATCGGCCGACCAACGCCACGGGCGCGGTGAACCGCTGGAACCAGCCGCTATCACGACTCGGGCGTGCACATCCGCTCCGGATCTGCCACATCGCCCTGTTCATCCCCACGGACGGTTGGGAGCGGGCCGTGTCCTTCTATGTCGACCGCCTGCGCTTCCGTATCACCGACCAACTCCTCGATATGGGCACCTTCATGCAGTGCGAGGGCGACGACGATCAGCACACGCTGCTGCTGGCTCACCGCGCCAACCGCACGGGCATCAATCACGTCGCTTACGAGGTCATGAACTTCGATGAGCTGGCCGAGGGTGGCAACCACATGATCGCCTGCGGCTGGAAGGAGGCCCGCCGCCTCGGGCGCCACACGATCGGCTCAAACGTGTTCCGCTTCTTCCACGCGCCGTGCGGCGGTCGCGTCGAATACGCCTTCGATATGGATCGGGTCGACCAGAACTACGGCCCCAACATCTACGAGCAGCGCCCGCCCCACCACATGTGGATGCTCACCACGAACGGGCAGAAAGAGGAGTTATGAGCACCCAAGCGCAGGCGCGTCCACTCGACGCGCGAGCGGACGAGTACCCCGACGTCGCATTGTTCATCGACGGCGTCTGGTCAGAGGGAGACACGCGACGGGCGCAGGACATCTACAACCCAGCCACCGGCGAGGTGCTGGGCACGGTGCCGCACGCCACGGCCGAGGATCTCGACCGGGCGCTCGAGGCGGCGGACCGCGGCTTCGCCGCTTGGAGGGCGACGTCGGCCGATGAGCGTGCCACCATCCTCCATCGGGCGAGCGGACTGATGCGCGAGCGGGCCGACTCGATTGGCCGGACCATGACCCTCGAGGAGGGCAAGCCGTTCCAGGAGGCGAGGGGCGAGGTCATGCGCGTGGCCAAGCTGCTCGACTGGGACGCCGAGGAGGGCAGGCGCGACTACGGGCGGATCATCCCGTTCGAGTCCGACACCGAACTGACCGTGATCCGCGCGCCGATCGGCCCGGTCGCGGCGTTCACGCCGTGGAACTTCCCCGCCGGCTCGCCCATGCGCAAGATCGCAGCCGCGCTGTCCGCCGGGTGCTCGATCGTGATCAAGGCTTCCGAGGAGACGCCCGGGACGGCCTGCGAGCTCGTCAGGTGCTTCGAGGAGGCGGGCGTTCCCGCGGGCGTCCTGAACCTCGTATTCGGCGTTCCGGCAGACATCTCCGAGCACCTCATCGCTTCGCCGACGGTCCGGTTGGTCGCCTTCACCGGCTCGATTCCGGTGGGCAAGCACCTGGCCGGTCTCGCCGCCGCGCGAATGAAGCCGGCGCTCATGGAGCTGGGTGGCCACGCCCCGGTCATCGTTTGCGAGGACGCCAACCCCGAGCAGGCCGCCGCGCGCACCGCCGGCAGCAAGTTCGTGAATGCCGGACAGGTCTGCACGTCGCCGAGCCGGATCATCGTGCACGCGACCATCTATGACCGCTTCGTCGAGGCGCTGGTCGAACACGCCAGGGGGGTCAAGGTCGGCAACGGCATGGAGCCCGGGGTCCGCATGGGCCCGCTGGCCAATCCGCGCCGGCTCCAAGCGGCTCAGGACTTCGTCGCGGACGCCCGTGACCGCGGAGCGCAGGTGGCGATGGGGGGCGGTCCGATCGAGGGGCCGGGCTGGTTCTTCGAGCCGACGGTGCTGATCGATGTGCCGCTCGACGCCCGGGTGATGAGGGACGAGCCGTTCTGTCCGATCGCCCCGGTGATCTCGTTCGGCGACCTCAGCGAGGCGCTCGAAATCGCCAACAGCCTTCCCTACGGGCTGGCCGCCTACGGCTTCACCGAGTCCGCCGCCACGGCGTCGCGCCTGAAGCACGAGCTTGAGGCAGGCGTGCTCTCGATCAACCACTGCGGGGGCTCGGTGCCGGAGGCGCCCACAGGCGGCGTCAAGGAGAGCGGCTACGGCCGCGAGGGCGGTAGCGAGGGTCTGGACTCGTACCTGGTCACGAAGCGGGTCTCCCACAAGCTGCGATGATCTGGTGCCGGTTCCAGTCCAACGGTCACGCCAAGTACGGCATCGTTGAGGACGACCAGGTCGTCGTCGTCAACGGAACCCCGTTCGGCAACTACGAAACGACGGGCAGGCGCCGGAAGCTGTCGGGATTGCGGCTGCTTCCGCCGACGGTCCCGAGCACCTTCTTCTGCGTCGGCCTCAACTATCGCGGCCACATCGATCACGCCAAGGCCCTGGGTAACCCGGTGGCGAAGGTGCCCGACCGGCCGGAGATCGGTTACCGGGCCAACAACGCCCTGATCGGTCACGGCGAAGAGATCGTGATGCCCCCGGATCTCCACGACAGCCTCGAAGCCGAGCCGGAGGTGGCGGCGGTCATCGGCTGCCGCATCCGCAACGCCAGCAGGGAGGAGGCAAAGGACGCCATTCTCGGCTGGACGATCGGCAACGACGTCAGCGCTCGGATCTGGCAGCGGGGCGACCGGACGTTCTGGCGCGCCAAGAACTGCGACACGTTCAAGCCGATGGGGCCTTGGATCGACACGGATGCCGACCCGGCCGAGGCGACGACCACGCTGCGGGTGAACGGCGTCAGTATGGCGAGCTTCGCCACCGGCGACATGATCTTCGATGCCGTCGATTACATCGTCGAGATCACGAAGTACATCACGATGCAGCCGGGCGACGTGGTCTGGATGGGCGCCGACGGCTCCGCCCCGATCGCGCCGGGCGACACGGTGGAGATCAACATCAGTGGCTTAGGCACCCTGCGCAACAGGGTTGTGCACGCTCCGTCCCGGGATCCCGGGCCACCGGAGTAACGGCTGTGTCAGTCGCGACCGCAGAGGGCGCCCAGATCTACTACGAGGTGCACGGGGAGGGCCCGGCGGTCGTGTTCATCCACGGGTCGGGTGGTCACCATGCCGCGTGGTGGCAGCAGATTCCGTACTTCCGAACTAACTACTCGGTCGTCACCCTCGACCTCCGTGGGTTCGGTCGCTCCTGTGCCGATCAGGACGAATACGACAGCCTCGAGTTCCCCGGGGACATCCTGGCCGTCCTGGATGATGCCGGGCTCGACCGGTCCGTCCTCGTCGGGCAGTCGATCGGAGCGGCGGCGGCGCTCAAGCTGGCCGTCCGGCATCCCGACCGCGTGGCCGGCCTAGTGCTCGCCCACTCGCTCGGCGGCCTCGATCATCCGGAGCTGACCGAGCTCGTTCGGGCGGATCGCGTTCAAGCCGAAAAGCTCCCCGTCATGGACCGGCTGATGAGCAAGGAGTTTCAACGCGAACAGCCCGAGAAGAGCTTCCTGTTCCGGCAGATGGGCACGTTCAACCGGGCGAAGATGCAGGACCTGCGCAACTTGACGGCCGGAGGCCCGACGCTCGACACGGTCGCGCGGGCAGGTGTACGTGTCTGCTTCCTGGCCGGCGAGAACGACGCGGTCATCACGCCGCCGACGATTCAGCGCGCCCATGAGCTCGTGGACGGCTCGGTGCTCGCGTTGGTCCCGAACGCTCCCCACTCCATGTACTGGGAGGCGCCGGAGCTGTTCAACCGGGCGGTCGAACGGTTCCTCCAGACCGTCTACCGATGACAGAAAGGACACCATGAAGCTCCAACTCGACGCGGCGCGAGAGCTGATCGCCCTCGCGCAGGAGAAGGCGGCACAGTACGGAAAGGCGATCACCGTCGCGGTGGTCGACGCGGGCGGATTCCTCATCGCCCTCGACCGCCAGGACGGAGGCCGGCCCCTGACCCCGAGCATCGCCATCAGCAAGGCGTACACGGCGGCCGTGATGCAACGCCCGGCGAACATGCTGAAGGGATGGTCGGACTCCGAGCCGACGTTCTTCTCACAGGTGTCCCGGATGGGGATGCATCCGATCGTCGCCGCCGACGGCGGCGTCACGGTTGTGCGCGGCGGCGAGATCATCGGCGGCATCGGCGTCTCCGGCGGACGCCCGGAGGAGGATCAGGCGATCTGCGAGGCGGCCCTCACCGAGGCCGGATACGAGCTGGAGTTCGCAGCCTGGGGAGCCAAGCGCTAGGCCCGGGTCACTGTGAGTTCGCGGCCCGGGTCTCACCGTCCTGAATGCAGCGCCCGCAACCAATGCTTGCCGACAGGACGGCCGTTGGGTGCGACCCGTCCGCTACAGTCGCCAGGGGCGAGATCGCGCGCGACGATTGAGAAAGGAGAGGAGCGGCATGGCCGACACACCGAGCAACAGGCCTCACGCGATTCATCACGTTAATTTCCCGACCACCGATCCCGATCGAACGACCGAGTGGTACTCGAAGGTGTTCGGTCTGAAGAAGATCGATTTGTCGAAGTTCACCAACACGAAGGTGTTGTTGCTGACGCGCGGGAACTTCGATTTGCATTTCACGCCGGTCGAGGAGATGGATCGGATGGCGCCGTACCATTATGCGGTGGAGGTCGAGGATTGGGATGGCTTCATGGAGCATCTCGAGTCACTAGGGATTCGTCACACCAAGCCGGTGGAGCGGCCGCAGAACAACTCCAAGTACGCCTACATTCGTGATCCGGACGGGACGATGATCGAGCTCGTCTACCACGCCAACCGGGACTGGTAGACCGCGGCATGCCGTTCGCCGACGCAGACGGAGTCAGAATCTATTACGAGGCCCATGGTGACGGGCCCGCCGTGCTGTTTGCCCACGGAGCCGGCGGCCACCACGCGATCTGGTGGCAGCAGATCCCGCACTTCCGCGATCGCTACAGGGTGCTCGCCCTCGACTTCCCCGGGTTTGGGAAGTCCGACTCGGACCGCAGCGACTACGACGTTCACGAGTACCCAGCGGCGATCCTCGCGGTGCTTGACGATGCTGGCGTCGACCAAGCCGTGCTCGTCGGCCAGTCGCTCGGATCCCCGCCCTCTCTGCGCGTAGCGGCCAGCCATCCCGAGCGGGTGGCCGGCGTCGTGGTCTCCCACTCGGTCGGGGGTATCGACCACGAGGAAGTTCACGCGATGATGCGGGCCGATCGAGCGGAGGCGGAGAAGCTGCCGGTCATCGATCGCCTGCTGCGCAAGAGCTTTCAGGCGTCTCATCCGGAGATGGTGTTCCTGTTCCAACAGATGGGCAGTTTCAACGCGGCCCGAGTCCCCGATCTGAGGAACGTGTGGGTTGGCTTGACTTCGATCGAGGAGGTCCGGGCGGCCATCGCCGCCGGAGTGCAAGTGACCTTCCTCGCCGGCAGCGATGACGCCGTGATTCGGCCCGCAACGTACGCGCGACTGCAGGAGCTGCTCCCCGAGGCGCACTACGACCTGATCGACGACGCGCCGCACTCCATGTACTGGGAGGCCCCGGAGATGTTCAACGCTGCGATCGAACGGGCACTCGAGGCCGCCTATCAACCGTCGACCGTGTGACCTCGCGCGAGGCTGAGTAAACGAGGAGAAGACAGATGGCGTACAGCTACAAGTTCCACGCGGATCACATCGGCAGCCTGATCCGGCCGCAGAGCCTCCTTGAGGCCCGGCGGCGAGTCGAAGCCGGGATGATCGAACCCGAGGAGCTGCACGAGGTCGAGAACGAGGAGATCGGGAAGGTCGTCCGGATGCAGAAGGACGCCGGCCTGGACCTGTTCACCGACGGAGAATTTCGGCGCGATGACTTCCGCAGTGGATTCGTGGATGCCGTCGACGGCTTCACGTCCGAGATCGTGGAGATGCCGTGGCAGAGTCCCGAAGGCAAGGTCATGATCCCGAGCACCCAGTACTGGGTAAACGAGCGCCTGCGGCAACGGCGGAGGATCGCCGAAGGCGAGGTCGAGTACCTGCGCTCGCTGACCAAGACCGGGCACATCAAGGTGACCCTGATTTCTCCCGGGTTTCTCGCCGAGCGATCCTGGAGGGAGGGCGTGACCGACAAGGTCTACGAGTCTCGCGAGGAGCTCGGCGCCGAGATCGCCGAGATCACGCGCAAGGAGATCGAGGCCTTGTTCGCCGAGGGTGCGATGTACGTTCAGCTTGACAATCCCGGCTATTCGGCCTTCGTCGGCAGCCACGTCCGCCTCGATGGCAACGGCGGCTCCGATGCCCAGGCCGGTTTCGAGCGCACACTGGCGGCCGACATTGCCGCCGTCGAGGGCGTCGAGCGGCCCGATGGTGCTTCGATCGGCATGCACATCTGTCGCGGCAACCGGTCGAGCATGTGGCTCGCCGAGGGCGGGTACGACGCAATCGCCGAGCGCGTGTTCAGCTCCTTGCCCGTCGATCGCTTCTTGCTCGAGTTCGACGACGAGCGCGCCGGCGGATTCGAGCCCCTCCGCCACGTGCCCGACGACAAGGTCGTCGTGCTCGGTCTGATCAGCACCAAGACCTCACAGCTCGAGAGCGTCGAGGCGCTCGTGCGCCGAATTGACGAGGCGGCCAGCATCGTCGAGATCGACAACCTCGCCGTCAGCCCCCAGTGCGGCTTCGCGTCGGTCGCTGACGGCGCCAACAAGCTAAGCGCCGACGACGAGTTCAAGAAGCTTCGCCTCGTCTACGACACCGCGATCGCAGCGTGGGGCTTCGAAGGGTGACGGAGGCCTACACGCCGCCGACCACGTTCATCATCTGATCCCGGCGACCGTCAATGAAAGCCCGCAGGTTTGGCTTCAGCACGCTCATCGTCTGCTCGGCGTAGAGATCGTGGTGTCCCGCCAGGTGGGCGGTGACGATCACGTTCTCCATCTGCCAGAGCGGGCTTTCCGGCGCTAACGGCTCGGTCTCGAACACGTCGAGCCCGGCGCCAGCGATTGCACCCGCCCGCAGCGCCGCCACCAGGGCCGCCTCGTCCACCACCCCGCCGCGGCCGAGGTTGAGCAGGTAGGCGGTCGGCTTCATCGCCGCGAGCACCTGCGCGCCGACCAAGTGGTGGGTGTCCGCTTCTAGGGGAAGGAGGGAGACCAGGAAGTCGAGCTGTGGGGCAATCTGGATCAGCGCGTCGCGGGGGAACATTCGCTCGACGCCGGCCACGGCTCGCGGGCGTCGCGAGAACCCGTACACGCGCATTCCGAGAGCGTGAGCCAGTCTGCCCAGATGCGTGCCTACGGCGCCGACGCCGAGAATGCCGACGACTCTGCCCTCGAGAATCCGCTGCGGCGTGCGCTCCCACCGCGACGCGTCCTGATTGCGAAGCGTTCGACGCATCCCGCGCCCGAGCGCGAGCATGTGCAGCAGCGCCATCTCGGAGACCTGCGGGCCGTGGATTCCGGCCACGGTCGTGATCATCACCTCGTGTCTCCCCGCCAGCGCGCGGCGGATGTGGTCGGGACCGCTGAGCAGGCACTGCACCCACTCGAGCCTGGGCATGGCGGCGGCGATGTCGGAGGTGAAGTGCAGTCCCGGGAGCGGCACGCCCATCGTGAGTAGCACCTGGGTAATCGGAAGCTGCGACGCCGCCTCGCCGAACGACGGGGCGGCGCACACCTCGAGTTCGGGAAACGCCTCGCCCAGGGCGGTTCGGTACCACTCCCAGTGTCGGTCGACCACCAGCACACTGAGCGGCGCAGTCGTCATCGCCGACGCGCGGCTAGCGCTCGACGATGCGCTGCGGGAACTTGTGCAGCCGCGGCCCCGGACCGTCGGGACCGATCAGGTAGTTGTCGCAGATCCAGGAGAACATCCCGGCGCACACGTACTTCGGATGGCAGGCGAAGTTCATGTCGGCTTCGATCCTCAGCGTCTCGTCGAAACGGATGAACGGTCGCTCGACGAGGTCATAGCCCTGCCCGTGGCAGTGAACGCGGCGCTCGGGTGGACGACCGTTTGAGCGCATGAACTCGTTGTATTCCTCGAAGATCTCGCTGGCGAGCTTGCCGGGGATCAAGCGCTCGAGTGTGAACTGCTGCGCCGACAGGGTGAACTCGAACTCCTCCTGGAGCTGCTGGGGGACCGGCCCGAGGGTGCACGTCCGTCCGAGCTCGGTGTACATCCCTCCCGGCCCATCGATCTCGACGAGCAGCGCGAACACGTCCCCCTTCTGGAGCACACGGTTCTGGTGGTGGCGCGGCTTGGTCGGGGCCGGCGTGCCGACGGGTCCCGAGCCGGCCAGGAAGATGCCCGCCTCGCTGCCCAGCTCGTGCGCGCGTCGGCGGCCAACGGCGGCGACGTCGCTCTCCTTGAGACCGGGCTCGACGGCCGCCAGCGAAGCCTCCATCACCTCGTCCTGGACGGCCGCGGCCGCCCGGATCAGCGCCTGCTCGTCAGGCGACTTGATCGCCTTGATGAGATCGACCAGCTCCGAGGCCTCCACCATGCACGCGTTCGGCAGTCCCCGCCTGATTCGCTCCCCAAACGAGAACGACATCTGGTACGTGCCGATCAGGCCGATGGTCGCGTTGCGGAACGGCTCGAGCGCGCGGAGCGCCAGGTCGGCGTCGTACTCACGGGTATAGGCGGCGGAGGGGAAGCTCGCCGTGGCGTACGCACGCTCGACCCCTCGCAACACGCCATCGCTCTGTCCTTCGAGCTCGCGTACCTCGCCCAGAGCGCCGTGGCTGACGACGCTCATCGGCTGCTCGAGTCCAAACACGACGGTGGTCGGGTAGTAACCGGCCGGCATGTCAGTGAACCAGCGAACGTAGCCGCCGACCGACTCGGAGTTGTTCTGGAGCAGGAGGACGTCGATCTGCTCTGCGCGCATGGCCTCGCGCACAGCGCTCCACCGTCGCTCGAGCTCGGCCGTGGACACCGGCGTGTTCAGCCGCTCGGACAGCTTCGGTGCCTGGCCCCCCTCGGGCCGGGCCGTGGTGTCGATCGGACTCACACGAACTCCTTTCGGTAGCCGGATTGGTTCAGGTGTGAGCGGCGCCGGCCGGCGCCGCCTGGAACGTGGCCTCCACGATCTGATCCTGGTCGAGCTCGCCAGTCAGTTCTTGGGTGACCCGGCCGTCTCGCACGATCAGTACGCGATCGCAGATCAGCGCCAGATCGCCCACGTCTGTCGCCGAGATGAGGATGCCGCAGCCCCGGTCGGACTCGTGGCGCAGCGCCTCGATGATGTCGCGACGCGCGGCGACATCCACCGCTTGTGTCGGCTCGTGAAGCAACACGAACTGGGGGCTGCCGGCAAGCCACTTGCCGAGCAGCACCTTCTGTTGGTTGCCGCCGCTCAGCGTCGAGACAAGCGCGCCCGGGCGCTCTGGCTTGATTCCGAGGCGGCGAATCATCTCCTCCACCTCGGCCTGCTGCCAACCTCGCCCGGTGTACCAGGGTGACCCGTGCTCGCCCATCCGCGGCAGGGTCATGTTGTCGAGCACGCTCAGCTCGAGGACGAGGCCCTCCTCCTCGCGCTTTTCCGGGACGAGGACGATGCCGGCTGACATCAGGTGCTCGATCGAGCTGCGACGGCGGTCGGACAGATCGATTGAGCGCGCGCCGATCTTGATGGTGCCCGACTGCGCGGGAGTGGCCCCGCCGATCAGGTACGGAATGTCCTCGAAGCCGCCTCCGGCCAGGCCGGTGACCCCGACGATCTCGCCGCGCTTGATCGCGACGTTGAACTCCTCCACCGCCGCGCCGCGCAGTCCCTCAACCTCGGCCACGCAATCTCCGCCGCTCGTGGGTGCGCGGGTCCGGCGAACGTGCGCCGGCTGTGTGTAGCCGAGCATGAGCCTGACCAGCGAAGGTTCGTCGAGCTCGGATGCCGGTACGCCGCCGGCGGCGACCTGACCATCGCGCAGTACGGTGATGCGGTCGCACACCTCGAGCACTTCTTCGAGCCGGTGGCTGACCAGCACGACCGAGGCTCCCTCCGCCGTGACTCCGCCGAGTAGCTCGTAGAAGTGGCGCAGCGAGCGACGCGTCAGGGCCCGCGTCGCCTCGTCGAGCAGGAGCACGCCGCGTCCCGGTTCATAGTCCTGGAGCGCACGCGCAATGCCAACCGTAGCTCGAGCCTCCGCCGACAGCTCGCGGACCGGCTGATCGAGGTTGACCGACTGCCCGAGCCGCTCGAACACCGCTCGCGCCTGCTCGCGCTCTCGTGACCAGCGGATCCGCCTCGTGAACCGCCCGGCACCGAGCCGACCGATCCGGATGTTCTCGAGCACGCTGAACTGGGGAATCAGCCCCAAGCTCTGGTGCACGACGGCGATACCGTGCCGACCGATATCGGTGACGCGCAGGGGCAGACGGATCTCGCTGCCGTCCATCTCCAACCGGCCGCCGGGATCGGGGGCGTGATAGCCACTGAGGATCTTCATCAGCGTCGACTTCCCCGATCCGTTCTGCCCGACGAGCCCGTGCAGCTCGCCCGGCACGACCTTCAGCTCGCTGTCGATCAGAGCACGGGTGGCGCTAAACGTCTTGCCGATGCCGCTGGCATGAAGCCGTGGCGTGGCGTTCGCCGGAACCGGGACATCACGTTTGCTCTGCTCACGCAGGCGGCTGAAGCTCATCTCAGTCCAATCATCAGTGGCTCAAGAGCAGCCGTCGCCGCAGCACCGTCGCGACGGTCACCGCCACGACGAGCGAGCCGCCGTAGAAGACATCCGAGACCCAGCCCGCCGCCCCGAGCAGCTCGAGTCCGAGGATCCCGGTCGCCAAGAAGTAGATCGCCACGAACGTCCCGATCGGGTTGAATCTGCCCGGTTGGATCACCGCCGTCCCGAGGGACACGGTGGCAAACGCCGGAAGCAGGTACGTCTGGCTCGAGTTGGGATCGAAGCCGCCGATGCCGGCGCTGGCCAGCAGTCCGCCCAAGCCGCAAAAGACACCTCCCATCACGAATGCGCCGAATCGGATCCGCTTCACCCGAATCCCGCTCAGGCGTGCCACCTCGCGGTTGGCCCCCACGAACCGCATTCGTCGTCCCAGCGGCGTGCACTCGAGCACGTAGGCGAACAGCAGTATCAATACGAGACCGTAATAGAACGAGATAGGCAGTCCCAGGATGCTCTTCAGATCGATCGAAGCAAACGAGCTGCTTAACCCCACTACCTCGCCGAGGTGCGACATCCACAACGTCAGACCGAGGATGAACGTGCCCGACCCCAGCGTGACGATGATTACGTCGACTCCCAGGTACACCACCAGGTAACCGTTGAACGCCCCGGCCAGCCCAGCCGCCGCAACGGCGACGACGGAGGCGATGGCGACGTTCCAGTGGTCGTTGACCACCAGGACCGGGATCATGGTGGCCGAAAGGCCCAGGACCGAGGCGATCGACAGATCGACGTACTCGCCTACGCACATCGTGCACAGCAGCCCGAGGGTGAGGAACACCAGCGCCTGCTGCGAGCTGAAGATCGTCTGAAACGTGCCGACCCGGAAGAACGAACTCGGCTCGAGCAGCGAGTACGCGATGATCAGCGCGATCCAGATCCAGACGATCGCCGAACGGGTGCCTAGGTCGTGGGCCACGTGACGCCAGCTGTGCTCCCCGGAGCGAGCGGTCCGATCGGCAGACCCCGCGTTCAGTGCGACGTCTTCCGCGCCTGGCTCGGCGACGGCCGTCTCGGCCGGCGTTCGGGGATCCCGCTCTTCGAAGCTAGTAGTCATTGTCACAACCTAATGTCACGTTACGGATACGGATCTCGAGCCGGTCACGGCCACCAACCGCACGGAAGTAGGTGATCCCACGCCCGAAGCAGGCAGTCCTCGCCACAACCTCCGCAACCGGGGACTGGACACGAATCTCGGTCCGGGCGCGGACTCCGGCATGACCGACGAGCCCGATACGACGGCACGGGTTGCCCTGGTCTCCCTCATGTCTCTCCGATCGACCCTCGGGCAGGACGGTACCGCACGCCCCGGGGCTCTCGGCGCAAGGTTAGGTTGCACCGTGCAGCAGGGCCTCGGCCGGCACGTGCTTCGACGCGAGGACACGCTCCTCACCAGTCCCGGTTGGCGCGGTAGACGAGCTCGATCATCGTCGCGTCCGGATCGCGAATGTAGGAGTATTGGTGAAATCGAAGTTCCGGCGCGTCAATTACCGTGATGAATCGCGTGAGGCCCGTTGCTCGGCGTGTCGGCCATCCCCGACCTCTCATTTCTCCTGCCTCTGCACATCCTGGCCCTGCTCACCGGATCGCCCCTCCAGGCCGAGACGATTGACGATGAACGCTCGGGACTTGTTCACGTGCTGACTCATATGTGCCCTCGCCAGCTCCACGTCGCCGGCCTCGAGCGCGTCGACGATGTTGGTGTGCTCCTCCGTGGCGGTGGCGCGGCCGAGCTTGGCCGACGTCATGCTGCTCACGTACTTGTGCACGCGGTCCCGGACTTCGTCGATCAGTTCGATCGTCATCGTGCTCGGGCCGGCCAGGTGCCGGTGCAATTCCCTGTCTAGCTTGAACCAGGCCTGACCGCGCCCCGCCTTGGCCATCTGTTGGTTGATCCTTCGGAGCTGCGCGAGCTCCTCCGGCGTCACCGGCCCGCGCCTGGAGAGAGCGAGGTCTTCCAGCGCCGCGCGAATGTCGACCAGCTCGACCACTTGCTCTGGCGTGACGTTGCGCACCACGAACGGGTGGTGAGGAGTCGCGACCACGAGCGACTCGGCCTGCAGTCGCCTGAGCGCCTCGCGGACAGGAATCCGGCTTACACCGTACCGGCCGGCGAGCTCAACCTGGCTGAGACGGGAGCCGTCGGCGATCTCCCCGTGCATGATCTCGTCGCGTAGACGCTCGTATACAGCGTCGGACAGAGAGGCCCTCGGGACCACTTGGGATTTTGCTGGCTGCGGCATGGCCCGCTTAGCTGTCCGCCACAGTGAGATAGCCATTGTCACTGGCCGCCGCGCGAGGGAGCAGGGGCATGACCTGCTCCTGGAAGCGCCTGAGGTCCTCTGCGTGCGAGCGACTCTGGAACAACGTCATTTCAAAGCCGCGCCGGCTGAAATCAGCCAGCCGATCGGCGATCCGCTCCGGAGTTCCCCACAGCCCCGCCTTAAGGCTCTCGGTGTACACCCGAACGGTGCGATCCGTCTCGGCCTGCTTGGTCAGCGCCGCGATCTCCTTCTCGGCCTCCGCATCGGAGTCGCGGATCATCATGAGGCCCATGATCGCGAAGCGCAGCGTCCGGCCGTAGCCCTTCGCCCGCCGCTCGACGTCGGCCCGCAGGGCCGTGATGTCGTCCATCCCCAAGCCGCCGATGAAAAACCAGTCACACTGCTTGGCCGCGACCTCGCGGGCGGCCTCGGACTTCCCTCCGAGGAACGTCGACGGGACGGGCTTTTGCACTGGCTTGGGCTGCATGTCCACGTCCTTGACCGTGTAGTACCTGCCCTCATAGGAGTAGGGCTGGTTTGCCCAGATGCCCTTGACGATGCGGATGTACTCCTCCGAGACGTCGTAGCGCTCGTCGTGGGGCAGCCACTTCCCGCCATACATCTCGTGCTGGAAGCCGTGATCATCGGACCCGGAGACGAGGTTGATGTGGAACCGGCCACCACTCATCTGGTCGATATTCGCCCCCATCTTCGCGACGAGCTGAGGCTGGAAGAGGCCCGAGTGCACGGCCACGATCAGCCGGATGCGCGATGTGATCGAGGCAAGTGCGGCGGTGGTCGTGTACGGCTCCAACACCGGCCCGTACCACCGCGCGGCGATGAGGTTGTATTCGAATCCGATCTCCTCCGCGTGGAGCGTGACCCGCTTCGCCTCCTCCCAGGTGGGATCCTGTCCGTCGCTGGTCTGCCGCTTGGCGAAGCCGCCGCTGTGGATGGGACAGAAGATCCCGAACGTCAAAGCCACTTGGCACCCTCCAGAGTCCTTGTCAGTGCCGCGCTCCGCTCAGCGCGCGCATTCACTTGAAAGAGAGGATACTGTATCCAGTATGCGAGGTCAACGTTTGGCCCCGCGGGGGTTCAATCCTGGCTCCTCCGCCACGCCATAGGCCGCGCGCGCCTCCCGCATGCATACTGTATATTCGAACTCTAGCGCTTGTCTAGCGACTTAGACGACTCTTAGACGACTCGATCGATCACGGAGACGCTGATGACCGCCTCGCCAGGACGCCGGCTTCGCGACGCGCTTGCCGCCCACCACCCACTGGTCCTGCCCGGCCTCCAGGATGCGCTCAGCGCTCGCCTGGTTCAGCGCGCGGGGTTCGAGGTTGGCTACCTGTCCGGATCGGCTGTCGCCATGACCCTGCTGGGCCTGCCCGACATCGGGCTGCTCAGCGGGACCGAGCTCATCGACCAGGCGCGGCGGATCGCCGCCGCGTCGGATCTGGCGATCGTCTGCGATGCCGACACCGGCTTTGGCAACGCCGTCAACGTCGCGTACACGGTGCGGGCGCTCGAGGCGGCTGGAATGGCCGGCGTCCAGCTCGAGGATCAGACATTCCCCAAGCGCTGCGGACACTTCGCCGGTAAGTCGGTCATCGAGACCTCGGAGATGCTGGAGAAGGTCCACGCGGCCGTCGAGGCGCGCCGGGATGATGACTTCGTGATCGTCGGACGCACGGATGCCCGGGCGGTGATCGACCTCGAGGAGGCGATCGACCGAGGGCGCGCCTATGCCGCGGCGGGGGCGGACGTCATCTTCGTCGAGGCGCCGCAGACGGTGGACGAGCTCGAGCTCGTGGCGGGCTCCATCGATGCGCCGACACTGGTCAACGTGGTCGAGGGCGGCAAGACGCCTCAGCTTTCGCTGGGCGACTATGCGGAGATGGGCTTCAGCGTCGTCCTGTACCCAACCGCGGCCGTACGCACCGCGGCTCGGGCGCTCGAGAACCTGTACGGCCATCTCCGCGCGCACGGGAGCACCGAAGGTGCGCCGGTCGAGATGATCTCGTTCGCCGAGCGCAACGAGATCAACGACTTCGACGCCTACGAGCGCATCGGCGACCGCGCCGTCGCCGCGGCGCAAAGCGCCACACACCACACCTAGGTGGCGCCGCCCGGTGTGGCGCTCCAGCCGGCGATGATCGCCTCGGCCGGCGCCACGAAGGTCGCCTTGCGCAGCAGCGCCATCCCGTGCTCGTGCGCCTCGGGCGAATAGCTGCCCACCGCGTCCTCGGCGATGACGGTGAAGTACCCGTGGGCGAGCGCGTGGCGAGAGGTGAAGTCGATCCCCTGCTCGGTGGCCACGCCGGCCAGGACCAGCGCGGAGATCCCGCGAGCGCGCAGCCGCGCGTCGGCTTGCGTGTCGTGGAAAAGGGACGGAACGGACTTCTCGATCACGAGCTCATCCGGCTCGGGCTCCCAGCCTGGGATCCACGCCGTGTCCTTGCCTCCGGGCTGCATGTAATGCTCGGGTCGGTTCTCGCCGTGCGTACGCCGGGTCACCCGCCAGCGCATGACCTCGTCCATCAGCTCCGGTCGCGGCGCGACGTGACGGCTGCGGACGATCAGAACGCCGCTGGCCCGGGCCGCCCGGTACAGGGAGCGCCAGACCTCGGACAGCTCACCGAGGCGCGGCGACTGACCCGCCAACCCGTTCTGCAGATCCCACAGCACGAGCGCGCAGGACCGGGGATCCAGCACGTCGGCGGCGCTCCTCGGCAACTCACGGCCGGGCGTCATACACCATCAGTGACGTCGACGAAAGGCTCGACGCGGGCGAACAGATCCGACACGTCCGCCGGGCCGGAGATGAGCGCCTGCTCGGTCGCGTATCGCACGAAGGCCTCGAGCGTCGCGCGGTTGGGCTCGAGTCCGTAGGGCCAGACGTCGTATCCGAGGGACTGGCGGAGCGCCATGAGGTGATCGGCCACTGAGGGAATCGGCACCCGACTGCCACGGATGTCCTCGAGCCGCGCGAAGTACCGGCGACGAGCGACCTCGAAGGCCCGGTAGAGGTTGCTCGCGAGCCACCGATATCGGTCGAGCAGCTCAGTCCGCACGACGACCACCCGGAAAATCGGGAACACGCCAGTCTGCGCGTAGTACTCGCGCTCAACCTCGCCTGCCCGCTCGAAGCGGGGACGCAAACCGGCGCAACCGCAGCGAGGCGGCGCGATCACGACGCTGGCATCCTCGCCCCTCTCCTGCAGCAGGCCCCGGACGTAGATGGCGACCGTCCGGTCGGGCTCGGGAGCGCTCACGTGACCAGACCCGACGTAGATCCACGAATGCACGAACCCACGCGACAGGAACACCGGCAGCGCGGTCACCGTCACATCGCCGTCGGCGCGGCCGGCAACGTAGTCCGCCAGCGGCAGCTCGTGTACGTCGGCATCCGCTGCGCCCTCCTCGACGAAGGACGGCCGGATTCCGGCCAGGCCGACGGCGCCAGACCGGAGCTCGTAAGCGTGCGAGTACGCGGCGAGTGCGATCGTCAATGGCACCCGGCTATCGCTCATCCGTCACCGCCTGCCACTCCGGGAACAGGTCGTCCACGCCGAACCCGCCGTCGACGAGCCCCTGGTCGCGCAGATAGCGAAGGTAGGTCTCGAGCGTCGGACGATTGGCCTCGACACCGTACGGCCAGACCTCATTGCCCAGGGCCGCCCGCATCGATTCGATGTGCTCGTCCACCCACGGGATCGGGACCAGTGTTGGACACCGCTGCGCCAAGCTCGCGAAGTACTCCACGCGGGCTCGCTCCAATGCCTCGTAAAGGCGGCGAGCGATGTCGGGATCCTGCTCGAACAGCGCCCGGTCAAGCGCCACCACGTGCATGATCGGCACGCATCCGGTCTGGTCACGGTACGCACGCTCGGCTGCGGGGAAATCCTCATAGAGAAGGCGGATCAGACCGCCCGAGGAGATCGAGGCTTCGACGCTCGCCGGCGGCGAGGGAACGATGATCCCATCGAGATCCCCCGTCCACAGCATCTCCTCTATACCTCGGTCGGTTACGCGCACGATCTTGACGTCATCCGGTACATATCTCGGACCTATCACCTCGGCGCGACCTGGCCGCTCGACTCCGCCCTGGTACCAGGTGACGTCGGCGGCGGCGATCCCGTGCATGTCCGAGAGCGCGCCACGCGCCCACACTCCCGCAGAGTTGGCCCAGCCGACGATCCCGATCCGTCCGCCGCGAAGATCCTCGGGAGCAGTGATCCGGTCGGCACGCACGAAGATCGCGCTCTGCCGGTAAAGCCGTGACGGGAACACCGGAATTCCCACGATGCCGCGTTCGCCAGCTGCGCGGAGCGTTCCGTATTGGACGAAGCTCATCTCGGAGACGTCCCAATCGCGAGCGATCACGAACCGTCGGAACATCTCCGGGATCGGCAAGCGGATGAACAGCGGCTCGGCATTCTCGATCGGAATACGTCCATCCACCACGTCGTTGACGTGGTCGTACGAGCTGATCGCGAACGTGAAACGCGGCGGCTTGCTCACCGCGTGCTGGGCGGAGCGTCCGAGGCGCTCGCGCGCCGGGACTGGATCGGTCGCCGGGAGGGGAACTCGTCGAGCTGCTCCCCGACTCCTAGCTCCCGGGCACGGTCGACCACCAGCGCCGCCAGCGCGATGTCCTGCTCCGCGGTGCCGACCGATTTGAACAGCACCCGCTCGTCGCGTGAGCGCCGTCCGAGTGTCGGATCGCGCAGCAGCTCCCACAATTCGCGGACATTCCCGTCGGCGGTGAACCCAAGCTCGGTGGCGGCCCGGCCATCGCCGGACTGCCTAACGTGCGCGAGGTCGTCGACGAACACCCGGCTGGTTTCCCACACCGAAACATCGACCTCGCGATGCTCGGGACGCACCGAGCTGATTCCGCAGACGAGTGCGCCGTCCCGGACGGCATCGGCATGGATGACGGGCTCCGCCCCGGCGCGGAAGGCACTGAGCACGACCTCGCTGGCGTTGATTGCCCCGGCCGCGTCGCTGACCGCCTCACTCGGGAGTGCGAACTGTTCGCGGATGTCGGCGGCGAAGCGGTCGCGGTTCTCAGCCGTCGGGCTGTACACCAGCACCTGGCCGGGCGTGAGGACCGCGGCGACCGCCTCGAGCAACGCCCGCGCCTGCGTGCCGGAGCCGATCATGGTCATCGTCTCCACCCGTTGCGGAGCGAGATGGCGGACGGCGATGGCCACGGTCGCGGCGGTCCGGAACGCCGTGATCCAGTCCGCGTCGAGCAGCGCCACCAGTTCTCCGTCGGCGCGCGCGATCAGCGCGATCATGTAGCGCACCCCGTGCTCCGGGTGGTAGTTCATCGCCTTGAAGCCGGCGTACCCCGTGTCGTAGGCGATGCAGGGCATGAGGCGAAGAAAGCTCCCGTTGCGGGCGTCCTCGATCGTCATGCGCGGAGGGAGCTCGAGCGCGCCCTCCACGGGCCGGCCGAGCATCACTTCGAGCCCATCGATCACGGGCTGGCCCGCCATCGCCTCCCGGATGACGTCGTCTCGCAGCAGCAGCATCGCCGGACCCGTTAGATCGGGTTGCGCCCCGTGTAGAAGTCGGCCAGGCTGCCCGGGCTCTCGGCGATCACCCCGGCTCGCACGGCGGCGTCGGCCAGGCGTTTGGTCGCGCCGTCGTTGAGCCGCATCGTTGGCATGCGCAGCGGTCCGCCGTTGAATCCGACGAGCCACTCCATGTACTTCCAACTCAGGCGGTGGATGAAGTTCGCCCCGTGGTAGGCCTGCGTGTCCGCCGCGCGAGCGACCCGTGCCGGCTGAATGCGCCAGTAGATCTCCATCGCCTCATCCCACCGGTCCTGGTGCATCAGGTCGAAGTAGCGTGGCACCGCATCGCCGTAGTACTGGAACATGCTGGTTCCCATCCACTGCATGCCGAACCATCGCACGTGGCCGGGGGCGGTGGCCTCGCGCGGATCGGAGATCAGCAGCTTCTCGCCGCACAGGCGCAGGACATCCACGTGGGCACCGTTACCCGGGGCAGCGCCCTCACATTTCAGCGCGACCGCCCGCGGGTGGTCAGCGAGCCTGGCCACGAGCTGCGGAGACAGGTCCGCTGGGTGCAGCCGGGCGAAGTTCCAGTGACGAACTGCGAACAGCACCGCGGCCAGTGGCACCGCATCCATGATGGCCGTCGAGTATTCGTACACGTCGTCGTCGGACTGCGGATAGAAGCATGGTGGATATGACACCAGGAACGTGTCCGCGCCCGCATCGGCAGCGGCCCGTCCCACCCGGATTGCGTCCTCGAGGGTGTCGAAGCTGCCGTGCACCATCACGTGGTAATCGGGGCCTCCTTCATCCACGGCGATCTCGATGAACCGCAGGTACTCGTCGATCGTCGTTCCGCACTCGGATACCGCGAGCGAACCCCAGAAGCCAAGCTCGACGCACTTGCGCACATCGTGGCGGATGCCGGCCTCGTTGAGCTGCTGCAAATCGGCCGAGAACGATGGCATGAGGACGTTGCAGACGCCACGCATGGTTGCGCGCGCCCAGTCCTTGGTCTCTGCTTCGGTGTAGCCCGCCACGACGTCAGGCCGCCGCGCCCGTCAGGAGAGTCCACAACGGCTCGAGCCGGTCGAGCTGCTCGAGACTCCCGATCATTTGCATGAGCTCGGTCGCTCGGTCCGCGCCGATGCGCCGTGCGGCGAGGTTCATGAACTTCGCCTCGACCTGGTCGGGCGTCAGCGGGTAGCGGGCACTGCCCGGCGCCGCGTCGGTATGGCCGTCGATCTGGCGGCCGTCGCGCAGGTCGAGGTGAAGGCGCACCTCGTGGCGGGCCACGCGCCCTTTGGCGTCGATCTCCGGATCACCGTGCACCTCGAATCTGCCGGCGAGCTCGAGGATTCGCTCGTCCCGGAGGCGATTGTCGGCGAACTGGTCGACGAAGCACTCGCGGTCGATGAGCGCGACCGAGCTAGCGAAGGAAAGGTTCATCTGCGCCGTGATTGTCTCGTCGGGCACGTATTGCCAGCCAACATGCTCGGCCGTCGCGGTGGACGAGTCCACGCGGACGTGCTCGACATCGTCGGCGGTGAATCCATGCTCCTCCTGCAGCGAGAGCATCAGTCCGACCGTGCTGTGTGTGCTGCCGCAAGAAGAGAATGGCTTGAAGCCAACCCCTAGCGTTTCCCACGTGGTGCCGAGATCCTTCGAGGTCTCCTCGAGGATGTACTCGTCGGCGAAGGTCGAATAGAAACCGCCGTAGGGCTCCTCGAACACCGCCTCGATCCCGGTGAAGTCCTGCGCGGCGAGCAAGCCCGCGCGCACGCCTACCTGGGCCGCGTTGCCCGCGTGTGCCCGCTTGACCATCGCGCCGTACTGGGCCGCCATTAGGCCGCAGGCGAGGCTTCCGGCGATGCCGATCGCGTTCTGGCACTGCTCGGCCGAGAGGCTGAGCACGCGCGCCGCGCCGGAGGACGCGGCGATCACGCCGAGCACGCCGTTGTTGTGCCAACCGCGTCGCAGGAGCGGTACCCCGGCGGCGAGCCCGATGCGGCTCGAGACCTCGAGGCCGGCGACGTGCGCGACGAGTAGATCCTCGCCGGTCGGCCGGCCGTCCACCTCAGCGACCGCGGCGGCCGCCGCGAGCGTCGGGCCTCCAGGATGGAGGATGGCCACGTGGTGTAGGTCATCGAGCTCGAATGAGTGGACCAGCGTGCCGTTTACGAACGCCGCGGTGGCCGGGGAGGAGCGCCAGGAGTCGTCACCCCAGACCGAGGCGGCGCCGCTCTGATCGCCGGGACGGAACGCGGCCTCGAGCGTGCGGGCGATTGGCAGCCCGTGCCCGAATAGGGCGCACCCCAGCGTGTCGAGGATGTCCAGCTTCGCATGTGCGCGCACCTCAGCCGGGATGTCGGTGAACGACAGATTCGCGATGAACTCGGCCACCGCACGCGTGTGGGTCGGTGGAGTCGGCTCTCCGCGCTGCTTGTGATCCTTAGCCGGCGTCAGCGGCTGGGCACTCATCGTGAGCTACCTCCCGTTGGTCATGACCTGTGCACCCCGCCGCCTCGACGCCGGTGCTTCTAGCCGCCCGCGGCGCGCTCCGAAGCTCAGGGACCGTGAATAGTGGATACAGTATAAGCATTGCCAAAGGGCGTCAAGCCGCGGAGCGGGATCTGACACTTCGTTATACTGTATCCCGATACGCGACCGACGGGAGCGAACGCGATGGGCGGAGCAGAACAGAAGGTCATCGTCACCGGCGCGGCGCGAGGCCTCGGCCAAGCGATCGCCGACGGGTTCCTGACCGCCGGGGCCCAGGTGGTGGGCATCGACATTCGCGAAGAGATCACGCGGGAGGGCTCGGCCGAGGCGCAGAGCGGCGCGTGGAGGGGCCTCGCGGCCAACCTGACCAACGGCCGGGAGGTCAAGCGGGCGGTACGCGCGGGGATCGAGGCGCTCGGCGGCGTCACCACGCTGATCAACGGAGCCGGCGGCATGCGCGCGCGCGGCTCGCTGGCCTGGTACGACTCACCCACCCTTGAGTTGACCGAGGAGCAGATCGACGACACGATCGCGCTGAGCGTCAAGGCGGCACTGCTCGCGTCGATCGAGGTGGCGCGCCACCTGATCGAGCACGGCCGGCCTGGCAGCATCGTGAACATCGGCTCCTACTTCGGCGAGCGCCCGGCGCCCCGGCGCGTCCCTTACGGGCTCTCGAAGGCAGCGATCACAAACCTCACCCAGAGCCTGGCCTCGGAGTGGGGGGAGTACGGGATTCGCGTGAACGAGCTCGTTCCGTACGCCAAGACGGATGCCACTCGCGCGCGCATGGACGCGCCCGAGACGGGCCCGCAGATGATGGAAAAGATTGCGCTGCGCCGCTTCGCCGAGGCCGCTGAGATGGTCCCGACCGTGCTGTTCATGTGCTCGGATGACGCCGCGTACATGAACGGAGCGCGGATCCACGTCGACGGCGGCCGGCGTTCCTGACCGGCAGGCTCGGATGATCTCCCCGATCCGTACCGAACACGTCGGCAGCCTGCTCCGACCTGAGGCGCTCCTCGAGGCCCGCCGCCGTTGCGCGAACGGCTTGATCGACGCGGGCGCGCTGCGCGCGGTGGAGGAAGAGGCGATTCTCGACGCCGTCGACGCCCAGACGCGGATCGGGATCGACGTGGTGACCGACGGGGAGTTTCGTCGCACGGATTTTCGCTCCGGGCTCGCCGCCGCCGTGTCGGGCCTCGAGGAGGAGATCTACGAACGCAACTGGCACGGCGCGTCCGGAGACGTCGCCGTGCAGTCTCGCAACTGGACGGTGACCGGGCCGGTGACGCGGACTTCGTCGGTCGCGGCCACCGAGGCGCGCTTTCTCAGCGACCGGTCGGACAGGCCGTTCAAGGTGACCTTCCCATCGCCCGGTTACCTGGCCGAGCGTCTGCACCGGTCCGAAGGCCGCTCGCCGTACGCCAGCGCCGGCGAGCTCGCGGCGGTCCTGGGGGAGATCATGATCGACGAGGCCCGGGAGCTCACCGAGCTCGGGGTCCCCTACCTCCAGTTCGACAATCCGGGCTATGCGACGTTCCTCGACGAGGATGCCCGGGAGCGCCTCGCCGCGAGCGGCCGCGATCCGGATCTCGCCTTCCGGACCATGCTCGAGTCTGATCGCGCGCTGATCGGCGCCATCCCCAACCGGGAAGCGACGACCGTCGGGCTGCACATTTGTCGCGGTAACAACTCGAGCTATTGGCTTCACCAGGGCAGTTACGCGCCGATCGCCGAGCAGCTCTTCGAGACGCTGCCGGTCGACCGATTCCTGCTCGAGTTCGACGACGAGCGCTCCGGGAGCTTCGACTGCCTGCGTTTCGTGCCGGCCGGCAAGGTCGCGGTGCTGGGCCTGGTCAGCACCAAGGCGGCACGAGTCGAGACGCTCGATGAGCTGATCCGCAGGCTAAACGAGGCTGCGACGATCCTCGATCCCGCGCAGCTGGCGATCAGCCCGCAGTGCGGATTCGCCACGCACGCCGAGGGTGCCAACCGTCTGACCATCGAGCAGCAGTATGAGAAGCTCGCGGTGATCGTCGAAACGGCGCACCGCTGGTTTGCTGACAGGTGAACCGCTTGTAGCATTGGGGGGCACAGATGTTCGCCTCAGCGGATCAGTCAGCCTCCGAACAACAGCTCACCTATCAGGTCGAGCAGCATGTTGCTTGGGTCATCATCGATCGTCCCGACCGCATCAACGCGCTCACCAAAGCGATGATGCAGCGGCTGACCGAGCTGGCCGAGCGCGCCCACCACGACCCCGACGTCCGGGTGATGGCGATTTGCGCGACCGGCACCCGCGGGTTCTGCGCGGGTCGCGATCTGAAGGAGCGCCCGGCTCCCGGCGCCGATCACGAGACCGTCCACACGCCGATGCGCGGCACCCAGCGCAACATGTTCGAGGCCGTGCTCGAGTGCGGCAAGCCGACCGTCGCCGGCATCTTCGGCCACACCCTCGGTGCGGGCGCCGAGCTGGCGCTGGCCTGCGATGTCCTGATCGCCGCCGAGGACCTTCGCTTCGGGCTGCCCGAGGCGAAGCTTGGGCTCGGCGCAACCTTTGCCACCCAGATGCTCCCGCGGATCGTCCCCCGCTCGGTCGCCTTCGATCTGCTTTACACGGCACGGACCATGGACGCCACCGAAGCGCTGGCACGCGGGCTCGTCTGCCGCGTGGTGGCTCGGGACTCCCTCGATGATGCCGTGCGCGAATGGACGAAGGTCGTGGCCGCCAACGCCCCGCTCAGCACCCGGCGTTATAAGGCGATGATCGCCAGAGGCCTGGATCTGCCGATCGCAGCGGCACTGCGCCTGGACGTCGGGCCGGACCCTTACCTGAGCAGCGATCGGGACGAGGGACGCGCCGCGTGGACGCAGAAGCGACCGCCCGAGTGGCGCGGACGCTGACCCGGCATGTCCGCCGCGCTGCGAGACCCGGTTGACAAGGCCATCGAGGTCCTGCGCCGGATCATCGACGAGCCCGGCGGGACCTGGGGCGTGCGCGAGCTCGCGCGGTCCCTCGGACGACCGCCAAGCACCGTGTACCGGGCGCTGGCTCGGTTGCAAGTGCAGGGATTGGTGGCGTTCGACGAATCCACCGAGCGGTACTCGCTGGGCTTGGAGATGTACCGGTTGGCGGCCAAAGTCGCGGGTGGCTTCTCGCTTCGCGAGGCGGCCATGCCCACGCTCCTCGCCCTGCGAGACGGGTTCAACGAGACCGCTTTTCTCGGCCTGCTCGAGCCCGGGCGGCGCGAGATGATGATGGTGGCCACCGTCGAGTCGACTCACGAGCTGCGCTACGTCGTGACGACCAACGAGTGGCGCCCGCTCTACCGCGGGGCCAGCGGGGTGGCGATCCTCGCGTTCCTTGGCGAGCAGGGGCTGGAGGCCGTGCTCCGGGATGTGCACCGCAGCCCGGTGGGACGGGATGGCACCGTCACCGAACAGCACGTGCGCGACCTGGTCGACGGAACGCGCCGGACCGGGTATGCCAAGACGGTTGGCGAGCGCGTCCCCGACGCTGTGGGCATTGCCGCTCCGATCTTCGATCCCCGGGGCGGCGTGATCGGCTCGGTCGGCGTGACCATGCCCTCCGCCCGGTTCGGCGCCGAGCGTGAGCCGGAGTTCGCCTCCGCCGTGATCGACGCCGCCCAGCGGGTCACACGCGAGCTCATCTATTGATCTGGCGCGTCAGTGCGGGGCTTCCTGCGCGACGCTGGCCGGGAACAACTCCTCAACCGCCAGCGGTCGGACCGCCATGTGCTGCTCCAGCGAGTAGCGCATCATTGCCTCGAGCGTGACACGGTTGGACTCCACCCCGTAAGGCCAGAAGTCGTGGCCGAACAGCTCGCGGGCTTCCCGGGCCGCACTCACCACCCAGGGGAGACTCACCTTCAGTGCCGACGTGTCGAACAGTGACTCCTGCGAGAGCCGATTGGCCTGGGTGAACGCCTTCAACAGTGACGGCGCCAGCCAGGGGTACTGTTCGTGAACCTCGCGCCGAACCCCCAGCGAGTGCATGATCGGGAAGATCCGGGTGCGCCGGTAGTACTCCTTCTCGCGGTCCTCGAAGTCTTCGAACAGCCTGTGCACGGGCACCGACTCCTCGAAGTAGCAGGGCGGTGTGCGCGCGGTGACGATCGCGTCGATCCGCCCGTCCCGGAGCATCTCGTCCAGCGTGTCGGCAGGTCCGATGGGCTCGATCGGAAAGCCCTCGGGGAAGTTCGTGGGGAACTTCTCGCGCCGTCCAGGATCGATCAGGCCGCCCTGCCGCCAGGCGATCTCGTCCAGTCGGACGCCGTGGTCGTCGACGAGCATCCCTCGCGCCCACAGCGCCGCAGCCATCTGCCACTCCGGCACCCCGACCACTTTGCCGTGGAGATCCGCCGGCGCCTCGATCTCGCGATCGGTGCGGATGTAGATCGAAGAGTGCCGGAACATGCGCGAGAGGAACACCGGAAGTGCCACGTAAGGGTGCGCGCCGCGCGAGATCCCGACCAGATAGGTCGAGAACCCGATCTCGCACACCTCCGGCCCGCTGCCGGTGGCCACCCGGGCAAACAACTCCTCGGGGGTGAGCAGGATGTAGTTCACGTCGCATCCCTCTACCTGCACGCGCCCGTCGACGATCGGCCGGACTCGATCGGCGTCGGTCGTCGCGATCGTGATCCGCAGCCGGCTCATCGAGCCGCCCCGTCCCACACGCGCTGCGCCACGCGGCCGATCAGCTCGAGCTTGCGCCACTGGTCATCCTCGGTCAGCGCGTTGCCCTCGGCGGCCGAGGCGAACCCGCACTGGGTGCTGATGGCCAGGCGCGAAATGTCGAGGAAGCCGGCGGCCTGCTCGAGCTGGCGGATCAGGGCGTCCTCGTCCTCGAGTTCGGGCGTCTTGCTCGAAACGAGGCCCATCGTGACGATCGGTCCGTCAACCGGCACGTGGCGCAGCGGCGAGTAGTCGCCCTCACGGGCTATGTCGTCCCATTCGATCATGACCACGTCGTAGGGCAGGGAGGCAAACACCTGCTCGGCGATCGGCTCCAGCGAGCCCTCGTAGATCCAAGCCGACTGGTAGTTGCCGCGGCACAGGTGCAAGGCGAACCGCACTTCGGGCGGGAAGCCTTCGATCACGCGCCGATCGGCTTCGAGCATCCTGGTGAGCAGCTGGTCGAGGTCATGCCCGGCGCTCTGTAGTCGCTCGCGGACGCTCGCGTCGACCAGCGACATCCAGGCCGGCAGGTCGAGCTGGATGTAGCGGGCGCCCGCGTCGATCGCCTCGCCGATCATCTCGCGCTGGATCTGCAGCGCGTGTTCGAGCAGCTCCGCGTAGGACTCGTAGATCCGCTCCGTCACGCCGTTGGCAAACATCCGCGGCCGGGCGAACCATGAACCGGCCGGGAGTGTCACCTTGAACGGATGGTCGGTGACGCGCCTGAGCACTTCGACCTCGTGGACGAGGGGGTTTCCCACCCTGCGCAGGCGCTCGCCCGGGATCCGCTCGTCGGGCATCTGGATCTCCGTGCCCGCGCTGTTGCGGAATGTCATGCCGGGCCGCACCGCGAATCCCTCGACCGCGTCGTGGAAGGAGCCGCTGTAGTGCATGCGGGTGAACTCACCGTCACTGACCACGTCAAGGCCGCAGTCGATCTGACGGGTGACCGCGTCGCGGATCTCCGCGGCCGCGACGTCGCTGAACCGCCGGTATTCCGCCCCCTGGAGAGCACCCGGCCTGAGCCGGTGGCCGTCGTAAACCTCGTTGGCGGCATCGAGCAGACGCTGGGGACGGAGCAGGCTCCCAACCACCTCGGCCCGAGCCGGAAGCCTGGCCGTGTGTTCGCTGGGCCGCACGTCACTCAACGATTCCATGGTTCACCCCTTTCGGTCTCACGCCGTCGAAGCTCGCGGCGGTCGTTGTGAGAATCGCTCATCCAGGACCTCACCCGCGATCCGGTTGAGTAGTTGCTCGGAGGTCCCGCCGGCGATCATCCATCCACGGGTGCGGCGCAGGATGAAGGCGACCGGCGAGGAGTCGTCGTAGCCCGCGGCACCGAGCAGCTGCATCGCATCGTCGGCGACCCCGTAACCGGCTCGGTTGCACGCGAGCTTCGCGAGCGCCGTGTCGAGCGCCGACGGCAACCCCGCGTCAGCGCCGGCCGCCGCGCGGTACAGCAGCAGACGGGCCGACTCGAGCTTCAGTGCCATCTCGGCAATCCTCCACTGGAGGCCCTGGAACTCGACCAGCCGGCGGCCGAACTGGCGGCGATCGCGCAGATGAGCGACCGCGATGTCGAGCGCCGCCTGGCCGTAACCGAGACACCGGCTGGCGTTGCCTAGCCGCTCGACGTTGAAGACGGTCAGCATCCTTCGGAATCCATCCCCCGGGATCAGGATGTTCGCCGCGGGTACGCGGCAGTCGACGAGCTTGAGCACGCCGTAGGGCTCACCGGACATGAAGCTGCGCGAGGCGTCGATCGTCAGCCCGGGCGCGTCGCGCGGTACGACCACCGCTCCGGCGCCGCGTGCCCCCGGCCCGAACTTCGTCCACACGACGAACAGGTCAGCCACGGCCCCGTGAGTGATGAACACCTTCTCGCCATTGATCAGCACGTCCTCGCCGACGACCTCGGCGCTCGCCGCGATGTCGGTGACCGCGGAGCCCGCTTCTGGCTCGCTCATCGCCGGCGCGGCGAGCAGATCCCCGCTCAGGCACGGAGCCAGGAACCGCTCGAGCTGCTGCTCGTCGCCGTTGTGCGCGATCTGTTGGATCGCACCGAAGTTGAGTGCCTGGAGGGCGTCGGCGGCAGCGGCGGAGCGCTTCGCCATCGCCTCGATCGCCAGCACCGAATCGAGCTGCGAGCGACCCTGTCCTCCCTTCTCGGTGGGAATCGCGATCCCGGCCAGTCCGCGCGCCGAGAACCGCCTGAGGATCTCCTTGGGGAGCGGCCCGGTGTGCGGGGCAAACCCGTCGACACCCCCTTCGCGACCCAGCTCGTCGACCGACTGGACGAACGCCTGCTGCTCCTCGGTGAGGATCAGCTCCATCTCATCCTCCTCGGCGCTCCCCGCTGCGGCCGTGGCCGACCGCCGCGGCCAGCGCGCGCACGGCGCGATCGGGCATCGGCAGCACGGGGATGCGCGCGCGTCGATAGCGTCGGAGGGACTCCGGAGCTAGGAAATCTGCCCCCATGCGCGCAACCACGACCGTCTTCGCGCGGGTGCTCGCCGCCTCGATTACCGTCTCCGCCACCCGGACCGCTGGTGGGTCGGCATTGGTGGTCATCATCACCAGGACCGCGTCGATTTCATCTTGCTCGAGCAGCACCTGGGTGACATGCCCGACCATCTCCGGCCGCACCGTGACTTCCATCGTCACGTCCACCGGGTTGTCGGTGGCCGCGAAGTCGGGGACCAACTCCGCCACGCGGGCGCGCGCCTCCGGCGACAGCTGTGGAACCTCCAGCCCGTGCCGCTTGCATTCGTCCGCCGCGACGCTGCAGGCGCCGCCCGAGGCCGAGACGATGCCGATCCGCCCTCCGCGCGGCGCCGGTTGCCAGGACAGCAGCACGGCGACGTCGATCAGGGTTTGCAGGTCGTCCACCTGGATCACCCCAAGTGACCGAAGCGCGGCCGTGTAGACGACATGGTCTCCCGCCAGTGCCGCCGTGTGCGACTGGACCGCGCGCCGTCCGGCCTCGGAGCTGCCCGTCTTGTAGGCGAGCACCGGCTTGCCCCGCGCGCGAGCCCGCTCGCATGCTTCCCGGAAACGGGGCACGTCGCGGACCGACTCGATGAACATCGCGATCAACTCGGTGGCGGGGTCATCGGCGAGCCAGTTGAGGTAGTCGCCCAACCCGAGGTCGGCCTCGTTGCCGACCGACACCCACCGGCTGAACCCGGCGCCCGTGTCCCACAGCCGACTCAACAGAGCGCCGCCAATGGCGCCCGACTGCGTGAGCAGCGCGACGGCGCCTGCCGGCACCTCGTCGGCCTCAAAGGCCATCCCCATCGTGGCGCACATGTGTCCCGGGAGGCTGACGACGCCGGCCGTGTTCGGGCCGCACAGGCGCATCCCGTAGCGCGCAGCGACCTCGAGAATCTCCTGCTGTAGCTGATCGCCGGCGGCTCCAACCTCGGAGAACCCGGCCGTGAAGACGATCGCCATCCGGACGCCGAGCTTGCCCGCGGCCTCGAGGGCGGGGACGACTCCGCCCGACGGGAGCGCGATGCACACCAGGTCGGGCACCACCGGGAGGGCCTCGATGCTGGGCACGGTCATGCATCCGACGATCTCGGTCGCGTTCGGGTTGACGGCAAACAGCTCCCCTTGGTAGCCGTGCTTGACCAGGTAGTGGAGCAGCCGTCCGCCCTGCTTGCGCGCGTCCCGCGAGGCTCCGATTACGGCGAGACTCCGCGGCTCGAACAGGCGGTCCAGGTGCGCGGGCGCCCCTGAGGCCCGGGCCACCAATGAAGCCGGCTCGCTCCGGATGATGCGCACGTCGACGGCGGTCACGCCGTCCGTCCGGCAAATCAACGGGTTCAGGTCAAGCTCCAGCACCTCGGGATGATCCGCGGCCAACCGACTGGCGGCGACGATCGTCTGGCTCAGGCTGTAGAGATCGGCGGCGGGTTGGCCGCGGTCACCGTGCAACAGCGCGGCCCCGCGTAGCTCGCCGAGCATCTCCTCCGCCTCCGCCGCCGAGACCGGCGCCAGTCGGACGATCACGTCGTTGAGGACCTCGGCCCACACGCCGCCGAGACCGACGAGCACGACCGGACCGAAGGTCGGGTCACGCTTGGTCCCGACGATCATCTCGATGTCGCCTCGCGCCATCCGCTGCACAAGCAGGTCGGTTTCGCCCTCGAACGATGCGCTCATCTCCGTGGCCGCGGCGTGGACCGCCTCGCTGTCACGCAGATCGAGGGCGACGGCACCGAGCTCGGTCTTGTGCACGATGTCCGCGCGCACAGCCTTGAGCGCAACCGGATAGCCGATCTCCGCGGCGGCGCGAACGGCGTCCTCGGGACGGCTGACGATCTCCTGGCGCGGGATCGGGATCCCGTACTCGCACGCCAGCTCGGCCGCGGCGGCCGCGTCCACCAGGCTCCAGGGCTGGTTGCGCGCCTCCGGCGCGGGGTCGGCGGCCAAGCTTCCCAGCTCGGTCATGCCGGCGCCTCCTCGATCAAGGCAAGCGCGCGGATCGGCGACGCGGTGGCGTTGCGCAGGCGGAGCGGGAACCCGAAGAAGGTGAACCGGTCAACCGGGATCCGGTCCAGGTTCACAAGGTTCTCGATGTGATGGTGCGGGCGCTTACCCAGCAGCTGGTGGTTGGGCATCGCGAGGCTGTCGACGTCTGGGGTCGATGTGTCCATCCCGTACACCATCACCCCCTGGTCGAGCATCCACGTGACCGCCTCCGGTGAGATGCCCACGGGATTCTCCATGTACACGGGTTGCTCCCACAGAGCCGACATGCCAGTGTGGAACAGGACAATCAGCCGCGGCTCGAGCGCCAGTGACCGCTCGACCAGCTTTTCCCTGAGCATGCTCAGGCTGATCTCGTCACCGGGCGAGAGGTGTGAGAAATCGACCCGGATCGCATCGCCGTACATGAGGTCGAGGTCGCACTTGTCGATCGTCTGGATCCCGGGCTTCATGTGCGCCGGTGCGTCGATGTGCGTGCCGGCGTGCGTGCTCGTCATCCAGATGTCGCTGCTGCCCGGCCAGATCGGGCTTTTTCCGCCCTCGTAGTCCTCGAAGTTGACGTAGCGATCGAGGAAGGTTCTCGGCAGTACGCGGTACACCGGCATCCGAGTGTGGTGCTCACGCGTGAGATCGATCAGCGTTCCCTGTTTCATCTCGCCCGGCCTGCGTGCGTGCTCATGTCGCCAGGGTGCGTACCGACTGGAAGTCCCGCAGCGTCGGGCATTCCTCCGCGACACGCAGTGCGTTGCGATACATCCGGGCCGCCACCGCGAGGTCCTGGATCGCCGAGCCGGCGGACTTGTACAGCGTGACGCCCGTCAGGCTCGCCGGCGTCCGCCCGGACACGAGCTCGGCGAGCGTGATGATCTCCTGGCCCTCGAGCTTGCCCGCCGCGCGAGCGGCCAGCGCGTCACCTGACTCATCGAGCAGGATGTCGCTGTCGAGGACCACGCAGGAAGCTCGGCCCCAGGCCTCGGGGTCGAGCTCGCGCTGGTTGGGAAGTGTCGAACCGACCGAGTTGATGTGCAGCCGGCGCTGCGGCAGCCACTCGCCAAGCAATGCCGGCCCCTTGCCGGCCGTGTTTGTGGCCACCACGAGGATGTCGGCCGGGTTGATCGCCGCCGCGGGATCCTCTACCGGCGTGGCCTGCACGCCGGAATGGGTGGCGGCCATCTCGTCGCAGAACGACTCCCGGTTCCCGGCCGACCGGCTGTACACGTACATGTGCCGGATCGGGCGAACCGCGAGGATCCCCCGTACCTGCGCACGGGCTTCGGCACCCGACCCGATCACGCCGAGCACCTCACTGTCCCGAGGTGTCAGCAACTTCACGGCGAGCCCGCCACAGGCGCCGGTGCGCAAGGCAGTGAGGTAGCGCCCATCGAGCAGCGCGAGCTGCTCACCCTCCGCCGCGTCGAACAGGTGGTAGGCAAACCTCGAGCGGCCGTTGAAACGGTGGAACTCCTTGTATCCGACGAGTCCATCGTCGAGGAGGGCGGCGGCCATCGTCCGCAGCCACCCGATCGGCAGCATTAGGTTGTTGCGGTCGGCCTCGACCGCGGTGCCGGCCCGAAGCTGGCGGTAGGCATCGGCGAGCACCTCGATCGCCTCGGGCATGGAGATCAGGCTGGGGGCTCGCTCGTGGTCGATCAGCAGTCCCACTTGCTACTCCTCGGGATTGCGCCCGGCGAAGAAGTCGTCGTCCTCGTCGGGCCGCGGGGTGATCCCGGTCTGGGTGAGCGCGCCGCGCAACCGCCGCATCTGCGCGTCGGTGAGGCGGGAGTGGGGGGAACGGATCGGCCCGCCGTTGAAGCCGTTGAGCCATGCCTTGTACTTCCACACCAGGCGGTGCACGAGGTTGGTGCCAGCCATCGTCTCCGCTGTGGTCTGCGAACCGGCGAGGCGCGCGGGGTGCAGCCGCCAGTAGATCTCCATCGCCGCATCCCAGTCGCCGGCGTGCAGCAGCTCGAAATACCGGGGCAGCTCCATTCCCATGTACTCGTAGTTAGCCGTGCCGAGGAACTTCATGCCGTAGTTCTTGACCCAAACCGGCGAGTTCTCCTCGAATGGATCACTGACCACGACGCGGTCGTTGAAGCGCTCGAACACCTCTGTCTGCCCACCGACCCCGGGGCGTCCGATCTCATTCTTGATCGCCACGACGGTCTCACACTCACCCACCAAGCGCTCCATGAGCTGCGGCGAGAAGCCACTGGGATGAAGCCGCATGAAATCCCAGTGGTGAATGCAGAACAGCATCACCCCGAGATCGCTCGCTTCGGCAATTGCCTTGGTGTACTCAAACACGTCGTCTTCCGAGCGCGGACGGAACATCAGCGGGTAGGAGACCATCACCATGTCCACTCCAGCCGACTCGGCGAAACTGATCATCTCGCAGCTCTGATCCAGCGTCTGAAAAGACGCCAGCAACATGGTGCGCAATCCGCTCCTATCAGCCTCGTCGACGGCGATCTCGATCACCCGCCGCATCTCGTCCGGGGTCGTGCCGCATTCGGAGACGAGCAGGCTGCCCCAGTACCCCAACTCCGCCTCGAGCCGCATGTCGTGGCGGATCGCCTTCTCATTAACCGCCGTGAGCGAGGAGTTCAGGGTGGGCAGCAGGCAGCCACATACGCCCGCCATATCGGCCCGCGCCCAATCTCGAGCCTCTGAACGGTTGTAATCAGCCACTGTGCCTCTCCTGTGTCAGTCGCGGTCCCACCTGTGAAGTGCGCACCAGGTCATCCGGGATCGGCACAACCGGCGTCGCGTAGAGATAGAAGTCGGGATCGGGAGCGGGGGAGCCGATCCAGCTGCCGGCCACATCAGCGTGGTCCTGGTCCCAGGTGATGACCGGAGCGGTGGGATCGAAGACGAGCCTTCCGGTGTCGCCGAAAAACTCGATCCGGTTGCCACCCGGCTCGATCACGTACAGGAACTTCGCATGGGTCGCGCCGTGCACTCCGGGGCCGTGCTCGACCACGATGTCCCGATCGCGGAGGACGTCGGCCACGTCCTCAAGATGCTGGGCGGTCCCGTACCAGTAACACAGGTGATGCAGCCGCCCAGGCTCGCCGAGTCCGTCCTGCATGACCGCGATGTCATGAGCGAGAGCCGTCACGCTGAGCCATACACCTCGGAGCTCGCCATCGCCGCGGACGATCTGCTCGCGTAGCCGGAATCCGAGCTGCTCGATCAGGAAGTCGTTGCAGGCCGCTACGTCGGTCGCCAGCAGGTTGATGTGATCGATTCGCCTGACCGGGACGCCGTGCAGGGGGCGGCGCTGCGGACGACACAGCAGGCGCGTCTGCTCGGCATCGCTGATGTCCGCGTAGGTGACCTCGAAGAACACCTCCGTCAGGTGACCGTCCGGGGTAGTGAACTGATAGGCGGGGCCATGGCCGACGTCGCCGTCGGACCATCCCCGCCCCCGGGGCGTGGCCGCCAGCGCGGTGCCGCGACGTTCGAGCGCAGCCTGGGAAGTTGTCCGCCAGCCAATGTGACCCAAACCCGCCCGGTCCGCGCCGGTCAGTTTCAGGCTGTGGTGGTAACCCTCTTCGAAGGCGCGCAGATAGATCGACTCGCCACTGCGTCCTGTCTCCTCCATGGCCAGGATCTCGGTGAAGAACTTCGCGCTCCCATCGGGGTCGGGAGTGAGGAGTTCGACGTGCGCGAGATGCGCGACGTCAAACATTGGTTCGGCAGCGGGGAGAGAGTTCACTCTGTTCCGTTCAACGCAACGACCGTTCTATTGTACAGCATAACGGTACTTGCGTTGCGGTCGCTCCGACCGCGGTGGGACGCCGGGGTGCAGTGCCGCCGCGCCTATGACGGCACTGCACCACCGAGCGGTCTTAGCTGGCGCCCCAGAGCTTCTTGTACGCGCTCTGGTAAGTCGGCGGGCCGAACCAAGCGCCCGACGAGATCGCCGCGTTGCTCACCTGAACACTGTGGATGTTCGACGAGGTGAACAGCCGGATCGGCTCGTAGTAGTTCGGGATGACCGGCGCGCCCGCCATCTCGCGCAGCGCCTCGTCAGCCGACATCCAGCCGATATACGGCTCGTTGTCGACGATCTCGGCCTTAACCGGTGTGTTCCCGGACACATCCTGCATGCCCGACAGGGCGGAGTCAGCCGCGACAATCTTCACGCGGGTGGTCGCGTTGGCCTGCTGGAGGCCCTGGACGATGAACGACACGTACTGGTCGAACTCGCCGTCGATGTAGTTGAGGTTCGGGTCCTTGAGCACGGCCGAGCTGATCAGTGACGGCAGCTGGTTCTCGTTGGAGGAGCTGAACTTGAGAACCGTGTACTTGCAGCCCGGGCACACCTTCTGCAGCTGATCGACGGCGAACACGCCCGTCGCCCGCGAGGAAGTCGGGGAGTCGGTCGCCTCGAGCAGCAGGGCGTCGGCCTTGCCACCCGAGTCCGCCGTGATCCAATCCGAGATCAGCTGATCCTGCGGGTCGGATCCTGGAATGTAGGAGATGTTCTTCGCCTCCGGCCGGCCCGGCAGTTCGTCGACGTCAGTGACCACGACGCCGATGCCCTGAGCGGACGCCTTCTTGATCAGCGGCAGCGTCAACTGGTAGGGGATCGCGTCGCTGATGATGGCGCCAGCGTGCGCGCCGATGGCCTGCGAGAAGCAGGTGGCGAACTGCGACGGGTTGAAGTTCCCGCTACAGACGTTGAGATTCACGCCCACGCTGCCCAAAGCCATCTTCAGGTTGGCGGCATCGGTGGCGAAGGCCGGCACATCGGCGCTGATCGGAACGTAGTAGACCGTCTTGCCGCGCAGCTTGCTGATGTTGGGAATCGACGCCGTCGGTACGGGGGCCGCGGGAACCTGCATTCCCTGCTGGACGGCCGCCTGGGCCGTGGACTGCCCGCCCGACGAACCGCCACTGGATGAACTGCTTGTGCTGCTTGTGCTGGCCGCGTTGCTGGCGGCGCCGGATGTCGAGGAGGTCGTCGTCGAAGACGAACTCGATCCGCACGCCGCCAGGCTGAGCGCCGTCGCACAGACGACGAGCGCCGTCCCTCCGTGCGAGATCAGGCGCCGGCTCGGCTTAGAGCCGAACAGCGAGGCGAGCGCCTCGAAACCACGATTCATTCCTCTCCATCCTTTCCGCTACGGTCCGGCATTCCTGCCGGGTTGACTGCTTCTCGTCTCCCGGGAAATCCGCTTCTGTCTCGCTCGCGCGGTCGGCGGCTCCGGCAATCGACTCAAGTCGGCAAGATACTGTATCCTGTATCCACCAAGACGCGGGACGTTACATGACGGCGCGCGTTTTGGTCAAGGGTTCCCGGGCGGTCGTAACTAAGCGCTAAGGCGAAAGCACGCTACCGCTCCTGAGGTGGCACGTAACGCAGGCTTTGGTTGAAAGAGATGAGACGAACCAAGACCTCAGCTCGGGCCCGCAATTCAGAGTACTCACAACCCGCGCCGGGTCGCCCGATCGCTACGGCGTCGGCAACATGTGACTAAGCGGCCTGCGGGTCGCGGTGGTCGGCGGCGGAGTTGGCGGGCCCGCCGCGGCGATACTCCTGGCGCGCGCCGGCGCTGAGGTGGTCCTGCTGGAACGGATTGTCGACTTCGCGGTCGCGGGCGCCGGCTATCTGCTGGCCGCGAACTGCCTCGCCGTCCTCTACGGGCTCGGCTTCGAGGATGACGTGCGCCCGCGCGGGCGCGTGGTCAGGGAGGCGATGACGCTCGTGGAGGACGGTACCCCGCCGCCGCCGGTCAGCTCACGACGTGCACCCTCAGCTGCCAGGGATCGCTCACCGCGAACCCGCCGTCGATCGGTTCGGTCCCGTAACCCGCCTCGGAAAGCCGCTCCCGAGCGACGTCGACATCTTCTGATTCGGGTAACTCGATCGTCCAGTGCCGCAGGCCCATAGTGTGCGGGGGCTGCGCGTCCAGTCGCTCGCCGCGACGAAAGTTCGCCGCAGTGTGATGGTGGTAGCCGCCGACTGAGAAGAACGCGCCATACCAGACGCGGTACTTCAGCTCGAGGCCCAGATGGTCGCGATAGAACTCGATGGCGCAGTCGACTGGGGCCACCGAGAAGTGGACATGCCCGACGAATAATCCCGCCTCGGGCCGGGCGGGGGCAGACTCGCCGGCGACAGTCGAAACCAATACCGCTTCGTCGAGCGGCGTCGGTTCGTGGCCGTACGGGTCTTCCGGCCACTCCTCACGAGGCAGATCCCAGGCGAGCTCGACGGTGTTGTTCTCGCAATCCGCGACGTAGATCGCTTCATGCGTGTGGCGATCACGTAGTTGTGAGATCGGCGTGCCGGTTTCCCGTAGCCGCAGCACCGCGCGCGCGAGTTCCTCACGCGTGGGGTAATTCAGGCAGTAGTGGAACAAGCTGGCGTGCTCTCCGGGCGGGTGCGCTTCGGGATCGGCATGCAGAACGAGGAGCGTCTGCGCACCGTCCCCAAGCTCCGCCGTGCTCGAGTCGCGGGCGCTTACCGTGAGGCCGAGCGAACGCTCGTACCAGGCCACCGTGCGGCCGAGATCGGCCACTGTCAGATGCACGGGACCGAGCCGCAGCGTGGCGGGAAGTGTCTCGAGCACCGTCATTGGACCGCGGAGCCGAGTTCGCCGGGATTGATCTCCAAGAGCTTCATCTCGCTCGGTCATCTCCTCAATCGCGTAGCGCAACCCCTCTCGACGCCTATACATCGTCGCCCAGAGTCCAGGATAGTGGATACAGTATAGCCCCACGCGGGCCAGGAGCATGGTTGCACCCTGCCGACGCTATCCCGGGTTGTGTGCGATCTGCCCGCCGGTTGTCGGCTGCTGGTTGGCGGCGGTCCGGGAAGATGGCTCGCTGATCTCTTCCAGGGTGTTTCCTGCCGGTTCGGGAAGCATCAGCGTGAATATGGCTCCGGCGAGCGCGAGCGCGGCGGGGATCAGCACCATGTCGCTGATGCCCATGCTGTCGACCAAGGCAGGCAGTATGGCCGCGCCGGCGAAAGCGCCCATCTTGGCGATGCCCGAGGCGATGCCGTTGCCCGTGGTTCGCACATCGACGGGGAAGATCTCCGAGGGATACACGAACGTCGTCGTGTTGGGGCCGCACTGGGAGAAGAAGTACGTCGCCCCGAACAGCAGGATGAACGGGATCGTGGCACCGGTGGCTCCGGGAATAGCCCATACGAGCGCGAAGAACACAGCGATGCCGAGGAACCCGAATATCTGCAACCTTCGCCGTCCGATTCGGTCGATCGTGAACGCGGCGATGTAGAACGCCGGGAGGGAGAAGATCGCGAAGATCCCGAGTTCGATACCGCTCGTCTGCAGTGGTGTCGCGTGCGCGACGACCTTCTTGACGATCGAGTCGCTCGCGATCGTGTCTCCGTAGTAAGCGAAGTCGAACAGGAACCACGTGATCGAGGCGGCGAACAGCCAGCGCGCGAGCATCCGGTTACCGAGCAGTCGCGTCCGCTCCGCGCGCCGGTCGGCGGCCCGGTCCTGCTGAGCGAGGCGGAAACGGGGAGTCTCGGCGATCTGACGGCGCATCCAGAACACCGAGAGTGCCGGCAGCGCGCCGAGACCGAGGAGGATCCGCCAAGTTGGGTCGGGAGCCACGCCGGCGGCGAGCAGCACAACCGCGATCAGCGGGCCGACGACGAGACCGATGCCCTGCGCGGAGAACACGAGAGCGACCAGCTTCCCGCGGTCTCGACGACCTGCGTACTCGCTCATGATCGTCGAGCTGACGGGGTAGTCGCCGCCGATTCCGAAGCCCAGGATCGCGCGGAATCCGATGAGCCACCAGATATTCGGCGAGAACGCGGATGCGAGCGCGCCGGCGGCGAGAACCAGCATCTCCCAGCCGTAGACGCTCTTACGGCCGTACCGATCAGCCAAGCGTCCGAACGCCCACGAGCCGAAAGCGGCGGTCAGCAGCGCGACCGAGCTCGCCCCGAGCTTCTCGATTCCCCCGGTCACGCCCCATTGCTTCTTCAGGATGACCAGGACGAGCCCGATGATGAACAGGTCATAGGCATCGGTGAAGAAACCCATGCACGCCGTCGCGAGGACCTTGCCCCGGTCCTGGAGTCCCTCGGTCTCATCCAGACGGGCCAGGTCTTCCGGCCCGATCGACCCGCTTTTCGCAGCCAAACTCGATTCAGATGCCATCACATCCCCCTGGGCTCGCCGTCCGGTCCCAATCGGTGGCCTTCCCGAGATG
>DATJRS010000085.1:0-14645 GCA_035504535.1 Solirubrobacteraceae bacterium | reverse complement strand
TAGGGCGCTCGTGTCCTGCTGTGACTGCTGGGACAAAACCGGGGTGCTCGTGTAGGACAACGGGCCCAGTTCCGCCCACTGCGAGCTCGCCTGGTTCAGGGTGCCTGCGCTCGCGATCGCGGGTGCCAACAGTCCGCAGGCGATGCACACGGCTGCGGCTGCAACACGGGCCAGACCACGTCTGGCTCGCTTTCCTCGCGGTGGTGGAGCGATCGCGGTGATCCCCGAGGGTTCGGGGTCGTGCCTATTGCATGTGCTATCGGCCATTTCTGGCTCCTGTCTGTCGTGCGGGTCGGGACATGAGGTGACCCACGATTTCCCGCTGAGCAGCGTTCCTGCAGCCTCCCGGTACGTCCTCAGTAGTGCGGCACCGCAGTCGCGACGACGGTTACGCAATTCCCAGCTCGCTACTGAGATTTCATGCCCGAGCGGCAGCGGCTGAGGGCTCGTCTCCTCGGATCCAGCGAGTCGGGGTTTCAGTCGGCGGACGCGGATGCCTATGGAACGAGGGTTATATACGTCCCTCCGGCAACGCTGCCGTCGACGCGGACGGGTTAAGAACGTGGCGTTGCCGAGATCTCAGTGACCACGCACTCTTCGGCCACATGGGGCAGAGATTGGAACCGCCCTGCGCGGCTCCGCGAGCAGGATATAGCCACGTTTCTGCGTAGTGCCCACGGAACCACGTAGGCGCCCGCGTACGATTACGTACAGAACGACGCACGATTGCGTACGGGCCTACGGAGGAACTCGGGCGCTGGGGCGCGGAATCTCTCAGCGGGAATTGCGGGCCACACGCCATCCCAGGCTCGCGCGATTAACAGAAGGGAGCCAGAAATCGCCAATGCCACATCACCCGGCCGCGAGCCGGACGTGCCCGCGACCCCGGCTGCGGACACGCCGGTCCGACGGACAGGTATCCGACGAACCCTCGAGCGCGCCGCCGCGACGGCGGCGTGCCTGGTATGCGGGATGCTGGCGCTGCCGGCGCTCGCCAGCGCGACGCTTGATGCCAACTCGACCCCGATGGGGGCAGCCGGCGTCGCCCGGCGGCGGTCAGGTCACCGCCGTGTACACGATCCAGAACAGCGCTGACAACCTGCTGCTCGAGGACCGGCAACACCATGTCCGAGCCGGCTCCGACCGACGTCTGGGATCAGACCGACCAAGGCACCGGCCAGGGCCCCGACAGCTCCAAGCCCAGGATCACCCAGGCGAACGAGCTGTGGGAGTTCGTGCCCGACAGCAACAACAGCGGCGGATCGATCACCAGCGGTTTCGGACAGCTGATCAACCGCCAATCTGGCCTCTGCCTGGAGATCAACGGCAGCGGCGTCGGCTACAACTACAACGACGGCGCGACCATCGACCAGTACCAGTGCATCCCCGGCGCCAACAACGAAGAATGGTCAGCCAACGCTGGCGGCGGAAGCTACATCATCTACTCCGAGCTCAGGATGACCAACCCCAACGACGGATACAACATCCTCGGGCTCGGGAACGAGTCCACCTGCACCCCCACCGGCGACGGCCAAGGCGTCTACTCCCGCACCTCGGTCAACGACTGCGATGATTGGCAGATCCAACAGGCAAGCTACGATTACGCGACCGCCAGCGTCAAGGTCGGGTCGCTACGGACGGTGACCGACCCGAGTTCCTCCAACTATGGCTGCATCGCCGGGCACAACCTGCGCCTCAACCAGGTAATAGGGCAGACCCCCGACGTTTGGTCCGGTGGCGACCGCGGCAACGAGTACTACTACGACTACGACAACGTCAGCTCCGGCACGGTCTCGATCTCCACGATGGCGTTCGAGGGCGTGAGCAGTTGGGCTGCAGAAGGCGATCCCAACCCGAACAGCGTCACTCCGAGCACGATCATCTACTCCAACAGCGAGGGCGAGACCAACTACGGTCAGATCCTGCTCTACTGCGACCCGCAGAACAGCAACCCCTGAGCCGCTGATGACAGCGCGATGAGCGCGTCATCATCATCGCTCACGGGCACACATATCAGACAGCAAGAGTAAACCGGTCGTCGCCAAGGAACCTTGGCGACGACCGCTCTTGGCCCGTCAGGTACTCACGGTGATCTCTTCGCTCAGTCAAGGCCGGCTGAGCGATCGCCGTGGCCGCGTGGACCGGTGCCGCGCCCGCCCAGCCGGTCAGCGATGTCGAGCTTCTGCATCGCTCGGTAGATGTGAGACTCGACCGTGCGCACCGACAGCACCAGACGCTCGGCGATCTCGGCGTTGGACATACCGCGGCGAGCCAGCTCGATGAGCTGGGCCTCGCGCGGGGTGAGCTCGACGGCGATACCGTCCAGCCCGTCGATCGGCGGCGGCGTTCCACCCTGCCCCCGCGGCAGCAGATCGGCGCTGCGGGCGCCGGCACGGCGCGCCGAATCCGCGCGTCCGGCTTCCAGGAAGATGCGGGCCGCGTCGGCGGCTGCCTCGCTCGCGTAGGTGAGGGTTCCGATTCGCTCGAACTCGTCGGCCGCTTGGACCAGGGCCTGCCCGTCTTGCCGGGCGCGAGCCGTGGCATGACCGGCGTAGGCGGCGACGAGACGGGCGTCGCAGCGCTCCCGCAGATCGCTCAGCGGCGGAGCGACCTTGCCTGCCGAGACGCCCACGCGCATCGCCTCGTACTGGAGCTGGGCCGCGAACACCACGATGGTGTTCGCCTGACGAGCCGCACCGTCGAGCAGAATGCGCTGGGCGGCCGAGCGATCGCCCAGGGCATCGGTCGCCCATGCTCGTGCCCGCACGACGTACGGATGCTGGTTGGGAAGCGGCTCATGCCCTTGTAGCGCCTCCTCGCAACGAGCGAGCGCGGTCGGAACGAAGTCGACGTCGCCGGTGAAGTGGGCCACGCCGACCTGCGCTGCCCGAACGATCACCAGCGTCCCGAACGGATCCTGACGCTCGAAGTGGACCTCCGACTCGGCCAGCCACCGCCTGGCGTCGACGTATCGCCCGGCGAGGAACGCTAGCCAGCCGAGTATCAGCGCGGCGGTCCCCGCGCCGGCACGGTCGCCCGCCCGGATGCCCGCCGCCAACGTCTCTCGCATCTCGCGCTCGTTCAGCGCAAGGTCCTGGCCACTCTCGATCGAGATCATGCCCAGCGCGATCAGTGCAAGCTCCTCGCTCTGATTGCGCAGCGGGACCGCCGGTCGGATGCGGCGGATGAGCTCGTAGGCGTCCATGACCCGCCCGGCCGAGAACAGATTGAGCGCGTGCACGGGCTCCAGTTGGCGACGGGCGGACTGATCGAGCTCAGGATCGGCGAGGATCTCCTCCGACGCCGCGACCGTACCGCCGAAGCTGTCAACTACCGATGCCATGTACAGGCGCAGAAGATCTAGTCGCCGCTGCCACGGCTGGTCCGGCCACCATTCGCGCGCCCGCTCTAGCAGCGCCCGCGCTTCGTCCGGTCGCTTCAGTCCCCAATACAGGACGCTCGCTGCTCGCTGCTCCAGGTAATCACCGGCGACGTCCTGGGAGTCGATCGTGCCTTCGAATTCGGCGAGCACGCGTTCCGCTTCTTCAAAGCGGTTGCGGACCGCGTGGGCGCGGGCCAGCACCAGGGCGGCGTCGATCCCCGCGCCGGCCTCGGCGGCGGCGCTGGCCAGCTCGGCAGCGAGATCGGGATCGCCGCTCAGATTCGCCACGCGGGCCGCCTCCAGCAACAGCGCCGTCGGAACCGGCTCGCCGGCATCCAGGAGCCATCGTGCGATCCGCAGGCGGTCTTGCGGCGTGACATGGTCGCGCGCGCGGAGGGCGGCGGCGAGGGCCACGCGGATCTCGCGTGCTCGCACCGACGGCAGCGCGGCCGCGATCGTCGCCCCGTAGAGGGGATGGGCGAGCCTCACCTCGGCGTCCGGGGGGCGGCCCTCAACCACGATCAGTCCACGCGATTCGGCCGCGGCCAGCGGCTCGCGGCCCGCCAGCTCGATCGCCTCGGACAGCCTCAGAGGCTCGGCCAGCGCCAGCAGCTCGAGCACGCGGTACTCTTCGGCCCTCAGCTCGGAGGTGCGCGCTGAAATGAGCTGCGCTAAGGTCGCGGATATTGACGGGCGAACCTGCATGCGCCACAGGCCGCTCACCTGCCGCAGCGCTCCGCCCGACAGCGCGCCTAGAGTGAGCTCGCGGACGTACAGTGCATTGCCGCGACTCGTGTCCCATACCCAGCTCCGCAGGCGCTGCTCGACTGGCCCATCGAGCAGCTGCTCCACTAACTCACCGGTCTCGTCCTCATCGAGCGCTTCGAGCTCGAGTCGCCTCGTGTGCGTGTCCTTCCAAAGCGACACGATCGCGTCCGGACACTGCTCGCCAGTGCGGACCGTGGTGACCGAGAACCCGGTCGCGGTCGTGGCCAGGTGGAGCACCAGCGCCGCGGACGTCTGATCGAGGAGTTGCGCGTCGTCGATCCCCAACACGAGCGAGCGCTCCCCCGCAATCTCTGATAGTGCTCGGACACTGCCGCGCAGCACCTGGAACAGGTCGTCGGACTGGACCTCGGTGGGGATCACGTCGGCGAACGCACCCAGCGGAACGCTGGCGACGCTCCGCGTGGCCTGTACCCAGATCGTCTGCGCGCCGTCCCGCTTGGCCTCCGCCAGTGCCTCCCGGGCCACCCTCGACCTGCCCACGCCCGCCAGGCCCTGCACCACCACTCCGCTTGCACCTTCAGCTCGCGCGCGAGCGATCTGCTCAAGCTCGCTTAGCCGCCCGACGAGCGGCCACGTCCGGACCGGACGCGTGGACGCCGACATTAGCCCCATGTGACCGAACTCGACTATACCCCGGCCCCGCGAAATCCGAGCCTGCCGGCGCGCCTGAGCCGTCCGAACGTGAAACGGATCGATCTCAACGGAAGAACCAGAGCAGGCGAGTGAGGCGGTGAATCTCAACCCTTTGCTGATGAATGCTCACGATTAACCGTTGCGTTGCCGGTTGGCGAGGATGGCTGGCTGGAATGCGCGCGGCAGCGATCCGTACGGGACGGTGCGGCAATGAGGCTGACGCGGTGGCCGTCGGGCGGCGGGCCGGACTCAGCTTTGCCCGTCCTCGACGGGCACGAACTGGATGTCGTACCGGGCCGCAAGTGCGGCGAGCGCCTCTGGGCCGAGCGGTGGGATGTCGGGCATGGTGTCCGGGTCGGAAACCGGTACACCCGCCTCCGCGAAGTAGCTGGTCATCGTGCCGGGGCGGCCGGCGACCAGGAACCGCACCGACCCCGATCCCAGGTTGCGCGTCGTGTGTGCGGCCCATGGGGCCACGAAGTAGCTCTGTCCGGCCTCGAGCGAGCCGATGGGTCGCAGCCGTCCAGCCGTGGGTTCGAGGATCTGCAGTTTGCCCTCCAGCACGTGGAACCATTCCGCGAATGCGTGCCGGTGTGGCGGGGGGCCGCCGCCCGTTTGGGCGAGCACTTCAATCAGGTCGAACTCGCCGCCGGTCTCGCGGGCGTCGACGACGATCGTGACGTGGTTGCCACCGGCGACGGCGTACACCGGGCTGTTACGAACGTCGTTCATGCCGGATTGCGGATAGGGAACATTTGCGGGCGGGATCTGGCCGATTTATACCGAACCGAAAGACCGGTGCTTCGAAGCTGCTCCGAGTGGAGGGTCACGCACCTGTAGGGGTAGTCGTCCCATCCGTACTCGTCGTGCGGATTGCCTTCGTCCTCGCCCCCGCCCGCCAGCGGCGGCCGAGGGGCGAGGGCCGGGGATTCACGGGCTTGTCGTCTGCGGGTCGCAGTAGACCCGTGCCTGACCGGTCCCGGAGTGTGTGTCGGCCTGGCTGGTGTAATCGATCGCGTCGTTCACCACGTTGGGGTTAGTGGTGCCGTCGCCCGCGACCCCAGCGGCACCGAGCACCACACTAGCGCCTCCGGAGCTGACGTCGTCGTAGTCGTAGCCGGTGTAGAACTTTGACGTGAAGTCGACTCGCAGGCGGTATCCGGCTGTGCATTCATACTGACGATTGTCCAGCTCGTCAGGCTCCTCGGCTGGGACTGGGACGCGGTAGGTCGCGAGGTCGTAGCTTGCCTGTTGGATTTGCCAGTTATCGCAGTCGTTGACCGGCATAGGATGGTTCTCTCCTGATGACCGGGCGGGCAGATTTTGATGTTCCCCGAGTTCCCGGACGACACAATCGAGCTCGTTGTCACTATCGTCGTCCGCGCGTCGTGTCCGCCATCGCTGGAACGGATTAGAGCGAGCGATGGAGGCGCACCTCACCGCCGGCGCGTCGAGACCTTTTCCCACGACGTCAGCGGCGCGCAAAGTGAGGGCGACGAGAGGGGTGCGGCGGGCAGGGCAGCGCGATGCTCAGGTGAGCAGACGAGCTTCATCACGGCGGCAGGCCCGCTGGCAGGTTGCGACGAGCTGCTCCTGGCGGATTTCTGCGGATGATGCGATGGTTGGCTTGTACCGTACTGGTCACCGCCGGATGGCGGCGGTCACTCGACTCGTAACCCGTTTACCGCGGCAGCGCGGCAATGGACGCGAGGAGCGCGCTTGCCGGCGGGTCTGTGCGCGCGTCCCAGTTCATGTCACCTGCGGCCGGGTTGTGCGCCTGCTCGCGGCTTGGAACTTGGCTCCATATAAATCCCTCGTTGTAGGGGACTGATGGCAGTGTTGAGAGCAGCTGGGTCAGCCAGGGAATGCGCAGGCCGTAGGCCACGTTGGCCTCGCTGATCATGGTGGGGCGGTGGAAGAGTTGGTGGGCGAGGGTGAGCTGGCTGAGGTAGAAGGGCACGGTGTTGCCTTGAGCGAAGCGGAGTAGGCTCATCCCCAGTACGTCGACGTATTTGGCTCCGGGCCAGTATTCCTCGATTTGCGCTTCCCACGCCGCGGGCTGCGCGTTGGAATTGACCTGGAAGGACCAGACCCACGTGACGTTATCGGCGCCGACGGCGTGGAAGATGGTCCAGATGTGTCGCCAGGCGCGCACGAACTGTTTAGGGTCGTGGCTCCATGGGTACCAGAATCCGTTGAACTCGGCCATGGGACGTAGGATCACCGGGCGTCGGTAGGCCTTTATTGCGAGCGCCCAACGCTTGATGTACCGGTCCCATTTACCGTTGGCGATAGCGGCGTTGGAGTAGGCGGGCTGCGGAGTTCCCTGCCGGCCGATTGGTGTGCCGAGCCGGGGTGGGCGCCATGGCTCCCACGAGATCATCGGGATCCCGGGGCCGTCGAGGTCGGCGGTTGGATCGACGTCGTAGGCCCAGGCCTGGAATGTCATCCGCGCGCGCAGGCGGCCGTCGAAGGCCTTGTTCCAGCTGGCGAACGCGTGTGCCGGGCTGACGACTCCGGTCAGGAGCGCGGGAGAGGCCGGTAGCGGGCGGGCTGCCGCGGGACCCGGGTTGAGGAGGAAGCCACTACACGACGCGGTCAGCGCCGTCCAGAGCAAGAGCCGGACGGTGCGCCTGGGACGGGCGACCCGGTTCGTGCGGGGTGGGGTTTGTCGCATGGGACTGCCTCGATTCGGTGCTTGTCGTAGGTCCGAGTTGTCTGTCAGGTGAGCGCCAAAAGATCAGGCGGGCGCTGGTGGCGAGATAGAGCAAGTCGAGGGCGAGCATCGGCGCGAACTGGAGAGCGGAATAGCCGTTCGCGCCGATCTGCCACAGGCAAGCGGCGATCAGGGCCGCACCGGTGCCGGTGCTCCACACCATGGCGAGCACGCGAAACCAGAAGAGCCGGTGGTCGCGCGCCCGTTCGCCGGTCGCCCTCCACGCCATCGGCCTGCGGCGGACGAGGTCGAGGATCGCGAACGCATGCGCCCACCCATAGGCGACCTTGACCGACAGGGTCTCCCACCGGAACCGCGATCGGTGCCACAGTGGTAGCACCACGTAGAGCCACAACAGTGCTGGCAACAGCACGAGATAGTTGACCAGGCGGATCCGCCCCGGAAAGAAGATTGTCAGAATCAGCGGTATGAGCGGGGCGGTGAGGATCGCGAGCGCGGTGAGCAGGTAGTACGCGAAGCCGGCCAGATAGCACATGCGGGTACGCGGCGGCAGCTTTGTCGACCAGAACTTTCCGGAGATGCACAGGCTGAGTGAGCCCATGCACCAGCGGTACTGCTGGCGGAAGAACGCCGGCACGTTGTCTGGGCACAGCCCGGTGGCAAGGTTCACGGGGACGTAGCGCAGCCGCCAGCCCCGGCGCCGTAGATCAAAACCGGTGTGGATGTCCTCGGAGTGCTCGATCAGCGTCGTCCCGCCGTTTGAATCGAGCGCGTCGCGACGATAGACCGCGCATGTGCCGACGCAGATCGCGGCGTCGCGGCCAGCGCGCGAGACCTGCACGACGCGGTAGAAGAGCTCCTGCACGGCACCGGCGCCGCGCTCGACCCAGTTCTGCCGCTTGGACGTCCCGAAGAATTGCGGCGTTTGGACGATGCCCAGATCTGGCTCGGATGCGAAGTACGGCAGCGTCTCGTACAGGAAGTCTGGGCGAGGGGCGAAATCGGCATCGAGGATCAGGATGAACTCACCGGACGAATTTTCGTACGCGAACTGGAGGTTGCCGGCCTTCTTGAACCAGCCAGGGTTATCGCGCCGCAGATACCGGAAGCCGAACTCCTCAGCGACCGACCGGATGCTCTCATCACCGCCGTCATCGAGGCAGTAGACCGTCAAATGTGGATAGTCGAGCGCTATGACGTGCCGCCAGGTGTTGAGTAGCACGGCTCGATCCTCGCCGCAGATCGGCAGAAAAACGTCGACCGTCGGCAAGGTCCCGGTTGACTGCGCCCAGTCGGCGATATGGCGTCTGTGCTCGACGTCGTCGAAATCGCGGCTGAACAGGTCAGCCTGGAGCGACAGCGCTAGCCCGATCGCGCTCAGCCCTATCAATACGACGAACGGCCACAGTCCCCCGCTCAGGTGCGAGAACTGAAGCGTACTGAAGGCGACGGCGGCGAAGCTACACAGGGTGAACACGTTGAGCAGCCACACGTGACGCTTGACGTAGCTGAACTTCTGCTCGTCGCTCGGGGGAAAGGGAAGAACACTGTCGGACATGCTGGGTGCTGAGGATCCAGCGAGACTCGGGTTGCGTCCTCAGTAGCCAGTTACTGAAATTGCGCCAACTCTCTACTGCGTGTGTCCGCACCTTCGCGGCAGCGCCGAATTGACCGGCGCCAGCCAGCAGCAGACGCGCGTTCGAATGGCATGGAAGCACTCGCTCGGCTGGCAGTGGCTGTCCCATGTGCCTCCGAGCTATGTGCCCAATGCGTGTCGTCTCGCAGGTGGGGCTCAGCGCGGGCGAGACGGAGTCGAGGAGCTGGGTAGGTGGGTTGCTCTTGTCGCGAACGTCTGGGCGAGTGAGGGTACCCGTGGGCCCGCTGTTACGCTCGCGGAGCTCCCCGATCGGAGAGTCAACTCAATCCACTCGGGAGTCGTGGGTCTGTTTGCGCCGCCGCGCGGTAACAATCGCGAGCGTGCTCGGATGCGGCCTGAGTGGCGGGGCACGGCAGCTTTGTAACATGTGTACTTAGCATGCGCATCCCGAGTGTGTACGACCGCGATGTCGGACTGAGTGCCGACGCCGACGACGCCCCGGGCGGTACGGCGCCTCCTCACCCGAGGGTGACGAGGCGCCGCTTTGCCAGCTTCCGGGGTCTTGACCAGCGCTCCGGCCAGGTTAGAGGTGATACGCGGCAGTTACTTCTTCCAGTCCCCAACTGTCCACCACTGATACCGATCCCAGGTATTGCAGGGGAGGGTGATCAGCTGCGTGCCCTGATCTGGGTTCGCCGCCAAGCAGCGCTCGTCGCTGTCGTCGACCAGCATGATCGAGTTATTGTTTGGACCGATCGCGTCCGAGAAGCCGTCGAGGTAGTACCAGCTTCCGCCACTTGGCGCCCCGCCTTGCGAGGTTCTGATGGTGATGTTATGGCTGGAGTCTGCGACGATGGCTGCTTTGTCCTTGTCTGCGGTTCCGGTCCAGATTCCGTAGACCGGGAGATATTTGCGGAATCCCAGGCCATTGAAGTGCCATTGTTGATTGCGGGCGCCTTTGGTGTCCGGCCAGCTGATGACGGGGTTGCCGTTGGCGATCTTAGCCTCGGCGTTGTTCATCACCATTCCGTTGCCATCGTTCTCCACGATGTCGTAGTCCGCGTTGCAGTAATAGCAATCCGGGCTCCACGGCTCAGGAGGATCGATGTCAGGGCTTCCGCGGAAGCCGGTGCTCTTGCGGTTGCCGGTCGTGGCGTCATACCAGGGCGAGATGGCATCGCACCACCAGGTGAAGGTGAGATGGTGGGTGTAGGGCGTCTCGCTGTAGAACGTGACGTCGAACGACCGGTACGGATTTTCAGCGTGATCGACCTTGGAGAGGTCGCCGTACTGGTTCTCGGGTGTCGTGCTCCATACCTTGACCCAGCTGGTGTTGTCGACGTTGACCGAGAGCGATGGATTGCGCGCCGCGGTCGGCGTCCAGACGCTTGGCGGCCCCACGCGCACGTAGTACCCGTCCGCGCAAGACGCGTCCTTGACCGTCAGGTGGCCGTCGCCCTTGATGGTGTAGGACCCGCTGGTCAGCGAATACGATGCGTGAGCGTCCTCGCGTGTGGTCGGCGGGGAGCTGGTTGGAGGGATCGAGGTCGTGACGGTGTCCGCCGCCGGATCGACGTCCGCCGGGACGGTCGCCGCGCCGCATCCGGCGAGGGCGGCGAATAGCGCCACCGCGACCGCAGGGATCGCGCCGCGGCTGAGGACTCGAGGCAATGGGGTCATTTCGTAGTCGTCCTTTGTCGTTGGTGGGGATCGCGCTATGCCCGGCAGAATCGCCCCGGCGCCCCACGGAGTCCTCAGTACCGGGATACTGCATCTCACTTGGAGGGGCTTCAGTACCGCTGGTCCTACGGACACGCGTGATCGTGGGGCGAGCCGGATCGAGTGAGGTCTTGGGGCGTGCCGCGGCCCGCCGCGGATGGCGGCTGCCGCGGAGGTCGTGCGCGAGGCATTCCGCGGCCGGGAGAACCCACGTTTTAGGGCATCCGGAGCTACGCCGGCCGGCGAAGCCTCGGAGGCTCGTCTTGCGACCGGCCGGAAAACTGTCGACCGCTGCGGAAGGTGCTACAGCAAATCGTCCGATTTGGCGGCCGGCGGCGTGCGCCCTCGCCGTCCGCTCGCTGAGAGGCGGACGCGTCTCGGGCGCCGATCCGCGAGGTCGTCGGCGGCTAGCATCCGCCCGAACGGGGTGGTCAGCGGTCGCAGAAGCGTCCCCCGCATTAGACATTGTGGAAAGCGTCCATAAGCCGTTATTCGGGTACTGCTTCGACGTTCTTGACGAGGACGTCGTTGCAGGTCGAAGCCAGGCGGCACAGCCGCTCCAGGTCGCGAGCTGACGCCTCTTCCCGCTCCAGCGCCGCGCGATAGGCGCGGTACGCGGCTTCGCGTCGCTCCCCGGTGGCTTGGAACCATCCGCGGAGCAACATCTCGGCCTCGCTTTCGGCGCTAAGCCAGGCCATGTAGGCATCGTCGATGAGGCGCACCCCGATCATGGCGACTTCGGTTTGAGCGTTCTCAGGCATCGCTTCCTCCTCCTCCATTACATTGCGCGTGAGAGCGAGCCTTCGCCTCGGTGAGCTGCACCGTCCAGCGAGCGAGCTGGGCGCGCTGACAGCACGGACAACAACCGACGTGCCGATCGTGTCCGCAAACCGTCGACATGGCCGGCGCATTCCGTGACTTCTTGATGACGGTGCTCCTTGAGTTCATCATCGCTCCACTCCCCTCTGTTGGACCTCTTGGCGATGACGACCAGCTTGACCAGAGCAGACGGCCGGCACCTCAGTACGCAAGCACTGAATCGCGGCGTGTCTGTACTGAGAAGCGGCGGACAGACACGACTAGGCTCGATCGTCCTCGAGCGCTGAGCTTCGATCCTGACGCACGGCGGGGGCCGTCCAGCCCTGTGCGTCAGGGGGTGCCATACGGTGCCGGCGAGGCCTAACGGAGACGCCGGGCTATCTCTTGGCGCCGGCACCGCCGGCGGCGATCGTGGTGGCAGCCACGTCGAGGTGGTCGGACAGGGCGGTGGCCGTCCGAGACGGCGGCGGTGGTGGCGGCGCCAGCTCTTCCCTGGTCGCGGGTGTGGAGCAACCCACAAGACTCCGCGGCGAGACCGGGGGACAGCAACGGGCTGACCGTGAAGTGGGACCACGTGCGTCCGTCATCGGCCGAAGCGCTGACCCGGTACCACCGCGGAGATCGCGATCACGAGACCGACGTGTGGAGCTAGCAAACGGGAGAGATCGCGACTCATCAAGGCTTTGGGCTGATCGCGATCCGGGACACGAACGCCCGGGACATCGCCGACTTCGAGAGCCACCGCTCGTCCTGAGTGATGTGCTCGCCGACGGGTTTGCAGGACGATCCAGCTAAGGCGCCGGCATGCCAGCCACCAACTCCTCGAGGATCACCCGCGAAAGCGGATCCGCGAGGAATACCGAGCATAGCTTCCCAACCGAACCTCCCGGCCACCATCCACGGTCCGAGCCGGCGGCCGACTCAACCGGTGTAGGGTCGCGTACGAGCTCAGCACGCAAGCTTGGGAGCCGCCCCGGCAAGGTTTCAGCGTAGGGCAAGCGCGGCCTCGAGGGCCGCGGGGGTGATCGAGTCCTCGCCTGCGAGGTCGGCGATCGTCTGGGCGACCTGGAGAACCTGGCGGTGGCCGCGCGGGCTCAGCGAGCCGGTCTGGTAGGCGCGCTCGAGCGCCGCCTGCGCGTCGGCGGGCAGGTCGAACGAAAGGCTGCCGGCGATGGGATCGGCGGGCGCCCCGCACACGCGAGGGGCGGCATGCCGGTGTGCGTGGCGTTCGCGCGCGGCAAGGACGCGATCACGCAGCTGCGCAGACGACGGCCCGGGCGCAGCGGCCGCGACGTCGCCAGCGGACGGAAGGTCGACGAAGATCGCGAAGTGATCCAGCAGCGGGCCGGCAAGCCGGCGCCGGTGCCTGACGATGGCCGCGGCGTCGCAGACGCAGCGCTCGGTATTGCCGTAGCCGCAAGGACACGGTGACACGGCGGCGAGGAGCTGAAAGCGGGCCGGGAAGCGATACCCACGCTCGCCGCGGACGATCGAGATGCCGTGGTCGGTGAGGGGAGCGCGGAGCGCGTCGAGGTTGGAGCGGGGGAACTCGTGCAGGTCGTCGAGGTAAAGGATGCCGTGGTGCGCGAGGGTTACCTCACCAGGCCGTACGGGCGAGCCGCCGCCGACGAGCCCAGCGGTACTGATGGTGTGATGGGGAGCGCGGAACGGCCGGTCGCGCTGCTGGCCGAGACCGGCCGCGTCGCGGATCGTCGCGACCTCCTGCTGCTCGCCGTCGGTGAGCTCGGGAAGGATCGAGACCAGACGGCGCGCGAGCATCCTCGCGCCCAAGCCCGGACGGCCGCGTAGCAGGACGTGATGCCCGCCGGCGGCCGCGACGGTCAGCGCGAAGATGGCCTCCTCGCAGCCGCGAATCTCGGCGAAGTCCGGCTGGGGCGCGACGCTGACGGGTACAGCCGACACCGGTCGGCCCCGGTCGCTGCCTGGTATCTCCCTGAGATGGGAGACGGGCTGCGACGGGATCGGCGCGAGGTCTTGCGGAAGCGCCGCGCCCGCGTAGAGGAGCATGCCCTGGCAGCCGCCCGCGCGGTGCTCGGCGGCGGCGGCGAGCACGCCCGGGAGCGGGCGGATCTCTCCGCTCAGGGTCAGCGCGCCGTAGACGACGACGTCGGCGACCTGATCGGCGGGCATCTGGCCGGCGGCGAGAACGGCCGCCGCGACCGCGAGCGAGATGGTGGGCGACGGCTGCCGCAGTGACGCGGGCGCGATGTTGACCGTGACGCGGCATTCCGGGAACCGGTAGCCGCTGTTGAGGACGGCGGCGCGCACGGTGTCGCGAAGCTCGCGGTTGGAGCTGTCGGTCAGTCCGATCACGGTGAACGACGGAAGCCCGGGGCGGACGTCGCATTCGACGGTGACGCGGCGCGCTTCGACGCCGTGCAGGACGTATGTGGCGCAGCGAGCAAGCATGGAGGTGATGAGCTCCTGGAGGTGCGAGTGTCGGGCGGCGCGGATGACGGCCACCGTGGTCAGGTGTTGAGGATTCGCGAGGGGACGCCGGATTGGGCGAGCGATCGCGCGGAGAGGCTCAACTGGTGTGGACGGCCCGCCGCGGATTCGGCGGGCCGTGCTGGTCGGGAACTAGGCGATGGCGGCCGACGTTCGGTCGGCCGCGTGGGCCTTGGGGGTGGTGGTGTGACGGGTTAGAACGGGATGTCGTCGTCGGACACGCCCGACGGGACGAAATCGGGCTCCTCGACCGGAGCGCTGGCGTCCGCGGTGCTGGCGCCGTTGCCGCCGCCGAGGAACTTGACGGTCGCGGCGACGATTTCGACGGCCTGGCGCTTCTGGCCGTCGGTCTCGAACTCACGCCAGCGCAGGCGCCCGTCGACGGCGACGCCGCGGCCCTTGCTCAGGTGGCGCTCGCAGTTCTCGCCCTGGGCGCCCCAGACGGTCACGTCGAAGTAGTTGGGGCGGTCGCTCCATTCGCCGGTGGCGCTGTCACGGACGCGGTCGTTGACGGCGACGCGCAGCCGGCAGACGTTCGTCGAGCCAGCCTGACGCAGCTC
>DATJRS010000084.1:0-34717 GCA_035504535.1 Solirubrobacteraceae bacterium | reverse complement strand
CGGCCAGGAGCTCGAACGCGTCCATGCCGACATGGAGCGCGACCGCTTCTTCACGGGTGCCGAGGCCGTCGCCTACGGCCTCGTGGATCGCGTGATCGACCATCGGGAGCTCGCCCGCGGCGCGCGCGGCTTCGGACGTGGCTGAGCCTCAGAGGCCGCGGCCCGTCAAGACGTGCGGGATCGTGCGCAGGAGCAGCTTGAGGTCGGTCCAGAGCGACCAGTTGGCCACGTACAGATAATCGATCGCGACCATCTCGTCGAGCGGGACGCGGCTCGAGCCAAGCACCTGCCAGTGGCCAGTCATTCCGGGCGTCAGCTCGAGCCGCCGGCGGTGCCAGCCGACGACGCGCCGGTCCTCCTGGGGGATCAGCGGTCGTGGGCCCACCAGGCTCATCTCGCCGCGCAGCACGTTCACGAGCTGCGGCAGCTCGTCGAGGTTGGTGCGCCGGATCACGCGCCCGAAGCGCGTGATCCGAGGATCGTTGGCGATCTTGAAGAAGCCCTCTGCGGCCTCGTTCTCGCCAGCTAGCCCCCCTTGCGCTGTTCGGCATCGACGCACATCGAGCGGAACTTGAGCAACTCGAACCGTCTGCCACCGCGCCCGACTCGTTCCTGGCGGAAAAAGATTGGTCCACGCGAAGTGAGCTTGACCACTACTGCGGTTCCGGCCATCAGCGGGGCGACCAGGGCCAGTCCGAGAGACGCGCTCAGGACGTCGAACATCCGCTTGACGATCCTCGAAGAGCGAGGCAGGTTGAACGAGCGCACGCCGAGGACCGCGACGCCTTGGACGTCGTCGAACTCCACGGCCGAGCCGACGACCTGCAGCAGCGCAGGGATTACGCTGACGCGCGCGCCCGTTGCCCCGAAGGCGCGCATCAGATCGAGCGTGTCGCTGCCTGCCGCGGTGTGCGGGGAGATGATCACGCGCTGGATCTCGAGCCGGCGGACGAGCTCGCGCGCGTCGGCGACGGCACGATCGATGACCTTCGGCGTCGCCCGTGGCGAGACGCTGTCGAGCTCGATCGTGGCCACCAGCCCAGCATTCGTGGCGTTATCGTGCTCGAGCTTCTCGCCGAATCGCACCGCCTCGTCGGTCGGGCCGATGAACAGGCAGCGTTCCGCCGAGATCAGGCGCCCGCCGACGCGGCGAGCCACGACGCGGGCCGCGGCGGAGGCCGCGAGCACGACGATGAACAGCGCAATCGCTTCGCGGGGACCCAGCACGCTGTCGAAAACCACAGGGCTCGAGATCAGCGCGAGGAACGACATCAGCCCGGCAAATTGTGCGAGCGCCGGCAATTCGTCAAGCGTTGACTTGCGCAAACGAGCGGGATCGTGGTCGTAGAGCCCCAGGATCTTCGCGACCAGAGGAGCCACGAGCGCCAGGATGGCGCTCTGGACCGTCATATGTGTGCCCTTGCCAAACGCCGCCGCTGCCACCGCCGCGATCGCACCGGCACAGACGTCCGCCGCTAACAGCAAACGCCGATATCGGGCATCGCGCCGAAGCGCCCCATTGGGGGTCTGCGGCCCCGTCGGTGGCTCGAGCTCTCGGACGACCGAGGACTCGAGTCCGTGGATGATCGTTGCCTCGGCATCGCGAGCCCCGTCGTCAAGTGCACGCGGCAGTAGCTGTGGCGGATTACTGCGACCGGTCGGCATGTAGGTGTGTCATCAAAACTGACGCACGAGCGCACCCGGCCAGCGCACCCATCCGCTCTAGAACCGCCTTCCCAGCTCGATGAAAGCACTCATTGCTCTCATGCGCCTAGCAGGCACTCGCGGCTCGCTTACCCACCGGCCCATTGTCGTAAACGCTCGAGCCATATGAAGTGACCGTAGTTACAAAGTAACTACGGTCGCAGGATCCCTGCGAGAAGAGGTGTGGTTAGTTACCGAAAGCTGAGGATTTGATCTAACGGATCTTGTGATCAACGTCACTAATCGCGCGGTTTCTCGCAGCATGCAGATGTAAGCTTGCACATTGTCTCGATCTCTAAATCGAGATCCCAAGACAAGCCGAACGGCGCTATCATTCTGGCCTGCCAAGTCTCCGGCGCGTCCAAAGCCTTGCCGGAGACCCTAGTGGGGATAGAGCCTGTCGCCGGGGACGGGTCGGGACCTACATTCCGGGCCATCGGGAAGCGCTCGTCGCAATCGCGGAAAGCTCCGCTTCCTGATGCCCGCATGGTTGTGATTCCAGGACGCTGATCGCACTCGGCGATCTTTAGACATATGTCCGATGACGCTCACTCCCGGATCTCCTCTACTTCGAGTGAGCGAGACGTGCAACTAGTCACCGAAACGGTTCTAACGAGATGACAAGTTGTTCACAACGAAGTTGTGTGCATGTCCAGACTGAGGGTATGAGCCTCACAGCAATGGGCCGTTTATGAGACCGTTCGCGCGAGTCACCGACCGCTCCGATCGTTCACGGGGTAGCCCCGGCGCCTCGCACCGGCAAGAGCAGCTGCGCGATGATCCGCAGCACCGGCGTCTCGGCCCGGGTACGGCTGTTCGTGACGGCGTGCGGCTTCCGCTGGTCGAGGGTCCGCTGCGCGGATCAGCGCTGCGCCGTGCTGCGCACATCCGCGGCTTGCTGGCGTCCGCCGATCTTGCGGCGGCTGTTCTAACTCTGGTGGCGATCGACGCGTTGTATCCCGACGCAAGCCTGGTCACTCCCGAGACACTTGCGCTCTGCCCTGCGATTCTGCTGCTCGCGCGAATATTGGGCCTCTACCATAAGGACGAAGTTCGGCTGCGTCAGACGAGTCTTGACGACGCGCCGGCGCTGTTCCAACTCGCGACGCTGTACGCGCTCGGCATATGGTTGACTCGTCACGCCACGGTCGAGGGAGGGCTGAGCGGAGCCCACGTGATGACTGTGCTGGTGGGCTTCTTTGCTGCTGCACTGTGCCTACGCTCGGCTGGACGCGGTCTGGCCCGACGCGTGCTCTCGCCGGAGCGGTGCCTGGTGGTGGGAGAGGTGGGCACTGCGCAGCGCCTAGCCCGTGCACTGCGAGCGGCCGCGCACAACGCGCGAGTGGTCGCGTCGATCGAGTGCGATAGCGCGAAGGCCGAGCAGATGACGTTCTCGGATCTGTCGCACGCGGACAGCCTGACACGGGTCGTCGAAGCCGAGCGCGTCGAGCGGCTCGTGGTCGCGCCGCGTTACCCGGACATCGGCCATGTGCTATCCCTGGTGCACACGGCGAAGTCGATCGGTGTGCGCGTCACGCTCGTGCCGTTTCTCGGTGAGATCGTGGGGGCGTCCGCGGAGCTCGAGAGTGTCGGCGGGGTGAGCATGCTGGGCATTCCCCAGCTGGACCTCTCGCGTTCAGCGCGGTTCATAAAGCGTGGCGTGGACTTGATCGGGGCGTGGGTTGTGCTGATCGTCGCGTCGCCGTTTGTCACGATCGTCGCGGCGGCGATCAAGGTCGATTCGCCGGGTCCGGTGCTGTTCCGGCAGGTACGAACGGGGCGTGACGGGACCAGATTTCAGATTCTGAAGTTCAGGACGATGGTCGATGGCGCGGACCTCAAGAAGGTGCAGCTGACTGCTCGGAACGAGGCGGTCGGTCTTTTCAAGATCGCCGAAGACCCTCGCGTCACTCGCGTCGGAAGATTGCTCCGCAAGGCATCCCTGGACGAGCTGCCTCAGCTCTGGAACGTGATTCGTGGAGACATGAGCCTCGTCGGACCACGCCCCCTCATCGAGGACGAGGACGCGAAGGTGGTCGGATGGTTCCGGCACCGACTGCGGTTACAACCTGGGATGACCGGTCCGTGGCAGGTGCTCGGGTCGGCCCGCATCCCTCTCGACGACATGATCCGGATCGACTATCTATACGTGGCGAACTGGTCGCTTTGGGGCGACATCAAGATTCTTTTGCAGACGATCCCGTACGTGCTGCTGGGTAGGGGGATGTAGTGCCCGCGGAGTGTTGCATAGAGAGAGCGGTAGGGGTCCAGCGGAGCTCGCACGATCTTCAGGTGACTTCTCGCGACACTCTCTGTCAGCGTCTCGGCGCTGGGGCCGCGCGATCGGCCGGCGTGTGGACCAGGTCGGCGTGCCGTGGGCTGGTCGTCGCGGAGGCCAATGACGCCATTCTGCTCCTGGACGAACATGCCGTGGAACTGCGCAGCTTCCAGGGCCATGCACGTCAAGCGATCGAGGTGCAGCAGGTGCGGATAGAGAGACCGACGAGCGTCCCTCCGGAATCGAGTCGCGACACGCCAACCCCACGGTCAATACGGCCGACGCGCATGGTTGGAGAGACGGTCGGTCCGTCGAGCGACGGCGCTCGTGGCGGCCGGTCGCCAATCCGGCGAATCGGTGGCCAGGCCCGGGTTCCAGGTCGTTTCATAGCGCGTGTGGTGAGGTCGGTATGGTCTTCGACCGCACCGATCGGCTTCGGGTCGGGTTGGCTATGAGTGGAGCCTGCGTGCAGCGGCGCGAGCAGCGCGGCGAGAGCATGCTCGCGCAGCAGCAGGGCGGTCGAGCCAACAGTGCATTGGCGCGTGGTCACACCCGCTCAACGGTACCCATCGATGTTCACGTTACCTGCTGATTCTCAGGTTCAGGACCGAGAGGCGAGACAAGGTACGACGACTCATATGACACGAACACTCAGGTCAAAGACGCGGCTCACGAATGCTCCGTTACAAGGAAGTTCGAGTCCTCCCATCGACTTCGACTTTCGCGGATTGCGCCTCGCGGGGCTAGAACTCGAAGACGCCATTCATTGGATCACCGCGCGGGCGCACGCGCGCCGGCAGGCGATCGTGGTCACCCCGAACATAAATCACCTGCATCTGGTACAAGTATCCGACCAAGCGCGCGATGCGATCGCGGGGGCTGACCTTCAGCTTGCGGACGGATGGCCGATCGTGGCCGCGTCGCGGATCCTCCGCCAGCCCCTCCCCGGACGGATCGCGGGCATCGACCTAGTTGAGCGCCTCGTCGACAGCGATGACGAGTTCAGAGTTGCGATACTCGGTGGGCCATCCGATGCCGCTTTGCGACTTGCGGAGCGTGCGCGCAGGAGGAACCAGGTCGTGTTGGTGGACGAGTTGTGCCCCGGCTGGGATCAGGAGGAGCCGCGCTCCCGGCTGGCTCAGCGTCTGTCCGCGGTGGCCCCGGATCTGACGTTGGTCGGCATCGGCGCGCCCCAGCAAGAGATCCTCGCCCACGAGCTCAAATCTGCGGTATCGGGCCCGATCGTCTGCTGCGGCGCCGCGATTGAAGTACTCGCCGGGATGCGGCCGCGGGCTCCACGGATTCTTCAGCGCCTCGGGCTGGAGTGGGCGTTCCGCCTGGCGATCGAGCCGCGCCGACTGGCCCGGCGCTACCTGCTTGCAGGAGTCACCTTCGCTCGTCTGCTCGGCGCTACATGGGCGCTCCGGATTCACTCAAGATCTCCTAACGCGATCCGTGCTTATCGCCTCAGAGCGGAGGGTAAGCTCCTTATCTCAGGCCGACGTGTGGCCATACATGTGTCCCGTGTCCGAGAAGTGTTGCGTGCGGGCGTGCACCCGGGGTCATGGCCAAGGCCGGTGTTCCGCCCACCAACGGTCCATCGCGGCCCGGCGGACCGCCTTCGAACGATGAATCACGACCCCGAAAGGGAATCAGCCTAATGGAATCCAGCCACACCCAGTCCGAGCTCAGGCGCCGCGAGCGACCCGAATCACTGGAGAACGGCGAGGAGTTCGTGTTCGAGCGGACGGGAGAGGACTCGGCACACAACGGGCAGAGCCGTCATCAGGGCGTCGAGGCACTCGCTGCGCCACCTTCCCACCCGAACGTTAGCCTCGGCACGGCGTTGCGCCGATATCCGGTGCTAGCGCTCCTCCCCGTCGTGATCCTCGCCGCTGCGGGCATCACGCTTGGGCTTCGCCGGCACCCAACCTACACCGCGTCCACCGTAATCAACGTCGGCGCGCCCGATCTCAACTCTCAGGCCACGCCCGGGTATGTCGAGGCCGAGCAGACGCTGGCTTCGGCCTATAGCCGTGAGGTGACCAGCCAGTTCGTTTACAAGCCGGTCGCAAACGACCTGCATATCTCCGAGGCGGAGGTCGCCTCGCGTCTGAGCTCTTCGGCAGTCCCCAGCAGCCCGACGTTCACCATCAACGCCACCGGGACGCAGCCGCAGGGTGCGATCACGCTCGCCGGGACGGCGACCAAAGAGCTAAACCACTACATCAACGTCCTCGACCAGGGGGAGACGTCGTCCACGCAACTGCTCAACAGCTACCGGGCCGCGGAACGCCAGGCCGACCGGCTGTCCGGGATCAGCGGTCACCTACAGGGCGAGAACAACGTTCAGCCGGGCTCGGTGTCGCAGGCTCACCTCCAGGCGGCGAAGCTCAACGCCCAGATCGCCCTCCTCCGAGCCAACGCGCTGGCAACGCAATACACCAATGGCTCGACGATGAGCCGCGGCGCGATCATCCAGGTGCTAAACCCCGCCACCTCCGCGTCGAGCAACCGGCGCTCGATCACGGAGCGCTACGGAATCATCGGCGCGGCGGCCGGAGTTGTCCTGGGGGCCGCGCTGGCGCTGCTGGTTGCCAACCTCCGACGACGCCGTTGGCCGGCTGACGCGTTGGCGTGACGCTTCGCCGAGCAGCACGGAACGCCGGTTGGCTGTCGCTGCCGGCGGTGGGGGTAGTCGCGGTATTTGTCGCCACCGCTGTCGGTCCGCACATGGGGACGTCTACCAAGGCTTTCCCATTGCTGGCGGCGGGCGCCGCTGGCGTAGTGGGTCTGCTCGCAGCCGCAGTCACGGTCGAGCCGGCGTGGATCCTCTCCGCGGGGGTGGCGCTATCGATCTTCTCTGGAAACTGGGGCTACATGCACGTCCCGGTGCCGGTGGACCGCGTCGTGATCGTTACCGGCATTGTCACGGTGCTGGTGCGCTCGGTCGTGGTCAAGGGCGCGCCGCGGGTGGAGGTGCGCCGCGTGCACTGGATCCTGGCATTGCTGATCCTGTACGCCGTCAGTTCCTCGGCGTGGGCCAACACGCTGTCTCAGCACGAGGCCGCGTTTGAACTGATCGACCGCCTCGGCGCGGTGCCGTTCCTGCTGTATCTCGTGGCGCCGGCGGCGTTCGCCACCGAGCATCAGCGGAACATCCTGCTCGTGACGCTCGCGCTCGTCGGCGCCTACCTGGGAGCGACGGCGTTCCTCGAGATGATCGGGCCCCACAGCCTTGTGTTCCCATCGTTCATCAACAACCCGGCGCTCGGCATCCATGATGGCCGCGCGCGCGGGCCGTTCCTGGAGGCGGGCGCAGACGGCCTGGCGATGTTCTGCTGCTCTGTGGCTGCGATCATGCTTCTGGATCGCCCGCGCCGACCGTGGCTCCGCTCGGCAATGATCGCTATCGCCGGTCTGTGTCTGCTCGGCCTGATCCTCACGCTGACCCGGCAGGTTTGGGCTGGCGCAGCGGCCGGGGCGCTACTGGCCTCGGTGGCGTCGCCCAAGCTCAGACGTCACCTGCCGGCGGCGGTCGTTGCCGGCGTTTTCCTGGTCGGCGGAGCGTTGCTGGTGGTCCCGGGCCTGCAGGCAAAGCTAGACGCCCGCGCGGTGGCCCAGAAGCCAGTGTGGGATCGGCTCAACTCGGACTCCGCTGCACTTCGGATGTTCGAGAGCCGGCCGCTTCTGGGATTCGGATGGGGGACGTTCCCGCGTTACAGCCCGTACTACTACCACGTGGCCAGGAATTATCCTCTGTCGTCGGTGGGAGAAGTCCACAACGTCGTACTCTCCAACGCGGCCGAGCTTGGCGTGATCGGCCTCGGGCTGTGGCTGTTAGGGCTGGGCGCGGCGATCATCGCGCCGTTCCGCCGTCGCGGCCCGCCAAGCCTTGAACCGTGGAAGCTCGGATTGATCGCCGTTACCGTGGCGTGGTTTGTCCAGGCCAACTTCGCGCCGCTGGCGTACGCGTTTGACAACTACATTCCGTGGTTGTTCGCGGGGATCGCGCTGGGCCTGCCGCAGACGGCTACGGCTCGCCGCCGTGAGCCCGAGGCCGCGAGGCCGAGACCGGCGTGGACGCGGCCTAGGGTTGAAGTTGAAAACCGACCGGATAGCGTCGGCATTGGTTAGGAGGCGGCCGGCGATGGGCGTGGATGCCCCACAGCGGTCGTTTCTGGTGGCCCAGCTACCAGCCCAATCGCCCGGGGTCACTGGCTATCTCACGCTCCTTAGCCTCGCCTTGACGCGCGCGGGCGTGGAGGTCACGAGCGTCGACCGTGCGGCGCTATGGCGGCTGGGGTGGCGGCGCGACGTCGATCTGGTGCACCTGCACTGGCTGGAGTTCATCGCTCCGAGCGCGCCAGGCGGCCTTGGTCTGCTCCGCACCATGATCCGCGACGCGCGTCTGATCGCCGCGCTGACCTGGCTGCGTCTCCGTGGGATCAGGCTGGTCTGGACCGTCCACAACCTGGAGCCCCACGAGCCGGCTCATCCACGGCTGGAGGAGTTGCTCGGCATGCTCGTCAGCCGGATCAGCCACGCGCTGGTGGCGCACTCCGCGTACGCGCGCAGCCGGATCCACGAACGCTGGGGTTCCGCGGTGAAGGTGGCGGTAATTCCTCACGGCAACTACATCGGGGTATTCGCACGGCCGAAGGGCACCCGTGCTGACATCCGCCGTTCCCTGGGAATCCCGGATGACGCCTACGTGTTCCTGGCCTTCGGCCAGGTGCGGGCGTACAAGCGATTGACCGATCTGGTCGAGGCGCTCGGGGCCCTCCCGAGTGACGACGTGCGACTGCTGATCGCGGGAAAGCCGGTGGCGGCTGAGGAGGTCCGTCGCCTGCGCGATGCGGCGGCGTCCGACCCGCGGGTGGTCCTCGACTTGCGCCAGGTACCAGACGAGGAGGTGTCAGCGCTGCACTTGTGCGCAGACGCTGCGGTGCTTGCCTATCGGGACGTGTTCTCGAGCGGCGCGTTGTTGCTGGCTCTTTCTTTTGGTCTGCCCGTGGTGGCGCCCAACGTGGGCACCGCCGCTGAGCTCGTCGGGAGCCACGCGGGCGAGTTATTCGGACCGGGAGGGCTGACCGCGGCGCTGGACTCGGCCCGGGCGACCGACCAGCCGTCGCGCGCCGCGGCGGCCGCGGCCGTCGCCCGTCAGTACGGATGGGATCGGGTGGGCACCGAGACGGCAGCGCTCTACTACGCCCTGGCGACGAAAACCATCTCGTCAGCCAACGTCCATCGTCGATAGCTCAAGGCGTTGACGACCGGGCCGGTGATCCGCGCGATCGACCGCGCCCCTCTGTGCATACCGACAACCCCCAAGCTCTCTCTGATGTGCCAGTCTGCGCTTGCGATGGGCCGGACCATGCGGACCTCACTAAAGCCTAGCCGCGCGAGCAGTGCCGCCAGGGAGACGGGGTTGAACAACACGAGATGGCGCGGAGGGTCGAGCGCGCGCCAATATCGCCCGAATACCAGGCGATTCAGCGAATCCAGGTTAGGGGTCGCAATCCACAAGGCACCGCGTGGGGCAAGAACGCGACGAACTGCACGCAGAGCCTCCACGGGGTCGTGAATGTGCTCGAGCACGTGCCCGAGCGTGATGTAGTCAAACGCGCCGTCGGTCTCCGGTGAAAGGTCGGCGATCGTGCCGCGGCGCACCTCCAGGCCGCGGTTGCGAGCCTGATCCACGGCGCCCGCATCAGGCTCGATGCCCATTGTCTCCCATCCCAATTGCCGCATCAGAGCGAGATACGCGCCATTGCTGCAACCAATGTCGAGAAGGCGACGGCCGCCGTACGGAGAGGGAGCATGTCGTACCAGCCGATCCGCCGCCCGTCGGGTTGATGGGGCGATGCGGGTGCCAAGACCGGCCAAGCGCGAGCGAGAAAGCTCGTAGCCGTACTTCCGGGTGAGATGCCTGTCGGCGACGGCGCGCCGGATGCGGTCACGCGCTGAGCGCGAGGGAGGACGAAGCGAGGGGGCGTTGTAGGGCTGGTAGTCGGCGGCATACGCATTCCCGATGGCGTCTGGGGTGTAGCGCGGAGACAGCCACGCGCTGCGGCACGCTGCGCACTGCGAGAGCGCCCACGGACCAGGCACGTGCGAGGTAAGACTCGGGTGCAGCGGCGTGAGCGAGCCCCCGCACAGCCCACATGTGGACACAGTCTCCAGATCTGTGTCGGAAGGATCGACGGTCAACGTCATCTACCTACCTCCAACCTCTCGATTACCCCAACACGGTGACCGTCGAACCACGCTCGGATAGTGGCGTCGTCGGTTTGCATTCCCTTCGCGTGGCGCGGGGGCGCTCCGCTTCCACCACCGGCGTGGGTGATGATACCGTCGTGATTGCGGATCGCCTGGACGGCATGCCCTGCTCGCAAGAGATCGGCCTGAAGCTTGGTCACGCCCCACCACCAGTGAAAATCGGGCGACAGGCCCTCGAACAGATCACGGTCGATCAAGAAGCAGTATCCGTCTGCCCGAGGCCACGGCCCGCCCTCGACGAAGCCCAGGCTCGTCGCGCCTCGCTCATGCACGTCCAGCAGTCGTCGCAGCCAGCTCGGATCCCGGATCTCGATGTCCGGGTTGAGTAGGAGCACGTGACGGCTGCCCGGACTGCTGACGCGCAGCGCCGTATTTACGCCACCGGCGAAGAGTGTGTTGTGGTCGAGCAGCGTGAGGATGTTGATCGCTCGTCTCCATGAGAGTTGGTGCAGCAGACACCGCGTCGGAGCCTTCGACCGGTTGTCGACGACGACAACTTCATACGCGACGCCTGAGGTCCGTCTCAGCGATCGAAACAATCGCAGAATGTGCCTGGGAGCGTTGAACGTAACGATCAGGATGGAGACTGCGGGCTCGTTCATCGGACACCCGGCGCGACGCGCTCGGAGGAATTCGGATGAGAGAGCATCTCGTCCGCCTCAGCCCAGGTCGAGGCGAACTGCGCGCAGGTGAACCGATGGGTCCAGGTGCGCCACATCGCCTCTATCTTGCCGAACCGATCATTCACAACGACGTGGTCGACGCCGAGAAGACAGGCCAGAACATGGCCGTGCAGCCGGTCTGTGACGAGCCGCTCGCCCGTCGACAACATGGCGATGCCTCGGCGGAGGTTCGCTTTCGCGAACTTGTCGCACATCGCGAGGAACGCGGCCCGCATCGCGCGCGAGTCACTCCGCCCGATGCCTCGGGAGAACAGCCGATGAAGTCCCTGGTAGGCCGCGATGTACTCGTACGGTCGCGCCTCGAGCCAGTCGAAGACCTCGACGTCCGCCCTTTGCGCCGAGCCTGCCGATTCCTTGTCGGTGCGCACCTGGACCGCGACGGGGCTGCGAGGGGGCCGCGCATCGAGCGCGTCGAGCCCAAAAGCCATGTCCGGGGCGAGCTTGACCGGGCAGTCGAAATCGCGCCGGGCCAGGGCGAAGGACTGCTGATCTCGCAAGATCAAGGTCGTCGCGCCGTGACGCGCGATCGCGCGCCGCAAATCGTCACGCTCCTGCTCGCCGGAGTAATGCAAGGACTGCGGCAGTTGAATGACGGGGCGTCCGGGGAAGTCAGCGAGCACCGAGAGCTTCAGTTCGTGATGCGTGGCGTACAGTCCCCCGAGGTTGCCGCCTCCCAGCACGATGATCGGGCCGTCCGCACGCAATCGGCTGCGGTCGTAGGTGGATCTAGTCGACACCGACGCGACCTGAACCCCCAGCTCGCCGAGGACGGTGCGTTGGCCCAGCCAGAGAGCCGCATCACCAACGTTGTAATGATCCGGATAGTCAACGAGGTCGGTGACGTGCGCGGCGCCCACGACTTCTCCCACAGTGCGGATGAGATTTTCCCGGAGTTCGGCAACCAGGCGGCGGTCGCCGGCTGTGCCGCGACGCTGTATCAGTTCGAGCATGGCTGGACCTTCCCGCGGCGGTACTTCGTCACAATCGTCACGATCGGCATGATCGCCATGATCATTACCTGCGTTTTCGCGACGGGAACTGTGCGGACCGCCACAGTCAGCTTGAAGCATACAAACATGGCGGGTCGGGCGGCGGACGTTGAACAGTATATGTGGGTGTCGGGACCGATGCGTTTCTGTCGCTAACGTTGGCGTCCGATGGCCAATCGCGGCGCGGACGGGAGTATGGAGATCGTGATGAAGCAAAGTGGTGGTGATGGTTGACTCGCGCGTGCACGTCAGCGTGGTGATCCCGTGCTACAACGCGGCTGGCGTCCTGGGCGGACAACTGGTAGCGCTTCAGCGTCAGATCGCCAGCTTCAAGTGGGAGATCATCGTGGCCGACAACGGGTCGACTGATGCGACAGCCTTCACGGCGGCCCAGTATTCGACGCAGTCGCTTCCGGTCGTAGTCTGTGACGCGAGCGCCCACCGCGGCGTCAATCACGCGCGCAATGTCGGTGTCCGCAACTCGCGTGGTGATTTCATCCTGCTGTGCGACGCTGATGATCAGGTAACCGACGGGTGGCTTGCCGCAATGAGCGAGGCCTTCACATCTGGGGCGAGCCTGGTCGGGGGCCGTCTCATGCGAGTGACGCCCGACCGACGTCCGGTGGGGGTGGCGGATGATGGCCTGCGTAAGGACCTGAGCTACCTGCCCTGGCCGCAAGGAGCCAACTGCGGCTTCTCACGACCCGTCTATGACGAACTCGGCGGATTTGACGAGGGTTATACCCGAGGAGGCGATGAGACGGACTTCTTCTGGCGCGCCCAGCTCCGCGGATACACCCTGGAGTACGTCCGCGCGGCCGCCATTCTGTACACCGAGAAACCCGTTTCAAAACAGCGGTTTTGGCAGTACTACTACTACGGTCGCTCCCATGTCCAGTTGTTCAAGGCGTTTGCGGCAGCGGGCATGCCACGCGGATCGATCTGGAGCGTGCTTCGAGCTTGGCTCGAGATCCTCCGAATTCTGGTGGCCGGCGTGCGCTCGGGTGACCGGCGGCGAATCGCGATTCAGCATCTCGGGCAACGCGTCGGCCGCATCGGTGGGTCGGCCGCGTTTCGCGTGTGGTACCTGTGAGCGGTATCCTGGGCACTGTCTGCATCGGGCGGGGGTGCTGCGTCTGCTGAACGAGCCTGAGCGCCGACAGTGCCGGGGCCTGGTCTAGTTGGCCGCGGCTGTACTGAACCCGGGTCCCGAACGGGTGCACTCTGCCCTATCCCCACTGTGAGTGATAAGACCGAGATAATCGCCGCGCCTCCGCCGTCCAGCGGCTCCGAGGTGGGCGAAGAGATTCCTGATACCGCGCCGCTGATGGAGCGCAGCGAGATCACCGCCCGCGCCAGCCGGGGGGCCGTTTCGGTGATGGCCCGAGGCTTTGGGGTGCGGGCGATCGGGATGCTCGGCAACATCCTGCTGGCGCGGATGCTGCTCCCGCGGGACTTCGGAATGGTCTCGCTGGGCAACACGTTCATCGCCTTCGGCGCGTTTCTGGCCAGCGGTGGTCTCGGGGCTACCCTTGTGCGCCGGCCGGGGAAGCTCACGCGGCAGGACCTGCAAGCCGTGCTCGGATTTCAGCTGGGCGTGACCACGCTGGTCGCGGCGGTCGTCACGGCCGTCGGCGTGCCGCTGGGTCAGGCCGGCGCGCTGGTGGCGATCATGACCTGGTCGCTGGTAATCGACAGCGGACGGGCTCCGTCGGCGATCCCGCTGGAGCGGGAAATGGATTATCGGCTCGTGCTCCAGGCAGAGATCATCGAGGTCCTGGCCTGGAACATCTTCGCCGTGGCCACCGTCGCGGCGGGCTTCGGCGTCTGGGGCGTGGCGGTCGCCCAGATCGTGCGCGCGCTCTCCGGATACTTCGCGCTGACGCTGCGCGGGCCGACGGGCTTCATTGCGCCGCGGCTGGACTGGGGGCGAATCCGCGATTTGCTCTCGCTCGGCATGCAATTCCAGGGCGTCCAGGCGGTGCTGCTCATCCGCGATGACGGGCTGGCGATCGCCATTGCGGCCATCGGAGGCTTCGAGGCGCTGGGTGTATGGAACATCGTCTACCGCTTCACGACTGTCGTGATCATCCTCATGGAGTCCCTCTGGCGGGTGTCCTTTCCTGCCATGTCGCGGCTGCGCGAAACCGGCGAGGATCCGATGCCCGTGGTGGAGCGCGCGGCCAGCATGGCCAGCGTAGTGAGCGGCGTCCTCGTGGTTCCCCTCGCAGGCGCAGCCCCGGCCCTCATTCCCGTCCTGTTCGGGCCACATTGGACGGCAGCCGTCCGCGTGCTGCCGCTCGCCGCGGGCTCGGTGATGCTCGCCGGCCCGATCACCGCGGTCGCCTTCGGCTACCTGCTCTCCGAGGGGCGGGCCGGAATCCTGCTGCGCATGACCATCTGCGACGGACTGACCTCGTGGGCTGTGGGGCTACCGTTGTTGGCCGTGGCCGGGGTGATCGGACTCGGCATCGGCCAGGCCGCATCCGGCCTGGTCGACCTGCTGTTCCTCACCTTCGCCTTGTGGCGTGGCTCATACCGGCGCGGGTTCAGGCTCACGCTCGTTCCCCTGGCCGCGGTGGTAGCGGCCTCGATCCCGGCTTGGATGATTGCCGTCTCCCTCGGCAAGGGCATCCCCGCGCTGGTCGCATCGGTCGCGGCGGGCGAGCTGATCTACCTGGCGATTGTGACGGTGTGTCGGCGACCCATCGTCACCGCCGCCTTTAGGCTTAGCCGGCGGACGGCGCAGAGCTTCGCCCACGCATCGTAGTCTACGTGCGCGAGCGGCCCGCCAAGTCCATCGTGCGCGGCGTGCTGAAGCGACGGCGGATCCGGTAGGCGAGGCCGTGATGCAAGGTCTCAAGCTGCGCCACGGCGCGGTTCAGGCCAGGGTGCTGGTGCCAGGCGGGGACGGTCACGATGTGAGTGTCATGCCTGGCGATCGGCAGGACCTTGAGGTCGTGCACCCGGCGGTCGAAGTAGCGCCACCACGTGGCGCCGTCGATCACGGATGGCTCCTAAAGCTCACGTTCGTCGGCCGGCACCACCACGAGCTTGTTGAAGCCGAGAATCAGTGGCTCAAAGTCGGCGCGCTGCTCCAAGAACTGGAGAATGCCCTCCGTCAGTCCGGGCCCGGCGACGCTGAACGGGTCGTCGACCACGATCGGGCCTAGCCGGCCGAGCACCGCCGCGCCGAGTTGGAGATCTACCAGCGCTTTCTCGCATAGGTGACCGCCGTCGACGTCAAACAGGCGGTGGGCCCCGCCGATCTGACCGGAGGTCAGTCGATCCGACGCGGTGGCGAACACATCGAGACGATCGAATCCGGTGCCAGGTCGGCCATATTGGCCTCAAAGGTCGCCCGGTTGCCAGAGCCTGAAGCGGACACGTTCTCGCCCTGCTCCCCGAACAGGTCACACACGCCGAGGCGCTTCCCCGGGCAGGCCAGGTGGCTGAGCATGACGGCACTGCGACCGTGATGCACGCCGTCTCGAACAGGTCGCCCTCGACGTCGGCCGCCCGCTGGCCTCGTCCAGCAGTGCGAACAGAGCCGCCGCCTCAGCGGAGAACCATCCCTCGACCCGGCGGGTAAGCCGGGTCACGGCGCGGACGTCAGCGGGCCGCATCTGACGTGAAGACGCTCGCCGGCACGGGGCGAATCTAGCATCGACGCGGCGAGCGCGGACGCCGCCGCAAACCTCGTGGATCCGCTGCAACCGGACCGCCGTCCGACGATCCGCCCGCACGCGTGGTGCGCACCCAGCTCCGCGCTCCCCGCCCCGACGCCACCCGAGCCAGCACCCGCAGACGCCCGGCAGTGAAGCCGGGTAGGTGGACAAGCGCCCCGAGCGCCGTCGTCGACTCGTCGGCCGCCGCCAGGCCGCCGAGGACGTAAGATCCCTGGGCAGCGATCGTCGCCACCGAGCCTGCCACGAGCCGGCGGTCGGAGCTCAGCACACCGCCGGCGAGCACTGCCAACGCACCCGCCGCCATCAGCGTCTGTGACGGCAGGACCAGCTCGGCCGCCGCGCCAAGGCACTGGACGTCTCCGGTGCTGATCGCCTGCCACAGCAGCCCCGGCAGCTCGCGACGAGCGAGCTGGGCGTTGCCCGACTCCCAGCGCAGCTGCTGCTGGGTCGCCTGATCAGTCGAGACCGGCATCGGCGAGGTTACCCAGGCGCCGTCTGCGTAGGCCACGCGGTAACCGGCCCGAGTCAGCCTGACGAACATCTCCGTGTCCTCGGTGACCGAGTGCGGCCAGACGACCCGGCGAAGCACCGCTGCCGAGAAGCCCATCCCGGTACCGAACAGGTTGCAGGACAGGCCCAGGCGGGCGCGGCCACGGGCGCGGATGACGTGCTTGAGCGCGAACCCGGCCGCGCGGAGGGACGCGGTAGGAGACTCCGAAGCGTTCGACACCGCGTATGCCGCCTGGACCGCGTCTGCTCCGTTGACGATCGCCGCGGCGATGGTGGAGCAGAGGTTTGCCGAGGCCGCACAGTCGGCGTCAACGATTGCCACCGCGTCAGTCTGCGGCCGCTCTCGCCATAGGCGGTCAAGTGCCCACGCCAGCGCCTGTCCCTTGCCCGGCGCGTCGCGGTCGTCACGCTCCCACACGACCGCGCCCGCCGCGGCCGCCAGCGCCGCCGTCCGATCGGAGCAGTTGTCCGCGATAACGATGACGTCCAGCAGATGGCGGGGATGGTCCTGAGACCCCAGTCCGGCGACGCTCTCAGAGATCCCGGCCTCTTCGTCGTGCGCCGGCACGAGGACAGCGACACGCGCGCCTTGCGCTGCCGGCTCCCGCGATGGGTGCGTGGTCGGCCGGCAGCCGGCGAGCAACAACGCAAGCAGGTACAGCGCCGACCCCGACAGCCAGGCCTGCGCCGCGTAGGCGGCCCACCTCAGTAAGCCGGCACCGCGAATTCGCGCGGCTGCGGATAGCCGATACATTGCGGCCAGACGATGGCAGATGGACACGACCTGCGCCCGGACTGCCGCGTCGCCTACCTAGTCTCGGAGTTCCCGGCCGTGTCGCACACCTTTATCGCTAGGGAGCTTGACGCGCTGCGCGCCCGGGGGGTCGACGTGGTGACGATGTCGATCCGCAAGACGCCGGCGGATCAGCTGCTAAGTGACGCTGACCGCCGGGCGGCGGAGGAGACTTTCTCAGTGTTCCCGCTACAAAGGGCGCGGTTCGTCGCCGCGCACGTGCGTGCGGCGATGACCCGGCCGCGGCGGTACCTCGCGACGCTGCGGTTGGCGCTGGACATGAGCGCGGGCGGGATGCGGGCGCATCTGTGGCAACTGTTCTACTTCGGCGAGTCAATCCTCGTGTGGTCGGAGTGCCGCCAGCGCGACGTGCGACACCTTCACGCGCACTTCGCCAACGTCGCCAGCGCCGTCGCGCTGCTGGCCGCTGAGTTCGGCCGTCATGACGGCTTTCGGTGGAGCTTCACGATGCACGGCTACACGGAGTTTGACGAGGTGAGGCGATACGCGCTGGCCGAGAAGGCCCGTCGCGCAGCGTTCGTGGCCTGCATCAGCGATTTCTGCCGCGCACAGCTGCTTAAGCTGGTCGAGCCCGATTGGTGGGACAAGCTGGTCGTCGTGCGTTGTGGTCTCGATCCCAACGAGCTGCGGTCGCTCCCGGAACGTACCCGGACGTCGCCAGCCCCTTCGAGTAGCACCCCTCTGCGCCTTCTGTTCGTCGGTCGGCTGGTGTCCGAGAAGGGCGTATTAATTCTGTTGCGCGCGCTCGCGGAGCTGCGGCGCCGCGGCGTGGAGGTGGACGCAGTGCTGGTCGGCGACGGGCCCGAACGTGGCGAGTTCGAGCAGGCCGGCCGGCGCCTGGGTCTCGCGAAGCAGTTGACGTTCACGGGCGCGCTCACTGGGGCGCGGCTGGCGCCGTTGTACCGACAGGCCGACGTGTTCTGTCTGCCGAGCTTCGCCGAGGGACTGCCGGTTGTCCTAATGGAGGCAATGGCCAACGAGCTGCCCGTGATCACCTCGCGGATTGCTGGTATCGGCGAGCTGGTCGATGACGGTGCCAACGGCCAGCTGCTCCCGCCGGGGCGCGACGATGTGATCGCCGACGCGCTGGAGCGGCTCGCCGCCGATCCAGAGCTGCGAGCGCGGTGGGGGCGGGCGGGGCGCGAGCGCGTGCTGCGCGACTACGACGTCGGTCGGTCGGCCGCGCTGCTGGAGTCGCTGTTTACCTCACGCGGGGCGGGGGCGTCCGGGCGCGCCGTAGCGGGCCGCGCCGGAACGGGTCATGGTCCCCAGCAGCAGGAGACGGTGGACTGGAGCGCCTGAAGGTCGCTCCAGGGAAACAGGCGCAGCAAGTTGTTGGGGTACTGACCCTCGAGTGCGGGCCCCCATGGGTTGACTTCAGTGGTGGAGGGATCCTGGCCGTAGAAGGCGACCGCACCCCCCTTGTCCCGGACAATGATCCCATAGCGCTGTGCCGCCACGGCCATCATCCGGACTAGCGGCGGCAGGTGCAGAGCCGCAATATTCAGGTGCGGATCGAGTCGAAAGCGAGTGCCCTCAGGGATCTGGGCCACGCCGGGTGTGAACACGTCGCCGTCGGTTCGCTGCGCCGGCCACGCCCAGTAACGAGGGGCGGTCTCCACCAGCGAGATCGCCAGCGCGTGGTTGATGTAGCCTTGGCGCAGATCGGCGAACGTGATCAGGCCACCTAGCAAGGGCAGCCCGGTCGCGGTGGCGCCCCAGTCGTTGGTGATGCCGTCGTGGGTGAAGTAGCCCGGGTTTTGCGAGACGTCCTTCATCTCGCCACCCCAGCGGGCGTGCCAGTGACCGTCGACCCGGTGCAGCTTCCAGAATTCCCACATTGTGTTTGTCGATGGCTGCCATACCGTTAACTGTTCGTCGGCGCCCATGGCGGGCTTGGCGTTGGCCGGAAGTGGCACGGCGTCGAACGCCTGCTGGAGATCCGGACCCCAGGTGTCGAGTGTCACGTGGATCGTGGGCTGGCCGGCGGGAACGAGGTAAACGGGGACGCTGTAGGCGTAGGTGTTGATCCACGGCCCGTAGTCGTCGACCTGGCGGACGACCTCGGTCACGTAAGAGCGTGAGTTGGGCGAGACCGGCGCCCGATCGCCCAACGGGCGGTTCCAGACGCTATCGGGTGCGAAGGGCCTGCCGGGCCACGCCACCGGCGCCGAGGCGACACCTGCCTTCGCCGCTGCTCGGGCGAGGACGTGGTGGTCGGAGCCGGCCGCGCTGCAGGCGAGCACCACGGACACGGTGCAGCATCCCAGCCAAGCGAACAATGCAATCCGGAGGAGATGGACGACACGGGCTTGCTTCATGCTGGGTACAGATCGGCATCCGCCGGTCCAGGATTGAGCGCTCGTGCAGGCGGATGTCCGAGTGGTGACGCTACAACGGGCAGATTTATGGTGGCCCGTCCTGCCGATTAATACCGGCTAACCGCTGAGCCTTGCCGGCCGCACCACCTGCAGCGCCTCCCACGGGAAGTACCGCATGAGCACGGCTGGGCTCAGACCGTCGAACAGTCCATGAGGCCCGTAATACGGGTTCGTCCCGAGCGGTGTGGGGTCCTGGGCGTACAGCGTCACAGCACCCGATTGATCACGTACGATCATCCCGTAGCGCTGTGCCGCCTCGGCGAGGATCCATACCGCCGTCGGGACGTGCAGGGCGGCGATGTCAAGCCGCGGGTCGAGCCGGAACCGGGTGCCCTCCGGGATCGCGCCAGGGGTCCGCTCGTTGCCGTCGCTCCGCTGCGCCGGAAACGCCACCACCCCGGCGGCGGCATGTGGGATGGCCAGCGCCAGCGCGTGGTCGATGTGGCCGGACTGGAACTCGCGAATACCGATGAGCCCTCCCAGCAAGGGTAGGCTTGTCGCCGTCGCGCCCCAGTCGGACGGATCCGAGAAATACCCGGGGTTGGATGAGACGTTTGTCATCTTCCCGCCCCAGCGGGCGTGCCACACACCGTTGACCTGCTGCGCGTGCCAGAACTCCCACATGGTGTTGGTACTCGGCTGCCAGATCACCATGTGCTGATCGCTACCGGCTGCCGCCTTGGCTCCCGGCGGAATCGGCACCCCTTCCTTGAATGCTTGGGCGAGCTCGGCGACCGAGCTAGGCCCGCTTATGTCAAGTGTGACGGGAACCAGGGCTTGGTCCCGGCCGACGGTGTACACGGGGACGCTGGAGCTGTAGCTGTTAATCCAGCCTCCGTACTCTCTGACCTGCGACAGAAGCTGGGCTACGTATTGGGCTGAATGCGGTGACAGCGGCGCGTGCGCCGAGAGCGGGGCGTTCCACACTGAGTTACAGGCAAACGGCGACTCGCTGTTGCCCACCTGGCGACACGTCCGAGGAGTAGAGGAGGACTTCGGTCCGGACGAGGACTTCGGTCCGGTCTGTGTAACAAGCAGCACTATCACGAGGGCGGCCAGGCAAACCACGCCCACCGCTCCTGCGATCAGGTTGAGTCTGCGCTCGGTTCGACGTGGCGCGCGCGTCACCATACGAAATCCTGTGGACCCCACCGACCCGCACCGTCACCGCTCTGCGGGGATGGCGCCAGGGCACCTACGCGCGTGCACGGCCTGCGGGGCGGCGGCTCGATCTCCGCTAGGGTAGCGGAAACCTGTTGTGGTTTGGTTGACGGGTCCGCCACGGGTCTTGTGCACTTTGCCCGATGGTCAGGATTGGCTCAAAGCGAGAACCGATCATTGCTTGTCAAACGAAGGTTGGAAACGGAGCCGGCGTGCCTGAGAGCAACGCCGAGGCAAGCCCGGTGCGGCAGACGCTGCCGGTCTCGGTGATCATTCCCACGTTCAACCGAGCCGACACCCTGCCCCGCGCCCTGGAGAGCGTGCGATCGCAGCGGCCATGCGCGCCGGTGGAGATCATCGTGGTAGACGACTACTCCGACGACGAGTCAGGTGAGATTGCTCGTGATCACGGCGCACGTGTGATCCGGCATCAGCGCAACCGGGGCGCCGCCGCTGCGCGGAACACGGCCGTGGCAGCGGCGACCCAACCATGGTTGGCGATGCTCGATTCCGACGACGAGTGGCTCCCGGACCACCTGGACATCCTCTGGCGACTGCGCCGCGGCCATGTCCTGGTGGCCGGTGCAAGCATGGCGTGTTTTGATCCGCCCGGCCGGCCTCCGGTCTACGCCGGGACGGTCAGGCCGCGTCCCCACATCCTTCGCTCGCCGGCGGCGCTCATCCCGCTCAACCCGCTCTCCGCCAGCGCTGTGCTCGTCGCCCGGGAGGTGGTGGTGTCAGTGGGCGGCTACAACACCGAGCTCGGTTATGCCGAGGACTGGGATCTGTGCCTGCGGGTGCTCGAGCGCGGCACCGGAGTAATCACGCCGTCGGTGGTGTGCCTTTACCACGTGCACGGCGGGTCCAAGTCCCTGCAGTCCGAGGGCCCCGCCCAAACGCACGATCGGATTGTGCGGTCGTACATCGGGCGGCCATGGTGGTCGTCGCGGTTGCTCGACCGGTGGTGCGGACTGCGGATGTGGGCGGCTCTGGAGGAGGCGTTGGCCGAAGGCCGGCGCCGACAGGCGGTGCTGCTCGCCGCCGGGCTAGTCGCCCGGCCCCAGCGCCTCTGGGCAGTCGTCGCGCGCCGGGTCCAGTTTGCGCTATGGAATCGCCGCAGCCGGCGACTGGCGGCGCACGATCGGCGTGTGGTCGCCGCTCTGCAGGCACTGGCCAGGGCCGGTGAGAATGGCCCGTAAGCCTCGCAGAACGCCCGTGAGCGTGGTCGACCTCAAGGCGGCTCTGATCCGCCGCCGGCGAAACCTGATACGCCGCGTCCGCGGGCAACCCACGGATGCATGGATGGTCCGCCGAGGTCTCACGCTCGGCACGGGCGTGTACATCAACGAGACCGCCACGGTGGACCCGGACTTTCTGTGGCTGATCTCAATCGACGACGACGCGATCATCGCCAACCACGTCCACATCATCGCTCACGACGCCAGCACTCGCCACGTCACCGGCTACACCCGGATCGCCCGTGTTCACATCGGCAAGCGCGTGTACGTCGGCGCGGGGGCGATAATCCTCCCGGGGGTCACCGTCGGCGACGAGGCCGTGGTGGGTGCCGGGAGCGTGGTGCGCCGCGACGTGGAACCCGGTGCTATCGTGATCGGAAACCCGGCGCAGACCGTCGGTACCGCCGACCGGTTCGCGGCCAAGCATCGGGCGGCTCAGGCGGTGCGCCCCCGCTTTCCGAGTTACGGTTTTTCAGGTTACGGTCCGGTGCCACCCGAGAACATGGAGCGTGCCCGGCGCGAACTGGGCGACGGAAGTGGGTACGTGGGCTGGTAACGGCGTCCGCCACTGGTGCGACACCCGGCAGATCGACTCATGGCGCGATACAAGAGCACCTACGTCTTCCCGTGGCATCCCGAGTGGTCGGCACGCGTGGAGTCGATTGACGTCCGGCTAGGCCGCGTCTCGGCGCTCGCGCGCCTGACACGGTCCATCGGCCCCGCGATCCTGCAAGGCGCCTCGGGATTCAACCGCGGCTACGTCGATATCGTCGCCGCCGCGATGCTCGCTCGCCAGGGCGCCCCGGTGCTGCTCGCCGAGGCCACCTGGCAGCCGGGCAGCCGTGCCCTTGACCGCCTGCTGAAGGCCCCAGCGCCGGTTGGCTTCGACGGCGAGCCCCGCTACGGCCGCAGGCTCGGGCGGCGCGCGATCCGGATGGTCGATCGCGCCAACGTGCATTACGCGGTGCTGTCACGCGATGAGCTCGTCACCTTCCCGAGGGTCTGGGGAGTCGACCCTGCGCGGGTGCACTTCATTCCGTTCTGTGCCACGGCCGGGTCATTGGAGCTCGAGCCGACTGGCCACGGGGTTCTGGCCAGCGGCAACTCACTGCGCGACTACCGGGCGCTCATCGAGGCGGCGCCGAAGATCGGCGACGATCTCACGCTGGCGACCAAGCTGCCCTTGCCGGCGATCACTGCTCCCAACATCGAGGCTGGATTTCTCCCGCCCGCCCAGCACGATGCTCTAGCGCGCTCGGCAGCGGTGGTCGTCGTGCCCCTGTTGGCGAACACCGAACGCAGCGCTGGGCAGCAGACGTATCTGAACGCGATGGGTCGGGGGAAACCGGTTGTCGTGACTGACGCCCCCGGCGTGCGGGACTACATCGCCCATGAGGAAACCGGTTTGATCGTATCCAACGAGCCCGAGGCGCTTGGGGACGCGGTCAACCGGCTCCTGACCGATCGCCAGTTGGCCCAGAGGCTGGGTGAGGCGGCGCGCGCGGAGGTGCACTCGAGGTTCGGGATCGGCGCCTACGTCCGGCGTCTGCTCGAGCTCGCCGACCGGGTACTCGAGTAGCATGGCGCGAACCGACGCGTTGGGCCCAGTTGAACGCGGTCGGCCGCTGCAGCCACTAACGATCCTGACCACGACGGGTGTCCACGGGGGGAGGCGTGGGCAGGTCTCCCAGGCGCCTGTCGCGCCGCCCTGCGGCACGTCGGCCGAGCGACGTCTAACACTCTTGCTATGCGCAACGCGCGAGCGCCGGCGCCTGACGGAGGACCAGGCAGTGAGTCTGGTGGCCCGAGCCGACCCTCGTCGGCTGAGCAGGCTGCTCGAGCGCCTGCGCCTCACCGGCCTGGTTGGCGCACGCGTGCTGGCGCTCGGCGCGCGGGTTGATGCTCGCCTGGAGGCGGAGATCCGGCGATGGACAGCGCAGACAGCCGCGGCGGCTAGAACCCACGAGCTGACGACGCTGGCCATCCTGAGCCGGCTGGAGCAGCAGGGGATCCGCGCGCTGGCACTAAAGGGGAGCGTGCTGGCGCGTGAGGTCTACGGCGACGTCGGCGTCCGGAGCTCTGGCGACATCGACATCCTGGTCGCCCCTGAGAGTTTGGCCGCGGCTGTGCACGTCGTCGGGCGCATGGGATGGACCCACCAGGCGGCGGCATCCCGCGCGAGGGAGCTGCCGGTACTGCACGAGACGTTGGTGCACCCATCACTCCCGAGGGCGGAGTTGCACTGGCGGGTGCACTGGTACGAGACGCGGTTTGCGACGGATGCACTCGGCCGCGCGGATCGCCCAGCCGCCCACGAGCCGCTCATCATGCAGCCGGCGGACGGCCTCGCTGCGCTGATGCTGTTTTACGCGCGCGACGGGTTCGCCGGCCTGAGGATGCCCGCCGACGCCGCCGCGTGGTGGGACGCCAGATGCGACGGACTCGACGCCGATCGGCTCGTCGAGGAGACGGCGGGCCGGTACCGGGAGCTGGCCGCGCCCCTGCGCGTGGGGAGCGAGCTGCTCGGCGCGCTAGTGGGGCTTCCGACGCAGCAGCGAGCCGGGTCGTGGCGGCAGCGGGTGGCCGCCCAACTGGCCACGCCCTTCGACGAGGTCTCGGTGGCGGAGGTCAGGGCGAAGGTGGGATTGGTCGACCTTTTACTGGCACCGCCGCGCGGAGCCAAAGCGTCTCTGCGCCGCGAACGGCAGAAGATCCCTGTCGGCGTCGAACGACCGCTCACCCGTCACGATCCGCCGTCATGGCATCTGGCCCGCGCGGAGCACCTGCTGCGCATCGCGCGCCGCTGGGCCGTGACCGTGGCCCCCGCTGCGGTGCGAGCGAGCCACTGCCGATCCGGCACGGCCGCGGATTTGGCCGAGCGAGTGTCGCAGTGACCGGCAGCGGATCGATGTCGAGGTTGCAGTCCGACCCGGCGTTGTCGCAGATGCCCGAGCGCCGCAACGCCCTCGTGGTCCTAGACGGGATCTGGCGTTACTGGGGGCGGGGCAAGGACCGCTGGGCCGTCCTGCGCGGGATCGACCTGGAGGTCGCGCCGGGGATGGTCACCGGCATCAGTGGCCGCAACGGCGCCGGCAAGACCACCCTGCTGCGCATCGCCACCGCGATCCTGGCCCCCGATGCCGGCACAGTGACCGTCGACGGGATCACGAGCGACGGGAACTGGCGCGAATACCATCGGCGCATTGGGTTTCTGTCCGCCGGGGACCGCGGGCTGTATGCACGGTTCAGCGTCCGGGGGCACCTGGACTACTGCGCGCGGATCGCGTTCATTCCGCGGGATCGCCGGGGGCAGGCAGTCGAGGACGCGATGGTCCGCTTTGGCCTCACCGATCTGGCCGCCCGCCGCGCCGACCGTCTCTCCCAGGGCCAGCGTCAGCGCCTGCGACTGGCCCTGACGCTTGTGCACGAGCCTCAGGTTCTTCTGCTGGACGAGCCGCGCAACAGCCTCGACGACGAGGGCCTCGCGATGCTGTCGCGGGCCATCGACGAGGTCCTAGCGCGTCGGGGGAGTGTCATCTGGTGCTCGCCCGCCGGCGACGAGGAGTCGGTGGAATTCGACCGCCGCCTCATCATCGAGGATGGCGTTCTGAGGCCGGCCTGAATGAGTTCCACGGTTTGCTACCTCGGCGCCGTACTGGCCACGATGAAGCGCGATGCGCTGATCTTCGTCAGCTATCGCCTGCGTGTTTTCAGTCAAGCCGTTGCCATGTTGTTCAGCCTCACGATCTTCTACTACGTGGGCAAGTTGGTACCGGCTGGGGCGATCGGACCGCATGGAAAGTACTTCGCGTTTGCGGTCGTCGGGATCGTCACTACGGCGGTTCTGACCTCCGCGTTGGGGAGTGTGCAGATCGTTCGTATGGAGCTTATGCAGGGCAACTTCGAGCGAATCCTCATCTCACCCCTCGGACCGGTGTGGGGCGTGGTTGCGGTAGTCGCGTTCCCTATCGCCTACTCGACCGTATTCGCGGGAGTAATGCTCGCCCTCGCGTCGCTGATCTTCGGCGTGCCGCTGCACGTGGGCGGCATCGCTCCCGCCCTCGCAGTAGGGCTGCTCGGCGCGCTGTGCCTGGCGTGCATCGGACTGTTGTTCGTCGCTGCTCTGATCGCCTTCAAATCCTCACTCGGCGCCACCTGGGTGATCGCTGGGCTGAGCCTCCTAGGTGGGGCGTACTTCCCGCTGCGGCTGTTCCCGGGCTGGATTCGCTGGACGTCCGACGTTCAACCCTACACCCCGACGGTTGATCTTCTGCGCCACCTGCTCGTCGGCACACGACCGGTGCAGGCGGTCTGGCTGGAGCTGATCAAGCTCGCCGGCTTCGCCGCCCTCCTAATGCCGGTGTCGATAACGATCCTCTGGCTGGCGGTGAAGCTCAGCCGGCACCGGGGGACCATCATGGAGTTCTGAGCGTCCCCTCAGAGTTCGGCGAGCCGGGAATCCTGAAAGCCGCGCGGGGGCAGAACGGGCCGTCCCTCGTGCTCGACCCACGCGTGAGCCTCGAACTCCGGTCTGGAATGGGCGCCGATGACCAACGTACTGGGAATGCCCCGCGTCGCGAGCATGCGTGATAGCACCAGCGACTGCACCAGGCAGCGCGAGTCGGTCGGCAGAAGGCGCAGCGTGCGGTACACCGCACGGCCGAGATGGGCCGCCACGTCCCAGCTGTCCTGGCCGGCGGGTGGCGGGGTCGGGGATGTGCGCTGGAGTAGGGCGCGGCGGGCCGCCGCGACATGGCGGATGTCGCCGCGCGGCATCCGCCGGCGCGTCACCGCGTAGACCCTCAGGATCTCGCCTACAAGCATAAGCTTCTCGGCCGCTGTCGCCCGGCTTCCTGGATTTGCCCGCAAGGTGGACAACTTACTAGAGACGCACAAGACCCCGTGCGGGCGAAAGCCCCGGCGAGACCCGGGGCGCGCGCACAAGCTAGAGACACGCGGCCGGGCCAGCCGGCCGCGTGGATCCGTTAAGACAGCGGGTAGGCGCTGCTGGGGTGCCCGTGTGGGACGTCGGTCGGGCTCACCGAGCCGCCCGACTCCGTCAACTCCTGGAGGGTGCCGTAGTCGGTGACCTTGGGCCGCTCATAGGTGGGCTGCTCAACCGGTCGATCGTCGCGTTCGATGGGATGCATGTGACTCCTCTGCAACTGGTGGTCAACTGACCCCGTCAAGTCTAGGTCCGGTCGGGAGGCAGGACCAGTCGAGAAAAGGTGCAGTCCGGAAGGTATGAAAAAGGTGCTACCGACCACTAGTCAACTAGCGACACGCGCTGTACTGATGGCGGCAACACGTCGGGCTGCGCGAGCGCGGTGTCGAGGAAATCCGCGTCTGCCTCCGATCGGAGCCAGATCTCGGCGGCGGTGAGGCGCCACAGCGCCGTCAACCACTGGGGATCGCGATGTCCCGCGGTGACTCTTCCCCAATTGTGTCTGACCCAGTGAAGATCGGCGTACTCGCCTATGAGCGCGTCTGACGCGGTGAGCAGCCTGGAGATGCCCGGAGCATCGGCGGTGACCATCGCACGTTCACAAAAGGGTGTGAAATCTGCCTTTCGCTTCTGAAGTCTCACTTCCTCGGGTAACAGGTCGCGCATCGCCTCACGTACAATGGGACGGTCGTGGCGACGGTCGAAGGCGAGCTCGGGCGGCATGCGCAAGCAGTACTCGATCAGGTCGACATCGTAGAGCGGGGGCTCGGAAAGAATCCCTTCGCTCGCGGCGCGGTGCCGCAGATACTCGAGTCGCAGCTCGCGGTGTGGCGCGTGGACTAGGACATCCGAAAGGAATCTCCACCACATCGGGCCGCGCGACGTTAGCTTCCACGCCCACCGGTCCTCGCGCGTTGCGAACCGCCGCCGGAGCGGCGGCGCGAGCCATGGCGGCCCGAGCTCCGATCGGTCTCGCCGGGCCTGCACCAGGCGCCCCAGTCGGTGCGGCGCGGCGCCCTTGAGGCCCAACTCCTTGACGAGCCAGATCTTGTTGCGCACACTCGGACGGCGACCTAGCGGCCACCGATCGGCCAAAGCGATCGCCGCCAGCAGACGGCCCCGCCGGACGCGGTCGGCAAGCAGGTAGGGCGAGAGCCCGAACAGCTCGTCCCCGGTCTGGCCGTCCAGCACCACGTCCACACCGTCGCGCGCCGCCGCCGTGGTGGCCGCGATGTCGATCAACGACCCAACTGCGATCAGCGGCAGGCGCCACGACTTCGTGTGCTGAATGGCCAGCCACAGCGTTCCTTGTGGCGCGACCACCATGGCTGCGGCCGCGATGCCGAGCCGCGCTTGCATCTGTCGGATCTTCCAGCTCTCGTCGTACTTCTCGCCAGGGAATACGGCCGAGTAGGTGCGCAGCTCCGCTTGGGGAGTCCTGGCCCTTGCGGCGACCGTGGTGACGACGGAGGAGTCCAAGCCCCCGCTGAGGATGACGGCGCTGGCCCGAGGCGACAGGCGCGTGCCGATGGCGTGCTCCAGATGAGCCCGCAGCCCATCGACGAGTTGCGCACGCGAGCCGGTGAGTGTCGGCTGGTAGCGCGGGCGCCAGTGGCGGCGCCGCTCCGTCCAGCCCGGCCCAAGTGCCACCAACTCGCCGGCTCGTAGACGGAAGACGCCGTCATAGAGCGTCCGATCAGCGGGGCACGTGCCGTGGCCGAGCCAGGTCTCAAAGCCGATCGGGTCCGGACCGGGCCGCGAGGGCAGGAGTGCCAAGAGCTCTCGGACCTCCGTCGCGAATACCATTGCGCCGGCGGTCCACGACACGAACAGCTCGCGCGTGGACAGCAGGTCGGAGGTGAGCGCGCCCTCGCTCGTGGCCTGGTTGAAGACCACCGCCGCGTAGCGCCCGCGGAGGCGTGTGAATGCTTCGAAGCCGAAGCGGCCGTACGCCTTCGCCACCAGCTGCGCGTCCGTCCCGGCGTCCACTCCCAGCGTCCGCGCCATCGTGGCCGGCTGGTACAGCACGCCGTCGATGACGCACGTAAGGTCCCCGTCCTGCGCGCAGGACACTGGCGGACCCGGTGCCGCGATCGCCAGCGGACCTCGGCGTATCGGTTGGGTGCCGTCTAACGCTGAGAGTGAGCGCAGCCGCGTGAGCTCCGCCAGCTCCTCAAGCGGCCTCTCGGAGCGGCAGTACACCCCTAGCATCACAGGCTGGCGTCGCGCATATGGGCCTCGAGCGTCGCGAGCATCTGATTAAAAACTTGCGAGCTAGGCGTCTGCAGCTCAAACTGCGCGGCGTCGGTGCTAACCAGCTGTGCGATCCGGAGGTGGCGCACGAGTCGCTCCGGGGCGGCCAGATAGGGCACGAACGCCAGAGCCAGGACCCGATTGATGTTGGCGGGCTCGAGTGGCGTGATAGCGAACCTGTCGCCCCACCGGAGGTGGTAGATGACACGGAGCCGGCTTACCGTGCCTCGGCTCGGCGGTGACACATGCACCTTGTCAGTGGCGCCGAGCGCAGCGCCCCATCGGCCACCGAGCTCGGCAATCAGCGCTGCGTCGTCGTGCCGGATGGCCATTAAGGCCGGACCAGGGTGCGCAAGGACGTGGTCATCGGACGCCTGGACCGCCAGGACGTCGTCGGTCAAAAAGACGCCACCCCGGGTGATGAGCTTGGTGGCCAAGTGGGTCTTGCCGGCGCCCGACGCGCCGGCGAATGCAACTGCGCCACCGTCGGTCGCGATCGCGCTGGCGTGAAGTACCTCGTATCCGCGGAGCACCGCGGCGACCGGGAGCGCATGCGCCAGGACGAAGCGCTCAAGGTGGTCTAGATCGGCGGCGCCGAGTTCGCACACGATCGACGTGCCGTCGACCGAGACGAGGTAGCGGCCGAATCCCTCTAGCCTGAACCGGTAGTGCTCTGGGGAGTGATCCACGGTGAAAGCGACCGCGCCATCGTCCCGCCGATGTTCGAGGATCCGCTCCGCGCTGTGCCGCCAGACCTCATCGATCACCGCCGAGGGGAGCCGCCTCACCCGAGTGACCGTCGTCGGGTCCTTGGCTCCCGGCGCAGCGGCGGCGGAGCCGGCGAGTGGCCAGTCCGATTCGACCGTGAGACCGAACGCGCTGCACCGATAGCGCTCGCCCCGCGGTGGATACGCCCGCCCCGAGCCGGTCACGCTGCGGCGACCTGGCATTCGACGAGATCGGCCAGATCGGACGGAGGCAGGGCAGGATCGGCGTGCAGCGAGAAGATCGGTGCGTGTGCCACCACTCCCCCGAAGATGTCAAAGCGGCGGCGGGCGTGATCTTCGAGGTGAGGGAGCGACACCCCATGCGGCAGCAATGTCAGGCTCGTGGCCTCGATGCGCTCGCACCGTGGATGCTCGCGAGCCATGCGGTGGAGAATCACCACGGCGGCGAACGCCTGTGCAGCCGTGTCGACCCGGTCAAGCTGCACCCACCGCTCGTCTCCGAAATCGGCCAGGATGCTTCCTCCGCCCAAAACTTCCGGCGTGAGGGGCGATGGAAGGTTCATGAGCGGAGGGCCCGGGTATGCCACGACCTGTCCGTCACCGTCGTCGAGCGCGACGATGTCGTCGCTGAACAGCGCTGCGCCGCGCCGGACGAATTCGGCCGCGAGGGTGGATTTACCGCCGCCCATGCGTGCCACCAGGCCGACGAGCCCATGGTCGCCGCAGATGGCGCTCGCGTGGAGCAGCACGAAGCCATGCAGCAGGCTTACCGTCCACAGGATCGTATCCACCAGGACACGCTGCGACGCCGGACCGGGCTCGGCGCCAGCGACGTAACGCAAGACGCGGCGGTCGGCAGAGAGATGGGCGAGCGCTGTACGACCGTACGCGAAGAGCACATCGCCCTCGACAGCTTCAAGCATCGCGTACGGGGCGCCGTCGTACACCTGGAAGTTGCGCAGGTACCGCGGTTGGGCAAAAAGGGACGGCAACTCCTCCGCTGCCGCGCGCACCAACCGTACCGCATGATTGCGCTGGCGGACGGGCGACGCCTGGGCGCCCGGCAGGTTGATCTCCGTCTCGACCCCGAGCCCATAAGCGTCGAGGTAGCCCACGCGGCTGTCTATGTCTTCGCGCTGGCTGCGATCAGATGAAGGCAAGCGAAGAAACGATAGCGTTTGCGGCGCCGTGGCCGCGGGAGACGTCAAAGAGACTGGCTGGTGGCCCGTGCCTCGCCATTCGGAGTTCCGAGGCACCTGATGGTCGACCGCGACACGCTGCTCAGCGCGCGACTGCGCCTCCCCGAGCACGTCGTGCATCGCACGTTCGTGGCCGAGACAGTCGTCCTCAACCTCCAGACCGGCATGTACCACGGCCTAAACCCAATGGGTGGGCACATGTTGGACGTCCTCAGCGAGTCCCCCGACGTGCGCTCCGCGGCTGAGCGGGTCGCCGCCGAGTACAACCAGGACCCCGACGTGGTTGAGGAGGATTTCGTGGCGTTCTGCCAGGACCTGCTCGACCGCGGCCTCGTCGAGCTCGATGAGGGGTATCCAGGACTCGGCTGACGCCGGCCGTTTTGGTCGATTCTCGCGCCGCTATCGTTGAGTCAGCGCGCGTGGCTAGTTCGCTCCCAACGCTCAACTTGCTCCTCGACCGGGCCGGGCTGTGGCCACGAGCGGTCAAGCTGCTCGGCGATCAGGTACACGTCGACGCGAGCCACGGGCCCGACGTGATCGGCGTCGTCGGCTGGACGCGTGCGACGCGCTCCGAGGTCGCTGAGCTGGATGAGCTGCGCGTGCGGCACCCAGGGCCGATCGTCGCATTGCTCGCCGAGCTTCCGGAGACGCGCGGGGCGCGCTCCGTGAACGCGCTGGTCGACGGGGCCGTGCTGGCGTGTGATTTCAGGCGCGCGCTCCTGCCGACGCTGTGTGCCGTGGCGAGCGGCCAGTGCGTGGTACCCAGTGCGGTGCGCCGGCTGGTGCTTTGCCGTCCACCGCTGTCGCCGCGGGAGCGTCAGGTACTCGCCATGGTGGTGATGGACTTCTCCAACGCAGAGATCGCGCGTAAGCTCGTCGTCACGGAGAGCAATGTCAAGAGCCACCTCACCTCGGCGTTCAGCAAACTCGGCGTAAATTCGCGTAACGCGGCGGCGGAGCTCATCCTCGATGACGAGAGTGGTTTAGGGCCGGGCATCCTGCGCATCTCGCCCGAGGAATAACGAGTGATGCTACGTGGTGGGTTGGCCCACGCGTGACCTCGTCGCGTCCGTCGCAATCCGCGGGTTCATGGGGTTATCGGGAAAGCTCAGCTGGTCGAGGTCAACCACGCCCCCGGGGACCAAACGTTGTGGCCGTCTCGCCGAAAGTCGGTGCCCTGTGCAGCTTTGCAGTGCGTGTGAGGAGTACCTTTGACAAGATCTCCATGTTCACCCGGACCACGGCGGCGGCGGTGAGCATGTGACCATGGTCGAGCTAATCGGCGGCGCGAGGCTGGCGCGACGAGTGTGGCGGCTCTCCTTCCTACTCGGGTCCCTGCTATGCATGGTTGCGATACCAAGCCCACCAACCGCCCTGGCGGCACCGCCGCTAGCGATCAGTGTGGTCGGAAACCACTTCGTCAACGGTGCGGGGCAGACCATCCGGCTGTTGGGAGTCAACCGGGAGGGAACGGAGTACGCCTGCGTGAACGGCACCGGCTACTCCGTTGGCCCCGAGGACGCCGCCGACGCTGCCGCGATCGCCTCCTGGCACGCGAACGCGGATCGAATCCCCATCAACGAGGACTGTTGGCTCGGTATCAATGGCCTGCCCGCCTACGGGACCGCGGGGGGCTACCGCCAGATGATCGAGAGCTACGTGTCGGCCCTGAACGCTGACGGTGTCTACGCCATCCTCGATCTGCAATGGACAGCGCCGGGCAGCCTCCCTGCCGACGGCCTACGGACCATGCCCGACGACAACTCCCTGGCGTTCTGGACCTCAGTTGCGAGCACGTTCGCGGGTAACCCGGCCGTCGTATTCGACGCTTTCAACGAGCCCCACTCGGTGAGTTGGTCGTGCTGGCGCAACGGTGGCTGCACGGTGCCCGCCGCGGCGGACGGCTCAACATCGGGCTCGACGCAGACGTTCACCGCGGTCGGCATGCAGGCCATCGTCGATGCCATCCGGGCAACGGGCGCTCACCAACCGATCGTCCTCGCCGGCCTGGCACACGGCAATGACCTCAGCGGCTGGCTCGCCAACGAGCCGACCGATCCGGACCATCAACTCGCCGCGTCATTCCACGTCTACCAGCCGAACAACTGCGCGACGACATCGTGCTGGGACAGCACTGTGGCGCCGGTCGCCGCTGTCGTGCCGGTGACCACGTTCGAGTTTTCCGAGTCCGACTGCACCGAGGACTTCGACAACTCGCTCATGGAGTGGGCTGACGACCACGGCATCGGCTACCTCGGTTGGGGTTGGTTCATACTCACGCCGCATTGCCAATCGCTCTATCTCATCACTGACTGGAATGGGACTCCGGCTTTTCCCAACGGCACCGCGCTGCACGATCACCTAGCGGCGCTGGCGGCGGCCAGTTCGGAGACGGCGACCTCGAGCGGCGGGATCGCAACCTCGAGCGGCGGGATCGCGACCTCGATCGGCGGGACCGCAAGCTCCGATGGCGCCGAGGCCCCTGGCGTTGGGAGCGTCGTGGTCACCCCGCAGGCCTGCCTGCCCATGGCGCTGCCCGCTCTGTCATCGAGCGTCGGCGGTTCGGCCTGCGTCAAGCCGAAGCTGCAAACGCGGCGGATCCGTCTGACCCGGGACGCGCTCTCAGTCTGGCTCCGATCCAGCCAGCGCGCCACGGGCGAGATGACCGCGACGACGGTTAGGCCCTTCACGGAGACCGATGCCCCACATAACGCGCGAGTCCGGATGACGCTCGGTTCCAAGCGTTTCAGCTTGGCCGCGCAGACGTGGCAGGTGATCTCGCTCAGGCTTCCGGCGCGAGCTCGCCAGATGCTCGCCGGCGCTCGCCGGGTGGTCGCCAAAGTCACGATCACGGTCATGGGCACAATCGGCCAGACCGCGACGCTAACGCGCCTCATCGTGGCCGCACCGGAACATCGCTGAGTGGCGAAACCATGAACGACCTCGTGCTGGTCGCGCGAGAGCTCATCGTCTAACTATCGGATATCAACGGGCCTCTCGTCTGCGACAACCGTGGCGCCACCCACGCAACGACCTGGGATAACCGCCAGGGCGGGGTCCAGAGATTTCGTGCCGTGACGTCGCAGGTCCGCTTCCTTGCGTCGTTGGCCCCACAGCCACATCGCCGAGGAGCCAAGGCATCCAAAGCGTCGGCGTTCGCCCTGGGGTAAGCGTTCGCAAGTACCCTCCTGCCGATGCGCTTAGAGAAAGTGATCCCCGGCGTCCGACCGGCGGCGCGGGGCCTCGAGTTCACCGGCCTGGCCTACGACACGCGCGCCGTGGGCCCCGGGACGCTGTTCTTCTGCGTGCCGGGCTTCACCCGTGACGGCCACGACTTCGCGGCGGAGGCGCTCGCGCGGGGCGCGGTGGCGCTCGTCGTCCAGCGGCCCCTGAACCTCGACGTCCCGCAGATCGAGGTGCCGAGCGTTCGCGCGGCCATGGCCCCGGCGGCCGCCGCGTTCTACGGCGATCCCACCGCCGACCTGCAGATCGTAGGCGTGACCGGCACCAACGGCAAGACGACGACGGCATTCCTGGTCCGAGCGCTGCTCGAGGCGGATCGGCGCCAGACAGGGCTGCTCGGCACGGTCAAGAGCGTGATCGGCGGGGTCGAGCGGGCGGTGGAGCGGACCACTCCCGAGGCGATCGACCTCCAGCGCACGTTTCGCGAGATGCTCGACGCCGGCGACGTCGCGTGCTCGATGGAGGTGTCCTCGCACGCCCTCGAGCTGCACCGCGCCGATGCGATCCACTTTGCGGTGGCGATTTTCACGAATTTGACCCAGGACCATCTCGACTTCCACGGCACGATGGAGGAGTACTTCTTGGCCAAGCGGCGACTGTTCGAGGATGGCCGGGCGCGT
>DATJRS010000083.1:0-2611 GCA_035504535.1 Solirubrobacteraceae bacterium | reverse complement strand
GCCTCGCGGCCCGTCAGGTAGGCGGCCGGCGGTTCAGGTGCCGAACACGCTCGCCGCGACCCGCACGCGGGCCGCCGTGGCGGCGTAGCCGGCGTCTTGCTTGGCGTCGGCTACCTGGCCGGTGATCTGCCCGAGCTGCGTAGCGACCGTCGATTGGTTGGCGGCGACGCCTTCGAACGAGTCCAGCACCGTGTGGTGCTCGGCGCCTCGGGGGGAGAGGATCGAGACGATGTGCTCGACCCCGGCGCCGCGGATGTACGGGATGTAGGTCTGCACCCAGCCGCGCGCCGCGCCCGGGCGCGCGGCGCGGCCGACGCGCTGCTCGAGACCGGACGGCAGCCACGGGAGGTCGAGGTGAACCAGACAGCTGGCGGCCTGCAGGTTGTGCCCTTCATGACCAATCTTGGACAGGCACAGCACCGGGAACTCGCCGCTAGTGAAGGCGTGCTTGAGCGCCTCGAACTCGGATGGCTTGACCTGGCCGTCGGCGACGCGCGCCCGCACGCCGTGGCGTTCGCCGAGCGTGCGGGCGAGCTGGCGCAGGCACCAGACGCGCTCGGCGAACACGATCACCTGCTCCTCGGCGGCAACCCCGGCGAGCGTTTGCGCGGTGATCCCCCGCAGCAGCGGCAGGCCGTCGCCTCCGCCGCGCATCGCGTCGGCGACGAGGCCCTGGCGGACCAGCGCCTTGGCGAGCACCGCCTGCGAATGCGTCAGCGTTTCCGGGTCGACGCTCGCGTCCACGTAGACGCCGACATTTCCAAGCACGACGCCCTGGGCCCTGGAGAGCTCGGCGAGCGCCCGCTTGAACAGCAGGCTGCCGGCCTCGAGCGTCCGGAGCTCACGCAGCACGGCGAGCAGTCTGCGGTAGGCCTCGCGTCCGCCGTGGCGGATCGCGTCAAGCAGTTCCTGCAGCGCGGGGTCGGGGTCGATCGCCATGGGTTTGGCGGGCCGGACGTCGGGCATCCAGGCCTGCATGTCCTGGCGGGTGACGCGGACGAGGTGAGGGCCGTAGTTGACGCGCAGCCGATGGGCGTTGAGCTCGTCCATGAGGTCGCCGCCTTCGCGGGTGTTGAGTCGCTCGGTGATCATCGCCTCGTCACCGACCGCAAGGCCGACCAACACGTCGAGGTGCTCGGCGCTCTTGCCCCGCGGGGTGGCGGTCAGAAGCCAGCAGTCCGACACCGACCCGAAGCGCACGAGCTTCAGCGCCTGGTGGGCGTCGGTCGCGGGGTTGGCATATCTGAGCGCCTCGTCGGCGATCAGCACATGCCAGGGGATCACCTGCAGATCGGCGGGATACCGATCGAGCGCGCTGTTCGCCACGAGGACCGCCCCCGGCCGGTCGCCGCGCGTGCGGTCGAAGTCGCGGATCTGCCCGGCGATCGGCCGGCGCTCATCGACGCGGAGCACCTCGAGGTTGGGTGCCAGCGGCGGTAGCCCGCGGCCCGGCGCGCCGCGGGTGAGCTCGTCGTGCCATTGGCCGAGCAGGCGGCCCTCGGCGACGATCATCGCGCGCAGCCTGCGGGTCGTCGCGGCCCGTTCGGACAGCGCTCGACCTGTCGAGACCGATTTCCCGGTCCCAACTTGGCTGGCGTCGACGCCGGAGCCGACGACCTTGAGCGCGGCCATGTGTTGCTGGCGGCCGAGCAGGATGGGGTCATCGGCGAGGGGGCGGGCGAGGGTCATGCGCATCAGCTGCCTGGCCCCGGCGTCGAGCGTGACCCTCACGCCGTCCTGCTTGAGTGCCCGCAGCTCGCTGACAGCCTGCTCGGCGACCACCCGCCGCGTCGTCGCCGAAAGACCGTCTGAGCTGGTGATCGTGAGCGCGCCGGGCCGGCCCTTCATCCGCCCCACCCGGACGGTGTCGGCCAGATGGCCGGCCGCCTCGGTCGAGAGCAGCAGGGGCAGTCCGCGCTCGACGGCAGTCTGGACCGCCTCGCCGAGGTCCATCACCGCACTCGCCTGGCCGTATCGGTCATCATGCCGCGCCGCTCCAAGCCGTCGTTGCGAGTACTCGCGGGCCGGGAACGTGACCACTCGTAGCTCGAGCTCCGCGGTCGCCGTGCCGTCGCGCCCAAGATAGGAGCGGCGGGTGATGAGCAGACGTCCCCACCGATCGCGCTTGTCCTTCGGCGCGCCCGGCCCTACCGGCGTGCCGAGCTCGCGGGTTAGCTCCTGCGCGAGCTGCCCGGCTGAGTCCAGGCATTCCTTCGGGCCGGCGTGCAGCGTGTGCACGTTGATCCGTTCGATCAGCTCGCGCGCGGCGGTCGCGGGTAGGACCGCGGAGCGCAGGTCGCGGTCGAGTTGGCCGCCGAGCGAGACCAGCAGCCGGATAGCGTCCAGCGAGAGCACCGGGGTGAGCTGCCAGCCATCGCCGCGGACCGCGGGCATGACGAACAGCGCGACCGGCCGCTGGACGTGGTCGACCGCCTCGAGCTGCTCGCCGGCCACCTGCAGCCATGTGGGGGAGGCGATGCGCCAGCACCGCAGATGGGCGGGGTTGAACTGGACGGGGTTCGCGAGCACCCACCGTGAGAGGTCATCGGCCTGCCCGACGGGGAGACCGAGGCGGCTGGCCAGCGCGTGGCGCTGGGCTCCGATATTGCCG
>DATJRS010000082.1:0-4779 GCA_035504535.1 Solirubrobacteraceae bacterium | reverse complement strand
CAGCGCCGAGGACGGGTCGCTGCTCATCAGCGTCGAGTCCATCGTTGGGTCGGAGTACCCGTCGGTCGTCGCGTCAGTGGCCGCGTCGGTGCCGATTGCGGACTCGCTGTCGGAGGCCATCGCCGAGGACAGCGCGTCGCTGAAGCTCGTGCTCGTCGGCGACGCGCTCGCGCCGCCCGTCGCGGACGACGTGGCGCTCGAATTCAGGGAAGAAATCAGGGCGGACGGATCGGAGAGCTGTTGCTGCATCGCCACGATCTGGCTGATGCGGCTCTCCACCGCGGAGATACTCATCGTCCTCTGGGATCGGCGGTTTGGCGAACAACTTGAGCCCGCCGGCGCGGCCGCCCCCAGTCTCCGGGCGCACGCTTGGGTCATGACCGCACACTCGGCCCCCGCCCCCCGGTGAACGTGCAGTCGGACACCGTCGTGGGTCACGAGCGCACCTTTCGAGCCCTGGCGCCCGTCGAGCGTGCGGCTCTGACCCACCCCATCCGGGTCGCGGCCCGCAATCCGTGGGGTCTAACTTGGAACTCGGCCCCCGCCCGGCGGTGAATTCCGGTTCAGTCGCGTATGCGGACGCTAACTCCGGACTCGGCCAGGGCGGCGGGCCGAGTTACGAGTTATGCCCCCCGCCCGCGCCCCGCCCGCACGGCCGCGCCGCCCCCCCGCCCGCGCGCCGCCCCCACGGCCGCGCCGCCCGCACGGCCGCGCCGCCCCCCGCCCGCGCGCCGCCCCCACGGCCGCCGCCCCATCACCCGGCGAGCCGCCCCGCCTCCTCGGTCGCCGCCCGCAGCCGCCGCGCCAGGGCCGGCGTCAGCGCCCCACGCTTCATCTGCCACTTCCACGCGGTCCCGACCCGCCCGGGCGCGTTCATCCGTGCCTCGCTCCCCAGGCCGAGGATGTCCTGCGCCTGCATCATCGCCACCTCCGACCGGGACGCCAGGGCCAGGCGGATCAGTCCCCACCAGGGCGCGCGCGGCTCGCGGACGCCGACCCGCGTCAAGGTCTCGTCCACCAACGAGCGCGTCGAAACGTCCAAGGACGAGTACCACCCCCGCGCGGTGTCGTGGTCGTGCGTTCCCGTGTACACCACGCGATGCACCGGGTGATTCTCGAACCGGTGGACGCTCTCCGGATGCGCCGGATCGAAGCCGAACTGGAGCACGACCATCCCCGGAAACCCGAGCGAGTCGCGCAGCCGCTCCACGGCGGGCGTGATGACGCCCAAGTCTTCGGCCACCAAGGCCAACGGGCCAAGCGACGACAGAGCCGCGTCGAACACGGCCCGGCCGGGGCCGCGCATCCAGTGCCCGCCCGCCGCGGTCCGAGCACCTGAGGGCACCGCCCAGTACGAGACGAACCCCCGGAAGTGGTCGATGCGGGCCAGGTCGAACAGCGACATGGTCCGGCGCAGCCGCTCGACCCACCAGCGGTAGCGCCGCCGCTGCAGCGCCGGCCAGTCGTACAGCGGGTTGCCCCACAGCTGGCCGGTGCGCGAGTACCCATCGGGCGGCGCCCCGGCCACGAACCCAGAGCGGAACAGCTCTGGATGCGCCAGATGATCCGCGCTGCGAGCCGCCACGTAGATCGCCACGTCTCCGAACAACCGAACGCCACAAGAGGCGGCGTACGAGCGCAACGACTCCCACTCGCGCGAGAATCGCACCTGGTCGGCCAGGGCGCCCCGGCCAGCGAAGCGCTCCCAGTCGACCGCCCAGAATGCTTCTCGCGCACGAAACTCCGACACCTCGGCAGCAGACACCGGCGCACGCGGAGAACCCAGGAAACCCGGCCACGCGGCAAACGCCGAGCTCGCCTTGTACGGCGAGTGGTGCCGGTCGGGCGGACCGAGCGGCAACATCTGCCACCAGGTCTGCCCCGCGGCCGCCAGCCAGTCCACAAATCGGTAGGCCTCGGCCCCGAGCCGTCCGCCCGGAAGCGACGTCAAATGCAGCTGGACGCCGCTCGAGCGGGGGAGCTCGATCACCTACTACTCGCCGTCAAGGAGCACCAAAAGGGTTTACCCATCGCGAGGAAGGATATTTTTCGCGGTGAGAAACGCGGACCCACAACCCCGGGACCGGCCCCGTCCAACGAGAACACGCCCCCAACGAGCGTGAGCACACAGGTCCAAACTTCCCCTGCCAAGCGCCGGCGCGCGAGCGCCGATAAGCCGCCCGAGCGGATCGTGATCCAGTACCCGGCGCCGGCCGTCGACGACGGCCGCTATCCGGCCAAGCGTTGCGTCGGCGACATCGTTCGGGTCGAGGCCGACATCTTCCGCGACGGACACGAGATCCTCCGTGCCGTCGTCCGGTACCGCGCCCCGGGCAGCAACGACGAACAAGAACAAGAGATGGAGCGCCTCGACGCCCACCTCGGCGGCGTCCGGTGGGCCACGAACTTCGAGGTCGACCGACCCGGTCACTGGGAGTACACGATCGAGGCGTGGAGCGACGTGTTCGGCACGTGGCGCGACGAGCTCGGGCGCAAGGTCGCCGCCCAGCAGCACGACCTCGCAGGCGAGCTCTCCGAAGGCGTCCAGCACCTGCAAAACGCCCTGAAGTCCGCCCAGAACGCGTCGGACGAGTCGCTGATCAAGCACGCGATCGAGACTCTGGGCGACAAGAAGATCCCCGAATCGGCCAAGCACGACGTCGCCCTCGGCCCGGAGCTGTTCAACACGATCGAGCGGATCGAGCCCCGCCACGGCTCCACCACCCTCGAGAATCCGATCGCGATCGAGGTCGACCGCGAACGGGCCAAGTTCGGCGCGTGGTATGAGCTGTTCCCAAGATCGTTCGGAGGCCTGAAGGGAGTCGAGAAGCAGCTGCCCCGCCTCCAGGAGCTCGGATTCGACGTGCTCTACCTCCCCCCGATCCACCCGATCGGCCACACCAACCGCAAGGGTCGCGACAACTCGCTCACCGCTGGCCCGCAAGACCCAGGATCCCCCTGGGCGATCGGTGACGAGACCGGCGGCCACGATGCCGTACACAAAGACCTCGGAACGATCGAGGACGTAAAACGACTCACCAAGGCGGCCAAGCAGCACGGCATCGACATAGCGCTCGACTTCGCGATCCAGTGCTCGGCCGACCACCCCTGGCTCCACGAGCACCCGGAGTGGTTCCACCGCCGTCCCGACGGCACCCTCAAGTACGCCGAGAACCCGCCCAAGCGCTACCAGGACATCTACAACGTCAATTGGGACTCGCCGGATTGGAAGGGCCTCTGGGACGCCCTTCTAACCATCATGCTCCAGTGGGTCGACGCCGGCGTCACCGTGTTCCGCGTCGACAACCCGCACACCAAGCCGTTCGAGTTCTGGCGCTGGCTGATCGAGAACGTCCACCAGCACAACCGAGACGTCGTCTTCCTCGCCGAGGCGTTCACCAGAAGATCGGTCATGCGCCACCTGGCCAAGATCGGTTTCAGCCAGTCCTACACCTACTTCACCTGGAAGAACTCACGCCACGAGCTGACCGAGTATGTCTCCGAGCTGGCCCACACCGAGGAGAGCGAGTATTTCCGCCCGAACTTCTTCGCCAACACGCCGGACATCCTGCACGAGTACCTCCAGCACGGTGGCCGCCCCGCGTTCGAAGCGAGACTCACCCTTGCCGCCACCCTGAGCCCGAGCTATGGCATCTATTCCGGCTACGAATCCTTCGAGAACGTGGCCGTAAAAGCCGGGTCCGAGGAATACCTGCACTCGGAGAAGTACGAGATCAAGCAGCGCGCTCTTGACGGTCCCCTGCTCCCGTACATCCAACGGCTGAACGCCATCAGAAAAGAGAACGCCGCGCTGCACGACCTGACCAACGTAACCTTCCTCGACACCGCCAATGACGCGCTGATCGCCTACGCCAAGCATTCGCCCGGCAACACGATCATCACCGTCGTCAGCATCGACCCCCATCAAACCCAGGAGGGCCTCGCGATCGTGCCCGCAAATCTCGGTCTCCCGCCGAGCTTCACCGCCCACGACCTGCTGACCGACGAGCGCTATCTCTGGCGGATCGGCGCGAACTACGTCCGTCTCGAGCCCGGCATCCGCCAGGCTCACATCGTGCGCGTCGAGATCTGATGAGCGTCGGTCCGCCGACCCTCACCCACCTGATCGCGGCCGAAAACCAGACCGCCAATGCCCAGGCGGCGCCGCAGGACACGACCGCGCCCCAGACCCAGACCCGGCAGTGGTTCGAGCACGAGCCGCTGTGGTTCAAGCGCGCGGTGTTCTACGAGATCCACATCCGCGGCTTCTTCGACGCCAACGGCGACGGCTCGGGCGATTTCCGCGGGCTGACCGAGAAGCTCGACTACCTCCAGTGGCTCGGTGTCGACTGCATCTGGCTCCTGCCCTTCTACAGGAGCCCCCTCAGGGACGGCGGGTACGACATCGCCGACTTCTACAAGGTCCACCCGGACTACGGCACCGTCGAGGACGTCCGCCAGCTGATCGACGCCGCCCACGCACGACGGATCCGGGTGATCGCGGACCTCGTCATGAACCACACCTCCAGCGATCACCCCTGGTTCCAGGAGTCGCGCCAGAGTCGCGATTCGCCCAAGCGCGACTGGTACGTCTGGTCGGACGACAACCAGCGCTACAAGGACGCGCGGATCATCTTCATCGATACCGAGGCCTCGAACTGGACCTGGGACCCGGTCGCCGGGCAGTACTACTGGCACCGCTTCTTCTCGCACCAGCCGGACCTCAACTACGACAACCCCGAGGTCCAGGACGCGATGCTCGAGGTGCTGCGCTTCTGG
>DATJRS010000081.1:0-41154 GCA_035504535.1 Solirubrobacteraceae bacterium | reverse complement strand
GTCCCCGGGCCGAGCGGCACTCGCCACGTCCCCGGGCCGAGCGGCACTCGCCACGTCCCCCGGGCCGAGCGGCACTCGCCACGTCCCCCGGGCCGAGCGGCACTCGCCACGTCCCCGGGCCGAGCGGCACTCGCCACGTCCCCCCGCGCCGAGCGGCATGGTCTTCGGGCCAGAGCCGACCGAATGACCATTCGCCGCGGACGGGTCGCCGACTGGCGAGTTGTGCGGCCTCGGGCTACGCGCGGCGCCGACCACCCCGGTCACAACCGCACACTCGCCGGCGCCCCGGTGCCGAAACCGTACGAATGACCTGCATACGTGGCCGAATCCACATTCACCTCGGGGCACGCGCCGAGAGTGCAGTCATGACCGCGGACGCCGCGCACGCCGGCAACCGTGGTGCCTGGCGCGGCCCGCTCCGCGTCGGCGTCGTGGGCCGCGCGTGACCCACGGGCGGCCCGCGCCCCACGGTGCCGAATCGGCGAAAGCCGCTTGACAGCGGCGCGCGCTACCAATAAGTTATCTGCCAAGCGGAAATGAAAATCCGCTAGACGGAAGACCGAAGGGGCCCGGTCGTTTCCCTGGGCCACCGAACACCGCTGACGGAGGAGAACTCCAATGTCCTCACAAGAGACGCTCACACGGCCTGAGCAGGCCGGGCCGTCCACCGGCCCGCATCCCGTGGACCAGGTCCCCCCGCTACACAAGCTGCTCGTCTTCGGCCTGCAGCACCTGTGCATCATGTATGCGGGGGCGGTCGCGGTTCCGCTGATCGTCGGACCGGCAGTCGGGCTGAAGTCGGCTCAGATCGCCGCCCTGGTCAGCGCCGACCTGCTCGTCTCGGGGATCGCGACGATCATCCAGTCGGCGGGCATCTCGAACATACTCGGGGTCCGGCTGCCGGTGGTCGCCGGGGCGACCTTCACGGTCCTGAACCCGATGATCATCATCGCGAACCAGTACGGCGGCGTGAAGGGACTGCCGTACGTCTACGGCGCGATGATGGTCTCCGGCGTGCTCGGGCTGATTCTCGCGAAGCCCTTCTCGATGATCATCCGGTTCTTCCCACCGCTGGTCGCCGGCACGGTCATCTGCATCATCGGTCTGTCGCTGGGCGGCGCCGACATCTCGCTGATCGCCCCCACCGTGGTCAACGGCGCGAACGTCGCCCAGGTCTCGCACGTCGTGCTCGCCGGCATCGTCATCCTTTCGATCATCCTGATCAGCCGCTTGTTCCGCGGCTTCGTCTCGCAGATCGCGGTGCTGCTCAGCATCGTGATCGGGACCATCGTGGCGGCGCTCATCGGCCAGGCTGACTTCAGCAACGTCTCCCATGCCGCATGGTTCGGAGGCCCCGAGATCTTCCGTTTCGGCGCGCCGAAGTTCGCGGCAGCGGCGATCATCACGATGTGCATCGTGATGGTGGTCACGTTCACCGAGTCGACCGCGGATATGCTCGCCGTCGGCGAGATGGTGGACAGGGATCTCAGCCCCAACGACCTGGCTCGTGGACTGGCGACCGACGCGCTCTCGGCGTTCATCGCTTCGTTCACCAACTCGTTCCCCGACACGGCGTTCGCGGAGAACGTCGGTCTCGTCGGCCTCACCGGGATCCGCAGCCGCTGGGTGGTCACCACCTGCGGCAGCTTCCTGCTGCTCATGGGCCTGATCCCGAAGATCGGACAGATCGTCGCCGACCTGCCCGGACCGGTGATCGGTGGCGCCGCCACGATCATGTTCTCGATGGTGACCGCGGTCGGGATCCAGACGCTGCACAAGGTCAACTTCCGCAACAACCACAACCTGCTGATCGTCGCGGTCTCGCTCGCGGTCGGCTTGCTGCCCGCGTTCGACCCGAGCTTCTACGACAAGTTCCCGAAGAACTTCCAGGTGATCTTCGGATCGAGCATCACCGCGACCGTGATCGTGGTGTTCATCCTCAACCTCGTGTTCAACGAGTTCGGGCCCGGCGACCAGGAGGAGTCCGCGGTGCAGCTCGCGATCGACGAGGGAGCGGTGTTCCCCGGCGTCGCTGACCCTGGTGCCGGTCTCACGTGACCGTTGATAAGGGATCCCCACCCACCACCCCACGTCGCGGAGAGCCCGCGTCGGCGGGCGGAGTGGCCGGCTTCGACGTCGCGCCCGACCGCGAGCTCCGCGGCCGGCTGTGCAGCTGCTGCGCCGCGGAGGCCTGGGTCGAGGAGATGGTGGCCGGACGCCCGTACCGGTCCGAGGCCGCGCTATATGCGGCCTCGGACCACGCGACCGCGGAGCTCGACGCCCGCGGGCTCGAGCAGGCGCTCGCCGGCCACCCGCGGATCGGTGACGCCGCCCCGGCGCACGGCGACGGACGTTCCGCTGCCTGGTCAAAGGGCGAGCAGGCAGGCGTGGCCACCGCAGGCGCGGACCTGCTCGGCGAACTCGCCGCCGCCAACGCCGCCTACGAGCAGCGGTTCGGTCACGTGTACCTCGTGTGCGCCTCCGGGCGCAGCGCCGCCGAGCTCCTCGCCGTCTGCCAGGCCCGGCTCGGCAACGGCCCCGAGACCGAGCGCGGCGTCGTACTCGGAGAGCTGGCCAAGATCAACCGCTTGCGACTCGGCAAGCTGCTGGAGGGACGATGAGCCTGTCGACACACGTGCTTGACGCCACGACCGGGAAGCCGGCCGAGGGTGTCACGGTGCGCCTGGACGAGCTCCTCGACGGCGAATGGCGCACTGCCGCACACGGACGCACCAACGCCGACGGGCGAATTCCCGCGCTCGGAGATCCGCGAGCGGGGGTTCACCGCCTCCACTTCGACACCGGCGGCTATTTCGCAGCCGCCGGCGTCGCCACGTTCTATCCCGAGGTGACGGTGACCTTCACGGTCCTCGACGCGGCCGCCCATCACCATGTGCCGCTGCTGCTCAGCCCATTCGCGTTCTCAACGTACCGGGGCAGCTAGCTGTGACGGACACAGTCGTCATCGACGGCTGCGCGATCGCCACGGTCGACACCGCCGGCACCGAGCACTCCACCGGACACATCGTCGTGACCGAGGGACGGATCACCGCGATCGCCGCCGGCCGCGCCCCGCGGATCGACGGGGCGCGACGCGTCGACGCCCGCGGCTGCCTGGCGACGCCAGGCTTCGTGAACACCCACCATCATCTGTATCAGTGGCTCACGCGTGGCTACGCCGCTGACGGCACGCTGTTTGAGTGGCTGACCGCGCTCTACCCCGTGTGGGCGCACCTCGACGCCGACCTGGAGTTCGTGGCCGCGAGCACCGGGCTCGCCGCGCTCGCCCTGTCCGGCTGCACGACGGCGATGGACCACCACTACGTCTTCCCAGCGTCCGGGGGCGATCTGCTCGCCGCCGAGATCGAGGCCGCCAGACGCATCGGACTGCGATTCTGCGCCACCCGCGGCTCGATGAATTTGGGGCGCTCGTCCGGCGGCCTTCCGCCCGACGAGGTCGTCGAGGATGCCGACCGGATTCTCTCGGAGTGCGAGGCAGCGGTTGACAAATACCACGACCCGAGCTTCGACTCCCTGCTCCAAGTGGCGCTCGCGCCGTGCTCGCCGTTCTCGGTCACGGGCGAGCTGATGCGCGACTGTGCTGAGCTGGCGCGGGCGCTCGGCGTGCGCCTCCACACGCATCTCGCCGAGACGCGCGATGAGGAGGAGTTCTGCCTCGCCGAGTTCGGCGCGCGTCCGGTCGACTACGTCGAGTCGCTTGGCTGGCTCGGCGACGACGTCTGGCTGGCGCACTGCGTCCACCTGTCCGACGGCGACATCGCCAAGTACAGCGCCACCGGCACGGGTGTCGCGCACTGCCCGAGCTCGAATGCGCGACTGGGGTCCGGGATCGCGCCGATTCCGGAGCTGCTTGCAGCGGCGGTGCCGGTCGGGCTCGGCGTCGACGGCGTCGCCTCCAATGAACACGGTGGCCTGGCCGAGGAGCTTCACCAGGCGCTGTTGTTCGCTCGTGCCCGCCTGGGACCGCAGGCTCTGACCGCACGGCAGGCGCTGTGGATGGCGACGGCCGGCGGCGCCCGCTGCCTGGGCCGATCGGATGCGATCGGGTCGCTGGAGGTCGGCAAGCTCGGCGACCTGGCGCTGTGGCGGCTCGACGACCTCGGACACGCCGACATCGCCGACCCTGTGTGCGCGCTCGTGTTCGGCCCGCCCGCGCCGCTCGAGCTCCTGCTCGTCGGCGGGCGCGCCGTGGTCGAAGGCGGCGAGCTGCGCACGGCCGACGTGGCGGAGCTCGCGGCGGCAAACCGGGCGGGCGCCCGCGAGCTCGCTGAGCGTGCCCGCCTACGCTGAGAGCATGGAGCGCGCCCATAGCAGCGAGAAGCTGTACCACGAGCGGATCCTGGAGCACTCCAGGACGCCGCACAACTGGAGCCCGCCGGCGTCCGCACTCGATCGCGTCGACCTCGAGTTCCGTGAGCTGAACCCGGTGTGCGGTGACGACCTGACCGTCAAGCTCGCGGTCGGACCGGAAGGTCACATCCTCGACGTGCGCCTCGAGGGGCACGGCTGCGCGATCTGCCAGGCAGCCGCGTCGATGGTCTCGGATCGGATCCGGCAACGACGGATCTCCGAGATCCTCGAGCTCGACGAGTCGTTCATCCTGCAACTGCTCGGGACGGAGATCCCACCACTGCGTATGCGCTGCGCGCTCCTCCCGTTGAAGGTGCTCAAGAGCGCGGCGCTGGGCCGGCCCGCCGACTGGGAGCCGAGCACGGCGGCGAGCGATCGCTGAGCATGGGCTGCGAGGATTGCGTCTATGAACAGCGTGGAGGGGCGAGATCCGCCGTCATTTGCCGATGTTGAGAGTGCTGCGCGGCGGCTCTCCGGCGTAGCGCACCGAACGCCGTTGGTCACGTCTCGGGTGCTCGACGGGTTGGTTGGCGCTCATGTGGTGCTGAAAGCGGAGGGGTTTCAGCGGATGGGCGCGTTCAAGTTTCGCGGCGCGTACAACGCGATCTCCCAGCTCACGGGTGCCGAACGGGAGCGTGGGGTGGTGACTGCCTCGTCGGGGAACCACGCGCAAGCGGTTGCCCTTGCCTCATCGCTGCTCGGAACGAGCGCGACGATCCTGATGCCGAGGGACGCGCCGGCCTCAAAGCGCGCCGCGACGGAGGGCTACGGTGCGACCGTGATCGAGTTCGATCGCTATCGGGATGATCGCGAGAGCATGCTGGCCGAGCTCGCTGGCGAGCTCGGCGCGTCGATCGTGCACCCGTACGATGACCCCCGGGTGATCGCCGGCGCGGGCACCTGCGCTCTGGAACTGGCCCAGGACGCGGAGCCGCTGGCTACGGTCGCGGTACCAGTTGGCGGGGGAGGCCTCCTATCCGGCTCCGCCATCTCGTTGCGATCGATCTCACCTACGACGCGGATCGTTGGGGTTGAGCCCGAAGCGTCGCCCGACATGCGCCGCTCGGTCCAGGCCGGCGAGAGAGTCAGAGTGCCGATTTCGCCCTCGATTGCCGATGGTCAGTTGCTCGAGACGCCGGGCGAGATCACCTTTGGGGTGATCGCCTCGTTGGTCGACGAGATCGTGACGGTGAGCGACGCGGAGATTATCGACGCGATCCGGTTGCTATTCGAGCGAGCCAAGCTCGTCGTGGAGCCGAGCGGCGCCAGCGCGTTCGCGGCCGTACTTGCCGGCCGCGTGCGGGACGACTCGATCGGGGTCGTGCTCTCCGGCGCCAACGTGTCGGCCGAGCGCTTCGGCGAATTGGTGAGAGCAGGATGAGCCCATTACGACCACCGTCCAACGTGCGTCGGCGCGAAGTCCTAATCTGCATACTCGATGCGCTCGTCGATCATGGGGACGAGTCTCGGGCGAGAGGGAGGAGAGCGGCGACATCGCGGACGAGGTGAACATGAGGGACAAGCCGGTCCCGGGCGAGGGCTTCGCCGGGGCGGTCTACTTCCGACGACGCGCGATGGGATTACGCGGGGAGCTAGCTCTGCTGGAGATCATCCTGGAAGGCACGGGTCGCGTGGCGCTCAGCAACGCCGGTGGACAGAAGCTGTTCAGCCATCCTCCTTCCGAGTTGCGCGTCGCGCGGGCGTCGAAGACGGCGTTCCGAGTGCAGCATCAGCAGGAGCGTTGGTGGTTGTCGGGAACCACCTTTCGAGCCGGTAAGGAGTTCGGGTGGGTCCGCGAACGCATCGAGCGCAACGACCTGATTCTCGCTGTGCCAAAGCTCCCGGAGACCGACGAGCGCGCCTACAACCCACTGATGAGCAACCAGACGGCTCAACAGCTCGCCTGGTGCAGGCTGTGGATCGAGGCGCTCCGTGACGCCGGCGCACAGATCGAGTGACCCAGTGGGCACTCGGGTTTGCATGGCTCGCCCTACGACTCTAGGCTGAGCCGGTGACCGCGCCGCGGCCGACGCCGAAGACGCTCGACGTCGGCACTGCAGCGTTTCATCAGGTCTGGATCACCAGCCAGATGCCGGCTCAGATCGCGGCCGCCGAGCCGGAGCCGACCAAGCGAGCGGTGCGCACGCCGCCGCCCCCCGGCGGAGCGATCGTCCGCTTCACAGAGATGGCGCCGGGCGCCAAATCCCCGATGCACAGCGCCGAACGGGCGAACCGCTCGGACTCACCGGTCCGGATGGTTTTTGTGCTGATCGATGGCGAGATCACCGATGAGTTGCGGTCGGCCACGGGGCCGCCCGAGTTCTTCCACCAGGTCCTCGAGTAGAGCTGGCACGCCTGGCGCGACCACCCGGCACGTCTCACCTCGCAGGCGGCGGTGGCGGCCGCCCGGCCGGACCCATGAAAGCGAAGACCTGGTCGGTGCCCGGAAGGAGCAGCAGGCCATCGCCGACCGACGGCGTCGGGAAGTGGTTCGCATACCCGCCGAACGGGATCGAGACGACCTGCTTGCCGTTGGCCGGGTTGAGGCCGTGCACCGCGTTGTCGCCTCCGATCGTCCAGACCAGTCCATCGGCGATGATCGGCGAGCCAGCGGCGCCGTCGTTGTCGGTCCAGAGCTGTTTCAGGTACGGCGCCTTCGGCGAAACCTTGATCGCCGTCACGCCGTTTGGGCAGGGTACGTACACGACCGAACCCTCGACCGCGTGCCCGCCATCGGGGTCGCCACTACACACCGAGAGCGACGCGAGCTCGCCCTCCTCGCCGCCCAGATGTCCTTGACGCAGCAGATAGGCAATGTCCGTCTTGCCGACCTGGAACACGAAACCATGCACGAGCACGGGGTCCCCGGTCCCGAGGTCGAGGTCGTCGGCGCTGAGCTTCTGCCAGTCCTTGGGGTAGAAGAGCGACTCGAGGTGCATAGTCGATGACAGCTCGAGCACGGCGTCGCTGTCGTCATACGGCTGGTCGGCGCCGAGGTCGTAGCCGTCGGCGCTCGCCACGTAGACGTTCCCGTGAGGATCGATGACCGGAGAGCTGCCGCCCATCCACACCGCCCCCCGATCGCGGCCGCTGCCGATCTGGAAGTAGTGGAGCGGTCCTCCCGTCTCCGGGATCGCGACGACGTAACCGTGGGCAGGACCGTTGGGACCGGGACAGTCCCCGGCGTTCTGACCGTAGGCGATGACCACGAAACCGTGGTCGAGCGCCAGCCCTGGCCGCTGAAGCTGCGCGAGCTGGTCCTCGCCGGCGTCCGGCATCGCCCGCTGGTCCAGCTCGACCTTGCCGGTAAACAGATTGAGCCCGAACAGACGATGCGACGCTTCCACACCACCCGAAGCGGACGGGCCGTGTATCAGGGTGTCAGCGTCGACGAAGATCTCGTGGCGCTGGGTGTCGATCACAGGGGTGCCCGTAATGCCGACCTCGGGTGAGATGTCGCCGCAGGGCAGGTCACTCGATGGCACCGGCTTCGCGAGGTGGCGTGACCACAGGATGCGCCCGCTGTCTGCGGCCAGCACGTAGACCGTGTCGTTCTCGGTTGCTGCGACGACGCGGCCGTCGGCGACGAGCGGTTCGCCATAGAGCTGCCCGTCAAGGGTTGGCGAGGTCCAGGCCCGCCGCGAAGGCAGCAGCTTGGTGTGCGCCGCGTCAACCCCGGTCGCCTCAGCATCACCGTGGTAGGTGGTCCAGTCCGAGCCGAAATCCGAGGCCCGCGGCACGAGGCTGGATCTCGCCGCTCCGGCGCTCGCGCTTTCAGCTCTTGACGTCGCCGAGCCGGTCATCGAAGAACCACATCCCAAGCAGCAGATCGACGCAACCGTGACGGCCGCCCCCACAGCGAGAGGTGCCCTCAGGCACCTCCGGACGCCACGCCCCACGGCGGCGAGCCGAGTTGCTTTTCTCACCGCTCGACCCGAGTAGCCGCCACTGTGCGGTGAGTGTACTCACGCAGCTTCCGCTCTCGCGAACCCGCAGTACTCTCGCGATGCCGTTCCCGAGCTGGCGACGCCGCGGTTTCGCCCCGCCGACGTGCTCCCGAGCGTCTGGCCTCCCGGCCCCGCGGCGGTATACCGTGGTGGGGTGGAGCGCGTGTGGGATTATCCGCGGCCGCCTGCCGTGAGACCGTGTGAGCGCCGGGTCCGGGTTGAGTGGGCGGGCGAGGTGCTGGCTGACTCGATACGTGCATTGCGGGTGCTCGAGACCAGTCACCCACCGACGATCTACGTGCCGCCCGCCGACGTGCGCCTCAGCCTGCTGAGCGCGAGCGATGCCGGTCCGACCTGGTGTGAGTTCAAGGGCGAAGCACGGTACCTGGATGCACTCGTCGCCGGGCGGCGCGCTAAGGCGGTCGCCTGGAGCTACGCGCACCCGACCGCGGGGTATGAGGCGTTGCGCGATCACGTTGCCTTCTATCCCGGGCGCTTGGATGCCGCCTGGCTTGACGAGGAACGCGTGCAAGCCCAGCCGGGTGGCTTCTACGGAGGTTGGATCACCGGCGATCTCGTTGGCCCGTTCAAGGGGGCGCCTGGCACGCGCGGCTGGTAGCGGCTATCCAGCTCTGGCCTCGGTACCCATACTGCATTTGAGTGATGCGCATTAGGCGTCGTTTCGCAGTGGGTCGCAATTTAGGTGAGTGAAGGTGCTGGAGATTGCGGATAGCACAACTTTGGTCGCTCAATGCCAGGAGGGCGAGTTCAGGTCAGGCCACTTTCAACGGTTAATCGAGCGAGCACGATGGGGCGAAGGCTACGGGGTTGTCAGCGAGGCCCGTCGGAGTGCGTATAAGGCAGCAATTGCCCCGGAATGGGCCCACCGCGCTAAACACGGTCCGGGGGCCGAACCGCACTGCGCGCCCTGCCGCGTGACACACCAGCAATAGTAGTAATTGACTGATCCGCACCTAGTCACCATAGGCAAATGCCAATTCGAACATACACAACGACACTGTGCAGAGTTACTTTCAAGCTCGGCCGCGGGATAGGCTGCGTGCTGCAGGGAATGTTTGGTATTCGGTGGCGCACGGTGCATGCGCCCGCCGCCTGAGAATGAAACGTGGGGAGTCATATGGAAGCCAGCGCCTGTCGCCAGGCGGCGCGTAGTTGGCGACTCGATGCCGAGCGGTCTCGCCTCGCGCAGAGGTATGTCAGCCTCGCTGAGAAGATCGCACGCGCGCGTTGCCGCTGGGGCTTGGAGGATCTGGACGACACTCGCTCAGACGCTCTCTGGGGCCTGATCCTCGCCGCGCACGGGTTCCAGCCCGAGCGAGGGAGCTTCACAAACTACGCCGCGTTGCGAATCGAGTACGCCATTCGGCGGGGGCGGCAGATCCGCAGCGGGCTTCCCCGCTCCGTATGGGAAGGCGGGGACCATCCAACGCCAGTATCCCTCAACACACCGGTCTGGGACGGCGGGCCGCAGGTGCTCGAGCTCCTACCGAGCTCGCCCGACGCCGATGACGACTTGCTGGCGGATTTACTCCGATCGCTGCCCGCACGCGAGTGCTTGGTGCTGAGGCTTCGCTACTACCACGATCTCACGCAGTCCGATATCGCCGTGATCATCGGACGTAGCCAGATGCAAGTCTCGCGGATCGAGCGAGCCGCGCTAGCGAGGCTTCGCGAGTTCGTCGTCGATCACCCCCCTGCGCGCTAGCGGACGCGGAGGAGTCCTCGGGTGGGCGTCGTAGAGCTCGATGAGGAGTTGCGCGCCCTTGGGCCAGGGGTTGCTAAGCGGGCGCAAAGCGGCGGAGCCGACACTGCCGCTCACCCACTACCGAAGGAGACAACATGAGCCATAGGACGTGTGAGCGCAGTGCGAGCCTATCGCCCGATTGCGGGCTCGGGCCTGGACGTACGGGAGAGACGCAGTGATCGGCGTGAGCGTCACCTTCGAGTATGACGAGGACTTCGATCGCGCCCGCGTGGTCTCGATCGCGGAGAATGCCCGCGAGACGTTTGAGGGCATGCCTGGGCTGAGGTCGAAGGCGTTCACTGTTGACGACGCCCGGCAGCGTGCGATGAATTTCTATGTCTGGGAATCAGCGGACGCTGCCAAGAGCTTCTTCTCAGACGAGATGCGCGAGCGAGTGACCGGCCTGTACGGGGTCGAACCCACGATCGACTTCGTGGAAATCGCCGAGCTCGTCGACAACTCGGTGCGTCGCACCAAGTAGCCATCGGACGGACGAGACGCCATGAGCACAGAAACGTCATCTAACCATCGTCGCGCCGAGGGATGCGACGTGCCCGCGAGGTTCCTAAGCAGCCGCGACCGATCCCCTGGGTCTGACCGCCGAGTCGGCATGGGATTCACCCCGTTTGAGACACGCAGCGACGTCATCTTGCGGCTTGCCGCCGAGGCAGACGCCCTCGGTGTTGACCGGGTTGGCATCGCGGAGGCCTGGACGCACGACGCCATGATCCTCCTTGCAGAGCTCGCGGCCAAAACTAGACAGATTGGTGTGGGCACGTCGGTGATCTCTGCATGGGGACGAACACCGGCGACTATCGCCCTCGGGGCGGCCACACTGCAGCGACACACCGAAGGTCGTTTCTTCCTCGGGATCGGCGCCGGCAGCCCCCCAATGGCTGAAGGCTTCCACGGCCTGCGGTGGGAGGGGCCGTTGACGCGTCTGCGACGCACGGTGATTGCTGTCCGCGCGCTCCTCGCAGGCGAACGGCTGCCGGACCCCGCCGACGGAGCCCGGCCACTGCGGCTGGGTGCCGTCCCCGACGTGCAGGTGCCGATCGTCCTGGCCGCGCTGTCGCCTGCGTCAATTCGGCTCGCCGGTGAGCTCGCCGATGAATGGCAACCGTTTCTGTGGGCACGGTCGCGCGTTGAAGACGGGCGGGCGCTCTTGAGCGACGGGGAGTCTCGCTCGGAGCGTCCAACTCCGACGCGCGTGGGCGTCGCTGTTCCCGTCGCTCTCGGAGCCGATGAGCAAAGCGCCCGACGGCTCGCCGCGTGGTGGCTATCGACATATACCACCCGGATGGGCCCTCTCTACCCGGCCATGCTCTCCCGCCGCTTCGGAATGAGCGCCGCTGTCAACTCAGTTGTCGAAGCTGCACGCGACCATCGGGTACCCGAACTTCCGGCTAAGGCGGAGGACCTTGCGCAAGAGGTCACACTGTTGGGGACCTATGACCGGGCAGCAGAACAGATCGCGGCGTGGTTTGCGGCGGGCGCCGATAACGTCAATCTCGTGCTCCCGCCCGGTCTTCCCGCGGACGAGCTAGCCGAGATCGTGGCCGTCGCCGCTCCCCTCGCTGGGCCATCCGGCTTCGGGCGGAGCGGCGCCCCCGGCCAGGCACAGATCGCCGCGCGGTAATCGGCAGTCACCGTAGGCCCTGAGCTCGAACCGACCAAGCTCGGCCGGGGCCCGATCGCTAGCGGCGCTCTCCCCGGCTGGGCTCCGGCCCACGCATCGGCGCCTGGAGCGGCCGGGCGACACTGTGGCTGCTTCGATCTCGAAGCTGTTCGGTAGAGTACCTTACGACCAAGAGTTCGATCGGGGGCTCGGATCGGTGAGCAGTGTCAGCGTGTCGCTCTTGGGTGGCTTTGCAGCCGCCGTTGACGGCATGCCCGTTCCGGAGACCGCGTGGCGATTGAAGAAGGCGCGCGAGCTTGTGAAGCTGCTTGCGCTCGCGCCAGGTCATCGCCTTCATCGCGAGCAGGTGATGGACGTGCTCTGGCGCGACCGCAATCCGCAGGCGGCGGCCAACAATCTCAATCAGGCCGTGCATGTGGCGCGGCGCGCGCTCGGCGCGAGCGTGATCACGGTTCGCGACGGCGTGCTCGATCTCTCGGCGGATGTCGACGTCGACTCGCTGGAGCTTGCGGCTGCCGAGGCTCGCCATACGGGCACACCGAGCGCTTTCCGCGCGGCGCTCCGACTGTACGGCGGCGAGCTGCTGCCGGAGAACCGTTATGACGATTGGGCCAAGGAGCGAAGAGCCGAGCTGGCCAATCTGGGAGCGGAACTTGCGCATGGCGCCGCGTCCAGGCTTGCCGACCCGGCCCGCCTGCCGCCGCTGCCCGCGGATGCGAGCTCGTTCGTCGGGCGCGACCGCGAGCTCGCCGAACTGAAGGCGCTGCTGGACCGCAGCCGCCTGCTCACACTCGCCGGTCCGGGTGGGGTGGGCAAGACACGGCTTGCGCTGGAGCTGGGCCGTGCCGTCGAGGCGTCGTACCCGGGCGGGGCAGCTCTAGTCGAGCTCGCCGCGCTCGGCGACCCACGACTCATCCCGGACGCAGTCGCCTCGGCGCTTGATGTGCGGGGGATGCCCGGCCAGGGGCTAATCGACGCGATCGCCGAGTTCCTGGCACCGCGCTCGTTGTTGCTCGTCCTGGACAACTGTGAGCATCTGCTGGCGACGACGGCCCGGCTGGCTGACAAGTTGTTGCGGTCCGCGCCCCGGCTCACGATTCTCGCGACCAGTCGCGAACCGCTGCGTGTGTCGGGCGAGGTCGTCTCCCGGGTTCCGTCGCTCGATATCCCCGATCTGGCGGAGGCCGCCGAGCCGCATCGGCTGGCCGGCTACGCGGCCGTGCGGCTGTTCGTCGATCGGGCGGGTGCAGCGGCCCCGGGCTTCGCCGTTGACGCGGAGAATGCGGTTGACGTTGCCCGCATTTGCCTGCGCCTAGATGGCTTGCCGCTCGCGCTCGAGCTCGCCGCCGGTCGCCTGGCCGGGCTCGGACCGGGGGCGATCGCGGAGCGGCTCGACGATCGCTTCCGCGTGCTCCGGAGCATCAGCCACAGCTCGCCGACGCGACAGCAGACGCTGACGGCGACGCTCCAGTGGAGCCATGAACTCCTCGAGCCGGACGAGTGCACGCTCTTTCGACGACTCGCTGCGTTCACCGGCGGCTTCGAGCTCGAGGCCGTGGAGTGCGTTTGTGCCGGCGGCGACCTCGACGGCCCGGGCATTGCCGATGTGCTGGCGCGCCTGGTCGAGAAATCGCTCGTTGCCACCGAGGAAGGGCCATCTGGCGAGCGTCGCTATTGGCTGCTCGAGACCGTTAGGGCCTACGCGCGCGAGCGGCTCGAAGAGGCGGGCGAACCCTTTGCGCTGGCCAACCGCCACGCTCGCTGGGCGATCGCGTTGGCGGAGGAGGAGCGCGGCTCACCGCGGCTCGACCGCGAGGCCGCGAACCTCCGTGGTGGCCTCGACACGCTGCTCACAAGCGATCCGACCAACGCGCTGCGTCTGTGTGTCGCGCTCTGGCCGTTCTGGATGCGCCGAATCGACCTCCATGAGGCGCAGCGGCGCTTCCACGACGCACTCGCCGCCGCGCCGGACCGGACGGATCTTCGCGCGCGGGCGCTCCTCAGAGCGGCGGCAATCGATTTCCGAAGTGGCGAGCTATCCCGCGGCCGCCAGCTCGCGGAGGAGAGCTATTTCGTGGCCTCTGGGATCGGCGACGCGTATGCCGAGTGGCGGGCGCTTCAGTTCCTGGGGGAGTTTGGTCTCGCCAGGGACGAGATGGATGTTGCGGTGTCATGGCTTGAGCGCGGGCTCGAGCTCGCGCGGCGGCAGCGCTTCGGGCCCGAGGAGGCGGTTGGCGTCTACTCACTCGGGGTCGCCAAATGGATCCTGGGGGATCTTGCGCGCGCTCAGGAGCTCGTCGGCGAGAGCGCCGAGCTGTTCGGCGCACTCAGCGGCTCGTGCGAGCAGATCATCTCGCCAGTCAACTTTGCTGAGATCCGGACGAGCGCGACGGGCGGCCGCCCGGGATTGCGCATGGTCTTCGAGGACACGTTGCAGCCGTTCCTGGAGATCTCCTGCGACGCCGCCCTGGGCTACGTCCTGGCAAACCAGGCTGGGCTCGTCGGTGCCCGCGGGGACTTGGCGCGGGCGCGCGAACTGCTCGGGGAGAGCGCGTCGAGGTTTGAGATCTCAGGAGACGAGCGCGGGAGGGCCGCGGTGTTGGTCAGGCGGGCCTACCTCAAGCTCGCCGAGGGAGAGCTTGGGGCGGCTCGCTCAGCTCTGGAGGAGGCGCTCAAGTTACGCCGCAGGCAGGGTGACCGGCGTGGTCTCGGGCTCGTGCTTGTAGGGCTTGGCCTGGTTGACACCACCGCCGGCGACTATGGAAGCGCGCACGAGCACCTGTTCGAGGCCCGCGAGATGTTCCGGCGAGCGGGCGATCGTTGGGCACTCGCCAGCGCCCTCTGGCGGACCGGCGATCTCGCGTTCGCTCAGGATCGCCTCGACGACGCCGAGGCAGCGCTGCAGGAGGCGCGCGTGGTGCTAGAGGCCACGGGCCGGCAACGCTGGATCGCGAACACCCTCGCGGGTCTCGCTGAGGTCGCATTGCTCCGCGGCGAGGTAGAGCGGGCGCGTGCATTGCTCGGTGAAGCGCGCGATCGCTATGCCGCGCGGAGCGACGTACTCGGCGTCGCGGACGTCGATGAGCGGCTGCGGGGTTTGCTAAGCACGCGCAAAGTACGCGCAAAGCGACCCCCTATAGAACTGTCCGCTCCTCTACCAAAGGAAGGCGGACATGAGCCACACGATTGCCCCGGTGCTGGGGGAAGCAACAATTCAGGAGCTGCAAGAGGCCGTGCGGGGAGAGATCGTGACCCCGGCCGATGACGGCTACGCGGAGGCGTCGCGCATCTGGAACGGCGCGCACGACGGGCATCGGCCGGCGCTCGTCGTTCGTTGTCGCGGTGCAGCCGACGTGATCACTGCGGTCGGCTTCGCGCGCAGCAACGACCTGAGGATCGCCGTCCGCGGCGGCGGGCACAGCATCGCCGGATTCTCAACCGTCGACGATGGGATCGTCATCGACCTCTCGCCGATGAACGGTGTTCGTGTCGATCCCGTCGGCCGGCGGGCAAGCGTAGGCGGCGGCGCGATATGGGCCGACGTCGATCATCAGACGCAGGCTCACGGCCTCGCGACGACGGGCGGTCTCATTTCGACTACCGGCGTCGCCGGGTTCACGCTCGGTGGCGGCATCGGCTGGGCGATGCGAAAGTTCGGCCTTGCCTGCGACAACCTGGTCGGTGCCGACGTCGTCACCGCCGACGGCCAGCTCGTCCACGCCAGCGAGCAGGAGAACGCCGACCTCCTCTGGGGTCTGCGAGGTGGCGGCGGCAACTTCGGCATCGTCACGCAGTTCGAATTCGACCTGCATCCGCTCGGGCCGACGGTCTACGCCGGGCCGATCTTCTTTCCGGCCGGCGCGGCCCGCGAGCTGCTGTACGCGTTCCGGGATTGGGCAGGCCTCGCCCCGGATGACATCACCGGTGTCGTCAACCTCACCGCGGCCCCGCCGCTGCCGGCGATCCCAGAGGAGTGGCACGGGAAGAAGGTCGCCGCGTTCATCGCCGCCGCAATCGGTCCGGTCGACCCAAGTGAGGCGCTCGTACGTGAGATCCGGGACGTCGGCGAGCCGATCGCCGACTTGCTGGGCCCAATGCCCTACCAGGCGATGCAATCTTTGCTCGACCCGCTGTGGCCGAAGGGAATCCACGCCTACTTCAAGGCGACCAACCTCGCGCGGCTCGACGACGAGCTCATCGACCGGCTCTGCGCGATCCATCTCGCAGCGCCCAATCCCCAATGCGAGATCCACCTGCATCAGATGGGGGGCGCTGTTGGGCGGGTTTCTGAGGGCGCGACGGCGTTCGCCGAGCGATCGATGCCGTTCGTGCTCAATGCCGTCGCCGGCTGGCACGACCCGGACCAGAGCCACGCAAACACCCAGTGGGCCCGCACGGTGATCGAAGCGGCATCGGAAGCCTCCAGCGGCCGCGCCTATGTCAACTACCTCGGCGATCCCGGCGCAGCACGGGTGGCGTACGGAGAGGACAAGTATGCCCGGCTCGTGGCGCTGAAGAACCACTACGACCCGACGAACGTGTTCCGGCGCAACCAGAACATCGAGCCGGTGGCGCAGGGTCACTCACGGGGGTGACACATCAATGAGCAGCCCGACCTCGCCCCGATTGACGCAGCGAAGCGGGCGGGGCCCGGTGCTGTTCGTGCTCGATCACGATCGCCGTTCGCTCGACGTGGTGCTGTCGGCGCTCTCCCGCCGGTTCGGCAACGACTTCACCGTGACCGGCGAGACCTCGGCTCAAGCGGCGCTCTGCGCACTGGAAGAGATGGCGGAGACAGGGAAGCGGGTAGCGCTATTGCTGGTCGACGACCCGGCTTCGGACTTCCTCGATCGCGCGCACAGCCTGCACCCATTGACCAAGCGCGTGTTTGTGGTCAATCGCGACTACCGGTCCGCGAGTCCGGCGGTGCAGGCGATGGCGCTCGGCCGCGTCGACTATCACCTCGTCCGGCCCTGGGCGGACGACGAGACGCTGTACCGGGCGATGAGCGAGTACCTCGAGTCATGGAGGAGGGAGCAGGAGCCGAGATTCGAGGAGTTCCGGATCGTTGCGGCGGAGGGTGACAGCAGGGCGCTGCAGTTGCGCGACGTGATGACGCGCTTCAGCATGCCGTTCGGCCTGTATGCCAGCGACAGTAGAGACGGACGGCGTCTGCTCGAGGAGGCGGGACTCGACGCAACGCGCCTCCCCGTGGTGATTCGTTACGACGGCCAGGTAAGCGTCGATCCGAGCCTGCCGGATCTGGCCCAGGCGATCGGCGTCAACGTCAAGAACGACCTGGACACATGCGACGTCGCGGTAGTCGGCGCCGGACCCGCGGGCCTGGCCGCCGCCGTGTACGCCGCGTCCGAGGGTCTTGAGACAGTGCTGCTCGAGCTTGCCGTATCAGGGGGGCAGGCGGGTACCAGCCCCCTGATCCGCAACTACCCCGGCTTTCCCCACGGCATCGAGGGCGGGCTGCTGATGGAGCGCACCTGTGAGCAGGCTTGGCTGATGGGAGCGCACATCGTGTTCGCCCAACAGGCCGTGGCGCTCGAATGCCACGGCGACGAACGAGTCGTTCGCCTGCTCGACGGAACCGAGGTACGCGCGCGCGCCCTGGTGATCGCGACCGGTATCGAGTGGCGACGGCTCGGCATACCTCGGGTCGAGGCGCTCATCGGTGCCGGCGTCTTCTACGGCGCCGCCGTCAGCGAAAGCCGAGCCATGCAGGATCAGGATGTCTTCGTGGTCGGTGCGGGCAACTCGGCGGGGCAGGCCGCATTGCACCTCGCCAAGTACGCCCGTACAGCCACTCTGCTGGTCCGGGGCGGCAGCATCGCGAAGTCGATGTCCAGCTACCTCGTGAACGGGATCGAAGCGACCCCAAACATACGCACTCGGCTCCGCACCGAGATAATCGACGCTGGCGGATCCGAAACACTAGAGTCACTCGTACTGACCGACCACGCGAGCGCGTCGATCGAGGAGGTGCCTGCAAGCGCACTTTTCATCATGATCGGCGGCGAACCACACACCGACTGGCTCCCCGACGAGATCGCCCGCGACGAGCGCGGTTACATCATCACCGGTCGCAACTTCCTCGAGCAGCCTGAGCTGACGTGGAAGCTTGACCGCGAACCGCTAACGCTCGAGACGAGCATCGCAGGCGTGTTCGCAGCAGGCGACGTACGACAGGACTCGATTAAACGCGTCGCCTCTGCCGTCGGCGACGGTGCAACCGCCATCCGCTTGGTGCACGAGCATCTCCGTACCTACTCGGCCCGGGCGCTCCTGGACCACGCTCATGATTGGATGTCGTAGCTGACGAGCGACCGGCGCCGACCAGCGCACCGAAGCAGGCCGAGCGAGACACCAATGGGAATCGAGCAGGAATCAAGAAGCGCAGACGCCTCAGGCAGCCTAACGTCGGCGGCATGAACATCACCATCGACTCACTCACCCTCGAAGTATCTGACCCGGCGGCTTCACAGCGCTTCTATGAGACCGCTTTCGGGGTCGACTCACTAGTCCGTGCGCGCACCGCCCGCGTTCTGGCGTCTGGCTTTCGCGGATTCAGCATTTCACTTGTTGTAGGTCAACCATCGACCGTCGACTCGCTTCTGGAAACGGCGCTCGCCGATGGTGCCAAGATCCTGAAGCCCGCGAAGAAGGGCCTGTGGGGGTACGGCGCCGTCGTGCAGGACGCCGACGAGGTCGTCTGGAAGCTGGCCACCAGCGCAAAGAAAGACAAGGGCCCAGCGACGCGGGAGATCGACGATCTGGTGCTGCTCATCGGCGCCACCGATCTGGGCGCAACCAAGCGGTTCTATGTCGAACGTGGTCTGCCGGTGAAGCGCAGTTTCCCGGGCCGCTACGTGGAGTTCGACGCGCCGCCCGGTGGTATCAAGCTGGCGCTCTACCCGGGTCGGGCCGGACTTGCCAAGGACGCGGGTGTCTCCCCGGACGGCGCCGGGCCGCATGGCATCGCCGTGAACAGCAACGCGGAGCCGTTCAGCGACCCTGACGGGTTCAGTTGGGAGGCTAGGGCTGCCACTGGACCGATGTCACCGAAGCGATAGACAGATCGGTCGCCTCGCTTTCGCTTCCGCTCCCGGCTCGTTCCAGCAGTTCCCGGCGACCACCTGAGAGCCCTGCGAGGGTTACTGGAGATGCTCGGCCGCGACGAGACTATTGGGCGCGGATTAAAACCCACGTGCCCTGACGCCGGTGGTAGGTTTCGTCAGGCTTTGTCGTTCAATTGAGGAGGTCTTCAATTGGCTTCCGACACCGGTTTGACGCAGGGCGGTTCGCGCGTGTTGGTGTTCGCTCTCGGTTTGCTTTGCGCCGTGGCGCTGTCCTTGCTTGCACCAAGCATCGCGTTAGCGAAAACGACTCTGCACTTCTTCCAAAAGCAGGTGTCCATGACCCTCGTGGGCCCAACCGGCCAACCTCTAAGCCCCACTGCCACGCCAGCGGTCGGGGACGGCTTCGTGGTGATCGATCTCGACTATGTCGGCACGGCCAATCATCACGCCAAGGCATGGTCGGCTAGTGACCATCTCGCGTGCACGTTCACGTCGATTACGGGCCCCATGAGTGGAACGGCGACTTGCAACGGCCAGATCGCCATCGGGGGATCGATGCTGCTTGCCCAGAATGAGAACATAAGCTTCTCTACCTCCCCGACCTTGGTCGTACCGATCAACGGCGGCACTGGCAAGTTCCGCGGTGCCCGCGGGCAGACCAAGTCGACGAGTATCAGCCACAGCAACAACAGCAACTTCACAATCACGTTCAGCACCTGATCCTCGGGCGCCGGTTCCGCAGCCCGGCGTCGGACGACCGGCTCAGGCTGGCGTCCGGCGGCGACGGCTGTTGCAAGGTTGTCGGTTGCGATACCGGCGGTCAATGGCATGAGCTCATCGAGGGCGTCCGTGCGGAGGCCGACCCAGAACTGGTTGTCGGCCGCGGCCCCTCTCCGGGGCCGCGACTGCCGTGTGCCCTCGAGGAGATGGGGTCTGCCCCCCATTGGCTTCGGTTGTCTCGCCTGGAAGGCTTGCCTCCTCAGCTACGGCATGTCTCCGGGGACTTGCGATCCGCCAGATAGCTGTCGCGGGTACCGCGGAACGCTCGTGCGTTCAACAGAAAGGGACCACATGAGCACCACACTGGATAACCATCTTCTCGATCAGCTCGGGGGCCTCGTCACCGGTTCGGTGGTGGCGCCCGATCATCCGGGCTATGACGCGGCACGCGCCGTGCACAACGGCCTCGTCGACCGCAAGCCGGCGCTGATCGTCCGCGCCCGGAGCGTCCGGGACGTCGTCGCAGCACTCACGTTCGCCCGCAGCGGCGGGTTCGAGGTGTCGGTCAGGGGCGGTGGACACAACGTCGCCGGCCGCGCCGTGACCGACGGCGGCGTGATGATCGACCTCGCCGAGATGAAGGACATCAGGATCGATCCCGAGCGGGCCACGGCGAGCGCGCAGGGCGGCGTGACCTGGAACGAGCTGAACGAAGCCGCTGCTGGCCACGGGCTCGCGGTCACCGGAGGCGCCATATCCACGACGGGCATCGCGGGCTACACCCTCGGCGGAGGCCTGGGCTGGCTGATGGGGAAGTACGGGCTCGCCTGCGACAACCTGGAGGCCGTCGAGCTGGTCACGGCTGCCGGCGAAGTACTCCAGGTCGATGCCGAGTCACACCCGGACCTGTTGTGGGCGCTGCGTGGCGGCGGCGGCAACTTCGGCGTCGCCACCCGATTCACCTACCGTCTGCACCCGTTGGGCGCGGTAACTGGCGGTGTGATCGCGCACCCGGTCGACGCCGCGCCGGATCTGCTGCGTTTCTATCGCGACGCGGTGGCTGATGCATCCGACGACCTGACCGTGTTCGCCGGGCTGGTCCATGCGCCGGACGGCTCGGGCGGCAAGCTCGCGGCTCTCGTCGTCTGTCACGCCGGTGAGCCGGAGGCTGCCGCGCGGGAGCTCGCGCCGTTCCTGTCGTTTGGAGCGCCTCTGATGACGGAGGTGGGGCCCATGCCCTACCCACAGATGAATACGCTCCTTGACGCCGGCTATCCCATGGGCTCCCTCAACTACTGGCTGTCGAGCTTCACGCGAGGGCTGCCGGACGAACTCATCGACGCCGCCGTCGACCGGTTTGCCAGCGTGCCGTCGACCATGACCGCCATCCTGTTCGAGCACTTCCACGGTGCCGTCACCCGGGTGGCGCCCACCGACACCGCCGTCCCGCACCGCGAGCCCGGCTGGAACCTCCTGATCCCGTCGGTCTGGACAGACCCAGCGGCCACGGAGAACAACATCCGCTGGACGCGGCAGACGTACGCCGCGCTGGCGCCCTACCTCGCCGCGCGTCGCTGGCTCAACTATCTCGGTGACGACCAAGCCGATGACGCGGTTCGCGCCGCGTACGGCCCGAACTACGACCGGCTGCGGGAGATCAAGCGCCGCTACGACCCCGCCAACGTCTTCCACCTCAACCACAACATCGCACCCTAGGCCGATCCACGAATCAACACGGCTCTGGATCACGGCTGAAGCATGTCCCTGCTCGACGCGGGTGACGTCCGGCGACGTTGCGGCCCCTGGATCCCCGTCCCGTATTGGCGAACGCCAGGGGCCGTCCCGCCGATCGGCGCTCCGCCGCGAGTGCTTTCACCCTGGACGGTAGGATGGCCGGAACTTGACAAGCTCGATGGGGGCAGTTCCATATGGCATTCCTGGAGACGGCAGAATCTCAACCCGGGCTCGTGAGCGATCTCGCTCACCTGAAAGAGCTGGCGGCCGGATCGACTCCGCTGACCCCGCTTGAGTGCATGGAGCGCGCACAGGGCGCGGCGTCGGCGCTGGATATCTCGGCGCTTGACAGAGCGAGGGCGGGCGACGCCGTGCTGCTCTGGCGCAGTGACGCTTCCGAAGCGTGGTTGAACCTGTGGTGGCAAGCCCGCGACACGGGCTATCACGATCACGACGGCTCGTGCGTTGGGGTCTACGTCATCGAGGGGATCGCTCGTAATGAGTCGTTGGTGATCGCACAGCCCCGCCACGTGCGTGAGTACAGGGCAGGGGATCGGTTCGCGCTTCCGGGAACGGGTATCCATCGCATGGAGCACGAACCGGGAGCGGTCACGATCCACGTCTATTCCCCGCCGATCCGTTCCATCGGTGAGTACGAGCTCGAGAATGGTGAGCTTCGCCGTCGCCCGGTTGCGCCCGACGAGCCATCCGCTGCCAGTCCGCTACTGCTGGCGGCGCTCAAAGCGGAAGAAGGGACGACCTGATCAAGGGCGTTCGCGCCGACTCGGGGCTTCTAGTTCCCCGGCTGCTCTGCGGAAAGAAGCGGAGCTCGTCGTCGGCGCCGGCGACGGGCACGATGGCCGAGTCGAAACTCGGGATCCTCCCCACCCACGGGGGCCCGTCCAGCGCGAGGCCAGCAAATCCCGCACCGCAGGCCGGAGGCGTGCGAAGATAGGCGGGCCGCGGCCGCGCCGGGGTGGTGGTCGTCTCGATCAGATCGAGCGACGGCCCCACCCGGCAACCGTCGGCTCGACGAGGGCAACCGGGAACGGAGGGCAAGATGGCAGAAGAGGCGGAGTTCGGCGGTAAGTGCGCGTTCGCTGTGGCGATGGGCGGACCCGATAAAGCACCTGCCGGAAAAGCGAAGTACTCGCTTGATCAGGACGGGAAGACCTACTACTTCTCAGGAGCCGTTCCGAAGATGCTTTTCAAGACGTTTGGCCTGGCAGGCCGAGCCGAGAAGAAAGCTGGTTGACCCCAGCCGCCGCAGATGTGAGAGGCGCTCGCCGGGTCGCGTGGGACCCAATGGGCGACGCGCGGTCATGCCGTCGAATTTCGGGGGCGAACACCGAGGATCACGCGGACGGGCCAAAGCCTAGGCGGATGGCGCGCGGCGAACAGCAGTGCGGTATGACCGGCTCGGGTCGACGGCGACCCAGGCCGGCCTTCCGCGGGCGGCGTGGTGGCCCAACCCGCGGCGCACGAAAGAGACAGAGCTTTGAGCAGTCCAGTCCAACCGGCGGGGTTCCGCCCGGCCCAAGGGTCGGCTTCGTCGGCGAGAGCGCGTAACCGCCGTCCTAGCCGCAGGGGACGGGCATCCAGGCGAGCCGGTTCGCGGGAGCGATGATCGCGGCGAGGCTGCGGTCGCCGGTCGCGGTTGTGCCCCTGCTGCCGGCGCGGGCGACGGTGCAGACGGCGATCGCAGGGTCCGTAACGGGCTAGCCGGTGCTGCGGCTTATCGCCCAGCCGGCCCAGCCGGATTGCCTCGCCCCGAAACTCCTCCGGATACGGCGGCCTCGTTCGTGGCACCTGGGCCTCAACTGGTGCTGGGCGAGGTTGGTTCGCGCCTTGGATCCGGGGTATCTCAACGAAGACGGCCTGCAGCCGCCGGCTGTACGCACGGCATCACATACTGAGGGGAGAGCGGCGTGGCGACACACAACACAAGCGTGAGGCTGGATCAGGCTTACGCCATCATCGACGCAGCGCGAGCCAAGGCCGACGACATCGGAGTTCCGATGAATATCGCGGTGGTCGACGCGGGGAACAACCTCACTGCGTTCTCGCGGATGGACGGCGCCTGGCTCGGGTCAATCGACATCGCCCAGAGCAAGGCGTATACGGCGCGCGCGTTCGACATGCCCACGCGCGAGCTCGCCGACATGGCGCAACCGGGCGAGCCGCTGTTCGGGATCGACGGCGCCAACCAGAGCGTGATCATCTTCGCCGGCGGGATTCCGCTCACCGACGATGGCGCCGTCGTCGGTGCTGTGGGTGTCAGCGGTGGCACGCCCGACCAGGATCACGAGGTGTGTGAAGCCGGGGTGGCGGCATACAAGTGAGCGTGTCCTCGGTCGGGTCGCGCGGGGGCTCGAAGTCCGGGTGTTGAACGGTTACTCCGGGGACTGTGTCCGGAGAGGAACCGTCCCCGTAGTTCGTCGCGAATGCGGCAAGTTCCCCGGTACGTCATCGGTAAGGGTGGTGGGGTGGGGCTGTTGGCAGCTCGACCGTTACGGTGAGCCCTCCAGTGTCTCTGGGGGCTAGGGTGAGGGTTCCGTCGTGTGCTTGGGCGATGTTCTTGACGATCGCCAGGCCAAGGCCGACTCCGGCGTGGTCGGCGCGTATCCGTTCGGTACCGCGCTGGAACGGTTCGTACAGCGCGGCGACGTCCTGCGGGTTGAGCTTCTCGCCGGTGTTCTCGACAGTGAGCACCACATTGCCGGGGTGAGCGCTGGTCGTGACCGACACGGTGCCCTGCTGGGACAGGTTGTGAACAATTGCGTTTTGTAGGAGGTTCATGGCCATCTGCAGTAGAAGCGCGTGCGAGCCGACGATCGGCGTCGTCTCACTAGAGGTTTCGACCGCGACGCCGTGCCGTTCTGCGAGGGAGAGCAGCGTTTCGTTGGCTTCCTCGACGATCAGTGACAGGTCGACGTGATCTGTTGTAAAGGCCCGCTGGCCGGCGCGGCTGAGCAGGAGCAAGGCCTCGGTGAGGTGCACCGCGCGGGTGTTGACCTCGCGAAGGCGCCCGACAAGCTCATCGTGGTCGTGGTCTGGATCGTTGTTCGCGACGTCGAGCAGTGTTCGCGTGATGGCGAGTGGGGTGCGTAGCTCGTGGGAGGCGTTGGCCGCGAATCGCTGCTGCTCGGCGACGTGTTCCTGGAGCCGGGCAAGCAGGCCGTCGACGGTATCGGCGAGTTCCTTCAGCTCATCCTGGGGGCCCGAAAGGGCGAGGCGCTCGTTCAGGTTGCGCTCGGAGATCTGCCGTGTCGTCGCGGTCATCGTGCGCAGCGGGTGCAGGACCCGGCCGGCGACCAGCCAGCCGAGCGCGATCGAGATGGCCGTCATGATCGCAAGCGCGATCGCCGACTGGATGAGCCCTTCGTGGAGACCGTGACTGTTACGGGCGACGGACTCGAGATACATTTGCCGCACCTGACGGACGCCTTCGGGGTTTGACGCAGCTCCACGGAGGCCGTGCGTGGTCACCGTCGGGACGATGAGGTCCACCCCGGTGCCGCTGCGAAAGAAGAGATACGTCGTCACCAGCAGCGCGACTCCAAACGCAAGGAACAGGCCGCTGTAGAGCACGGTCAGACGTAGACGCACGGTCCGTGAGGGCAGACGGAGCATCAGACGTGGCGCGAAGCTGGCGAGCGGGGGACGCGACATCTCAGATCCATCCCTCACGACGGAGGGTGAGTGCAGGCCGAAGGCTCAACCTCGGGCTCGATGCATCGTCTCGGTCTGTATCGGTTCGGTACCCGACTCCCGCGCGCTCGAATCGCTTGGCGAGGTAATGGTCGGCGCCGGGCCCGGACCCCGGGCCGTCGCGGATGGCTTGCGCCCTGCGTGGCGGCACTCGACGATCAGCACTCGCATTGCCGTCGATGCTGCCAGGCCGGACCTATCGTCGGCATATCGAGAAACCCATACGTGCTGGCAACGCCGACCTGCCTTGACTGGCAGGCGTGAGCCATAGGCAATCTTCGCCCACAGCTGTTCACCGTCCTCGGTCGACCGAGCCACGCCGGTACGGGTCGAGGACCGTGTATCGCGTGCGTCGCCGCCCGGTGCTGCTCGTGGCGGCGCTTAGCCTGACCTTCGCGTACACGGCCTTCTCGGCGGCTGGCCGCCTGCTGGGCAGCACCACCCGGATCTCCAACGAGCAACATCGCGCCTACTTGTCGGGGCAACGTCGAACCCGCGGGCCGGGGGTGAGGTGGCCCGTGCGGGGGCAGGCGGCGTTGGTGCTCGGCAATGGCCGGCCAATGGCGAGCAGGGATGAGCAGGCGGCGCCGATCGCGAGCCTGGCGAAGGTGATGACCGCCTACCTGACCCTGGAGCGCTACCCACTGAGTGGCGAGCAAGCCGGTTTCACGATGACCGTTACTTCGGCCGACGCGCAGGCCGAGGTTGACGATGTCAGCGAGGACCAGTCGGGCGTCGCGGTGCAGGCGGGTGAACAGTTGACGGAGCGGCAGCTGCTGGAGGCCCTGTTGATCCCGTCGGGCAACAACATCGCGCAGATGCTCGCCGACCGCGTCGCCGGCAGCGAGAGCGGATTTGTCGCCGAGATGAACGCCGAGGCCCGCGTGCTCGGGATGACTCACACGACCTACACCGACCCGAGCGGGTTTGATCCGAGCACGGTCTCGACTGCCGCCGATCAGCTGCGTGTCTTTCGGCAGGCGATGCGCTCCGTGGTGTTCAGTCAGATCGTCTCGATGGCGAGCGTGACGCTGCCGGTTGCCGGGCCGCTGACGAACTTTAACCCGTTGATCTCGGACGGCTTCGCTGGGAAGACAGGCTCGGACTCGGCGGCCGCGGGTTGCCTTGCGTTCTTCACCCACGTAACTGTCGGCGGGCGCCGAGAGACCGCTGTCGGTGTGGTGATGGGCCAGGGCCAGGGCAGCAACACCGCGCAGATTCTCGCCGCCGCCGGCCAGGCCGCCCAGCAGCTCGTCGCCTCCGCCACCCCGACCTCCTTCCGTTGAAATCACCCACTCGTTGGAGAGCCATATGACTAGAAAACGATGGCCGATTGCTGCCCTGGCCCTGATCGCGATGGCCGCCCTGATCAGCGGATGCGGCTCAAGCGCACCCAGCGGCACGGGCGCCGGCAACAGCACTACCGCCAACGCAGCTAAGGCGGTGAAGTTCGCCAGATGCATGCGCAAAAACGGGGTAAGCCAGTTCCCGGACCCGTCCGCCTCGGGCAACCTCACCATCGACGCGATAGCGAACGGCACGTCGCTGAACACGAACACCCCCGCGTTCGCACAGGCGCTCGACGCGTGCAAGGAACTTGAGCCGGCGGGGTTCACCGGCAGCAAGCGCAGTTCCCAGCAGCAGAACGCCGCGCTCCAATTCGCGAGGTGCATGCGCCAGAACGGCGTGCCCGACTTCCCTGACCCGACCCCAAATGGCCCTCTGATCGACACGAACCTCATCCCATCCACCCAGCGCGCAGGCGGTATGAGCGCGCTCAACGCCGCAAGGCAAAAGTGCAGCAGCATCGCAGCCGAGGCGATCGGGCGACAGCCATGAGACGAGAAGTCTGGGTTTTGGCCGCAGTGCTCGTCCTGGCTGTCACAACCGCCACGGGTGGTGTCGTGCTCAGCTCCACGGCCACGCCACCAGCTCATGCTGCACAGCTGTCCGCCGTCAGCACCGCGACTGTGCAAAGAGAGGAGCTGTCGGCGACGATCTCCCAGGACGGGACGCTGACCTATGGTGCGCAGCCCGACGGCTTGCCGTACACCGTGATCAACGAGGCCCAGGGCGCATACACCAAGCTGCCCGCGGTCGGCCAGGTCATCCGCCAAGGCCAGGTGCTCTACCGGGTCGACACAAGCCCCGTGGTGCTGCTGTACGGGGCGACACCTGTCTACAGGACCTTGTCTGCAGGAATGACCGGCCCCGATGTGGCCGAGCTCAACGCGGATCTCGTCGCGCTCGGCTACGCCACCTCCACTCATGTCAACCCAACGTCCGGCTTTTTCGGGCCGGCGACCACCACGGGCTTGGAGAAGCTCCAGGCCGCGCTCGGGCTGGCGCAGAACGGTGAGCTGACTCTCGGGCAGGCGGTGGTCGAACCGACCGCGTTGCGGGTGACGGCAGTCTCAGCGCTACTCGGCGCCAGCGCCCCAGCCGGTCAGCCGGCGATGCAGGGCACCTCCACCCGGAGACAGGTACAGGTGGCGTTGGACGCCGCCCAACAGACCGACGTGGCGGCCGGAGACAGGGTCACGATCACCCTGCCCAACAACAAGATCACCTCGGGTGTCGTCACCTCTGTCGGGACAGTTGCCACGTGCGCATCGAGCTCCGGGTCGGTCGTGGCGAGCCCCACCTCGACGACGACGCAGGCGGACAGCTGCTCCTCAGAGAGCCCGTCAAGCAGCACGCCGACGATCAACGTCGACGTCCGACCCTCCGACCCAGGGACCACGGGCACTTGGGACCAGGCTCCAGTGCAGGTGGGAATCACCACCTCCCGGGTCCCACACGCCCTTGTTGTACCGGTGACCGCATTGCTAGCCCAGGCCAACGGGGGCTACGCGGTCGAGGTCGTCGGCCCTGGAGCGAGTAACCACCTCGTGCCAGTCTCGCTCGGACTGTTCGACGACGCTGACGGGGTGGTCCAGGTCACCGGCTCCCGGCTTACCGCCGGCGAGAGAGTGGTGGTCCCCTCCACATGATGACCTACCACCCAACGCCCAGCGGGAAAGAAGAGTCAGTCGCCGGGCCCGAGCGGGCGCCGGTGCTTGAAGTCGAGAACGTGATCAAGAGCTACCCGGGCCAACCCGCCGTCCACGCGCTCCGCGGCGTCAACCTCACCATCGACCAAGGGGAGCTGGTCGGGATCGTCGGTCCCTCGGGGTCGGGCAAAACCACGCTGCTCCAACTCATGGGGACACTGGACCAGCCCACCAGCGGCCAGGTGCGCATCACAGGGCTGGACATCGCCGGCATGCCCGACGACGAGGTCACCTACCTCCGCGCCACGCGGATCGGGTTCATCTTCCAGCAGTTCTTCCTGGCCGAGCGCTCCAGCGTCTTGGACAACGTGGCCGACGGACTCCTCTACGCCGGCATCCCGAGCAAGCAGCGCCGCCAACGCGCATTCGACACCCTCGAACTGGTCGGCCTGGCCGGGCGGTCCGATGCGCGTCCGACGCAGCTCTCCGGCGGGCAACGCCAACGCGTCGCGATCGCCAGAGCCCTGGTCGGGGAACCCGCGATCGTGCTCGCAGACGAGCCGACCGGCAACCTCGACCAAGTCACGGGCAACGCGATCCTGGCGCTGATGGACCAGCTCCACCAGGCCGGATCGACGATCGTCGTCATCACTCACGACAACGCCATCGCGGAGCGCATGCCCCGTAAGGTCGAGATCCTCGACGGGCAGATCGTCGGCGACATCGCCCCCACGCCGTCATGACTGCAACCGCCTCCATCAATAGGAGACGGCTGCAGCTCTCCGACATCGCCCGGCTCTCGATCGTCGGACTGCGTGCCCGGAAGCTGCGGGCTGGGCTGTCAGCACTTGGCATCGCGATCGGCGTGGCCGCGATCGTTGCCGTGCTCGGCCTGTCCGCCTCCTCGCAGGCCGGTCTGCTGGCTGAGATCAGCCGGCTCGGTACGAACCTGCTCACCGTCAGCAATGGCCAGAGCCTGACCGGCGGCACGGCCGAGCTCCCGACCACCTCACCGGGCATGATCGGCCGCATCAGCGGCGTTCAACAAGTCCAGAGCACCGGGACCGTCGACGGCGCCAGCGCCTACCGCAACCCCTACATCCCCTCGGTCGAAAGCAACGGCCTCACCGTCCAAGCCGCCAGTGTCAGCCTCCTCGGAGTCGTTGCGACCAAGGTCGCTCAAGGCGACTACCTGAACGCCGCGACCGCTCAAGGCCCAGTAGCCGTACTCGGGGCCGCCGCCGCCCAGCTGCTCGGCATCGACCACATCTACCCGGGCGAACGACTTTGGGTCGGCGGCCAATGGTTCTACCTCGCCGGCATCCTCAAACCCGCTGTGCTCGCCTCCAACATCGATACGTCCGTCCTGGTTGGCTATCGCGCAGCAGAGAAATACCTGGGGTTTGACGGGCACCCGTCCACGATCTACCTCCGCGCCCAAACGGACCGGGTCAATGGCGTCGACAACCTCCTCGCCGGCACCGCAAACCCCGAGAGCCCCAACGAGGTCAACGTCAGCCAACCCTCCTCCGCCCTCGTTGCGCAAGCCGACGCCAAGAGCGCGCTCAACGGCCTGTTCCTCGGCCTTGGCGCCGTCGCCCTCCTCGTGGGCGCCGTCGGAGTGGCGAACATCATGATTATCTCTGTGCTCGAGCGCCGCTCCGAGATCGGGTTGCGCCGCGCCCTCGGCGCCACCAGAGGACACATCCGTACCCAGTTCCTCTCCGAAGCCATCCTGCTCGGACTGCTCGGCGGCGCCGTCGGCGTCACCCTCGGCGCGGCAGCAACAGCCGTCTACGCCCACACCAAACACTGGGCGACCGTTATCCCCAGCGAAGCCTGGGCCGGCGGCCTTGCCGCCTCCATCATCATCGGCGGAGTCGTGGGGCTCATCCCCGCCCTACGAGCCGCACGCATATCACCGACTCAGGCACTGTGGTCCATCTAGCCAGTGCACGTTCAGCGCTCGAACTGTAATGGCGCTACCTCGGAGGTGACGCCCGGCGCCCCACACCTCTTCCACTATTCGCGGCAATCCTGGACGAGGGTGACGCAGCCCTGGAAGAAGGTCACCCGCTTGCTGGGTCGGTGGCGCGGGCCGTGTCCGTGCCTTGGGCAAGCAGCGCTTCGGCCCTTCGGCGCTCCCGCTGCGCGCGGTCGCGCGCACGACGTGCCCTCTCCTGTATGGCGCTGGCGTGGGGGGCGTTCCCCTCGGCGAGGAGCGCCAGGGCACTGGCGTTCAGGCGGGCGCAGGCCGTGTCATGGAGATCGGCGGTCTTGGCGTGTAATGTCGCGATCGCTGCATGTAGCGTGGTCGAGCCGTTTCGCTGCTCGGCGAGGGCCGCGGCGATGTGCTCCGCATACCACTGCAAGATTTGGAGGTCCCGACGAGAGGGACGGTGAGGCCGCCGGTAGTGCGTTGAGATCACGCCGTGGAGGTGCCCAGCCGGATCCACCAGCGGCGTGGATCGAACTGCGCGAAACCGCGACCTGGCGGCGATCGCACGATGGGGCGCGAAGCCGGGATCGTCGGTGACATCGACGATCACCGTCTGCAATCGGTGGCGTGCGGACCGCCCGCAAGCGGAAGTGTCATCCCTGACGATGGCGAAGTGATCGAGGAACTCGCCGCCAAACCCGCACTGGACGGCGATCCTGAGGCTTCCATCGCTTGGGTCTCGAAGTTGGATGTTGCCGAGGTCCCCGCCGATCAGTGAGATGGCCCCTTCGAGCGCGTGCTCGAGCAGTAATCCCGGGTGTGAGCACTCGTATAGCCCGGCGGTGAGTGCGTGCATCCGCCGGGTAGCACTCGGCTCATTGAGCATCAGCCGGGTGTGTGCCGCGAACTGCTCGGCGCGGGCGGCTTCGTGTCGCCAGCCGTTGGTGCGGAGGATTGCGGCCGCGCGCAGCTGAAGGAGCGCGACCCGCTCGAGCACGTTCGTTTTCGCTGGGCTATCAGAACTCGCCGCGACGTCTGCCAACACTCGTCCTTTCGTGTTCCGGTTCTTCCCTTCTCACCGACTCGAAATGAATCCTGTCGTTCCCCGATCCCCACGCGCCCGCGCGGCGGCAGCCGCGGCTCACGCCTAGGCCACGGCCGATCGTCCGCCAAGGCCTCTGCGACGTCAAATCAGTCGAGGCACGCTTGTTTCCTTCCAACATGGGCGACCGGCCTGCGAATGGGAGTCGCCGGAGCGCGCCCCAAGCGATCACGCCTGGGCGGCGGCATGCCCGGTTGGTGCAGTGAGCGACGGCCCATTTGGGGTGGCGGGCGCGGAGGGTCTCGGCTCGGGAGCCACGTCGGCAACCCACACGCTCCAAGCGGAAAAGTACGGATGCTGACCGCCGGACCTTGCTTGCGCGGTGGGGCTAGCGTTCGGAGAGGCCGGTCGTTCCGCACGTGACGGTCGGACGCGCGACCTCGGCTAGCTTCCGGCCCGGTTCGCGACGTCGAGGAGAGCGCACCGCGCCGCCGGGCGCACTCGCGGCAGCCGTCGCAGGCCCAATGGCTGGACCCTCCGTAATTTTCCGCAGCAGGTTCTCCTTAATCATCGGAGCCGGTTCCTCGGTGAGCTCGGGATGTGTTCTCGGAGCGGCGGATCTACCTTGGGGTCATGTCCAATCCGCAACTCGCAAGAGCGTCGGCAGAGCCGTCTTCGTATCGCGCGAGCTTGCCGATCAGGGTCGTTCTCGCTGACGATCACGAGTTGGTGCGCCGCAGCTTGCGGCAGGTGCTGCGGAATGAGGAGGACGTCGACGTGATCGCTGAGGCAGGGGATCTTCTCACGGCGTTGCGCCAGGTCAACGGCCACGTTCCACACGTGCTTGTGCTCGATCTCCAGACGCCCGACGGATCGAGCGTCGAGCTGATCAGGCAACTCCGCTCGCGGATACCTGGGACCGAGATCGTCGTCGTAACGATGGAGGACAGCCCGGCATATGCGAAAGCAGCGATCCATGCGGGTGCGAGCGGCCTCGTGCTCAAGGAGTACGCCTTCCAAGATCTGGCAGTGGCGGTGCGCTGCGCCGCCCGCGGGGAGGAGTACGTCAGCGCCCGCGTGGGCGCGCGGCTCGATGCGCAGCAGAGGTCGATCGATGACGACGGTCTAAGCCCGCGGGAGGTGGAGGTGTTGCGGTTGATCGCGCTGGGGTTCACCAGCGCCGAGATCTCCCAGAGGCTGTATCTCTCCAGACGCACGGTCGAATCCCACCGTAGACGGATCCACCGCAAGCTGGGGATCGAACGGCGGTCAGAGTTGGTCGAGTACGCGCTCCGGCGGGGCTTGATTGGCGGCTGATCGCGCATGGTCTGGACTGTGGCCGCACCAATACGGAGGAGTCTCACTGCGTGTTGTTCACCGCAACCGCGCGTTGGCTGCGGTCACCGGCACAGACTCTCGTGGATTCGTGGCCGTCGCGCCTTCAGAGCCGCACCCCGCAACCCCGCGGGAAATCACGGGGCAAGCCACCGTTGGTCACACGCGCGATTGAGAGCAAAGTGCGCTGCTTCCTGGCTGGATGGGAGTGGAAATGGCGACGCGGTCTAGCAATCATCACACCAGAACCGCGCGTGCTGTCCTAGACAGCTACCTAGCCTCCGGCGACCCGGATGAATCCGCGCTCTATCTAACCAACGAGGTCTTCCTCTACAGAGTCGTCCGCAGCATCGCGAGCGACACAGGCGAGATGGTCGAGCTCGAGGACTGCTACTCGCTCGACACTGTGCACGTACCGATACACACGCTCCACACGGGTCGTCTGCGCGTCGTGATCGCAGCGCCCAACGGAGGCTCTGCCCAGAACATCTGACGCCCCCCTCGACGCCGGGTGGTCGCGGCCGCCAACCGCCGTGTTCGGAGCTGATCGCCGACCATTTCCGCAGCTTAGTCTTCGCGTTTGGCGTGCCATCCCGGCGTGATATAAGTGCCATGGTGACTTCTCGCGCTACTGGACGCCGAGTACGCGGGCGCGGCTGACCCTGGGTCACGCCGCGCATCCCCGGTCGCGTTCCTTCCAGCTCTGAGGAGACTCCTGTGTTTCTGGCTCACTGCCCGTCCGCCGCCGCGCCCGCGTCGAGCTCCCGAACTCGCTCCGCTGGTGCCATGCTCACCACACAGCCGTTTGGGTTGGGCTGCGCCCACCCGCCGCCGCAACTCTCTCGCCGATACCGGTTCTGTCGTCGTTCGTTCTGGTCCGCAGGAGCGCGGTGATGCGGTTTGGTCTGCTGTGTTCCGCCCAGGCGAGGAGCGACGCAAGCTCGGCTCCACCCGGTCAGGGTCTGCGCGACTGGCTTGAGTTCAACGAGGAAGCAGAACGCCTGGGCTTTTACTCGACCTTCCTGGTCGAGCATCACTTCACGGGCTGGGAGCAAGTCTCGGCCACGCTGACAATGTTGGCCTGTCTGGCTATGCGCACCACCACGCTGCGCCTAGGTTCCGGCGTGCTCGCCCTTCCCTGGCACAACCCCGTCCTGCTGGCCGAGCAGGCAGCGACCGTGGACCTCGTGTCCGGGGGTCGGCTGGATCTCGGCATCGGGAAGGGCTACCGGCACGCCGAGTTCGTCGGGTTCTGCATCGCACCGGAGGAGGGTCAACGCAGGTTCGAGGAGGCCGTGGAAGTGATGACCCGCGGCTGGACAAGCGGCCGCCGGTTCTCGCATGCGGGGACGTACTGGCACTTCGAGGACATCGTGGTCGAACCCAAACCCGCTCAGTCACCCCACCCGCCGTTATGGATGGCGGCGGGAAGCGACTCGTCGATCGCGCGGGCGGCGGCGGCCGGATACAACCTGATCTTGGACCAGTACGCCTCGCCTGCCCAGATCGCCGATCGCATCGCCACCTACCGAGACCACCTCGCCGCCCACCCGTTCGACCCGATGAACGTCGCCGTGGCCCGCTACCTCTATATCGCCGACACCGAAGCCGAAACCGCGGCCGCTCGAGGACGGCTTGCGGCCGGCACCAACCGAATAATCGGCGTGGCCCGTGACCCAAGCCGCCCCAGGAGGGGGTCCCATGTGCTCGCCTACCAGAATCCTGACGCGGCCGACGCCCACGCCCTGTATGGCACACCCGATCAGATCGCCGAGGGTCTCGCTGCGCTCCAAGAAGCCGGTGTCGCCTATGTTCTGCTCATCTTCGAGACCGACGTCGCCCAGCTCCGCCGTTTCCGTTACGACGTCATCCCCCGCCTATCGCAACGAGGGGCGCTCGACGTGAGCGCCTGACACAGCAAGACATCGGCTGGGAGCGCACGATTACTCGAGAGGCGCGCGTTACCCCGAAGCATCAGTCGTCGCGGTCCTGCGCTTGGTAGGCGACGAGCGTGCCGGCCGGCTGGCTCGTGCTTGGCGCTAAGCCTGTCATCGGGCATCGTTAAGCCTCATGTTTGAGCGTTTTACAGAGCCTGCCCGCCAAGTGATCGTGTTCGCGGTGGAAGAGGCTCGGTCGCTCCGGCACAGCTACATCGGCACCGAGCACATCCTGCTTGGGCTGCTACGGGAAGAGCACGGGATTGCGGCTCGAGTGCTGGACTCGGTTGACATCCGCGTCGAGCCCGTGCGCGGTCAGGTGGTCGGGATCGTTGGGCGGGGCGAGGAGGCCGTCTCGGCCCAGGTTCCGTTCACGCCGCGCGCCAAGAAGGTGCTCGAGCTCGCGCTGCGCGAGGCGCGGAGTCTCGGGCGCGACGACATCGGCACTGAGCACATCCTGCTGGGCCTGATTGATGAGGGCGAGGGGGTCGCGGCGCGCATCCTGCTCGATTTCGACGCCGATTTGGAGAAGATCCGAAGCGAGGTGATCCGAGAGTCGGCAGGCGTGCCCGGCGAGCCGTCCGGCGGCGTTGCCGAGCCAGCGCCGAGCCGGTTCGCAGACCAGGCGCTGGCCGCCTCGGCAGACCTGGAGCTCGGTTGGCGTGGCCGCCCGATTGCGCTGGCGGCTCTCGGCGCCGCTGTCTTGTCCCGGAGGGCATTCGATCGCTCAAAGACGGGATACCGAGACGCCTTGGAGATGGAACTGCTGGCGCAGCTAGCGCTGAGGCCGCCCGTTGCGCCGCTGACCGAACCCGGTGAGCTATTCGAGTCGCTCGCCGTCGCCCTTGCCTGCGACCGGGACGATCTACGCGACGCCGTCCGTGTCCTGGCCGATCAGCAGCTCGTCAGCCGCCAGGTGGAGGATGGCGAGCAGCGGATCTCAATCACGACTGTGGGCTTGACTGCGGTTCGGCGTTGGCTGGAACAGATCGCTCCTCTATTCGGCAGATGGCCGCCTGATCACCCAGCCGTCGACGACGCCACGGGATGACGACACGGCGTCCGCGCTATCGATGGCCGGCACGATGCAAGTGGGCTCCTTGACAGCGCCACCGCCGGTGGGATCATGGCGCCACCAAGACGAGGAGCCAAGGTTGAACGTTCCATTCGCACCGGGGTCGCACTCGCAGAACAGCCGGCCACACGGGCCGTTCCGGCGTCACACGTCGGACGCCCGCATTCGTCACACCCAGTTCGACATCAGACACCGACTGTCGGCGACGGGACCATCCCGATCACGGGGATCCTGAAGGAGCTCCACGGGAGCTTGGACGTGCTTCCCGAGCGGGTCAGGCCGAAGGGCGAGCCTTCAGAGCAGTCCGAAAGCCCGCCCACTGACCGCCGAAAAGGACCGCGCCGTCGCGCCCGCTGACGGCACGGATCGAGACGGTCCGTGCCCCGGGGAGCGACGCTGCCAGCCGCGTTCGCAAAGGCCGAGAAACGACGGCGGAGCTGTAACCCGTTCTGGGGGAGCGCGACATCCCCTCACCCGCCCTCACCAGCGCGGAGATCCAACGCTGCGGTCATGCGCTGTGGAATTGCCCTGTGCCGGTGTGACGGTGCTGGGCTTAGCTGTGCGGTGCGGGATTCGAACCCACGGGCGCTGCCCTCGCGCCACCACAGAGCCGGTTTTCCGGCATGCAACTTTCCGGGCAGTTGCCGCCCTGGCGTTCGCTATCTCTTGCGTGACTACCGACTCGCGCGACTAATCCTGTTACGGGTCCACCGTCCAGTTCGCGGTCTGGATCTCGACATCGAGCTCTCGGCGGTGGCGGGCAAGCTGATCTGCTCGAGCGCGAACGGCACCGACGTCAAACGTCCTCACGAGCCGGATCTCAGAGCGGCTGTAGCGCGCCTGCTGCTGCGCCGTTGCGTCCGCGACCGCCTTCAGCGATCCATGCAAGAGGCCAAGCACATCGCGCCGAGCGGGCGCCTGTGCCGGTTGGCGTCGGCCACTACGCAGCGGAGGAGCAAGTCGACCCTGCGCTGGTGCATTTGGACCTGGCACACCGTTGTGGGAGACTCGGCCCGGCCCGGAGCGTTGCTTTGATGATAGATCCGTTCACATTGCCTAAGGCCGAGTTGCATCTGCATATCGAGGGAACGCTCGAGCCGGAGCTGATGTTTGAGCTCGCTCGGCGTAACGGTGTCAGTCTTCCGTATGCCGACGCGGAGGCGGTCAGGCGGGCGTATAAGTTCACCAACCTGCAGTCGTTCTTGGATGTCTACTACCGGGCGTGCTCGGTGCTCATCCACGACCGGGATTTCTACGAGCTCACCAGCGCCTACCTCTCCCGTGCACGAGCCCAGGGCGTTCGTCACGTCGAGATCTTTTTCGACCCGCAGACCCACACCGCGCGCGGCGTCAAGCTCGAAACGGTGGTGCGCGGAATCGGTCGGGCGTTGGACGAGGCGCGGCAGCTCGGGGTCACTTCGCACCTAATCATGTGCTTCCTGCGTGATCTCCCGGCCAATGACGCGATGGCCACTCTGGAGCAGGCGCTCGCGCATCGAGACGTGATCTTCGGCGTCGGGCTCGATTCCGCGGAGGCAGGTAACCCGCCTCGGAAGTTCCGCCACGTGTTCGAGCGGGCGACCAGCGCCGGGTTTCGTGCCGTTGCTCACGCCGGCGAGGAGGGGCCGCCCGAGTACATCTGGCAGGCGCTCGATGTGCTCGGCGCTGAGAGGATTGATCACGGGGTGCGCTGTCTTGAGGACCGTCCCCTCGTTCACCGTCTTGAGGCGGATCGGATTCCGCTGACCGTCTGCCCATTCTCGAACGTCAAGCTTCGAGTCGTGGACACACTTGAGCAACACCCGCTTGCGAAGATGCTCGAGCGTGGGTTGTGCGCCACCGTCAACTCCGATGACCCGGCCTACTTCGGCGGTTACGTGGGCGAGAACCTGGCCGGCGTCGCGGAGGCCCTGCAGCTCGACGACGCCGCGCTTGTCCAACTCGCCCGCAACAGCTTTGAAGCCTCTTTCCTGGACGCCGCCACCCGGGCGCGCCACCTGGCCGAACTCAACGCCGGTGTCTGAATGCCTGTCCGAGAGCGAGCCCGAACCCGCGCGCCCGCTTAGTCGCGGAGGGCCACGCCCGCCTCTCCACCTATTTCCTGGTGGAGCTGCGCTTGGCGGTGACGTGCTCGCGAGCCAGCAGAGCGCCACCGACCGCGATTACCCCGGTGAGCACGCCGACGACAGCGCTCACCTGCTGCTCGGTCAGCGACCACCATCCAAAACCGGACCCGAGCGCGAGCGTGGCCGAGACCGTGGCGGTGAATGTCGCCGCCAGGGCCACGGGTTCCTTGGATGTGCCCGGCATGATGTGCGCGTCGAGCGCCGTGAGGAAAGCGCCCATGGCGGTCGCCTCAGCCGTGACGAGCGCGGTCTGAGCCGCGGACCAGTCCACAATCCTGAAGACCGTAACCGTGGTGATCAGCGCGACGGCGAGGGCCGCGACACCGCCGGCAACAGTCTTCGGATCTGGGGATGGCAGCGCCGCTGCCTGGGAAGAAATCGACATGCCGTCTAGAGCGCGAGCCGATTGGCCTGATACACGCGGCGCACCCCAGCCGTTCCGGGTGCAGCTCCCGACGAGTGCTCTTATCGAGGCGGCAATAACCGCACGGCGAATGATTCCCCTTCCGGTTCCGGATGTGGTCTCTCGTGGGAGAGCGCGGATCCCAGTGAGCTTCTAAAGAGCGTTCGGATGCTTGGGCTGGTGCCAGCTGGGCCAGAGAAGGTGGACGGCTGCGGTACTGAGTGGCGGCCCCCAGCCTGGCGTGATCATGACCTGGCCGTCCCAGGTCACTTTGGCGTAGTCCCCGCCGATGGCGCCGATGTACTTCTCGTCTGCGGGTTGCTTGACGACTCGACCGACACGGTCCCACCGCACGCCGAGGTTGGTGCAGTAGAACTGCTCATCCTGGCGGTCGAACTGAATCTGACAGTTTGGTGCATGGTCGAGCCGGGTGTTGTAGGTCTCGCCCATCGCGTAGAACGCGCCGGTCGGGGTGCAAGACCCAGTCTTGGGGCATTGATGCAGGGCGGTGAATCGTCCTGGTGCGTGGACGAGGTAGACCGGTGTCGCCCCGTGGCCGGGGACGCGGGTCTGGATCCGTGTGAACGACCCGACCGGGAAGCGATTGGCTGGCCCGACGAGGTAGCTGTCCCCAGCCACCTGGGTTCCGGGTGCGAGCCGTCGGAACGCGAGTGATTTGACGACGGCAGCCAATTCGCTACGCAAGGCCGGCGACGCCTTCGGTCCGATGATCGCGGTTGCGGTCACCTCCTCCCCGTAGGCGACGATCTCGTCGCTCCTTGCCGGCGGGATTCCGTCGCGTGACACGGTGGCCGGCGTGAAGAACGGCTGGGTGTGTGCCGGGCCAAACTGGCTGACGTCAATCGGGAAGCTCGAGTCCGGGCCGAGCACGAACCCTCGAAACGGTTGAAGGACGAGCACGACACCATCCGTCGGGAAACGACCGGCCGGGTCCAGCGGCAGCGTGTACGGCGCCGTGGTGGGCGACAACGATGCACCGTTCCGGGGTCGACCCGTCACGGTGCGAACCGTCGGGAAGCTCGAGAGCGTCACCTGCGTGGCGGATCTCGAGAGTCTGAGCGTGAAGCCAGCGGGATAAGAGATCGACCACCCCTCCGGACTGGAGTACGTGGCGGCGTGGCTGGTCGCCGACTGCCCCGAACGATTAGCCGGGCGGATCGCGGTGAGTGCGAGGCCGACGATGACCACGACGACCGTGATGCTCAGGGCGGGGATCAGCACGGTACCTGCTCGCGTCCATCGCTTCGGTGACCGCGGCGCAGGCACGTCTCCCGCACCCACGGCTTCATCGCGACTACCCATCCCTTCCCAACCCGGCATAACAACTGCGATCGGCGTGAGAGGCGGCAACTCGGGAACCGGATTGGCCGCGCGCAGGCACCGCATCGGATCGCGAGTCATTTCAACACCTCCACGTTTGACGAGTCACGCCGCGCGCTTGAGTCTCCGACGGTCTGAAGGACTCGCCCGAACCGGCGCCGGGCGCGAGACAGCCGCATCGCAACGGTGGCGCGCGACGCCCCCACCGCAGCGGCAAGCTGAGCACCACTGAGCCCTTCCCAGGCCACCAGCAACAACAACTCCTGATCCGCTGCACTCATCCGTGCGAGCGCGTCCGCCACCCCCAGGTCAACCTCGGCTGAGCGTGCGGCAACCGATGCGACCTCTTCCCGCGTCAGCCGCTCAAGCAGCGCAGCGCCCCGGCCATGAGATCGACGCCGGTTCGACACCACGCCGCGGGAGATATTGAACAGCCAAGGCAGCGGATCGTCCGGAATCTGCCCGCGCCTCCGCCACGCAGCAAGGAACACTTCTGAGACGACGTCATCGACACCCCCCGGATCGATCCGTCGCAACACAAACGCGCGAACGGCTGGCTCACAGGCCGCGTACACCTTCTCGAACTCCCGCCGAGCGTCCATCACCGGATAAAGAGTCCAGCAACCACCCAGGAATAACACCCGGGCCAGAAGAAAGTCCGGCGGGAGCGCCCCCGTCGAACGAGTGCCTTCATCGTCCGGGGTCCAGCGGCCGAGGGGCGCACCGCAGTTTGCGGGGGCTTTTATTGAAAGCGGCTGAAGCGGCTGAAGGGACTCGAACCTCGACCTTCTGGAGGGTGTCCGACTAACTGTGTAGGCGGGTTAGTCGGGTAGCCGGTCGCCGAAGTGGATCTTGAACGCTAGGAGCGCTTTCGTCCACCCTCGGGTTCGGGTCCATTGCGGGACGGCGTTGTGGATCGCGAGGTAGATCAGTTTGCGGGCCGCGTCCTCGGTGGGGAACTGCCCTTTGGTTTTGACCGCCTTTCGGAGTTGCCGGTTGAGCGCCTCGATGGCATTTGTGGTGTAGATCACCCTTCGGACCTCGGGCCCGAACGCCAGGAACGGGATCACGTACTCCCAGGCGTCGCGCCAGGCCTTGATGACGGGCGGGAGCTTTTGCCCCCATTTCGCTTCGAACGCGTCGAGGGCATTCAGCGCGCGGTCGGCGTCGATCGCGGTGTAGATCGCCCTGAGGTCCTTGGTCACGGCGTCGTAGTCGCGGCGGGGGACGTACCTGAGCGAGGCGCGGATGAGGTGCACGATGCACGTCTGCACGGTGGTCTTCGGGAAGACGGTCTCGATCGCCTCGGGGAAGCCGGCCAGGCCGTCCACGCAGCAGATCAGGATGTCTTGAACCCCGCGGTCTTTGAGGTCGGTGAGGACCTGCATCCAGAACTTGGCGCCCTCCGATTCTTGGAACCACATGCCGAGCACGTCGCGCTCGCCGTCCATCCCGATCGCGAGCGCCAGATAGCAGGCGCGGCGCTGCACGGTGCCGCCGTCGCGGATCTTGACCATCATGCAGTCCAAGAACAGGACCGGGTAGACGTCCTCCAGCGGCCGTTGCTGCCACTCGCGCACGTCGTCTATGACCGCGTCAGTGACCCGCGAGATCAGATCACGCCCGACCGACACGCCGTAGAGCTCGGCCAGGTGCGCCTCGATATCCCGCGTCGACATCCCCCGGCTGTACAAGGCCAGGATCTTCTCGTCGAATCCCTCGAAGCGTCGCTGACGCTTGCGAACGAGCTTCGGCTCGAAGCTCCCATCCCGATCGCGCGGGGTCCGGATCTGAACCGGCCCGTGCTCGGTCTTCAGCGTCTTCGGCTCAGACCGACCGTTGCGCGTGTTCCCCGCGCCACCCGGCGGCTCCCGATGCGGCTCATACCCGAGATGGTCACTCAGCTCGACCTCGAGCGCCCGCTCCACCAGCCGCTTGGTCAACTGCGCCAACAGGCCGCCGGGCCCGACGATCTCCTCCTCCGTCCT
>DATJRS010000080.1:0-5941 GCA_035504535.1 Solirubrobacteraceae bacterium | reverse complement strand
GGGAGGGCATGGAGGAGACGCTGACCGTGATCCGGCTCGGGATCAAGGGCAAGCTCCGCCGCACGCTGGAGTCGACCAACCCGTGCGAATCGATGATCGACACGGTCCGCACCACCCAGCGCAACGTCAAGCACTGGTCCTCCGGCGAGATGGGGCTGCGCTGGACCGCCGCCGGGATGCTCGAAGCCGAGCGCCAGTTCCGCAAGGTGATCGGCTACACACAGCTCCCCCAGCTCGCGATCGCGATCGAACGCCGACTCCATCTCCAGGTGACCAACCCCACGCTCAGCCAGGAGGTCGCCATCGCAGGCACTGTGTAACCATCACACCAGGACCGTCGTCACCGAAGTTCCACGACGGACGGGGCAACCTCTCCTGGGCGGTCGAGGCACCCGAGACGTCGAGGCACAGGCCGCTTTGGCGGTTCTGGATCTCGTCGTAGCCGGCGTTCGCGCCGGTGGAGGGGACAAACACCCAGTTTTGGTTGTAACCGCCGTTGGCCGGCCACTGGATCATCTGATTGCCGGCGGATCCGCTGTTGTTGGCATCGTCGGCGACCATCCCGGTCTTGAGGTTGGTCAGAGTGTCGACCTGTCCTTGAGGAACGCTGTCGGACGGCACCACTCCGTACTGGGTGCCGTAGAGACTGCCCGGCGGGTATTGGTCGGCATGGGCCACGCCGGCGTGGGCGCCGGCCACCAGCAGGGTGCTTCCGATCGCCAGAGCCGCGGCCGCGCGACGGAGCGCTCCGCTCCGTCCCGCCACCGCCACGCCGGATTGATCGAGCCGCGGCTGGCTCTCTCCACGAGCCCTCTCCGCGGATCCGTCTGATTTGAACATGACTGCTCCTTTGCTAGAGCCGGGCGAGCATCCATGCGCCGGCAGATTTGTAACGCCTCTGAATCTGCCGGTTGCCCCCGGGATCGTCCTCAGTAAGCCGCACTGGACCGGCGCGCAGGCCTCACCTAGGTGTGACCGCGCCTTACCTAAGAGCGGGTGCACAGTTACTAAACGCTATTAAGTATGGCGTCGCCGATCGCCAGGATTCGCATCGCGGACCGACGAAAGGACTGACATGTCCATCACAGCAGTGCCCTCGGTCGTCCACTCGAGCGATAGACCCGCCATTCGCGGGATCGACAACGAGCTGGTCCGCCTTCCGGCAGCCGCCAGCTTGAGGACCGCTCATTCCTCTACTTCGCCCCGATGCTCGTCAGCGTCGTGGCCGAGAGGCTATGAGTCAGCCGGCGCGTCAGACGAGCTGGGCGAGCGCAGCCTTTCCATCCGCTCGCGGCGCGGGCGCGCGACCTCATTGACCACGATCTTGCCCAAGGCCGCCAGCGGCACCGCGACGATCGCCCCGACGACGCCGAGGAGCGAGGCTCCAATCATCACGGCGAGGATCGTCGTCAATGCGGAAAGTGAAACCGTGCGCCGGAACACAATCGGGTACAGCACGTTGTTCTCGACCTGCTGGTAGATGAGCTGGATCGCCAGCATCGCGATCGCCGTCGGGATGCTGACCGTGAGCGCGGCGAGCACCAGAAGCAGCCCGGCCAGCGTCGCCCCCAACTGGGGAATCAGGTCGAGCAGGCCGGTGAAGACGGCCAGAACGATCGGGTACGGCAGGCCGAACGCGAAGGCCGAGAGACCGGCGACAGCGCCGGCGACAATCGAGATCATGACGTTGCCGAGCAGGGTCGCCGCGACCGCGGAGATCGACTGATCGAGGATCGGTCGCCAGCGCGCCTCGGTGTGCGGACGCGCGAACCCGAACGCCCAATCGGTGATGCGCGGTCGCTCGATCAGCAGGAACAGCGACAGGAATACCAGCGTGACCACCGATACAAGCGAGGAGAACGCGGTCCCCGCGAGGCCCAGCACCGTGCTCGCCGCTCGGGGTACCTCCTGGGCCAGCGTGGACAGATGGGAGTCGACCGATCGTTCGCTCACGGTTGACAGCAGCGGCTTCAGCGTCGGGTTGCTCACCAGCTGATCCCAGTAGCCCGGCAGGTGTCCGGCGAAGGCGCGGATCTCATTCCACAGCGGATTGATGGTCACCACCACAATCAGCGCGATCACGACCAGAAATGACGCGAACACGCACACCGCGGCTCGTCCCCGCGGCCAGCCCCGCGCCACCAGCGCACCGACCAGGGGATCGAGCCCGAGAGACAGGACGGTCGCCACCACGATTGACAGCAGCGCCCCCTGGAGCGCGAGTACCAGCGCGGCCAGCGCGACAAACCCTGCGATCACGATCAGCGTCCGGATCGGGACGACGATCTCGACGCGGGCAGCCCGCGAGCGCGGCGCGCTCGTATCGGTGTCCGCAAGAGCTCCCCGCGGATCGGGCAGCGCCTCATCGCGTACCTGGCGGAGCATGCCTCTCATGACGATGTTGGTGCCCGGCTCGCCCGCGACCGAGTTTGTTCCCCGGTCGCGGGTTGCCGGGTGAGCTACGTCATCCTTCACGTCAAACGGCCGCGGCCGCCTCCGGCTGCAGCGCCTCGCGCAACCGAGCGTCCGTCTCCTCGTCCAACGAGGTTCGGATGACCTCGCCGCCGTACTGCTGGACGTAGGGCAGCACCTTGTCGGGTGTCACCTTGCGCACGAGCAGGATCAGCGCCGCACCGCCCGGTGTGAGGCCCCGGCCGAGCTTCTTCATGAACTTGTCATCGATTCCTACGTCGGTCAGCGCGCCAGCGGCGCCACCGGCCGCGGCACCTATTGCCATCCCGATCAGCGGGGCAAGGAAGAGGAGACCGATCAGGCCTCCCCACAGCAGGCCACCTGCCGCACCGGTGGCGGCGGGTCGCAGCGTCTGGTGGAGCTTGACATTCCCCTCCTCGTCACGGGTGACGACAACCGCGTCCTCGAGTTCGATGATGCGCTGCACCACCAGGTCACTCAGCGTCTCTCGCACCTTCTCCGCGGTGTTCTGGTCCGGGTAGGCGATGGCGATCAGATCGCTCATGGGCATTCCTTTCGTCGTTGGTGTCCCGCGCGTCGCGCGCGCCTCTAGAAGATCGCTCCGCGCGCGACCGATGTCGTCAGTACGTGGCTACTGAATCGCGTTCTCTGCCGCTACTGATGGTCACTCGAGAGCCCCAGGAACGGCAGCATGAGCGTCGTGGTGACGCCGATGGCCAGCGCCTGCACGGTGAGTCCGAACACGAGCGGAAGGGTTTCCGAATTGGCGGCGGCGGCGGTGAGCGAGGTCGCGATGCCGATGCCAAGGCCCAGCATCGTCACGCCCACCAGCGCCCGTTCCTCGGGGCCGGATCGATCGACGAGCAGCCGCGCCTCGATGGCGAGCGCGACGAGCAGGATCGCGATGATGTGGGCGGCCTCGGCAAAGAACGCGTGGCCGATGGGCGGACCATAGGCGCCGCATAAGTGATGGGCGCCGTGGCCCGCGCAGGTGAGCGCCGCGAAGAAGGTGGCCGCGTAGGCGACGCCAATCGAGACGAGCAGCGGAGCGACGAACGTGAACAGCGGCGGCACGGTCCGCGCGCGCGGGCCCAGCCCGAACCACCGGCCGGACCAGCCGGTCGCGCGGGGGCCGCGCCTCAGGCGGATCCACATGACCGTGGTGATCAGGGCGACATAAGCGGCCTTCAGGAGCCCCGTGGCGACGAGGTACGCGCTGGTGTACTGGGTCAGCCCGAGATATACGGCCGCCAGGATGGCGTCGAGCGCGACCGTGATGCCGGCGTACACGAAGGCCGGGCGGACCAGACGTCCGCTGGCCAGCAGGACCCAGATCACCGAGAAGTCGAACAGGCTCCAGACCCCGTAGACCACGAACGTGGGCAGCTTCGGATTGCCGCCGTAGAGCGCGTCGATCAGGATGTCGTCCCACGGGAAGACGAGCAGGACGAGTCCACTGAGCAGGAGGTTGCGCGGCGGCGCCTGCCAGCCGGCGACGCGGACGAGCAGGCGCCGCCAGCGCGTGGCCGGCGGCGGCACGATCGCCAGCGCGTGGTCGAGCATCACGCACCCGAGGCCGGGCAGGCGCCGGACACGCCGCCGCCGGCGGCCGGGATCAGTTGCGCCACCTGGGCGAACTGGGGCACGCCGAGCCCGCTGGCCAGGTCGTAGCCGGGCTTTGCGTAGCGGGCCGGGACCTTGCGAAAGAAGCCGTTGTTGCCCTGAACGACGTCCCAGAAGGTGCTCGGCCGACACTTGGCCAGGTAGTAGAAGAGACCATCAGCCGGCCCGACCGGCGGCAGGTGCTGGCGCTGCAGATCGGCGCTGACGACGGCCATCGCCGCCGCGACGAGGGGAGCGGCGGCGCTCGTTCCGGCGTCGATGACCCAGTGGCCGCCGAGCACGACCGGCCAGCCCGGGAACGAGGACGCGTCGGCCGACACGTCGGGGACGGCACGCCGGTTGCCGCGCAGGCCCAGCCCGCGCTGGAAGGGCGGTCGCGCCGATTTCAGCGAGAAGCCACCGCCGCCGGCCCCACCGCCGTCCGATGCCGGGGTCCATTGCAGGTCGTTCCACACCACCTCGTCGACACGCTGATTGGCAGCACCGAGGGTCAGACGGGTTCCACCAACCGCGGTCACATAGGGGGAGGAGGCCGGCCAGGCCACACCGCTGTACGGCAGGCCGTTGCAACTCGAGCCCGAGTCGCCGGCGGAGGCGTACGTGCCCACTCCGGCCAGCCCGAGCCGGACCAGGATGGAGTCGAGCAGGTTGGCGCCGGCACGGGTGGACGGCGTCACGTCGGGGCCGTTGCCGCGCACGTCGTTCTCGCAGATTCCGTACGAGATCGAGAAGCTCTCCGGGAGCTGCCGGCCGTCCAGGACCTGCGAGGCGCCCAGGAACCACATATCCGATCCCGACCACGCTTGCGTGAAGATCAGCGATGCGTCCGGCGCCATCCCGCGAGCCAACGCCAGATCCTCCTGCGGCTCGAACAGGCCGGTCGGGACCGGAAGCGTTTCACCGTCGGTCAGAAGCGTGCGGGACCGCAGCTTCTGATACGCGAAGCAGCGAGCGTTGTCGGTGATGTCCCGGGCTGATGGCTTCTCGGTCAGCCCCAGGATCGCGATCGAGGCACCGGCGCCGGTCCCGAGCTGGTCGATCCCGTACGCATCGCGAACCTGGTCGTAGCTGAACCCGCCGGTCGCCTCCGCCTGGGCACAGCCGCCGGTCCAGGTCCCCGTACGCGTCGGGCCACCCGAGCCGTCGGTCACGACGAGGGGACGGGCCGCCGCCACGTGGCTGGAGCTCACCTTGACCTGCTTGAGATAGCTCGTGACGACATCCTGGACGAGCGGACGCAGATCGGACGGGAGTCGCAGCGGCTTGGTCGTCCCGTAGGTCATCACCGGTGGGTTGTCGCCCATCCCTTGGGTGATGCGCACCTTGAAGACACGCTGGAACAGCGCCACCGACCCGGTCACCCGCGCGAACACGCCGCTCGGGTCGACGCGGACCGAGAACCCGTAGCGACGGATGTCCCGCACGAACCGTGCTCGCACCGAGGAGCTGGCCCCGTAGCGCGCCGCCACCTGACGAGGGGTGAGAAAGCGGCGGTAGCTCGCCGCCCCCGGCTGCTGGACAGCGAAGAACGCGCGGCGGGCCTGGGCTTCCGGCCGTCGCAGACCGAAATAGAAAGTGATCCGGGGGGATGCCGCCGGGTGAGCGGCGCTCGCCAGCGGAACCGCCAGGCACAGCGTCGCCAGGGTCATCCCCATCGCTGCTGCCACTCCCAAGCTGCTGAATCGCGTCCGGTCGAGGCGTGTCATGTCCAATCCTCCTCCTGCGGCGTTTGCCGATTGCCGTGGGAACCCTGCCCCCTACGGCCGCCCAGCGCGTCAGTAGCGGGCTACTGCAATCGCTCGAGGACCGAACCTACGTAACTCGAGTCGGTCGATCGGGCGTCCCGTGGGCTCGCCGCTACTTAGGCCGCGGGACAGCGAGGTGC
>DATJRS010000079.1:0-3817 GCA_035504535.1 Solirubrobacteraceae bacterium | reverse complement strand
TGCCCGTTTAGCCACCAGTGCCTGGGCTGTCAGCACTTCCGCACCGACCCCTCTCACCTGCCGGACCTCTATGCCTATCTCGAGCGGCTGTTGGAGACGCGCGAGCGGCTACGCGCCACGGTTCCCCAGCTGGCCGAGTGGGCACGCGAGAAGGCGATTCCCGCCGATGCCGAGATCCAGACCGTCAGGACATTGATCCGCGCCAACGAGACCGCGCTGGAGGAGCTCAATGACAGTGAGCGTGGCAAGCTGCTTGAGCTGGTCCGGGTGCTGCGCGCGACCCGCGCGCGGCTGGACGGGACAATCGCCATCGAGGAGGTCGCCACGATCCGCCACCCCGAGCCGTCGTTCTTGCCGCCCGCGTTCACGCCGCTGCCGTCCCCGTCGGCCGCTTCGAAGGGAGCGGCGGCATGACAGATCGCGCCAGCGGGATGACGCAGGCCAAGCGCGCGATCAACGACGGCAAGTATCAACGGGTGCGGGCGGTGATCGCCCAGATCCGCGAGCAGGGCCGCGACGATGAGCTCAAAGCCACCGTGATCGCGCGGCGCGCCGGGGTGCACCGCTCGTTCGTGGCAAACCACTTCGGCGGTGAGATCGCCCACGCCCGAGCGGAGATCCAGTCACGGTTCATCGCCGGCTTGGGTGGCCAGAACGCGCTCAGCGCCGCGTCGCTGCGCGTCGAGCTTGAAAGCGCCAAGCACCAGGCCCGCGAGGCCCAGCGGGAGATCACCGCGCTCAAACAGCGCCTGGCGCGGGTGCTGGGTGAGGAAGTCGCTGCCCAGCACCCCGAACACGGCACCAGCCCCACCGCGATCGCGCGTCTGCAAAGCGAGGTCGAGCAGCTGCTGGCCGCGCAGGCCGAGCTGCGCTCGCGGCTGCGCGACAGCGAGGAGGAGCTCGACGCTGCCCGGCGGCTGAACCGGACGCTGATGCGCGAGCGCAACCTCAGTGAGACGCCCGCGTGACGGGCTGGCCGGCGGCACCGTCTGAGGACGCCTTTTACGGGCCGGCGGGCGAGTTCGTGACCCGCACCGCCCCGCACACCGAAGCCGACCCGATGGCGCTGCTGGTCCAGTTCCTGGTCGCGTTCGGTGTCGCTGCCGACCGCCACGCCTACTGGCCGATCGAAGCCAGCCGCCACCACCCCAACGAGTTCGCGGTGCTCGTCGGCTCCACGGGCAAGGGCCGCAAAGGGTCAGCCTGGGACCACGTCGAAGCAATCCTGGCCGGCGCCGAGCCCGCGTTCGCCGGCGAGGCGCTCATCACTGGGCTCAGCTCCGGAGAGGGGCTGATCGCTCAGGTCCGCGATCCCATCGACCAGCACGACTCTGACGCGCCGGCCGACAAGCGGCGGCTGGTGATCGAGCCGGAGTTCGCGCAGGTCATGAAGGTCCTGGCCCGCGAAGGCAACACGCTCTCGCCCGTGGTCCGCAACGCCTGGGACGGCAAACGGCTGCAGACAATCAGCCGCAACTCGCCGCTGCGGGCCACCGACGCGCACAGCGATCATCGGCCACATCACCAAAGACGAGCTTTTGCGCTACCTGGCCGCCACCGAGCTGGCCAACGGGTTCTTTAACCGGTTCTTGGTGATCGCCGTGCAACGCTCAAAGCTTTTGCCGCTCGGCGGACAGCTTTCCGGGGGCGATCTTGACCACGTCCGCCAGCACGTCGTCGACGCGCTCGCGCACGCGCGACGTGACCGTCCGGTGTCCTTCACCGACGCCGCTCGTGAGCAGTGGATCGACATCTACCCACAGCTGTCGGCCGAACGGCCCGGGATGCACGGGGCCGCCACCGCCCGCGCCGAAGCGCACACCGCTCGCTTGGCGCTCATCTACGCGCTGCTGGACTCAAGCGATCAGATCACCGACCGCCACCTCGCCGCCGGGCTCGCGGTCTGGACCTACGCCCAGGCCAGCAGCGGCTGGATCTTCGGCGACAGCCTCGGCGACCCCACCGCCGATGACATCTGGACGCTGGCCAAGGACCGCCCCGCTGGGATCAGCCGCACCGAAGTCCGCGACCTATTCAGCCGCAACAAGAAAGCCCGCGAGATCGACCGCGCCCTGGGCGCCCTGGAAGACGCCGGCCGCCTCCAACGCCGCTCGCACACCGACGGGCGCGGCCGCCCCGCAGAGCTCTGGATCCCGGTCGCTGCCCACGCCGCTTGACAGCACGCTCTCGGGACGCTTGGGATTACTCGGCGAACCAGCGTGGGCAGGCGTCGTCGAGGGCCTCGCCGTCGATCACCGGCGCCGCCGCGTCAAAGCGGGCATAGATTCGAAACCCACACCGCGGGCAGATGGCGATGCTCTCGGTGTCGTGGCGCAACCACCGACTGATCTCATGGCCCAACGTCCGTGCCCGCTGGGCCAACCCGCGCAGCACCTCACCGCGCCCCAACTCGCGGCTGAGCTCCGCCAGCTCCTGATCCTCCGGGATCTCCCGGTGGCGGGCGGCGATCGCTCGATCTCCATCGCGCAGCGTGATCACCCGGATCTTGTCCGCCCGGGCCTGAGCGCGGATCTGCGCTCGCCACGCCTCGGGATCGGCGCCCTCCGGTGAGCTTACCCGCCCGCGCCGCAACAGCTCGGCATAGTCACCGCCGGGTCGCTCCAGAAAGTCTTCGGCGATCCGCCGAAACCGCGCGTCATGCTCGGGCTTCACCACTCACCTCGATCCCCGTGCCGCACCCACCAGAGCCTAACGCCCGGCTGCGTGCTGGTCGGCCTCGCGCCGCGCTGCAGCGCGAGCTGCGATCGCCTCCGGCCAGGTGTCGACGCCGTACTTGACCATGACCGCGAACGGGGAGTCCTTGGTCGCCCTGGGGGCGAGCATCCGGGTGGCGCGCGCAACGGTGAGCAGCGCGTCCCGCTCCAGCGGGCAGCGCTGCAGCCGGCGGGCCTGGCCCAGATAATCCGCGATCAGCGCCTGAAGCGAGGCGTTGGCGTTTGGGCCTTCTTCCTCGAGCTCGCGCTCGACCAGATAGGCGCGCCCACCAGGCGTCAACGGGACGTCGGTCACCCTTACGACCCCGTTCACCCTCTGCCCATACAACACCCGCTCTCCTGCGCTGATCCGATACCGGCCAAGCTCGACGCGAGCGCCGGTCACCCCGCGGCGCCGCGGAAGGCATCCATCGGCCGGGCCGTCGCCGGCATTGGGTCGTTTCGGTCGTGCCGCGTTCGCGCGTCTGACCTCCACGCTCTGCTCACGAGAACGACAGCTGCCGTCCTCGCTGACCTCCAGCGGACGATCGAGAACGACACCATCCTCCGGCTGAAAACGTACGACTCCGTCGACGCGCTGGCCGTAGAGGATGCGCTCGCCGGCGGGGACCGTGTAGCGAGCCAGTTCGACCCGCTCGCCGGTGCGCCCGGCTGGACGCTGTGCTGAGTTGTTCGCCAAGGCGGTCATGACCGCTGGCTCCACGTCGCGGACGAGTTGTACCCGGTGACCTCGAACCCCTGCACGCTGCACGCGAGATCGCCGTGGGCCTCGCGTGCGGCGTTCTCGGCCTGAAGCTCGGCGAACGTGAATCCGGTCGCCCGGATCCCTTTCAGTCGGTGGATCTCGGCGGATGCTTGGGCGCTGGTTCGTGGGTAGGTGAACGTCTGGCCGGTGCGGTTGGCCAGGGCCTTGAGGTAGTTGAGCTGCCGAGGGGTCGGGGGCTTTGGGGTCACGCTGGCCTCCTGGTGTGGGGTGGTGGGCATGCCCCAGCGAAGGCCGCGGCCGGCGCCGCGCTGTCAAGCATCTGAACCGGACTCCCGCCGTACGCCGTCCCCGGAGCCTTGCCGTTGACCAAATCCGG
>DATJRS010000078.1:0-5575 GCA_035504535.1 Solirubrobacteraceae bacterium | reverse complement strand
CCGGCGCTGGCGCCGAGCGATCATCAGCGCCGCGACGAGCGCCACGGCTGGCGGGCTGGTCGTGGCCGCCGCTGCAGCAGGAGCGACCGCGGTAGCCGGAGCGCTGTTGCTGTTGATGGGCGGACTGCTGATCGACGCTCGTCGCTGGGTGCGCCTGGCCGCCCGTAGCCGCGTCGGGGCGCGGTCTGAACACGCAGTGCGTCGTGCGCTCGGCGGGCTGGAGGCGGAGGGCTGGCGGCTGCGGCACTCGGTCCCGTGGGGCGGGCGCGGTGACATCGACAGCGTCGCCATCGCCCCAACCGGCATCGGGTTCGCAATCGAGTGCAAGGCGCGCACGTTCGACGCACGCCACCTGATCCATGCCCGGCAGACGGCCGCGTGGCTCTACCGGCATCGGCGGCGTTGGTGTCGACGAGGAGCGCTGCCGGTGCTGTGCGTGGTCCGTGCCCACGGGTTGGAGGGGGTCGAGGACGGGGTTCTTGTGGTCTCGCTTGATCGCCTGGTTTCGGTTCTCAGGGCCGGCGCGGGAACCTCACCGCGGCCCGGGTTCCTGGCTTCGTAGCCTTCGCCCAGCTGAGCGCGAAGCGCTCCTGGAGTCGCTAGCCGCCTGGTCGGGAGCGGGCGGCGCCGTCCGCGAACACGGAGGTGAACAGGAGGTGTGCGAGGCAGTCGGCGATCGTCTCAGGCACGCTGGGTGCGTCGCGGTCCAGCGCGCCGATGGCCAGCGCCGCGAACCGGCCGGCCTGCTGGGCGTGGTCGATTGCGGGTGGCGGGTCGGCGGCGGCCGAGGCGTGCTCGAGCCAGTCGGCGGCCTGCTCGTAGGCGAGCGGCAGCCACTCGTGGGTGTCGTAGCCGCGGGATTCGCCGTCGGTTCGGAGGGCGAGGTGGCAGCGGTGAATGCTGCCGGTGGCGGTGGCGTCGATCGTCGTAATCAGCTCCTCGGCGAGGGCGGTGCCGTCGTGTGTGCTGGTTGGGAGGAGGTGCAGGACATTGGCGGCGACGGCGAGGCTGATCAGACGTGGGATCGCGGTCGCCAGCAGCGTGATCGGGCGCTCGGGGGGCTGCTCGCCAGCGGGTAGGTCTCTGGCGCCGCGCGTGTAGGCGGCGTGGTACCGCTGGTCGAGCTCGTCAGCCGGCCACGGGCGGGCGAGTTGGAGGTAGATGGCCTCTAGGTTGGTCAACGCGTGCTTGAGGTTCGCGGAGGGCGGTGGCGCGGCCGCCGCGGCCGGATCGCGCGGGCGGCGCTGAGGTCTCGGAGGCGCTCGGCGGTCGGGCCACCACGGCGCGGGCCCGGTACCTGATCTGTGAGCGATGAGGAACGCAGCGCGCAGATGAACATAAGCGTGAACCGGGCCGTTGCGATCGCCGCAGCCACTGACGAGAGCGAGCTGCGGTCGTCCTATGAGCGGGCAGTCTCGCACGGCGCGGCCAATACCCTGTGCACGCCCGAGGAGGAGAGCGCGCACGGGACGCTGCGGCTGCTGACTCTGGCGACGCTGCGGCTGCCGGATCTCTACCTGTACGGGTACCTGCTGGAGGCGGTTGACGAGGACCCTTCGGTTGAGCCGGTGCCGCCGATCGTCGCCTCGCGCCTTGGGGAGATCGCGGCCGGCGCGCTGCGGCTTGCGCACCACGCGCTGGAGACCCACGCCCACGACCTCGGCTACGAGCCGGGCGTGTGGGTCGAGCGGGCGCTGGAGCACGCTCGCGTGCAGCTGTCAGGCGATCTTGAGCGTGCGCGGCGGCCGCTGGTCGGTCACGCGCGACGGTGCGCGATCGCGCTCACGCGCGCGATCGCGGCTACCGCCGCGGAGGCAATGCTCGTGCCCGGCGAGCTCGCCGACGGATTGGCGTGTCTGCTCGCGCTCTACCTGATCGCGACCACGCTGGGATGACCGCGCGGCCACGCAGCGCGCGTGGCCGCGTGCCGGTCTGGCCTCGCCGCGGCTTGATGATCGCCCTGCCGCTCCTGCTGTTTGGGGTCCTGGTCGCCGGGTTCGCCCTCGCTCCCACGCCAGCCACCCGTCACGCCCGAATCGGGCTTCTACCTCCATCGCGGCGTCGACTCTCCCGCCCAACCGCCCCGATCCCGGCCAGCACCGATGCGACGACGAGCACGCGTACGCGGCGCATCCCACGTTTCCTGGGCCTGGGAGCTCGGGGCGGTGTCGGTGATCCGGAGCGGCCACCCTCGCCGCGCAGTTCTGTGGGGTCGATGCTCGCGGTCGCGGCGCGGTTCGCGGCCGCCTACATGCCGTATCAGGTCGGCCACTTGCCCGGTTGGGCGCGCGCGGCGATCGAGCGCACGTGCACGCCCGCGTTCGCGCACTACCTGCTCTCGCGGCCCGCCGAGCAGTCGCCACTGCTGGGCGCGCACCCGGCCGACGCCGAGACCTATCGCGTCGCCAGCGTCAACCTCGCCGCCGGCTCGAACCGCGTCTCCGTGAGCTACGTGTCAGAGCAGGATCGGGCCGACACCGGCGCATTCCTGCTGACGCTCACCCACCGCCACGGCCGGTGGTTGGTCGCCGCGCTGGAGACGTGAACGGCGGTGCGAAGGCTGTGGCTGTTCGCGCTCGGGCTCACCATCCTGCTGCCGCTGCTGGCGGTGATGCTCGTGCTCAGCGCGGTCAGCGCATCCGAGGCGCAATGCGCCGCAGGTCTGGCTGGGGCGGGCGGGCCGGTCGGCGGGGTCCCGACGGCCGACATTCCGATCTTCCAGGGTGCCGCTGCGGAGTTCGCCCTCGGGGATCGGGGCCCGTCGGTCCTCGCCGCGATCAACTACATCGAGTCGACGTTCGGCACGTCCAGCCTCCCAGGCGTTGACTCGGGCACCAACCGGGCGGGAGCCGCAGGGCCGATGCAGATCGGCGTCGACGGGACCGCGGGCGACACCTGGGACACGATCAAAGTCAACGCTCCGGGCGATCCGCCCGGGCAGCCGCCGGACGTGTACGACGAGGCCGACGCCGTCTACAGCGCCGCCCACTACCTGCAGGCATCCGGCGCCCCCGGTGACTGGCCGGGCGCGATCTTCACCTACAACCACTCAAGCGCCTACGTCCAGCAGGTCCTCTCCCTCGCCGCCGGCTACTACACCCAGGGCCTGACCGGCCAAAGCTCCACGGGCTCCGCGACAACCGTAACCTCGGGCGCGGTGACGACAGGAAGCCCGTTCTCGGTGCCGCCGGCGAGCGGTGACCCCGCCGTGCCGATCACGCTCGCACAGGGGCGGCCGACGATCGTCGCCGCGACCGTCTTCACCAACCACTCCGGCGCGTGGGGCGACGACCTGACCGTCGCAGCCGACAGCTACGCCGAGCTCTCCCCCGGCATCCCCGGCTCCCGAGTCGCCAAGCAGAACGCCACGATGCTCGGCGGCCTGCCATACCTCACGCCGCTACAGGTCACCAACCCGCACAACGGGCGCACCGTCATCCTCTACAAGCGCGACATCGGCGCCGGACAGCCACTCTCAAACACGCTCGACGGCTACCACTACCGACTCGACCTAACCGCATGGGCCGAACAGCAACTCGGCCTCACCGGCTCAGCGACCGTGCGGGTCACACGGCTCGACGGACCCACCAACGGGCCTGGCGGCGGACCGGCCTGCTCGAGCGCCAACGTCGCGCCTGGACAGTACGCCAACCCCTTCGCCCACACGCGCAGCTTGACCCCGCAACGGATCGACATGGGTGTCGACTACGACGGCCAAGGCGAGATCGACGCCATCGGCGACGCGCACATCACCTTCGCCGCCACCGGCATCGGTGGCGGCTGGGTCTGCTCAACCCCGACCAACGGCGGCGTCGTTTACCAACTCGACGACGGCTCCGACCAGGGCAAATGGGTCTACGTCGCCGAAGACGTCATACCAACCGTCCACGCCGGCGACACTGTGCACGCCGGCCAGCAAATCGCGACCTTCGCGCCACCGGGCGGAACCGGGTGCATCGAGACCGGCTGGGCATCCGGCCCCGGCTCCCCCGCACCAATCGCGCTCCAGGACGGCGGCTTCCAGGACGGCAGCGGCTGCGCCGCCTGGCGCACCGCCGCGGGCGACAACATGAGCGACCTGATCCACTCACTCGGAGGCCCCTACGGCACCTGCCGCAACCAACCAATCGAAGGCCACTACCCCTGAGCTGCGCTCCGTCCTCACCCTCGCACCCTTTCGGCGCAGCCGACGGGACCCGCCAGTGTTGCCGGCCGGGCGCACGAAGCCCGACACCCCCGTCGTTGCGGACGGCATGCTCCGCTACGTCTGACTAGCACCGCGTCGTCGCGCAGTCGCGTTTGGTCGGCATCGCGATGGCGGCGCTCGGCGCAGAGCTGATGATCATTGAGTGGCATCGAGCTCCTCCGGCAGTCCAGGCACACCTGATCGCCTGGTCGCCGAAGCACTCGCCGACTTCTTGGTCCCCGCACTACAAGAGCGATCGTCACGGCGCAGCCAGAACCAACGCACCCAGCCTCCTGCGTCAGATCGTCGTTCCGCCAGGCATCCCCTTCGCGCTCGTGACGGTCCTCTCACCTACTGCCGATAGCTCTGGCTCCGCATCGTGGAACCGCAGGATCAAGGAAGCGACCGCAGAGTAGACCTGTCTGAGTTGCTCGATCCGAGCATCGTGCACCGGATCGCTCTGCACATCGAGATCGTCGGTGACCTCGTGGAGGCGCGCCAACCATTCCTTGTCATCGCCATCTGGCTCCATCTCGGCGCCAACGAATGAGCGGTAGCTCCGAACATCAAAGCGGCGTACGCCGCCTGGGTTTTGGATCAGCATCCAGTCGCCGATCGCGGCCTGCCAGTCGCGATAGATCCAAGCCTCCCGAGTCGTCAGTGCCGCGACGGCTTCCTGGCGTGTCGCTTCAATGAGATCCAGGCTGACCGCCGTCGCAGTGCTGTGCCGTGATAAAGCCGACGCGACCTCGCGCAGAAGAAGGGTTTGTTGCCCTGGCCCTAGGCTCGTCACCGAGTCCGCCCGGTTTTCGTGACGACATCGGTCGATGATCGGATCAATCGCGCGTCCCGCCGCGTCAACCTGCGTGAGCTCTATGCCCCAAAGTTCCGCAAGCCTGCTGGCTTTGTATTGCTCGATGTGTCCGCCTTCAGCCAGCGCGTAGCGAAGGTCGCCGAGAGCCTCACGCATCGCCGCGACGGAATTGTCAGGCTGAGCGTTGCAGAGCGTCAGCTCCTCCTGCAGGGCAGTCATCCACCCGAGAAGGCACGCCAGGCGGTATCGAGTGCTGCTCGCCTTGTAGTGCTCAAATCGCGTGCGGCCTCCGCCAGGCGCGAGATATCCACTGCGGCCGTCCTCAAAGATCTCGTGGAGCCGCCAATACAGTGATTCGGCCGCCGACGTGAGTGGATCCGCATATTTCCGATAGAGATCACGTCGCAGCCCGCGTTCTGCCGCTGCAGCAGCTCGTCGGTCAAGGCGAGCCTTAAGAACAAGGTTCGTCGCCGTGCTGATCGCAGTTACCAGGGCGGTGAGGATCGCGACGCCCCCAGCTATTACGGCTGCTTGCGCCGCCGGAGGGAGGTGCTTGAACCAGTTCACGCTGCCGT
>DATJRS010000077.1:0-4707 GCA_035504535.1 Solirubrobacteraceae bacterium | reverse complement strand
GGCGCGGCGACCGCGGTAGCGTCGTGCGGGGGTCTGGCGACTCGGGGGTGGGTAGCGTCGGTGGTGGCGGGCCCGTGGTGCGGGAGGGTGTCACCGCCGAGGGCCTGTTTAGGCCCTTTCGGTGGCTATCTGGTGGCGGTGAACCTTGGTGAGGTTCTCGGTCATCATCATCAATCGCCACTCGGTGCGCACTTTGATCCTGCCTCGTCGGTGAAAGCGGATGACACCCTTGTTGTGTTTGGTGTTACCGAACGTCGGTTCGGTGGTCTGTTTGCGTTTCTTGTACCGCTCCCGTCCGTGGTCTGAGCCGAGCACGGTTCGCATCCAGTCATACCGCCCACCTGTCCACCCCTTGCGCGGCGTTCCGCGGCTGCCCTTGTCGGGCGCGACCAGCACCGGGATGTGCTTGTTGGCCACCACCTCGTCCATGTGCTCCTCGTTCCAGTAGCCGGCGTCGGCAGCGACGGCTTCTGGCAGCTGATCGACGCCGACCCGCTCGAGCTCGCCGAGGATGGCCGTGACCATCGGGTCAAGCTGCGAGAAGTCGGTCGAGTTGGTGGTGATCTCCGCCGCCAGCACGATGTGCTGCTCGTTGACCGCGGCCTGCGCGTTGAAGCCCTGCACAAACCCGAACCCGATCGGGATCGGCCGCGAGTCGGGGTCGGTCACGTTCATCTTTCCCGCGGGCAGATCCGGCGGCGTGTACGGGTTGGGCGGGCCGCCGAACCGCCGCCCGTCCTTCATCCGCCCCCTCGCCCGATACGCCTCATACGCCTGGTTAGCACGACGTTCCACGTCGAGATCGACCTCCAGCCGCTCGACCGCCAACAGCAGCCGCCCCGCACGCGCCCGAGGGATCGGATCCGGGTCCTCCCATCGATGCTGCTCGACCTGGCGGCGGCCCTCGCGCAGCCACCCCTCCCGCCCCTGGGTGCGCGCCACGATCCGCTCCGCATCGAGCTCCAGCGCCACCTCCTCCGTCCGCTCGGGCTCCGGCTCGGCCAACTCCGAGTCTCCGTCGTCACCCTCAAGGTCGTCTCTGGCCTGGCGGAAGAACTCGCGCCGCCCCTCCGGCGTGCGCAGCAGCTCGGGCAGCTCATCGCCGCACCGCTCCCCGAACTCCTCGTCCTCGGCCTCGTCCGTGGCCTTGGTCTCAGCCAGGATCTCCCGCGCGATCTGCTCAAAGGTCAGATTGACCTCCGGACTGCAGTTCCCCGCCATCCTGGTGCCATCGATCGACACCACCCCGGACCTCACCAGCCCGGCCCGGTGACACAACTTCAGCACTTCACTGAACAGCGCCGCCAGCGCCCGCTCATGCCGGCAGATGAACCTGGCGACCGTCGCATGATCAGGCACCAAATTGCCCGTGATCACCCGATAAGCCACGTCCTGGCGGCAGTGACGCTCGATCCCCCGCGACGAGCGCACACTGGTCGCAAACGCATACAGGATCAACGCCACCATCACCGACGGCTCATACGCCGCCCGCCCCTGACCGTTCTCCCGATACGCCCCATAGAACCCCGACAGATCCATCCCCGCGACCGCGTCGATCACGAACCACGCCAGATGATCGGCCGGCAACCAGTCCCGCACGTCCGGGGGCAACAAAAACCCCTGCTCACGACAACTTTCAATGAAGTTCTGCGGCATCCCGAAATCGTCCCGAAGGCCACGGACGGAACACCTTTGCGCGACAGCCTCGACGAACTGCGAGAGTGGCGCAACCCGTGAGGTGCTCGAGTGTCCCTTGAACTGGCGATGCGGGAGCGCTGGACCGGGGGCACGTCTCAGTCCTCGGCCTGAACCTACATATGCATCGCGCACGCCGTCGCTAACTCCGTCGCTGACGCCGAGCTAACTGCCGAGCTCCTGCTTCCCCACAGAACTCGAGCACGTGCACGTGGCGCGAGCAGACTGATGAGTTGGACGATGAGGGGCGCTCACTCCGTGTCTTCCGGAACCATCCGGGCAACGGGCAGGGTCGAAGCTCGCCATAGTTCGTGAGCTCCGGACCTGTATTTCCCGGCCGCCTCGGCTAGAGCAGACAGCAAACCATTCCGCTCTCCAAAGGAGGGAGCCATGTTTGCTCATCAGTTGTTGGACGCCGCTGGCCGCCCCCGGTCGCCGGCGACGATGCCCGGCTATCACGCTGGCCGGATCCCGCCGAACAAGGGCCGCCGGTACCAGGCGGACCCGCCGACGGTCGACGAAATCGTCGCGGTCATGCGCCAGGCTGGAGACGGCCGTCACGCTCGGCGGATGCGGGGTCTGATCGTGGTGCTGTGGCGCGCGGGCGTTCGGATCAATGAGGCGCTCACGCTCGCCGAGACTGACCTGAACGAGCGGCGCGGCAGTCTGCTGATCCGGCATGGGAAGGGTGATCGGCGTCGCGAGGTGGGGATGGATCCTTGGGCATGGACGGTTTTAGCCGGCTGGATGCCGGACCGCGTTGCGTTGCCGCCGGGACCGCTGTTCTGTGTGATTGATGGGCCGACCCGCGGTCGCCGACCACGCGCGACCGATCATCGAGCTGCTGCACGAGGGGATCCCGCTGCCGCTGATCCAGCGTCAGCTTGGGCACGCGTACCTCTCGACCACCGGCACCTACCTGGAAGGCATTTCCTCAGAGGAGATCATCGGCGCAGTGCACGGCCGCAAAGCACCGATGATGCACGCCAGCACGGGCCTCGAGCTCTGACGAGCGCCGCGTTGCGGGAGCGCTACGGCGCTCCCGCGCGGGGCCGACGCTCCCGGACGCTGAACTGCCAAGCGGAAGCCCGAAGCGCAGCGTCGCTGGTCGTCCAGACCAGCAGCGTCGTCCAGCATCGCCGGCGTGGCTGCTCACGCAGGCGGAGCGGAAGCCGCCGAGCCCCGGCCGCGCGGCCGGCCGTCGACTGCTTGTTTGCACCCGGAGCAGTGACGTCGGCAGCGCGGGTCGCGTCGCTGCATCACGCCTCACCCCCCTGTGTGGCCGCTTTCGTCGACGAACGGTAGAGCCGATGACCTCAAGATCGGTGCGCAGCACCGGCCAGCCGGCGTACTTCCGCATAGCCGGGATCCGACAGTCTGGGCCGGCGCAGCCCCTGGTCGTCCAGAGCAGCACTGAGGTCTCGCCGATGCCGCGCTTGTGCAGCTCCTGGTGAAGTGGCAGTCGACCGTCAGAGTGCGCCGACCGCCGCGGTTGGGTGCTCATTACAATCGAGCCCTGACGTCGACTGCGAGACCGCCGCAGTCCGAGCCGCGCGGCGTAGAGGCTCTAAGGTTCACGCAACCCGGCCGGCTGCTGCCGCTCAGGCGCGCATCTGCTGTGACTATCTCGGCGGTGGTTGCCGGCTAGGAGAGCGTCGAGGGGAGTAGGGCGGGGGCGCTTCTAGTGGGTCTCCCGGAAACGTTTGACCGGAAACTCGACTCCGTTGGCGAATGAGGGTGCATGTCCTCGAGCCTGGAGGTGGTCATGCGTCCGCCGGAGGTGTTCGTGCGTGAGCTCTTGCCGGAGGAAGGCGCGCGGTTGAAGTCGATCTCCAAGCGCGCGAGGTACCAGTCCAAGCGTCAGCGGGCGATGATCCTGCTGGCGTCCTCGACTGGGATGCCGGTGCCGCAGATCGCGGCGGTGGTGCGCTCGGATGAGTCGCATGTGCGCAAGGTGATCCACGCGTTCAATGAGCGGGGGTTCGCGTCGTTGGACCCTGACTATCGGGGCGGGCGTCCCAAGAAGACCACGCCCGAGCAGCGTGACCGGATCGTGGCGGTCGCGCGCGCCCGCCCGGACACCCAAGGCGTGGCGTTGACCCGCTGGTCGCTGCCCAAGCTCCGAGCGCACCTGGCCAGCATGGGGATGTTCCTGTCGGAGGAGGCGTTGCGTCAGACGCTGATCGGCGCCGGACTCTCGCACCAGCGCACCCGCTCGTGGAAGTGGAGCCCGGACCCGGACTTCCAGGCCAAGGCTGAGCGGGTGCTCGGCCTCTACCGGGAATGCCCGGAGAACGGCGTCGTCGTCTGTTTCGATGAGATGGGACCGATCCAGCTGATCCCTCACCAAGGATCCGGCTGGGCGCAGCAGAAACGCCCCGAGCGGCTGCGGGCTACCTACAGCAAGCACGGTGGCGTGCGCTACCTGTTCGGCGCCTACGACGTGCACGCCGACCGCCTCCATGGCCGGCTGCGCCCGCACAAGAGCGGCCACGAAGTGCTCGCCTTCTACCGCCAGATCCGGATGCGCTACAAGCCGAAGGTTCGGATCTACCTGATCGCCGACAACCTCTCCGCCCACAAGACGCCCGACATCCGTGCCTGGGCGGCCGAGAACAACGTCGAGCTGGTATTCACCCCCACCTACGCCAGCTTCCTGAACCGAATCGAGTGCCACTTCTGGGCGATCGGCGAGTTCGTGGTCAACAACGCCGACTACCCCGACTGGAACGCGGTCAAGAAAGCGATGGCCGACCACATCCACTACCGCAACGGCCCCCACCGCGACCAACGCCTGATCAACGCCGAACGCCGCCTGCTGATCGCCGCCTGACCAATGACGTTTCGGGCGCAACGTTCCTGGGAGACCCACTAGTCGACGCGGAGAACGGCCTTGCCGTTGACGCGCCGGTCGAGCAGCGCCTCGATCGCCTCGCCGGCGTCGCTCCACGACAGCGTGACGTCGATCTGAGGGTCGAGCTTGCCGGCGGCGACCAGGTCCGCGAGCCGTCT
>DATJRS010000076.1:0-161816 GCA_035504535.1 Solirubrobacteraceae bacterium | reverse complement strand
GGGTTCCGCCGGTTCCTGCTCCTGACCGGATACCTGGGAGAACAGGTCGAAGGGTTCGCGGCCGGCTGCTCATGGCCGGCCGACGCGCAGGTCGCCTGCCTGGACACGGGCATCGACACGCCGACGGGCGAGCGGCTGCGGTTGGCCGCCTCGGTCCTGACCGAGGAGGACCGGTTCTGCCTCGCCTACGCCGACGGGGTTGCGGATATCGACTTGCGCGGCCTGCTCGAACACCATCTTGGGCACGGTCTGACGGCCACGATGGCCGTGGTCCAACCCCGGCTCCCGTTCGGTGTGGCACACCTGGACGGCAACGGCTCGGTTCTGGGGTTCAGCGAAAAGCCGCGCAGCGAGCTGTGGGTGAATGCTGGGTTCTTCTGCTTCGAGCGTCCAGCGCTCGATGTGATCGGACCGAATTCGGTCCTGGAGCGCGAGCCGCTGGAGCGGCTGGCGGCGGACGGGCAGCTGCGATCTTTTCGCCACGACGGCTTCTGGGAGTGCATGGACACCCACAAGGACTGGATCACGCTGAACGAGCTGTGGTCAGGTGGGCAGGCGCCATGGGCATTCAGAGCGCCAACTAAACTGGGATGACATGTCCGGACATTCCAAATGGGCTTCGATCAAGCACAAAAAGGCTGTCGTCGACGCGCGGCGCGGCCAGCACTTCACCAAGCTGGCGCGCGCGATCCAGATCGCCGCGCGTGAAGGCGGCGGCGATCCCGTCGGCAACTCTGCGCTCGCGCTGGCTATCCAGAAGGCGCGCGACGCCTCGATGCCGAAGGACAACATCGAGCGCGCGATCGCCAAGGGGACCGGCGAGGGCTCAGACGCCGACCAGATCGAGACCGTGCTGTACGAGGGCTACGGCCCCGGCGGCGTGGCGCTGCTGATCGAGGCCCTAACCGATAACCGCAACCGCACGGGCGCCGAGATGCGCCACCTGCTCGGTAAGCACGGCGGGAACCTGGGGGAGCCCGGCTCGGTTTCCTACCTGTTCGACAAGCGCGGGGTGATCGTCGTCGACGCCAACCGCTACGGCGAGGATGACCTGATGCCGGCGATCGACGCCGGCGCGGAGGACATCGCGCTCGACGAGGACGTTTACGAGGTGATCACCGAGCCGGCGGACCTGGCCGCGGCGCGCGAGGCGCTCGCGAGCGCCGGGGTCGAGATCGAGAGCGCCGACCTCACGCAGCGCCCGCGGGCGCTCGTCCCGGTGGGCGAGTCCGACGCCGCCAAGCTGCTCAAGCTGATCGACGCGCTTGAGGAAAACGACGACGTGAATGCCGTCAACGCGAACTTCGACGTCGCCAGCGACGTGCTCGAGCGCGTGGCCCAATAGATCCCGCCCACCCACCCCCAACCACCTGCCAACACGGTTTTTACACGCGGCCGCTAGCCTCGAACGCTCGATGCGAACGACTATGCGACTCATTCCCATGCTTGCCCTGGCCGCGGTGGCAATCGCCGGATGCGGCGGGAGCTCAAAGGCCGCCGGCATCCAGCTGGCCCCGTCGGGCGGTGCGACCCAGGCTGCGATCACCGCCGCCACCACCACCGCGACCACCCCGACCTCGACCGTCACCACGCCGAAGCCACCCTCGCCGCTGTCCAAGAAGCCGACGGTGACCGTGCCGACCGGCCCGGCACCGGCCAAGCTCGTCACCAAGGACCTGATCACCGGGACCGGCACGACCGCAAAGGCGGGGGACACCGTCACCGTCAACTACGTCGGAGTCCTCTACAAGGGCGGCAAGGAGTTCGACTCCTCGTGGAGCCGCAACCAGACGTTCACCACGCCGCTGTCTAACGGGAGCGTGATCCCCGGCTGGGTGCAGGGCATTCCCGGGATGAAGGTGGGAGGCCGGCGCGAGTTGATCATCCCGCCCGGTCTCGCCTACGGAAAGGCGGGCAGCGGCTCGACGATCCCGCCTAACTCGACGCTCGTGTTCGTCGTCGACCTGCTTTCGGTCTCTTCTTAGCCGACTCTCCTGCAGCGGACGCGGGCGGCCCCTCGTCCGCGTGAATCGGGCGCGCGCGGTACAGCGGGATGGGCTCAGACATGCCCTTCAGCTTGTGCCTGCGCGCGAACGACCAGTCGAAGCGGTCGGGCGCCTGGTCGCGCACCTCCTCGGTGCACAGCACGCTGCCGGGACGGGCCACGCCGGTCACCCGGCTGGCCAGGTTGACCGCGTGGCCGTAGAAGTCGCCCGCGCGCTGGAGCGCGGCGCCGCAGGCCACCCCGGCGCGCAGACTGGGTAGCTCGGCCGCCTCGACCGCCTCGAGCAGCGACAGCGCCACCGACACGAGCGCGCCGGCGTCGGGGCTGACGAACATCGCGGCGTCGCCGATCATCTTGACCAGGCGTACCGGCGGCTCGGTGACGTCGGTGGCCAGCTCGGCCATCCTGGTCGCGAGGCTGCCCAGCTCCTGGGCCTCGATCTCGGCTCCCAGGCGCGTGAATCCGACCATGTCGACGAAGCAGACCGTGACCTGCTGGGCGCCGCCCGCCTCGCCGGCCTCGCGCTCGGCCCGGCTGAGCATCCCGCGCCGCACCGACTCCGCGAGGTGCTGCTTGTAGGCGGCGATGAGCACGGGGTCGATCGCGGGAATCAACTGCTCAGCCACGAGCGCGAAGCGCTGGGCGACCTCGTCCTCTGAGTCGCCCGGCTCGAGGAACGCGTCGACGAACGCGGCTGCCGTGGTCGCGGCGAGTCGCGCCATCCCCTCGCCCAGCACCCGCGTGATCTCCGCGATCGAATCCTCGCTCAGTCCGGTGTCCAGGAACAGGCGCGTGGACTCGGCCGCCTTGGCCTCCTCCTCGCCGAATACGACAGCGTCTCCGGTCGCCTCGGGCAGTCCCAAGAGGCGCCGGATCCGCAGCATCTGGCTGGCGGGCAGCCCCGTTCGCTCGGCCAGCTGGTTGGCGCTGTAGCGGCCGCCCAGGACGCGCTCGACGAGCAGCAGGGCGAGCCGGTCTTCCGCGACGGCCGCCGTGAGCTCCTGGAGCGTGTAGCCCTCGGCGACGAGCCGATCGAGCAGGCGCTCGCGCGCGGCGCGATCGTCGCCGTCGAGCCCGTCGAGCAGGCCGGCACCCGCATAGTCCATGCCTGGGATGGTTGCGCACCGAGCCGGAGGGAAGCCCCAATGTCGTCTCGCCCGGTCGATCGGCTAGCATCGGACGCCCTCGCGGGTCCCAACCTCGGACGGCGGTTCTGGGTCGCCGGTGCGCCCGCTCACTCACGCCCGACTACTTCCTATCCGCACATGCTGTCGATCCTGATGCCCGTCTACAACGAGCGCGAGCGCGTCGAGCGCGCGATCGCCGAGGTGCTCGACACGCCGCTTCCCACCGAGTTCGAGCTGATCGTGGTCGACGACGGCTCCACCGACGGGACGCGCGAGATCCTGCGGGGGAGCAACTTCGACGGCCGGGTGCGGCTGTTCGAGCATCCGGAAAACCGGGGCAAGGGCGCCGCCGTCCAGACCGCGCTCGGACACGCCGAGGGCGAGTTCGCGGCGATCTTTGACGCCGACCTCGAGTACGACCCGACCGACCTCGGGCTGCTGATGCCGCCGCTGCTCGACGGGCGGGCCAACGCCTGCTTCGGCGTGCGCGCCTTCGACGGCTACACGAGCCACTCATTTCTGTTCGTGCTCGGCAACAAGGGCGTCACGTTCGCGTGCAACGTCCTGTTCAACGTCTACCTGCACGACATCATGACCTGCCACAAGATGATCAGGACCGACCTGTTCCGCAGCCTGCCGCTGCGCTCACCCGGGTTCGCGATCGAGCCCGAGATCACGGCCCGGCTGGTCCAGCGCGGCGAGCGGATCTTCGAGGTGCCGGTTCACTACCGGGCACGCGCCACAGAAGAGGGCAAGAAGCTGACCGCCGTCGACGGCTTCCGCGTGCTCGGGACGCTGGTGCGCTGCCGCTTGGACGGCAACCACGGCCCGGACACCCGGGCGTGAGGTCGCGGGTCGGTGGAGGGTCAGCTCCTTACTGAGACCCCCGCCCGGTCCGCGCGTTCCGGTCGGCGCCGGACCGCCGGTGATCGTTGGAGCCTGCCGGACTGGCACGGGTTGCTTTATCGCGAGTTCTGGCTCGCGGTCCTGGGCAGCGCCGTGCTCGCGGCGATCTCGGCGGCCGTGTTGCCCACGGTCGCGAGCTATGACCCGTGGGCGTGGATCTCCTGGGGTCGGGAGGTCGTCGATCCGCACCTGAGCTTCGCGATCAGCGGCGGGCCGTCGTGGAAGCCGTTGCCGGTGATGTTCACCACCGTGTGGGCGCTGTTCGGGAGCACGGCGGCCCCGACCATGTGGGTTATCACCGCGCGCGCCGGCGGGATCCTCGGGATGATCGCGGCGTACCTGCTCGCTGCGCGCGTGCTTTCGCGCCACGAGCGCATCCCGCGCTGGGCAGCGGTCGTGGCCGGACTGATCGCCGCAGCCGGCATCCTGATCACCCAGGACTACTGGGACGAGTGGTTCCGCGGGACGTCGGAGCCGATGGAGATCGCCACCGCGCTGTGGGCCGTGCTCGCGTTCCTCGACGGCCGGCCTGGGTGGGCGTTCGTGTTCGGCGTGGCCACCTCACAGCTCCGGCCGGAGGCCTGGCCGCTGGTCGTGCTCTACGGGCTCTGGCTGTGTTGGAAGGAGCCGCGTCTGCGGCTCCTCGTCGTGCTCGGTCTGATCTCGATCCCGTTCTTCTGGTTCGTCCCGCCGTGGGTGGGCTCCGGCCAGCCGTTCCTGGCGGCGATACATGCCGAGGACTACAACGGCGGACTCGGCAATGACGTGTTCTTCGGCGTGCTCGGGCGCGGCATCGACATCCAGCTGCTGCCGGTACTGATCGCCGGCGGGGTGGCCGTCGTGTTCGCGTGGTTCGATAAGCCGCGCGACTGGCTGGTGCTTTCGCTGGCCGGCGCGACCGTGGTCTGGTGGGTCGTGGTGGTGGGGATGACGCTCGACGGCTATCCGGGACTCGAGCGCTTCTACCTGCCCGCCGCGGGGCTGACCTGCGTGCTGGCCGGCGTGGGCATCGTCCGGCTGGCGTTGTTTGGAGCCGATCGCTTCCGCTCGGTCTCGGGAGGCGTGAGTTCCACGGCGGTCGCGGTCGGGCTGACCGCGGTGCTCGTGGCGATCCTTGTCCCGTTCACCTGGCCGCGGATCAGCCAGGCCGGCACCGAGGAGAAGATCGCTTCTCAGGCCGTTTCGCACCTGAACCAGATGACCGCCGCGGTCGCCGCCGTGGGCGGCCATCAGGGCGTGTTCCCGTGCAAGTCGAGCTTCGCCGCGGTGAACCACAGCGTGCAGACGGCGCTGGCGTACAAGCTCCACGTCACCCTCGGGCGGGTCGGGACCACGATGCGCCACCAGGGAGTGATGTTCGTGGGGCCGCACGACTCGATCGACGGGATCGGACCCCCGATCGACCCGAGGCTGACCCAGAAGCAGCTGATCGCCACGGTTGGGATCTGGAAGATGTACCGGATGACGTCGCCCAATTCGTTCACCGGCTGCGTCGGGCGCTAATCGGTCCCATTTCGCGGGGCGGTGACCTGAAAAAGTGCGCACCATCGACGCCTTGCCGAGACGCTGCGCGTTTTTTCATCCCGTAGCTGCATAAACGCGCGGCCCAACGATCGAGTCCGCCGGGCGCGCGGTTTTGCATGTCGCGCGGATCCGCGGCGACCGGGTGGGCACCGGTCGGACGGGCAGGCGTCCGGACGGCCACGGAGAATTGGTCCCTCATGATCGTGGTTGGGATAGACCCCGGGACCGCCAGCACCGGCTACGGAGTCCTCGAGGGTGCCGGAGCCCGGCTGCGCCTGCGGGCCGCGGGCGTGATCGAGACGTCCGCCAGCACCCCGCTCGAGCGCCGGCTGGCCGAGATCCACGCCCGCGTGGGAGATCTCCTGGACGAGCACGGCGCGGACGCGATGGCCATCGAGGAGCTCTACTTCGGCGCCAATGTCCGGACCGCGTTCGCGGTCGGCCAGGCGCGCGGCGTCGTGCTGCTCGCCGCCGGGCAGCGCCACGTGCCGTCGCGCTCCTACACCCCGCAGCAGGTCAAGGCGGCGGTGTGCGGGAGCGGCCGCGCCGGCAAGGATCAGGTCGGACGGATGGTCGCGCGGTTGCTGGGCCTGTCCGGCCCGCCGTCCTCCGACCACGCCTCCGATGCCCTCGCGGTGGCGATCTGTGACCTGAATCGAGCGCCGATGGCGCGCGCCCTGGCGGGGGCGGGGGCGGGGGCGGGAGCGGGAGCGGGAGCGGGAGCGCGCGGATGATCGCGCTCGTGTCCGGCACCGTCGCCGTACGCCGCGGTGATCACGTGGTGATCGACACCGGAGGAGTCGGCTACCGGCTTGCCGTGTCGGCCGAGACCCTCCGGCACGTCCCGGCGGTCGGCAAGGAGGTGGCACTGCACACCCACATGGTCGTCCGCGACGACGCACTCCAGCTCTACGGGTTCGCCACCGAGGAGGAGCGCGAGCTGTTCCTGATGCTGATCGCCGTGCAGTCGGTCGGCCCCAAGGTCGCGCTCGCGGTGCTCTCGGGCGGGCCGCCGCGCGAGCTGCTGAAGGCGGTCGCCGCCGGCGACACCGCCCGGCTCCAGGCCGCGCCGGGCGTGGGTAAGCGGACGGCCGAGCGGATCATCGTCGAGTTGCGCGAGAAGGTGGGCGCCACCGCGCCGGGGGTGGGCGGGATCATCCATTCCGCGATCCTGAACGGCGGCGCCGGCGCCGAGGACCCGCGGATGCTGGCCCGCGAGGGGCTGCTCGGCCTCGGCTATTCCCCGGTTGAAGCGGACGAGCTGCTCGACGGCGCCGAGGGTGAGCGCCCCGAGGACCTGATCGCCCATGCCTTGCGGACGGCTCGCCGATGAGCCCCGTACGAGAGATTCACGACCCCGCCCACCCCGAACGGCCGCGGCGCATTCAGGATCCGGAGCTCCTTCCCGACGAGGATCTCGACCGCTCCCTTCGCCCTCGGCGGCTCGAGGACTTCGTCGGCCAGGACGCGGTCAAGGACCAGCTTGCCGTCTCGATCGAGGCGGCGGCGAGCCGGGGCGAGGCGCTCGACCACGTGCTCCTGTCCGGCCCGCCCGGGCTGGGCAAGACCTCACTGGCGCAGATCGTCGCCGCCGAGCTCGAGGTTCCGTTCGTGCAGACCGCCGGCCCGGCGCTCGAGCGCAAGGGTGACGTGGCGGCGTTCCTGACCGCGCTCGAGCCGCGGGCGGTGTTCTTCGTGGACGAGATCCACCGCCTGCCGCGAGCGCTCGAGGAGACCTTCTATCCGGCAATGGAGGACGGCTGTCTGCCGATCACGATCGGTCAGGGTGCCGGGGCCAGCGTGGTGACGCTGCCGCTACCGCCGTTCACGCTGATCGGCGCCACCACCCGGGCGGGGCTGATCACCACGCCGCTGCGCGACCGGTTTGGGATCCAGCACCGCCTCGAGCACTACGGACCGGACGAGCTGGCAACGATCGTGCGCCGGTCCGCCCGGCTGCTCGACGTCGCCATCGAGGACGCGGGCGCGCGGGCGATAGCGCAGCGCAGCCGCGGCACGCCGCGCGTCGCCAACCGGCTGCTCAAGCGCGTGCGCGACTACGTCGAGGTCCGCGGAACGGGGGTCGTGACCGGCGCGGAGGCGAATCGGGCCCTGGACCAGCTCGGCGTCGACCACGCCGGTCTGGACCGCCTGGATCGCGAGATCCTGCGGACGATCTGCGAGAAGTTCGGCGGTGGCCCGGTCGGCCTCTCGACGCTGGCGGTCTCCGTCGGCGAGGAGCAGGACACGATCGAAGACGTGTATGAGCCGTACCTGCTCCAGCGTGGGCTGATCGAGCGCACGCCCCGGGGTCGCGCCGCGACTCGGCACGCGTTCGAGCACCTCGGGGTCGAACCTCCGGGTCCGTTATCGCTCCTTTAAGTGTTAGTGAAGAGCCGGGGGGAAAAGGCCGGGCCCACCCACCCCCTACGGCTATCCTCAGCGCCCGAGCCCCTGCTTCCGATGAGCCACGAGCACTACTTCATTTGCCCCCACTGCGGAAACCGCTCGATGGGAACCGATCGCAACGCCGGCTTCCGGCGCGAGGCCCGCGGGTGCGAAAGATGCGGGTTCGCCTACCTGTTCGAGTTGCTCGACGACTACTACCCGGCGCCCAACGCGGCGTTCTTCGCCTGCGACAACGACGGGCGGATCGTCGACTGCGGCCGCGGGTCGTTCGAGCTGACCGGGCTGAAGACCGAACAGGTGATCGGCCGTCCGGTCGCGGAGGTGCTGGGCCTGCATTTCGATGACGGCACGGATCACGTCCAGACCGCGCTCGAATGGGAGGTTCGCGTCAAGGCCAAGGCGGTGGAGGTCCACGCCGAGCGAGACCAGCCGGCCAAGGCGGTAGCGGACATCTTTCCGGCCTACGACGACGAGGAAGGCGGGGTGCTCGTCGTGCTCACGCCGGCCAACCATCGGTGAAGGCCGATCGCGCCGGGCGCGCCACCAGAGCCTCCTACCTCTAGCATCCAGAACGACGGATGACTGATCGCCAGCGCAATGGCTTCATCCTGCTCCTGGTCATCGGGCTGCTCCTCGGCTCGCTGGTCGTGGTCGCGGGCATCCCGGGCGCGGTCAAGCCGAAGAAGACGGTGCTTGGTCTCGACCTGAAGGGCGGCGTGGAGCTCGTATACGAGGGTCTGCCGAGCGCGCAGAGCCCGCACGTCACCCCCGCGGCGCTCCAGCGGGCGGTCGACATCATGCGCAGCCGCGTCGACCAGCTGGGCGTCGCCGAGCCCGAGATCCAGACCAGCGGCGGCAACGAGATCACGGTCGGCCTGCCGAACGTGAGCGATACGACGCGCGCCGAGAACGAGGTGGGGGCGACCGCGCAGCTCTACTTCTATGACTGGGAGGCCAATGCGCTGACCCCCGACGGCAAGATCGTGGCCGATCAGCTGCAGAGCCAGGATCCGAACGCGATCGCGATCAGTCAAGGGAACGGTTCGACGGTCGCGCCGGGGGAGCCGGGGGCGGGGAGCATGGGCCTGTATCAAGCCGTCGAGCTCGCTTCCAAGCAGCAGGAATGGTCCAGTTCGACCAACTCGCGGATCACGCCGCAGTACTGGATGTTCGGCGCACCGGGGAGCGCGGCGTGCACGGCCGCGGCCCATGACGCGGGGACGGTCCCGGTCGCCGGGGAGCACTGTCTGCTCAGTGGGCCCGACGACACCCTCGACGAGCTCCAGCAGGGACTTCCCGCCGGCGTGAGCGCCTCCGAGGGGCAGGTGCTCGTTGTCCCGCGTGGCTGGGTCGTGATGCAGGCGATACCCCAGAGCTTCTCCCATCCGCTTGAGCTCAGCGATCCCAGCGCGCAGTTCTTCGTGCTGAAGGACAACGTGGCACTGCGGGGCTCCGAGATCACCAACCCGGAGGAGAGCACCGATCCCAACAGCGGCGAGCCGGACGTCACGTTCGGTTTCAGCTCCTCGGGTAAGTCGGCGTTCCAGAACGTGACCGCGGCGATTGCGCGGCGCGGCGCGCTGGTCAGCGGCCTGGGTCAGTCCTACGAGCAGCACTTCGCGGTGGCGCTCGGGGGTCTGACCAACCAGCTGATCACCGTCCCCTACATCGATTACAAGCAGTACCCGGACGGCATCAACGGCGACAACGGCGCCGACATCAGCGGGAGCTTCACGATCAACTCCGCGACGGATCTCGCCAACGAACTGCGCCTCGGCGCCCTGCCGATCAACCTCAAGCTGATCTCCGAGGAGCAGGTGTCGGCCACGCTCGGAAGCCAGGCGCTCCACAACGGCCTGGTCGCGGGTCTGATCGGGCTGCTCGCGGTCGCCATCTTCCTGATCGCCTACTACCGCGTACTGGGGCTGATCGCGGTCGCCGGGCTCGCCGTGTACGGCCTGTACTTCTTCGCGCTGATCAAGCTGATCCCGATCACCCTGACCCTGCCGGGGATCGCGGGCCTGATCCTGACCATCGGCGTCGCCGCCGACGCCAACGTGGTCATCTTCGAACGCGTCAAAGAGGAGATCCGCAACGGGCGTTCGATTCGCCAGGGAATCGCCACCGGCTACAAGAAGGGCCTGACCGCGATCATCGACGCGAACGTGGTCACGATCATGACCGCGTTCATCCTGTTCGTCCTGGCCACGGCCGACGTCCAGGGGTTCGCGTTCACGCTGGGCATCGGCACCTTCGTATCCCTGTTCACGGCGGTCATGGCCACGCAGGCGATCCTGACCACGATGGGCTCATCGCGCCTGGTGGCGCACCCATCGGCGCTCGGGGCCGGCGGGAAGAAACGGGTGTGGAAGTTCGACTTCATGGGCGCCTCGCGCTACTTCTTCACGATGTCGGGCGTGATCCTGCTCATCGGGGCGCTCGCCATCGGCGGAAGGGGCCTCAACCTGGGGATCGACTTCACATCCGGCACGCGGATCACGGTCGGGCTCGAGAAGGCGGCGACCCAGCAGCAGGTCACCTCCGAGATCACCTCGCTTGGGATCTCGAGTCCCACGGTCCAGAAGCTGACCGGCGATAAGACATTCGGGCCCAACGCTTACCAGATCTCGTTCAAGAAACTCCCTAGCGGTGGACGGGAGGAGATCGAGAGCGCCCTGAACAGCAAGTTCGGGGTCGCCGACAGCCAGAGAGCGTTCAACTACGAAACGGTGGGGCCGACGTTCGGAAGCGCGGTCGCCGACAGCGCCGTGGTGGCGATCATCGCCTCGTTGCTGGTGATCTCCGCGTACGTGGCGCTGCGCTTCGAGTGGAAGTTCGCCGTTCCGGTGCTGATTGCCCTGGCCCACGACCTGCTGATTACGAGCGGTGTGTACGCCCTGACCGGCCGGGAGGTGACGACAGCGACCGTGGCCGCGCTGCTGACCATCTTGGGCTATTCGATGTACGACACGATCATCGTGTTCGACCGCGTGCGCGAGAACATCCCACGCATGCCTCGAGCCGCGTTCTCGCAGATTGTCAACCGGTCGATGTCCGAGGTGCTCACCCGGTCGATCGCCACGACCTCGTGCACGTTGATGCCGATCGTTGCCCTGCTCCTGTTCGGCGGCACCGCCGGGTCCACCGAGCTGAGCGATTTCGCGTTCGCGCTGCTCGTGGGGGTCGCCTCGGGCGCGTACTCATCGATTTTCATCGCCTCCCCGGTGCTCATGCACTGGAAGGAGCGCGAGAGCCAGTACCGCCACCGCCGCCAGCGGATCGAGGACGAGCTCGGATACGTGCCGGCGTATGCAGGCGGCACCGCCGACATCGAGCCGACGCCCAAGCGCCCGCGGCGCACCGGTCGCCTGACCGAGCCGCAGCCAGAGGGCGTGTCAGCGGCCGAGTTCGAGGAGATGAAGCGCGACCTGGAGATCGAGGAGGAGGCGCCCAGCCGCCGCACCTCGACTCTGACCAAGCGCCTGGCCCATACCTCCGACGGCGAGGCGGAGGCGCCACCCGCGCCACGCAGCCGGCGTGCCTCGGGTGGGCGGCCTCCGAGTGCGCGCGATAAATCCGGGCCCGCTCGCCCCACTCGCCCCACTCGCCCTGCGCGTCCGACCAGCGGCTCCGAGCCCCGACCTGGCACGGGTGGCACACCGACGCGCCCGGCCGGGAGCCCACGGACCCCCGACGGAGCCGACGGCGCCGGTAGCGGAGCGCCGCCGCCCGAAGCCGGTAACGGAGCGCCGCCGCCCGACGCCGGTGCGAAAACCCCGGACGAGGTCCGTCCCGCCCCCGACATTGCCGAGAACGAGGGGATGGCGCCCTCGCCCCAGAAGCCGAAGCCTCGCTCGCGCAACCGCCGCCACGGGAGACGCCGCTGATGGGGCTGTTGGCTTGGGTCATGATGGGCCTCGCGCTCTGGCATTTCACGATCTGGCTGCCCGACCGGTTCTGGGGCGGCATCGTGGGGGCCCTGATCGGCGCGCTGATCGGCGCGGCCCTGTTCGGCTGGGCGATTCACGGCTTCAGCATTCCGGGCCGCCACGCGACCGACATCGCCACCGCGCTCGAGGGGATCCCCGGCACGATCATCGGCCTTTCCGTCGTCTGGTTCGAAGGCGTCCGGCGCGAGCGGGTCACGGGCGTCGGCCCCGAGATGGCCTGAGCCTGCGCCAACTTCGATCGGTTTAGCCCCGGTTCCGTCGGGGCCGGCGCCTACGCTGCCCGCGATGTCCGAGGCAGCCCTCCTTCGCTCAGAGCCCGCTGAGCCTCTCCGCTCGGAGGTCGCGCTTCATGCCGTGCCGAGCGCCCCGCCGGTCGCGCCCCGGCTGGAGATCCCCACCTACGACTTGGCGGCCGCAATGGCGCTGCGCCGTGAGCTCGGGATCAGCCACGTCCTCGCCCAGGTGCTCGTGCGCCGGGGAATCGCGCAGCCGCCGGCGGCACGCGCGTTTCTGCAGCCCCGGGAGGCGCACGAGCCGAGCGCGTTCGCCGGGATCGACCGCGCCCTGGCTCTCATTGAGCGGCACATCGCTCAGGGCAGCCGAATCGTCGTGCACGGCGACTACGACGTCGACGGCGTGTGCGCCACCGCGATCATGGTCCGCGCGCTGCGCGCGCGCGGTGCGGACGTCGGCTGGTACCTACCCGATCGTCTCGTTGACGGGTACGGTCTCTCGCTCGGCACGGTCCACCGGCTGGCCGGGCGGGGCACCGGTCTGCTGGTCACGGTCGACTGCGCAATCACGGCGGTCGAAGAGGTGGCCGCGGCGCGGCAGGCCGGACTCGACGTCGTCGTCTCCGATCACCACGCGCCCCGCTCGGACGGTGAGCTGCCCGAGTGCGAGATCGTGCATCCGGCCCTGTGCGGCTATCCGTGCCCCGAGCTGTGCGGCACCGCGGTCGCGTACAAGGTGGCGCAGGCGCTAGGGGCGAGCACCGCCGAGGCGGACCTCGAGCTGGTCGCGCTGGCCACGGTGGCGGACCTGATGCCGCTCGTGGGCGAGAACCGCCGGCTCGTGCGCGAGGGCCTGACGGCGCTGTCGCGAACCGCCAACGTGGGCCTGCGTGCGCTGATGGCGGTCGCGAACGTCGATCCGAGCGCGCTGGACACACATGGGCTCGCGTTCCGACTGGCCCCACGGATCAACGCCGCCGGGCGGCTGCGACGGGCCGACGCGGGGCTCGAGCTGCTGCTGACCGAGGACGAGGAGCGAGCCGCCCAGATCGCGGCCGAGCTCGACCGGGTCAACGCGGAGCGCCGCGCCGTCGAGCAGCGGATCGTGTGGGAAGCCGAGGCGCTCGTCGCCGAGCAGGGGGAGCGGCGGTCCTACGTCCTGGCCGGCGAGGGGTGGCATCCCGGCGTGGTCGGGATCGTCGCCTCCCGGGTGGTCGAGCGCCATCACCGGCCTGTCGTGGTGGTCGGGCTCGACGGCGACGAGGGCTCCGGGTCGGCGCGGAGCATCCCGGGCTTTGACCTGCTTGGGGCCCTGCACGCCACGGCCGAGCACCTGGAGCGCTACGGCGGTCACCGGGCGGCCGCGGGCATGACGATTCGCCGCGACCGCGTGGAGGCGTTTCGCGAGGCGTTCGAGCGCCACGCCGAGGAGGTCCTGCCCGATGAGCTGCTGGTGGCGCACGAGCGGATCGACGCGATCGCCTCCGGGCGCGAGCTCGGTCTCGAACTGGCCGAGGAGCTCGAGCTGCTCGAGCCCTGCGGGATGGGGAATCCGCGACCGCGCCTGCTGGTGCCGGGAGCGCGATTGCGCGACCTGCGTCCGATGGGCGAGGGGCGGCATCTGCGCTTCTCGGTCGGTTCGGGTGGAATCAGCGCGCGGGCGGTGGCGTTCGGGTGCGACGGTCGGCTCGGAGTCGAGCCTGAGGAGCCGGTGGACGCCACCTTCCGTCTCGAGCGCAACTTCTGGAAGGGAGCGGTGGAGGCGCGGCTGATCCTCGGGCACGCGCGACCCTGCGTGGCGAGCGCGGACCGCGTCATCGAGGTGGTGGGGGAGGTGGAGGACTACCTGGCCGCTGTGCTCGGCGAGCTCGACTGCGAGCTCTCGCCGCCCCCAGGAGAGGCGGGGTCGGCGGGTCCCGTAATCGCCCGCACACGCACGGTGCTCGACCGTCGGGGGCATAGCCCGCTCGCGGTGCTGGCCGACGCGCTGGCCGCGGGCGGACGGGTGCTCGCCGTGTGCGCCGACACCGGGCGGCGGCTGGCCGGGCTGCGGCCGCGGACCGGCGGCTTCGCCCTGAGCTCATACCACGGGCTGGGACGAGAGTGGTCGATTGCCGAGGGCTTCGCGCAGCTGGTGGCGCTCGATCCTCCATCCAGCACGGCGGCGGCGACGCTGCTCGACGCGGGCCGTGGCTTTACGCACGTGGCGTGGGGCGAGCCTGAGCTACGCTTTGCACAGCAGATGCACGAGCTGGAGTACGGTCTCCGCGCTCCGCTCACGGTCCTCTACCGGGCCCTGAGGGAACGGGAGAGGGTGGCCGGCGAGGAGCTCGAGCACCTGCTTCGCGGAGACGGTCCGCACGGTCGCCCGGCGCATCTGGCGGCTCGGCTGATCAAGGTCCTCGCGGAGCTCGAGCTCGTCAGCCTCGACCGGGATCTGCCGGCCCTGGCGATCGCGAGCGACGCGCCGACCAAGCTCGAGCATTCGCCCGCGTACAGGGTCTACGCCCAGCGGTATGAGGACGGACGACGATACCTGAGCAGCGCAAACCATCTTCCAGGAGGCTGAGCCGGTCCCGTAAGGACGGGTCGAGCGCCAAGGCGGGCGAGGACGGCTCTGGCTCGGCGCTGTTCGCCGCCTCGCGGCCGCCCGTCGATCGCGTGTCACACCCCGACGGGCAGACCGACGTCGGGCGCGCGGAGCTGACCGAGACCGAGCGCCGGTTGCTCGGCGATCTGTTCGCGATCGTCGAGGAGCACGCTCATGAGTCGGCCCTGTCGATCGACCGCGACCGGGTTGAGGAGGCGTTCGTCTACGCCTGCGTGCACCACGCCGATCAGCGCCGGCGCTCGGGCGAGGACTTCATCGTGCATCCGGTTGGCGTGGCCAAGATCTGCGCCGGTATGCGCCTCGATACCGAGACGCTGTGCGCCGCACTCCTGCACGACACGGTCGAGGACACCTCGGCGTCGCTCGAGGAGGTGCACGAGGCGTTCGGCGAGGAGATTGCGGGACTGGTCGACGGGGTCACCAAGCTCACCGGGTTGACCTTCCAGTCCCGGGACGAGGCCCAGGCCGAGAACTACCGCAAGATGATGGTGGCGATGGCCACCGACATCAGGGTCATCCTGATCAAGCTGGCCGATCGCCTGCACAACATGCGCACGATCGCTGCGCTGCCCAAGCAGAAGCAGATCGAGAAGGCTCGCGAGACGCTCGACATCTACGCGCCGATCGCCCACCGGCTCGGCATCCACGCGATCAAGTGGGAGCTCGAGGACCTCGCGTTCCAGACCCTGCACCCGCGCAAATACAACGAGATCAAGGGGCTGGTCGCCCAGCAGCGGGCCGAGCGCGAGCGCTACGTCAACCAGGCCGCCGGCTACGTGAACAAGGAGCTTGACGAGCTCGGCATCCACGCCGAGATCTCCGGCCGGGCCAAGCACTTCTACTCGATCTACGCCAAGATGACCAAGAAGGGGCGCGAGTTCAACGAGATCTACGACCTGACCGCAATGCGTGTGATCGTGGGCTCGGTCAAGGACTGCTACGGCGCGGTGGGGGTGATCCACTCGCTGTGGAAGCCGCTACCGGGACGCTTCAAGGACTTCGTGGCCATGCCCAAGTTCAACATGTACCAGTCACTGCACACGACGGTCATCGGACCCGAGGGGCGGCCGCTGGAGATCCAGATCCGCACTCGGGAGATGCACGACCTAGCCGAGTACGGAATCGCCGCCCACTGGATGTACAAGGAAGACGGCTCCGCCGGCCAGGGCCGGGGCAACGGGGCGGGGGTGGGTGGGGTGGGTGGGTCCAAATCCGACGAAAAGCTCAAGTGGCTGCGCTCGCTGCTCGACTGGCAGCAGGAGGAATCCGACCCGCGCGAGTTCATGGAGACCCTCAAGGTCGACCTGTTCGAGGACGAGGTGTTCGTGTTCACGCCCAAGGGCGAGGTGAAGTCGCTCGCGTCCGGCGCGACTCCGCTCGACTTCGCCTACGAGATCCACACCGACGTCGGCCACCGCTGCGTCGGCGCCAAGGTCAACGGCAAGATCGTCCCGCTGTCCTACCAGCTGCGCTCGGGCGACATCGTCGAGGTCCTGACCTCCAAGCGCGAGCGCGGGCCCTCGCGCGACTGGCTGGCGCTGGTCAAGACCACCCGCGCGCGCAACAAGATCAAGGCCTGGTTCAAGGCTGAGTCGCGCAAGGACTCCGAGCACACCGGCCGAGAGCTGCTCCAGGACGCGCTCAAGAAGCAGGGTTTGCCCGCGCAGAAGATCGTCGGCTCACCGCTCTTGGCCGACGTGATCCGCGAGATGGGGTTCCGCAAGGCCGAGGACTTCTACATCGCGCTGGGCGGAGCCAAGATCTCGGCCAAGGTCGTGGTCAACAAGATCATGCAGCGCCTCAAGCAGGGCGAGACCGCCGAGTCCGAGCCGACCGCCGCCGACGACCTGCTCAAGACCCGCCGCCGGCGCTCGCGGGCCACCACCTCCTCCTCGCGGTTCGGGATCTCGGTCGAGGGGATCGACGAGGTGATGCTGCGCATGGCCAAGTGCTGCCGTCCGGTGCCGGGCGATCCGATCGTCGGCTACATCTCGCTCGGCCGCGGGATCACCATCCACCGCGAGGACTGCCCCAACGTGGCGGTGCTGCGCAAGGACCCCGAGCGGTTCACGCCGGTGAGTTGGGACGGCGACCCCGAGACCTCCTTCCGTGTCGAGATCGAGGTAGACGGCTGGGACCGTCACCGCCTGCTCGAGGACATGTCGCGGACCTTCGCCGAGGCGGGGATCAACATCCTCGAGGCGCGCTGCATCGTCAACCACCCGATGGTCAAGAACCGGTTCGTGGTCGAGGTCGGGGACACGCGCTCGCTCGACCAGGCGATCAACCGGCTGCGCAACATCGACGCCGTGTTCGACGCCTACCGGGTGACGCCGGCCGCCGCGTAGGGCGCGTCCGGGGAGCCACGATGGGTGTAATCCATCGGCGCGCCGAGTCGAGTTCGGGCGCCGGGTGGGAGGGCGTCGAGCCGCAGGCCTACGATGACCCGTCGTTGGCCGGGGTGCGAAAGCACGAGCTGATCGGCGAGCCCGAGGGCGCCCGCGAGTACCGGATGCGCTACTTCGAGGTTGCACCCGGTGGCCGGACCGCGCGTGAGCGTCACGCCCACGACCACGGCGTGATGATCGTCGCCGGCCGCGCGCGCGTGACCCTGGGCGATCAAGTCCACGAGGTCGGGGAGGGGGACGTGGTCTACGTGCCCGGCAACGAGCTGCACTGCTTCGAGACGCTCGGCCCCGACGCGCTGGGGTTCGTTTGCGTGGTCGGCCCGCGCTCCTCCTCACCTTCCTAGAGCCGGCGGTTCCGGGCGCTGCGGTGGCGTTATCCGCACGGTGCGCGCACGCGCGCCGCGGATCTTCGAGACAACCACGGCCTGTCCGGGGGTGAGCGTCTGGATCTCGTTCGGATCGACGATGAAACGCTCGACGCGACGGCGGGTGCCGTGGCCGGTGTCGTAGCCGCCGAACAGCCCGCTCCCGATCTGGTGGGTCTCGTCCCAAACCATCTCGGTGCCCGCGATCCGCGCGATCGTCCGCGCCGACTCGGGCACCTCCTGGCGGTGGAAGATCTTGACCGCGGTGACCCCGAGCACCAGGTCTCTGAGGCCGGGGCTGGCCCGCTCCAGGTCGACCAGCTCCTGGGTGGCGACGAACACCCGCATCCCGGACTCGCGACCGCGCGCGAGCAGCGCGGCGACGTGGTCGCTCCCGATCCCGGAAAACTCGTCGATCCCGATCATTGCCGGGGCAAGGGGATGCCCGCCCCGTGGCTGCTCCAGCCGAGCCCCGGATACCGCGACCAAATCCTGGACGGCCAGCGTGCCGATCTGGGCGGCAAGCTGACCGTAGCGGCTCGAGTTCAGGCTGAATACGACGACCTCGGACCCGGACAGCGCTGAACGTAGATCGATGGAGTCCGCGCGCGGATCAGCCGTTGGCGGGGCGAGGTAGGGACCGATGTGCGATTCGGTCACGATCGCCAGGCGGGTCTGGAGCCCCCGGATCGCGCTCAGCTGGTCGTGGGTCAGCCCGGAGCGGTAATCCTGGACCCGCTCGCGCAGCGGACGGTCGACGTGGCGCAGGATGCCGTTCAGCCGGGCCGGATCCATCAATTCGACGACCTCGTGAATGGTCGGCGGCCGGTCCGGGTGAGCCGCGGAGAGGACCTGCAGGACGGTCTGGACGTAGCGCTCGGCGGCGCGCATGTAATGCGGCTCGGTGAAGTGCTCGGTGCGGATCAGCTTGTCCTTGAGCTCGGTGGGGTTCCCGTGCGCGATCGGGTTCCAGTAGGCGCCGCCGTCGAGCGTCCACAGCTTCATCGGGCGCCCGGCGGCGGCAGCGGCGCTCGCCAGTTCGTTCACGAACGAGGGTGAGCCCTTCAAGTCGATGGCCACCACCGGGCCGCCCCGTCGGACCTCCTCGGTGAGGATCGTGAGCAGCGTCGTCGTCTTCCCGGCGCCACTCGCCCCGACGATCAGCCCGTGAGCCGACAGCTCGTCTGAGCCCAGGCGGAGCGGTCTGCCGCTCTTGTCAACGCCCAGCACGATGTCGCCCTGCGGCCCCCCGCGGGTCCTCAGTCGCGGCGCCACGAGCCGAGCCGCGAACCGTGCGGCCCGGACCGCGGCGACGGCGAGCATCGCTCCGGCCAACAGGGTCGCCACCGGCGCCGGGAGCAGGAGAAGCGTGACGAATGCCGCCAGCGTCAGCCTGCGGTGAAGCGGGCTGCCAGGCTCCGGCAGCCTCACCGGGACACCCCGGAAGCGCGCTCGAGGGCGAGCGACTGGATCGCCGCGGGCCGCGCCACGTTCAAGCGCACGCGCTGGAGATGGACGAGGTCCGATACGCCGACCCTGCGCGCCGCGCGCTCGACGCTGCGCGCCACCGTCTGGCTCTGGACCAGGTATACGACGCCGGCGATCCGGGGATCGGCACCGTACGCCGCCAGGATCGACTCCAGTCGCGTGCGACCCTTGGTCGAGAGCTCGAGCTCCAGCGCCACCCGCTTGCCGTCGGCGGTCATGAGCAGCAGGTCGGGGTAGTGGAGTCGCTCCCGTCCGTGCGGTCCCGTTCCGCCGAGCCGCACACCCAGCATGGGGGAATCGCGATCCGGCACGCCGTCCCGCGAGCGAAGCGTTCGCTCGGCGAGGATCTCGCGGAGGGGACCGAACGTCCCGCGCCTGGCGGCGAGCCACAGCCAAGCCACCCCGATGTCGTGCTCGTAGTTGTGTACGTCGAGCGTCGGTGCGGCCAGGGTGCTACCCACGGCCCGCAGCCCGGCCGGCCTGATCAGGTACATCGGCGGCCTGCCCGTGAACACCGCAGCGCGCCTGGCGTAGCCGCCATCGGCGAGCTTCTCCAGGCGACGGCCGGCGGTCACCGGCGTGACCCCGAGCAGCGCCGCGGCGTGATCGGCGAGCACGAAGCGGTGCTCGGAGAGGAACCGCAGCAACTCGAGATCTAGCTCGGTAAGGGCGATCTGGCGCGGCGTGCGGTCGGGCGGCCTCGGGCGGCGGTGGTCCACCGCCTCAAAGAGCCTGGAGCGGGCCGTTTCCTCCCCCGCGTTACCGCTTTCTCTAGAGCCCGGGGTGGGGCAACGAGCTCGTGTCCACGACCTCGAAGTCTCGCCCGGTCAGCCGGTCGAGCAGGTGCAGGGCGTCGTTGTTCCAGCCTCGGTCGGGCGCGCCCGAGATGAACCACGGGGAGCCGTTGTCGGCCAGGATCATCCCGTAGCGCTTGAGCGCCTCGGCCACCACCCGAGCCTGGTAGGGGAGCCCCGAGATGTTGACGCTCGCCTTCAGGCGGACTCGGAGCCCCATCGGTGGGAGGTGGGCGCCGAAACAGGTCGAGGCCTCGTGCCGCGCCGGGTAGACGTAACGTGGCGCCGTGCACGGCGCGGTGAAGCGCAGGGCGTGATCGATGCTCCCGGCCGCGACCTCCGAGTACCGGGCCAGGCCGGGCAGGATCGGCAGGCCGGCCGCGTCGGCCGACGTCCAGCCGGCCGGGCGCAGGTGGTCGGAGCGCAGGTTGAAGATGGCACCGGACCCGGCCGTCCAGTAGCGCCCGCCGTCGTGCGGGTAGGCCGCGAACAGCTCGTAGTCGGTGCACGTGTCCCGGTCCACGACGATCACGTGCCGGTCGCCCGTCGAGGCATAGCCGCCCTCGATCGGCACGCCCTTGGGCAGGGGGTAGGGCCCCTTGTCCGACTGCGAGGAGTACTGGAAGTGGACCGGCACCTTCGGCGTGCTCGACGACACGACCGTGTAGGGAATGCCGATCGGCTCGCCGTCGTACAGCCCCGAGCCGAAGTCAGGGTGGACGGGATCATTCAGGCCGATGCTCGCGATCAGCTGCGCGGAGTTCCGGGCCACCGGCAGCTTGTCCACGCGCTGGTTCCACGGGTTGTCGGCGGGGAAGATCGGGCAGCCCGGCGCCGCCGGGAGCGGATGGGCCGACACGAGCGCCGGAACCGCGATCAGCGCACCCGCGCCGATCGCGAGCAGCCCACCGAGCGCGACCGCGAGCCGGCGGATCAACGTTCAGGACACCACCGCGAGCCCGTTCGGCAGCACGCCGAACGCGGCTTCGTGCACGTCGCCGATGTAGTCGCCGTCGACCTGAAGCGGGAGCGGCCGCTCGTCGAGCGAGCGGACCCGCAGTTCGCGCACACCTCGGAACGGGTGGACGTGGCCGTGGCGGCTGACTTTGAAGCGGTTCGAGAGCGAGCGGGCGATGATCGGGACCACGTCCACCGGGCGGGCGCGGTCGAGCACGAGCGCGGCGAGATCGCCGCTATGGAGCGTGGCCCCCTCGGCCATCTCGACCGGCCGCTCGCCGAAGTACGTGTACGGCGTCGTGTTCTGCACGATCACGGTCACGCCGGCGACGGTCTCCCCACCGAGCTCGGCCTCGAGCCGGGGCGGATGGACCAGATAATTGCGCGCGAACGTCTGCACGCTTGTCGACGTGTAGTACCACTCGCCGAAGCGAGCCTTGAGCCGTGGGTGCGCGTCCACGCGCTCGACCACGCTTGCATCGAGCCCGACACCGGCGGAGAACAGGAACTTGCGGTCTTCCACCCAGCCGATGTCGACGCGCTGCGGATGCCAGTCGTCAGCCATCAGCAGCAGATGCTCGGTGGCGTCGACCACGTCGGCCGGGATCCCGAGCATCCGGCAGTACACGTTGGCACGGCCGCCTGGCAGGCAACACAACGGTGTGTCCGAGCCGGCCAGGCCATTCGCCGCCTCGTTGACGGTCCCGTCCCCGCCGAACGCCACCACCACGTCGTAGCCCTCGCGAGCCGCCTCACGCGCAAGCTCGGTGGCGTGATTGCGTTCGGCGGTGTCGATCGCGTCGACCTCGTAGCGTCCGCGCAGCGCGTAGACGACAAGGTTCTTGAGCCGGTCCGAGACCGTGGTCGCGTAGGGATTGACCACGATCAGCATGCGCCGGCTTGGCGCGCTGCGGCCGAGGGCGAGTGTCGCCTCGAGGCGCTCGAGCGGATCAGTGGACGTGGCAGTCATCGCAACCCTTCAACACCGGCATGGAGAACTGGTTACCCGGCCGCCCGTCGGTCGATCGGAGAGCCCGGCGACTCAAGTCCACTCGAAGTCTGGCGAACGTGTGGATATACTGCGCTCAACATAGCTGTACGCATCCAGAGGGGTGGAGGGATATGGCCCTGCGAAGCCCCGGCAACCGCCCGAAAGGGAACGGTGCCAATTCCATCAGGCTCCAACAACAAGCCTGGGAGATGTGGATAGGGCGGGCTTCTCAACCTCCGACCCGGACCACTGACCCCGGCGGAGGTTTTTTCATATGCCGCCAGAGTCTCTGCTGTGCAAGGAATGTAAGACGAGCTATCCGCTCGAGGCGCGATACGTGTGCGAACACTGCTTCGGGCCGCTCGAGGTCGCGTACGCCCCGCGGTCGACCGACGACCCCGCGGCGCTGCGCCGCCGGATCCAGGCCGGGCCGCACTCGCTGTGGCGCTACAGCGACTTCCTGCCCGTGCAGGCCCCGCCCCAGGGCGTGCTGCCTGCCGGCTGGACGCCGCTGTTGCGGGTCGATCGCCTGGCCGCGGCGCTCGGGCTCCGGAACGTGTGGATCAAGAACGACGCCGCGAATCCCACTCACTCGTTCAAGGATCGCGTCGTGTCGGTGGCGCTCGCCCGGGCGCGCGAGCTCGGCTTCGAGATCGTCGCGTGTGCGTCGACCGGCAACCTGGCCAATGCCGTGGCCGCCCACGCCGCGGCGGCCGGACTGGAGTCCTACGTGTTCATCCCGCACGACCTGGAGGAGCAGAAGGTGCTCGCGACCGGCGTGTACGGGACCAACCTGGTCTCGGTGCGGGGCAACTACGACGACGTCAACCGCCTGTGCACCGAGCTGTCCGCCGAACACGAGTGGGCGTTCGTCAACATCAACATGCGGCCCTACTACTCGCAGGGGTCCAAGACGCTCGCATTCGAGACCGCGGAGCAGCTCGGGTGGGAGCTGCCCGACCGGGTGGTGGCCCCGATCGCGTCGGGCTCGCTGTTCACCAAGATCGCGCGCGGCTTCGAGGAGTGGATCGAGGTCGGACTGCTGAGCGGCGAGCTCCCCAAGTTCAACGGCGCCCAGGCCACCGGCTGCTCGCCGGTGGCGAGCGCGTTCGAGGCCGGCCAGGACTTCTGCCGGCCGGTCAAGCCGGACACGATCGCCAAGTCGCTGTCGATCGGCAACCCGGCCGACGGGCCCTACGCGCTCGATCTGGCCCGCCGCACGGGCGGGGCGATCGACGCGGTGACCGACGACGAGATCCGCGAGGGGATCAAGCTGCTGGCGCGGACGACCGGGATCTTCACCGAGACGGCCGGCGGCGTGACCGTGGCGGTACTCGCGAAGCTGGCCGCCCGCGGCGACATCGACCCGGACGAGCGCGTGGTCGCGTACATCACCGGTGAGGGCCTGAAGACCCTCGACGTGGTGCGCGGGACGTTCGAGCGGTGGGAGATCGAGCCGACTGTCGATTCCTTCGAGCATGCCGCCGAACGTGTCGTCGCGGCGGCGTGATATGACTGAGCGCGCAATGGCAGTCACGGTCAAGATCCCAACTCAGCTCCGCGCCGCCACCGGCGGCGAGGCGACCGCCAGCGTCGACGGCGCCACGGTGGGCGAGGTGCTCGACGCGCTGTATGAGCGCTTCGGCGAGCTGCGCAGCCGCATCGCCGAGGACGGCGGGCTGCGGCGGTTCGTCAACGTCTACGTCGGCAGCGAGGACATCCGCTTCCTCGACGGCCTCGAGACGCCCGTATCGGACGGTGACGAGGTGACCATCCTGCCGGCTGTCGCCGGCGGCTGAGCGCCCACCGCCAGAGCAAGACTGAAACAGTTCGAGAAGCGCTGCGGTACCGTTCGCCCATGGGTGGCGACGGAGTGCAATCGAGGCCACCGGGGCGCAGGCGCTTACTGCTGGCCGGCCTGGCGGCGTTGATCGCGGTCATCCCGGTCGTGATCGGGATCGTGATCGGCACGAGCTCTGGCGCCCAGACCCAGTCCTCGTCCCAGACCGTGCAGCTGAACCAGGCTCCGCCACCGGCCGCGGCGACCTCGGCGACCTCGGCGGCCCACGCCCAGCCCGCGATTCCGGGCGGATCGGGGTCGCTTGTCGCGCTCCTGCTGCATCGGACCGCCTTGCGTGCCACGCCCGGTGGGCGGGTCCTGGCGCGGCTCGGCATCAAGACGCAGTTCGGCTCTCCGGCGGCGTTCTGGGTGGTCAGACACGTATCCGGGTGGCTCGGCGTCATCAGCTCCCAGGCCGGCAACAACCGGGTGGCGTGGATCGCCCAATCATCGGCGTCGCTCGGCCGCGTGGCCTGGGAGATCGAGGTCTCGACCGCGGCGCGTCGGCTGACCGTGCTCGATGGCGGCAAGGTCGTGGCTCATTTCACAGTGGCCGTCGGGGCCTCCAATGCGCCCACGCCAACCGGCCGCTTCGCCGTCACCGACCGGCTGCTTACCGGCGATCCCGAGGGCCCGTACGGCTGCTGCATCCTGGCCCTGTCGGCCCATTCCCCGCACGCCATTCAGGGCTGGACCGGAGGCACCCGGATCGCGATCCATTCGACGCCCGAGGTCTCGAGCATCGGCGAGGCCGCCAGCCATGGCTGCGTCCGCGTGACGCTGGCCGACGGGCAGTGGCTGCTGGACCACATCCCGCTCGGAACGCCCACGCTGATCTCCAGCTGACCCTTCGTTAACTCGATCCGGAGCCGGGTACTCGAAGTAAGTACCTAGAACGAGCACGAAAGGAGCCGGTAGCCATGGCTAACGAGCTCAAGGGCAAGCACGTAGCGTTTCTGTTCACCGACGGGGCCGAGCAGGTCGAGGTGACCGAGCCTCTGAAGGCGGTCCGCAAGGCGGGCGCCGACGTCGACGTCGTCTCGCTCGAGACGGGCGAGGTCGAAATGTGGCAGCACTTCGACAGGGGCGAAAAAATCAAGGTCGACAAGGCCGTCTCGGAGGCCAAGGCGTCCGATTACGACGCCCTGGTCCTGCCCGGCGGCGTCGCCAACCCCGACCAGCTGCGCGCCAACAAGGACGCGGTGAAGTTCGTCCGCGACTTCTTCGAGCAGGACAAGCCGGCCGGCGTCATATGCCACGGCCCCTGGATGCTGGTCGAGACCGGCGTCGCGAAGGGGCGCAAGGTCACTTCGTGGCCGAGCCTCCAGACCGACCTGCGCAACGCCGGCGCCGAGTGGGTCGACCAGGAAGTGGTGGTCGACAACGGGTTGGTTACGAGCCGCAAGCCCGACGATCTACCCGCGTTCTGCGCCAAGATCGTCGAGGAGTTCGCCGAGGGGAAGCATCGGCAGAAGGTCGCCGCCTAGCAATTGCTTCTGGCTACGCGGCGCCGGTTGCTAGCCGAACAGCGGCAGCCGGCGCCGCCGCGCCAGCGTGTTCATCCCGTCCTGGATGCTCGCCTGGACCTCGCGGTACTTCGCCTGGACGTAGCGCTCGTCCTCGGCACGCGCGGGATCGCAGTCGAGCTCGATCGGCTCCTGGAACGCCGTCCGGATCTTGGTCGGGAGCGGGATCTCCGGCAGCACGGCGGGGGAGATGCCCCACGGCGCCTGCACGGCGATCGGGAACATCTTTAGCCGGGCGACTCGGTCCAGAGCTATCAGCTTGGCCAGCCGGCGTCCGGTGGCGAGGACCGGCATCGAGTCGGGTCCGCCCACCGTGGCCACCGGCACGATCGGGACGCAGCTGCGGATCGCCAGCTTGATGAAGCCCTTGCGCCCGGCCAAGACGGCCTCGTCGCGCTGAGACCACGGCCGCATCGAGTCGCGCTCGCCGCCCGGCCAAAGCGCGACGTCGCGCCCGGCAGCCAGGGCGGCGGTGATGCTGTCGGGCGCCGCCGGCAGGACGCCCATGCGCCGGAAGTACGCGCCAAGCACCGGCGTGGCCATCAGCGCGTCATGAGCCGTGCCGTGCAGCGGGCGCTCGGAGCCGAACCGCCGCCACCACTGCACGCCGACCGTCCACGCGTCCCAGACGAACGGCCCACCCGAGTGGATGCCGATCAGGAGCGCCGGCGGGTCGGGGAGACCATCCCAGCCCTCGACCTCCATCCGAAACCAGTAGTCCATGAGCGGGTTCCACAGATACTTCTGGGCCTCGACGAAGCTCCAGTCGGGACCGTCCAGCGACCACTCCGACGCACGGTTGGCGACCCACGCCGCCGCACCGGACTGGCGGCCACGGCGCTTCTGCGCTTTGCGCTTGGCGGCCTGCGCATGGTCACGCGCCTGCTCGCCGCGCGCTCGCCGCTGGCCACCCCCCGACCGGGCGTGACCGTTCTCGGACTGACGATTGGTGCCGCCTGCGCGGCGAGCCTGAAGCTCGTCCATCTGTCGTCTTCCTCCCTCCAAGTCTCCGCATCGTCTACCCAGGCCTCCTGATTACAAGCGCCCGGTGCCGGGGAGAGGGTGCCGTCGAACGACCATGAAGATCGGCTACTTCCTATCCAGCGAGGAGTGGGGGCCGCGGGACCTTGTGCAGCTGGCGATCAAGGCCGACCGCGCCGGTTTCGACGGGCTCTGGATCTCCGATCACTACCACCCGTGGAGCGACGAGCAGGGCCACAGCCCGTTCGTGTGGTCGGTGATCGGCGCCGTCGCGCAGACCACGAACCAAAAGGTCACCACCGCGGTCACCTGCCCCACGGTGAGGATCCACCCCGCGATCATCGCCCAGGCGGCGGCCACCACGAGCCTCCTCCTGGACGGTCGCTTCTGTCTGGGGGTCGGCACGGGGGAGGCCCTGAACGAGCACGTCCTCGGCGCGCGCTGGCCCGAGGCCGACGAGCGCCTCGAGATGCTCGAGGAGTCGGTCGAGGTGATTCGGAAGCCGTGGGACGGCGGAGTCCACAGCCATAGCGGCCGCCACTACCGGGTGGAGCGAGCACGGGTCTACGATCTGCCCGACCAGCCGCCGCCGATTCTGGTCTCAGGCTTCGGCCCAAAGGCGATCGACGTCGCGGCCAGGATCGGTGACGGCTTCGTGACCGTGCAGCCGGATGCCGATGCGGTGAAGCAATTCCGCTCGGGCGCGAAGCGACCCGATGTGCTCGTCCAGGGCGGGACCAAGGTTTGCTGGGCCGCGGATGAGGCCCAGGCGCACAAGACCGCCCATCGCCTCTGGGCCAACGACGCGCTGCCGGGCGAGCTCGCGCAGGTGCTGCCGACCCCGCAGCACATCGAACAGGCGAGCCAGCTCGTGACCGAGGAGATGATCGCCGGCCAGATCCCGTGCGGGCCCGATGTCGAGCGCCACATGCAGGCCCTGCAGGAGTACGCCGACGCGGGCTTTGACGAGCTGTACGTGCAGCAGATCGGACCGGAGCAGGACGCCTTCTTCGAGGCGTATCGCGAGCATGTCCTCCCTCGATTCCGATAGACGCCCCAGGCCGTTCCCGCGCCGCGCCGGCGCATGGTGTGCCGCCGGGGTGCTGGCCGGCGCCCTCTACCTGCTGCTGATCGACACCACCTCGCTGCCCGAACTGATCGTGGCCGTGGCGGCAGCGGTGATGGCGGCGACCGGGTTCGAGCTGGCCCGCGAGCAGCAGACCGTCGGCGGGCTGACCGCTCGCGTACGGTGGCTGGCGACGGCCCATCGCCCGCTGCTCAAGGTCCCCTCGGACATCGCCGCGGTCTCGCTGATCGCCTTCCGTCAGCTCGTCCGTCCCAGGCCGGTCAACGGGTCCTTCCGCGCCGTGCCGTTCCGCGGCGGACCCGGGCACGACGTCGAGGCAGGTCGCCGCGCGCTGGCCGAGTCACTTGGGTCCTTTGCGCCGAACACGATCATCGTCGGGGTCGACGAGGAGCGCGGTCTGATCCTCGGCCACCAGCTTCGCTCCACCGGCGGCGCCGAGGCGATCGACGTGCTCGGCCTCGGCTCGGAGTGAGCGAGGAGGCGTCGTGAACGAATGGGAGATCGCGGCCGCGGTCTTGGGTTTTGCGCTCATCCCGTGCGTCGGGGTGACGCTGCTCGCCCCGCCGGCGCACGGCCTGGCTGCCATGCAGGTGTCGGCGATCCTGCTGTCAACGATCCTGGTGCTGCTCGCCGAGGGCTTACACCGCCAGCCATTCGTCGACCTGGCGGTTGTTTTCGCGCCGATGTCATTGGTCGGTTCGCTGCTCTTCGCCCGGCTCATGGAGCGAGATCTGTGAGCTGGCGCGCGGTCATCGCCGTGATCCTGCTGATCGCGGGGGGGCTGATCGAGCTGATCGCCGTGCTCGGGGTCTGCGTGATGCGCGACGCGTACGACCGCCTGCATTACCCCGGGCTCGCGGGCTTCGGGGGCTTTCTCATCGGCGTCGCCGTCCTCATCCGCGAGTCGTTCTCGCTGGTCGGCGACAAGGCGCTGTTGGTCGGCGTGATTCTCGTACTCGCGGGACCGATCCTCGTCCAGACCACGGTGCGCAGCCTGCTCATCCGGGAGCTGGGGGATTGGCGGGCCAAGGTGCGGGAGGAGAGCGAGCAATGACGATCCTGCAGATAGCGGCGCTGGTCGCGGTGGCGGTCGGGGGTGGTGCCGTGGTGGCCGCGGGCGACCCGCTGCGCCAGACGCTCGTCATGAGCGTGTTCGGAATGGCCCTGACCATGCTGTTCTTCGTCTTCCAGGCGCCGGACGTGGCGCTGTCGGAGATCGTCGTCTCCACCGTGGGTCTCCCGGTGCTGATCCTGCTGGCGCTTCGCAAGGTCAACGCTCAGGAGCGCGAGCGCGAAGGTGATGAGGGCGAGTGACCCGGACCGCACGTTTGCTGCTGTTCGGCGTCGCAGCAGTCGGCCTTGGCGTCGTGCTCGTCTACGGGCTGTCGGGGTTGCCGGCGTTCGGGCACTACCACGGTGTCTACGGCCACGTCCTAGACGGCCTCGGCGTAACCGAGCGCCACGCCACCGACCTGGTCACCGCGCTGAACTTCGACTTCCGCGGCTTCGACACCTTGGGCGAGGAGTTCATCCTGTTCGCTTCGGTGCTCGGCGTCGTGCTGATCCTGCGCGAGACGCGCGGCGAGCACAAGCGCCCCCGCCAGCATGAGGCCGATGAGCACCCCTTGGGCGGCGCCAGCGAAGCGCTCGCCGCGCTCAGCCTGGCGCTGATCCCGGCGATCCTGGCCATCGGCGTGTACATCGTGGTGCACGGGCAAATCACCCCGGGGGGCGGCTTTCAAGGTGGCGTGATCCTGGCCGCCGGACCGCTGGCTGTGTTCCTGGCCGGGCGCTACGTGCGGATGCGGATCGTCGCGCCCGCGGCGGTGGTGGAGATCGGCGAGGCGGCCGGGGCGCTCGGCTACGGCATGGTGGGCCTGGCCGGGCTGGTGCTCGCCGGCGTGTTCTTCAAGGACTTCCTGCCGCTCGGGATCCCCGGGCATCTCCTCTCGGCCGGCCAGATCGACCTGGCCAGTGTTGCCGTCGGGCTCGAGGTGAGTGGGGCGTTCCTGGTCGCCTACAGCGAGTTCTTCGACCAGGCGCTCGTGATCGCAGGAGGCCCGAAACCCGAGAAGGAGACCGCCGGCAAGCCATGAGCTTCCTTCCGTACGCGGTCGCCGCCTGGCTGTTTCTCGCCGGTCTCTACGGGATCGTCTCGAGCCGCAACCTGATCCGGGCGATCCTGTCGCTCACCGTGGTGCAGTCGGCCACCTACCTGGTGCTGCTCGGCGTCGGCTACACCAAGGGCGGCGCGGCGCCGATCTTCGCCGACATCCCGTCCACCAGCAAGGCCGTCGACCCGGTGGTCCAGGTGCTGGTGCTCACCGACGTCGTCATCGAGGCCACCGTGACCGCGATGCTGCTGGCGCTGGCTGTGCAGGCCCACAAGCGATTCGGGAGCCTCGACCCTCAGGACCTTCGCACGCTCAGGAACTGAAGGACCCGCCCACCCATGCATATCGTCGCGCTACCGGTCGTCGTGCCGATGATGGCCGCCGCCATCCTGGTGGCGATCCGGCACTGGACGCCGAGGCTCCTCAACGACCTGTTTGCGGCCGGCGTTGCGCTCGGCGTCGTGACGCTGTGCGCGATCTTGCTCGTGCGAGCCAGCCACCATCCGTTCGCGTACTGGATGGGCGGGTGGCGACCCAAGGACTCGGTCGCGATCGGGATCTCGTTCTCGATCGACGCCATGGGCGCCGGCATGGCCACCCTGGCGGCGGTCCTGGTGACGGCGGCACTGATCTACTCGTGGCGGTACTTCGACGGCGCGGACGGCCTGTTCCACGCGCTGATGCTCCTGTTCATGGCCGCGATGGTCGCCTTCTGCCTGACCGGCGACCTGTTCAACATGCTCGTGTTCTTCGAGCTGATGGGCGCGGTGGCGTACGCCCTGACGGCCTACCGGATCGAGGAGCGCGGCCCGATCCAGGGGGCCATCAACTTCGCCATCACCAACAGCGTTGGCGCCTACGCGATCTTCGTCGGCATCGCGCTGCTCTACGGGCGGACGGGCGCGCTCAACATGGCGCAGATCGGGCATGCCCTCGACGGCCACCGCCCCGACGCGCTCGTGATCGTCGCCATGGTCCTGCTCTTCATGGGCTTCCTGACCAAGGCGGCGGCAGTGCCCGTCCACTTCTGGCTCGCCGACGCCCACGCCGTCGCGCCGACGCCGGTGTGCGTCTTGTTCTCGGGCGTCATGGCCGAGCTCGGGATCTACGCGGTGGCGCGCCTGTACTGGACGATCTTCGCCGGCGCGCTCGGGCCGCATGCGCAGGAGCTCCAGGCCATCCTGGTGGCGCTCGGGACGGTGACCGCGCTGTGGGGTGCGGTCATGTGTTATACGCAGCGCCACCTCAAGCGGCTGTTGGCGTTCTCAACGATCAGCCACATCGGGATCTTCGTATGCGGCATCGGGCTGCTGAGCGTCCACGGCCTGGCCGGTGTGGCCACCTGGATCGTCGGACACGGCTTCAACAAGGCGGCCCTGTTCATGCTGGTCGGCGTCCTGCTGCACCGGTTCGGCTCCGTCGACGAGTTCGAGCTTCACGGCCGCGGCCGTGAGATGCGCGTCGCCGGCGTGCTGTTCGGGGTCGGCGGACTGGTGTTGAGCTCCCTCCCGGGCGTGACGTCGTTCTTCGGCAAGTCGGTCCTCGACGGCGCCGCGCTCGATGCCCACTACGCCTGGCTGCCGGCGGTGTTCGTGATCTCCTCGATCCTGACCGGCGGCGCCGTGCTGCGTGTCGCCGGCCGGGTATTTCTGGGGTGGGGGGCGGCGCAGCGGGAGGAGGACGTCGAGTCGAGTCGCCCCGCCCGCGATGAGTCCGACGAGGAGACCACCGCGCGGACCTACACGCCACCGCTGATGCTGGTCGTGCCGGCGGTCCTGCTGGTGGCCGCGATCGTGATCGGCCTGATTCCCGGTTTGGTGCCCGGCATAGAGGCCGCGGCGACCCGCTTCCACGACCACGCGGCCTACGCGCGCTGGGTGCTCCAGGGAGAGTCTGGTCGCTTCCCACCGCCCGCGACCACCCACCTCGAGACCTACGACTACCTGTACGGCGCGGCCGGCACGCTCGGCGCGCTCGCGATCGCCGCGCTCACGCTGTTCGGCTCGCCGCTGCTCGAGCGCATCCCGGCGGCCGTACAACGCCCTCCCAGAGCTGCCCTGATCGCCTTACGCGAGCTCCACAGCGGCCACATCGGCGACTACATCGCGTGGTGGACGGCGGCCGCGGCGGCGCTGGGCGGAGCGTCGCTGATCCTGCTGACGTGACTTTGGCATCGGCGACCGAGAGAATCCTTCTCGCGCTGGCAGCCGCACTGGCGCTGTTACTGGCCGGATGCGGCCCCACCCCGCCTCAGGCCCCGCGGGGGCAGGCGATGAAGCTGAGCGTGGCCACCGGAGGGATCTCGACCGCGTGCGGCCTGGCCTACCAGCTCACTGCGTTCCCCGCAGACGGCGACCGTAAGTCCGACCTGGCGACGTTGGAGGCGACCGCCTCGGCGAGCGCGGCGAAGCTCGCCTCGGTGTACCGCCGCAACCCAGCCTGGATCTACCAGGGCGACACCGTCGGCGAGATCGTCGTCGACGGAATCGGGATGCTGCACGACTGCGGGTTGCCCCGCGCGGCCGGAGTGCTCAGCGCAGCGACGTCTCGTCGAGCCGCTGACACAGCTCGGTGACCGACTCGAACACGGCGGCGGCGCCAGCCTCCCGTAGCTCGTCGACGCCGAAGCCCCCGGTGCGCACCGCGATTGTCCCGACTCCGGCCTTCGCCGCGGCCTCGACGTCCCACGGGGTGTCTCCGACCATGACCCCGTCATCCGGCGAGCCGCCGACTCGCTGCAGCGCGGCGCTGACCAGATCCGGCGCCGGCTTTGTCGACTCGACGTCGGCCGAGGTGGTCCAGGCGTCGGCCAAGTCGCGCGCATCGACCAGGTCGAGATAGTGGTCGACCTCATCGGCCTTGGCCGAGCTCGCGAGCACGACCGCGTGGCCGCGTGACTTGAGCTGTTCGATCAGCTCCCGCGAGCCCGCCATCGGCTCTACCTCCTCGATGAACTGGAAGTAGAGCGTCTTCTCGGCGCCACGGATGTCGTCGCCCTGCTCTTGCTCGGTTCGCTCGTCGGTGATCGCGCCAACCAGCTGATCGCCGCCCATGCCCAGGTGGCGGTGAATGCGCCAGATGGGGAGGACGATGCCGTGCTGACGAAAGGCCCGGTACCAGGCGATGGCGTGGTGATAGTTGGTGTCGACGAGCGTGCCGTCGATGTCGAGAATCGCGACCGACATGGGTGCGTGGTTACCCGCTGACTCCAGGCAAGACGCAGCATTCACGAGGGTCTTCACTTAAGTATTTACTTGTGCTATGCTTGCATCTGTAAGCAAGAAAGGAGTAGCGAAATGGAGTCAAATATCACTCCCAATCCGCAGTCAACGCAGATCACGGTTGACGTCCCCGAGGACCGGGTGGCCGAGTTCCATGCCTTCTTCGCGCGCTTCCTGGCCGGGCCGGGTGCCCGCCGGCGTGGGCGCCACGGACGACACGGACACGGACACGGACACGGTCACGGGCATCACGGCCGCGGTTGTGGGCGCGGGCACGAGCGTGCCGAGCAGCCCGAGCCGAGCGCCGAGACGACCGAGATCTGATGGCCGACAAGCAGGTCACGGTCGCCGTCCCCGAGGAACGAGTACCGGAGTTCTACGCCTGGTTTGCCGCGTTTCTGGCCTCCGAGCCGGGCGCGGGGTGGGCGGGCGCTCAAGCTCAGGGGCGCGGGCGCCGTGGCCCGCGAGGGTCGCGCCGACATCACGATGTCCACGCCTGGTCGGCCGATGACGCCGACCAGGCTGCGTGGCTCTACCGCAAGCTCGCGCCGCCGGCCCGCGAGCTCTTCGATCTGCTCGCCGGCAGTCCCGGCACCCGCGTCGGAGGTGAGCAGCTGGCCAAGCAACTCGACCTCGACAAGGGCTCGCACGGCGTCGCCGGCATCCTCGCCTGGCCGGGGCGATATTCCCGCCACCTCGACCGCGTCATGCCGATCGCGACCGAGGGCCGCGCGGATGGCGGTACCGACTACTACATGGATCCGGAGACCGCAGAGCTGTTCCGGACCGCCCGCGATGGCCCGTCCCGGCGTCAATAGCTTCCGGCTCAGGGCTCCGCGACGTCCTCGTCGCGCAGCGCGGGCGTCCCGGCGGCCAGGCCAGCCAGCCGATCCGGGTCAGTGAGCCGAGCCGGCGAGGGATCGGCCGCCGCCTGGGCTGCGATTCGGTCGAGATCGAGCCGACCCGCCGAACCGACCACGATCGTGTTCCCGGACCTGCCTCCCAGCGACCACACGCTGGGGTAGGCCGCGGAAAGCCCGGCGGCGAGCAGATACACCTCGCGGGCCGCGCGATCGTCGAGCACGTTGATGAGGGCCAGCGGGGCGACCCGGGCCACATCCGAAAACGCCTGCGCCGTGATCAGCCGGCGCGGCACCCTTGCGGAGACGAACGCGTCGATCGCCACCGCGTCCCAGGACGCCGGCGCTTGGCGGGCGACGAAGGCCCGCCCCTCGGCAACGCGCACCCGCAGTCCGCGTGTCCGGCGCAGGCCGAGATGCTCGCGGGCGAGAGCGAGCACCTCGGGATCGACTTCGCACACCTCCTGACGTCCGAGGTGGGCGGGGTCTGAATCTTCCGCGGCGAGCGCTCGCGCCAGCGCGCAGGCCCCGCCGCCGATGTGGATCACCCGCCGCGTGCGAGCCGCCCGCAGCACGACCCGCATCCACCGCATGTAGTCGAACTCGAGGTGGGATGGGTCGGCGAGGTCGACGTAGGAGGCCTCCATCCCGGCCTGGACGAGCAGGCGGCCGGAGGGGCGCAGCCGATCGCGTTCGACCATCAGGTCTCCGCGTCGAGCGACCAAGGTCGGTGTGGCCCGGGCCCGAGGCATCACGGGAGAGACTAAGCAGATCCGCCGCGAGCGCTCCTACCCTGCTACCTCCCAAGCATGAGCAGCGTTCGAGACCGAGTCGTGCCCAAACTGAGCGTCATCCGCGCCCGCCGGATCGCGCTCGCCGCGCAGGGCTTCGGCCGGCCGCGCCCGGCCACGCCGCCGAGCACCGCTCGCATCGCGAAACTCGTGACGCAACTCGGTCTGCTTCAGCTCGACTCGGTCAACGTGTTCGAGCGAGCCCACTATATGCCGGTGTTTTCGCGCCTCGGGCCGTATGACAAGTCGCGGCTCGACCGGATCGCCGGCCACGGGACCGGGCCCATCGACCGGCGGTTGGTCGAGTACTGGGCCCACGAGGCGTCCCTGATCCCGATTGAGCTCCATCCCCTGTTCCGGTGGCGGATGGCGGACATCGACCGCGAGGCGTGGGGGTCGATCGCGCGCATCGTCCGCGAGCAACCGGAGCTGGTGCAGGAGACCCTCCAGCTCGTCGAAAGCGACGGGCCGATCCGCGCCCGCGACACCGGAGCCGTACGCCCACCGCCTCGTCCCGGCCACATGTGGAACTGGCACGAGGGCAAGGTCGCGCTCGAGCATCTGTTCTTCACCGGGCGGATCGGCGCCGCGCGGCGGGTCAACTTCGAGCGCCTCTACGACACGATCGAGCGGGTACTTCCGGCCGAGATCCTCGACCAGCCGACGCCGAGCGCGGACGAGGCCCAGCGCGCGCTTCTTCGAATCGCGGCCAGAGCACTGGGCGTGGCCACCGAGCCCGACCTCGGCGACTACTTCCGCCTGCCCCGCCGTGACTCCAAGGCGCGCGTCGCGGAGCTTGTCGCCGCCGGCGAGCTGCTTCCGGTCGAAGTCCAGGGATGGGCCGCGCCCGCCTACATGTGGCCGGCGGCACGTCAACCGCGCAAGGTCCACGCCCGGGCGCTGCTCTCGCCGTTCGATCCGCTGATCTGGTTTCGCCAGCGCACCGAGCGGCTGTTCGCGTTCCGCTATCGCATCGAGATCTACACCCCGGCGCGCCAGCGCGTGCACGGCTACTACGTGCTGCCGTTCCTGCTCGGGGATCGCCTGGTGGCGCGTGTCGATCTCAAATCCGACCGCGACCGAGGCGTCCTGCTCGTCCAGGGCGCCTACGCCGAGGCCGGGGTCGACAACTCCCATGTGGCCGGTGAGCTCGCCCATGAGCTACGCCTGGTTGCGAGCTGGCTCGGCCTGACCGACGTCGTCGTCGCGCGCCGCGGCGACCTGGCCGGCGAGCTCGCCACCCGCATCGTGTGAGAACTCGCTGACGCCGGAAGGCGTGCCCGGGGCGATTAAAGGGCAGCCTTGGGGCAACGTGTCGGAGTCGAGGGTCAACGCGGGGGTCATCTACAAGGCGGTGCTGCTCGCCTTCGGCCTTGTCATCGCCGCCATGATCTTCCGCGAGCTGATCAGCCTCGTGCTTGGTGTCCTGATCGTGGCGATCATCGCGGCGCCACTGTCGGCGTTCGCGGACATGCTTGCGCGCTGGCATATTCCGCGTGCGATCGGCGCAACGGTCGGCCTCCTGCTCGGACTGGCGGTGATCGGTGGGCTGATCGCGCTCGTGGTACCTGTATTCACCCGCGAGGTCAATCACTTCGCGGCCGCGCTGCCGGCAATTGGCGATTCGCTCACCCGCCGCCTTGGCCATCTGACCGGATCCTCACCCGCTCATGTCACGGCGCAGGTGCAGCATTTCGTGACCAACTACACACGCGACCCCTCAAAGCTGCTCGGACCGGCCGAGTCGATTGGCGCGAGCGTCGCCGCGGCGATTGCCGCAATCATCGTGGTCCTTCTCACCTCGCTCTATACGGCAATCCATCCGGTCCCGCTCATCAGCGGGATGGTCCGCGTGTTCCCGCCCCAGCGGCGCCCGCACGTGCTCCACATTCTGGGCCGGCTGCGGACCGCCTACCTCGGCTGGCTGCGCGGCCTGCTGGTGGGGATGGTGGTCCTGGGCGGGCTCACCTATTTGGGCCTGGAGCTGGTCGGCCTGCAGTTCGCCGCATTCTTCGCGGTCTTCACGGCCTTCGCGATGATCGTCCCTTACTTCGGCGCGCTGGCCAGCTCGATCCCGCCGATTCTGTACGCGCTGACTGTCTCGCCCAAGCAAGCGGTGTTGGTCGCGATCATTTACGTGCTCGCCCACCAGGTCGAGAGCAACGTGATCCAGCCGCTGGTGGTGGCCCGAACGGTCAAGCTGCATCCAGCCCTCGTCGCGATCGGCGTGATCGCGGTCGAGCAGCTGTTCGGGTTCATCGGGCTGCTCGTCGCGGTGCCGATCCTCGCCACAGCGATGATCCTGGTCGACGAGCTGTGGGTCAAGCCGCTGGAGCGCGGCGAGGCGCGGGCGCCGGTCGAGCAGATCCGCCGCTCGGCGTCCGAGGGACTGGCGGTCAGAGCCCGGCGCTGAGCCGTGCGCGTGTGTGCGCACCATCGCCCTCGGGTAACCCGCAGGCATGGCCGAGACCGACCCAGATCGCCTGGCGGACGAGCTCGAGCAGGAAGCCGACGACCTCGAGCGACGCAGCAAGAAACTGGAGCAGCGAATCGACGAGGCGTCGCAGGAGTGGCAGCACAAACGCACTGATCCGAACGTTCCCGGCGCTCCGCCACCGGCCGAGGACGAGGACCAGCAGTCCGGTGAGTAGCCGGACCGCCACTGGTTAGCCCTCGCAACACCCGGGTAATGAATGCGAGCCGTGGATCCGTACGCCTCCATCGCGATCGGTGCCTTCGCGCCGCTCGCGCTTGCTGTGTTCGTGGCGGCGGGGATCTTCCGGCGCCACACGGCCGGGCGGTGGGGCCGGCGGCACGAGAGAAATCCGCTCCACGGTTCCTACGCGCTGCTGCTGGCGTGCGTGGCCGCGTTCCTGCTCTACCTGACCTTCGCCACCGAGCACAAGGTTGACCCGGTGGCGAACCAGGCGCACCCCTCGGTTGTGATCAAGGTCATCGCGTCAGAGAGAGCGCCCACAAGTCGCACGCGCTGAGGGGCCTAACCGCCGAGGGCCCGTGAGATCCGGTCTCCGTCGCGCACGAGGACGCGCACGAGCTCGGAGCCATCGATCCGCTCGGCGGTCAGCTCGTCGGCCAGCTCCGCGACGTGAGCCCGGAGCTCCTGAGCGGCGCCGGCACGCAGCGGGCCGATGGTGAGCTCGAGCTGCTGCCCGTTCGCGGTGAGGGCGAAGCTGACCCGTCCGCTCGACGCTGCCGAGCAGACGTGCTCGGCGATCATCCGCGTGAGCAGAAAGACGTCGGAGAACCGCTCGAGCGAGAAACGCGAGCGCGCGGTCAGCGCGCTGGTGAGCGGCTCGAGCACATCGCCGAGTAGCTGGGCCGGAAGCAGCGTCACGACCAGGTCGCCCGAGAGTCCACGCCGCCACGGCGTCCACGCCTCCAGGTCCTCGCTCTCCTCGAGTTGGGCGAGCAGATCGTCGCGGCGCGGGTCATGGCGGATGTCGAAACTCATGCGGACCTCGGTCCCGCTCCCGGGGGCGGTTAGGAACTCGGCCCGATCGGCGAGCGCGTTGATCAGGGGGAGTCCGACCCGCAGGTGGTCACCGGACGGGGCCAGCTGCTGGAACCCGCCGCCCCAATCCCGGACGCTCACCTCGACGCTCTCGAGCATGACCTCCAGGCGCACCGCGATCGCGCCATTCTGGCCGCGATAGGCGTGGTCGACGGCGTTGTTGCACGCCTCGCTGACCGCCGTCTTGAGGTCGTCCACCAGTTCCGGGCGCAGCAGGAACGGCTTGCCCAGGACACCGAGCGCAGCCCGGACGAGGCCGGCGGTGTCCGGCCGGCTGTTCAGGCGCAGGTTGAGGATCCCCGGCCGTCCCGAAAGCATGCCGCAGTGATTCCCGGCGCGGCCGATGGGGAAACGGAGCCCGCCCGCCCGGGTGGGCTCGCCCGCTCGGCTCGGCCCCGCCGCGCCCGACCCGCCGCCCGCCCAGGCCGCGACCGGCCTGGGGGCGGGGCTCAGCTCCTAGCGCGCGCGTCGCTGGGAATTCCGCCGCCGGGCGCCCCCAGCCGAGTGGAGGCCGGAAGCCCGACCACGAGGCACAGGATGCAGCCGATCAGCATCGCGCCGTGGACGGTTGAGGCGTCGGTGCCGCCCGCGAGCACGGCGCCGCCGAGGCCCGCGCCGATGCCGGCGCCGAGCAGCCGGCCCACCGAAAGGATCGCCGAGGTCCGTCCGTGCGAGGCCGGCGGCGTCGCGTTCAGCGCTGCGCGCGAGGTGGGGACGAACAGCATCCCGAGGCCGAGTCCGACCGGGATCAGGGGGAGGATCGTGACCAGGTCGGCGAGCGGCATGCCCGGGATCGCCAGTAGCGCCAGCCCGCCCGCGGCGAGGACGAAGCCGAGCATCGCAGGCAGGCGCTCCCCGTGCTCGTCGACCAGCCGTCCGGTCAGCGGAGCGGCTGCCCCCACGAGCAGCGCGACGATTACGAGCGCGGCCGAGGCGCCGAGCGCCGAGTAGCCCGCCGACCGCTGGAGGTACTGCGAGGCGAGGTAGAAGCAGCCGATCATGACCGCGAAGGTGAGCGCGGCCACCAGCGTGGCCGCCATCACGACGCGGTTGACCGCGGATCCCTTGTCCGCGGCATCACCTCCGTGAAGCGTCGCCGGCATCTCGCGCGCGATCGCCGCCGAGGCGATCAGCGTCAGGGGGACGAGCGCCCACCAGGCCGCGCGCCACCCCAGCGAGACGGTCAACAGGCCCCCGAGCAACGGCCCGACGAGATTCGAGACGCCGGCGCTGGCGCCCCAGATCCCGAGCGCGCTGCCGCGGCGTTCGGGCGGAAAGCCGCTGACTGCGCCGGCCAGCGCGGCGGGGCTGACCAGGCCCGCGCCGACGCCCTGGACGACCCGGGTGGCGATGAGTGCGCTGATGCTCGAGGTCAGCGCGCCGAGGCCGGCGCCGACCGCGAACAGCGCGAGACCGATGAGCGCCAGCCGGCGCGCCCCGAACCGGTCGGCCAGCGCGCCGCCGGGGAGCAGTACGAGCGCGTAGGCACCGAAGTAGGCGCTGAGCACGATCGCGGTCGTCGCGCTCGACACCTGCAGCCCGTGAGCCACCGACGGCAGGGCCACGGTTATCAGCGTGCCGTCGAGCTGCAGCAGCGCCGCCGCCCCGGTGCACGCGAACAACCGCCTCCACGCCTCCCGGGACACCTCCCCGCCGGGGTGAGATCGTCGGGATCGGGAGCGGCTGCGCATGACTGAAGCGCCACAATAGCGACGCCCGCGCGGCGGATTCCGCGCGGGCGTCGAGGATTAGAAGCGGGCCGCGGGTGGACTGGAAGCGGCTGGCGCCCTTACGGCTAGGACGTCTTCTTCTCCAGGTCGGCGACCTCGTCGGCCTTGCGGTCGGCCCGCTCCTGGTCGCGTGCCAGCTCGTCCTTGGCCTCGCCCTTGCGCTCCTCCTGCTTGCCCTCGCGGTGCAGCGAGGGATCGCCCGCGACATCGCCGGCGGCCTGCTTGAGCTTGCCAGAGACCTTGTCGGTGAGACCCATGTCCTGACTCCTCTCGTGTCGTAGCGTCGTGCTTGGCCCCGTGACTGATCCGCTACCCGACCTCCGCCCGGGTGACACCTCGTGGCTCTTGCGGGTAGTCCCGCATCGGTGAGCGAGAACACATACCCACCGATCGGGGAGTACGCGCTGATCGGCGACTGCCATAGCGCTGCGCTGGTATCCCGCGACTGCTCGATCGACTGGTGCTGCCTGCCGCGGTTCGACTCCGGCAGCGCCTTCGGCCGCCTTCTCGACCGCCGGGGGGCCGGCCACTGCTCGATCCAGCCCGCCGGCGCGGAGTCGTGGGATTACGTGCGCACCTACCTGGACGACACGCTCGTGCTCGAGACCACGTTGCTCGGCCCGACCGGCGAGGCCAGACTGCTCGACTGCTTCACGATTCACGGCAGCCCGCAGCACACCGAGGCGCGGCGGATCCTGCGAGTGGTCGAGGGCCTGCGTGGCTCGGTCGAGCTCGCGGTGCGGGTGGCGCCGCGGTTCGACTACGGCCAGGTCCGGCCCTGGATCCGCCGCCACGGGCATCGCCTGCACTCGACGATCGGCGGAAACGATGCGCTGCTCGTCTACTGCGATCAGGAGCTCAAGGAGGATCCTGAGCACGAGCTCGGCACCCGCTTCGCGGTCGGGCCGGGCGACCGAGTGCGTCTCGCCCTGACTTACTGCGCTCCCGAGCACATCGATGCCGAGCCGCCCCAGGAGCCCGATCCGCGGCATCTCGACCAGCTCCTCGACGACACGGTCGCGTGGTGGCGAGAGTGGGCCTCCTCGCTGCGGCTCGGTACCCGCGACGAACCCGCCGCACGCCGCTCCGGGATCGTGCTCAAGGCTTTGACCTACGCGCCCACCGGCGCCGTGGCGGCCGCGCCCACGACGTCGCTTCCCGAGGCGGTCGGAGGACCCCGGAACTGGGACTACCGGTTTGCCTGGGTGCGCGATTCGAGCTTCAGCTCGCGCGCGCTCGCCGAGCTCGGCGCCGTCGAGGAGGCCGACGCGTTCCGCGCGTTCATCATGCGCTCCGCGGCCGGCCACGCCGGCGATCTCCAGATCGTCTACGGCGTCGGAGGCGAGCGGCGGCTGCGCGGCGACGTCGTGGAAGGTCTCGGGGGATACCGCCAGTCCACCCCGGTCCGGGTCGGCAACGATGCCGCCGAGCAGATGCAGCTCGATGCCTACGGCGAGCTCGTCAACCTGACCTGGCGCTGGCACCGCCGGGGCCACTCGCCGAGCGACGATGACTGGCGCTTCCTGGTCTCGCTGATCGACCACGCTGCCCAGCAGTGGTCCCAGCCCGACAAAGGGATCTGGGAATGGGCCGGGGACCCCGAGCACTTCGTCCACTCGAAGGTCCTGTGCTGGTCGGCGCTCGACCGCGGGATCCGCCTCGCCGACGAGTGCATGCGACGCGCCCCGGTGCGGCGCTGGAAGCAGGCCCGCGATGAGGTGCGCGAAGCCATCGAGCGCCGCGGATACGACCGCAAGCGCGGTGTGTACGTGCAGGCGTTCGGTCACAGCGAGCTCGACGCGGCGCTGCTTCTGCTGCCGACGGTCGAGTACGTGGCCTGGGACGACGAGCGTATGCAGCGCACGGTCGCGGCGGTGCGCGAGGAGCTCGACGCCGGCGACGGACTCATCTACCGCTACCGCCGCGAGGACGGCCTGGAGGGTGATGAAGGAGCGTTCCTGCCCTGTTCGTTCTGGCTGGCCGAGTGCCTGGCGCGCGCCGGGGACCTCGGCGAGGCGCGGGCCGTGTTCGACCAGGCGGTGGCGCGTGCCAACGACCTCGGCCTGTTCTCCGAGGAGGTCGATCCGCGGTCGGGCGAACTGCTCGGCAACTTCCCCCAGGGGCTGACCCACCTGGCCCACATCGACGCGGCGGTGGCACTCGCCGAGGCCCAGGACCACGTGTAACCAGGTTGACGCTCCTCGTTATCCGTCCCGGCAACCGGGTAGCGGCAGTACACAGGCTCGGAGGCGGGCAGACGAGGAAAGGAACGAGAGCGCATGAGTGCAACGGTTGGCGACTTCCTGCTGGAACGCCTCACGACGTGGGGCATCAAACGTATCTATGGCTATCCGGGCGACGGGATCAACGGGATCCTGGGCGCGCTCGAGCGCTCGAGCAACGGGAACGAAGAGCCGTCCCGACCCGAGTTCATCCAGGTCCGTCACGAGGAGATGGCCGCGTTCATGGCCTGCGCGCACGCCAAGTTCACGGGGGAGCTGGGTGTGTGCCTGGCGACCTCGGGCCCTGGTGCCGTACACCTGCTGAACGGTCTCTACGACGCCAAGCTCGACCATCAGCCCGTCCTGGCGATTGTCGGCCAGCAGGCTCGCGCCGGCCTGGGTGGCAACTACCAGCAGGAGATCGATCTTCAGAGCCTGTTCAAGGACGTCGCCCACGAGTTCGTCGAGATGGCGATGGTCCCGGCCCAGATCCGTCACCTGGTCGACCGTGCCTGCCGGATCGCGCTGGCCGAGCGGACCGTCACCGCGCTGATCATTCCCAATGACCTGCAAGAGGCCGATGCGGTGACCACGCCGCCGCACAAGCACGGCACCGTCCACTCCGCTCCTGGCTATCAGCGACCGAGGGTGGTGCCGGCCGACCCGGACCTCGACCGTGCCGCGTCCGCGCTGAACGCGGGCGGCAGGGTGGCGATGCTGGTCGGCCAGGGCGCCCTTCATGCGTCGGAGGAGGTCGCCGAAGTTGCCGACGTGCTCGGCGCCGGCGTGGCCAAGGCGCTGCTCGGCAAGGCGGTGCTGCCCGACGATCTGCCGTTCGTCACCGGCTCGATCGGCCTGCTCGGGACCAAGCCGAGCTGGACGCTCATGCAGGAGTGCGACACGCTGCTGATGGTCGGCTCGAGCTTCCCGTACTCGGAGTTCCTGCCCGAGGAGGGCAAGGCGCGGGGGGTGCAGATCGACATCGACGGGAAGATGCTCGGGATTCGCTACCCGATGGAGGTCAACCTCGTGGGCGACAGCGCCGAGACGCTGCGCGCGCTGATCCCGCGCCTCGCGCGCAAGCAGGACCGTTCCTGGCGGGAGAAGATCGAGGGCGAGGTGGCACAGTGGTGGAGCCTGATCGAGCATCGCGCCGAGCTCGCGGCCGATCCGATCAACCCGCAGCTCGTCTTCCACGAGCTCTCCAAGCGCCTTCCCGACGGCGCGATCCTCAGCTCGGATTCGGGCTCGGCGGCGAACTGGTACGCACGCGACGTCAAATTACGCAAGGGCATGCATGCGTCGCTCTCGGGCACGCTGGCCACGATGGGGCCCGGCGTCCCGTATGCGATCGCGGCCAAGTTCGCGCACCCGCAACGGCCCGTCATCGCTCTGGTGGGCGACGGCGCGATGCAGATGAACGGGATCAACGAACTGATCACGATCGCCAAGTACCGCCACCTGTGGCCCGACCAGCGCCTGGTCGTGATGGTGCTGAACAACCGCGATCTGAACCAGGTGACCTGGGAGCAGCGAGCGATGGAGGGCAACCCCAAATTCGAGGGCTCGCAAGACCTGCCCGACTTCCCGTACGCCCGCTACGCCGAGCTCGTCGGCCTCAAGGGCATCCGGGTCGAGAGGCCCGACCAGGTCGGTCCGGCCTGGGACGAGGCGCTGAACGCCGACCGCCCCGTCGTGTATGAGGCGATCACCGACCCGGAGGTTCCGCCACTGCCACCGCACATCACTATCGAGCAGGCGAAGGCGCTCAGCTCGGCGCTCCTGGCCGGTGACCCGGACGCGGGCCGCATCGTGAGGCAGTCCTTCTCGCAGAAGGTCCAGGAGTTCCTGCCCGGACGATGAGCACGACGGTTCGCGCCGAGGCTCCGGTCGAGCAGCTCGAGGTCGGGGCCTTCACGATCCCAACCGATCAGCCAGAAGCTGACGGAACACTGGCCTGGGACTCGACCACGATCGTCGTCGTACACGCGCACGGCGGCGGGGAGTGGGGGCTGGGATACACCTATGCCGACGTCTCGACGGCCAAGCTGGTCGAGTCCAAGCTGGCCGGGATCGTCTCCGGGCGCGATGCGTTCTCGCCCCAGGCGGCCTGGGAGAAGATGGTCGAGCAGACGCGCAACCTGGGCCGGCCGGGGATCACCTCGATGGCGATCGCGGCGGTCGACACGGCGTTGTGGGACCTCAAGGCACGGGTGCTCGGGGTGCCGCTGTGCAAGCTGCTCGGGATGGCGCACGAGCGCGTCGCCGTGTACGGCTCGGGCGGGTTCACCGCCTACTCCGATGCCCGCCTCGCCGAGCAGCTCGGCGGCTGGGTGGAGCAGGGGATACCGCGGGTCAAGATGAAGGTCGGCTCGGAGCCCGACCGCGATCCGGAGCGGGTGAAGACGGCTCGGTCCGCGATCGGCCCGAATACCCGCCTGTTCGTCGATGCCAACGGCGCGTACTCGCGCAAGCAGGCGCTCGACCTCGCCGGCCGCTTCGCGGACGACGCGTGGGTGAGCTGGTTCGAGGAGCCCGTTTCCTCCGAGGACCTCGAGGGACTCCGGCTGCTGCGCGACCGGGCACCGGCCGGGATGGAGATCGCCGCCGGCGAGTACGGCGACGACGCGCCCTACTTCCGGCGCATGATCGAGGCGGGCGCGGTCGACGTGATGCAAGCCGACGTCACCCGGTGTGGCGGGATCACGGAGCTCCTACGGGTCGGGGCCCTGTGCCGCGCGCACAACCTGCCGCTCTCGCTGCACTGCGGCCCCGCGATCCATATGCACCCCGCGACCGCGATGGAGCAGTTCATTCACCTGGAGTACTTCCACGACCACGTGCGAATCGAGCAGATGCTGTTCGACGGGGTGGTGGAGCCGCACGACGGAGACCTCATTCCGGACCTTGAGCGCCCGGGCATGGGGCTTGAGTTCAAGCGAGCCGACGCGGAGCGCTATGCGGCTGGTTAGCGCTCTGCCAACGGTCCGGCGCACCACTCCGCCGGAGCGCGCCGCGACCCGCTGGTGGCGCAACGTCCGGGGCGGTCGGATGCAGCGCACGCTGGCCGCGGCGACGGCATTCAGCGCGTTGCCGCTTGGGCTCGAGATCTACTTCGAGCACTTCCGCGGGTCGTTCGGCGACAAGTGGATGTGGACCCCGGTGGCCCTGTCCCCGGCGCTGACCGCGGCCGGCGTGGCCGGCTTCCGCTCCGAGCGCGCGGCCCGGACGTGGCTGCCGGCACTGTCGGCGCTGTACTGCCTGGACGGCGTGATCGGCGTCGTCACCCACGTGCGGGGCGTCGCGCGCAAGCCGGGCGGGTTCGACGAGCCCCTGTTCAACGTGGTGATGGGCCCGCCACTGCTCGCGCCCGGGTCGCTGGCGCTGGTAGGCGGTCTGGGGCTGGCCGCCGCCGCCTTTGGCCGCGAGCGGTGAGCGGAGATGCCCGATAAGAAGGACTTCCGACTCGCCGAGCACCTGCCGAACCTCCGGCCCGACGGCAAGCCGCCTTCGCCCGAGGAGCTCCCGCGGCAGCGAAACGGCGTCACCCCGCAGATGCACGGTCGCTACCCGGACTACAACGTGCTCGATGAGGTCGACCACTGGGACGAGGCGACGCGCCGCGTCGTGCTCGAACGGGTCCAGAACGTCCCGGAGATACGCTTCTTCACCCGCGAGGAGGCGGTCACGCTCGGCACCTTCCTCGATCTGCTCCTGGCCCAGGATCACGAGCCGAAGATCCCGGTGCTGAACATGGTCGACGCGAAGCTGTTCGCGGGCGAGCTCGACGGCTTTCGCTACGCGGATATGCCCGACGACCGGGAGACCTGGCGCCGCGTGGCGGCGGGACTCGATGCCGCCGCGGTGCAGCACGGCTCGATCGAGTTCGCCGGGGCGTCGCACGAGATCCAAGAACGGGTCGTGGACGCGTTCGCCAAGGGCGCGCTGCACGGGCGCGTATGGGATGAGTTGCCGCCGAGCATCGCCTGGAAGGTGGTCACGCGCGGCGCGCTGGGCGCGTTCTACTCCCACCCATGGGCCTGGAACGAGATCGGCTTCGGCGGTCCGGCATATCCACGCGGCTATGCCCGCATGGGAGTAGGCCAGCGTGAATCGTGGGAAGGCGCCGAGGCATTCGAGGCCGACCCTGTGAACGTCACCGAGCGCCGCGCCGACCAGGAGCCCGCCCGCCCATGAGCCTCCGCCAAGAGCTGCGCACCCTCCTGCGCGGGGCGGTGCGCCCGCCCGAGAACGACTCCGCCTTCCTGCTCGACGTCCACCGCCGCGCCGTGCCACAGGAACGGATGGCCCGCTACGACGACTCCCATCCGGTCGACTTGGTCATCGTCGGCGCGGGCGCGGGCGGTGGCACGCTTGCGCAGCGCCTCGCTCGCCGCGGCTGGAAGGTGGTGGTACTCGACGCCGGGCCGTTCTGGGATCCGGACGAGGACTGGGTGTCCGACGAAGCGGGCGCGCACGGCCTGTACTGGACGCAGGAGCGGATCATCGGCGGCGCAGACCCGGTCGAGCTCGGCAAGAACAACTCGGGCCGGGGTGTGGGCGGGTCGATGGTCCATTACGCCGGCTACTGCCCCCGCTTTCATCCCTCGGACTTTGAGGTGCGAACGCGCGACGGGGTGGGGGAGGACTGGCCGATCTCCTACGACGACCTCAAGGGCCACTACGAGCGCCTGGAGCTCGAGCTCCCGGTGTCCGGGGACTACTGGCCCTGGGGGGATCCGCACCGCTATCCGCACACGCCCCATCCGATCGCCGGAGGCGCGGACGCGGCGCGGGGCGGCGCCCGCCAGCTGGGCATCGAGATGCGCGTGGGCCCGGTCGGGATCACCAACGGCTCGTTTGGCAACCGCCCCCACTGCATTTACCGCGGCTTCTGCCTGCAGGGGTGCAAGGTGAACGCCAAGGCCTCACCGCTCGTCACGCATATCCCGGACGCGATTGAACACGGCGCGGAGATCCGGGCGAACTGCATGGTCACCTGTGTCGTTCTCGACGACTCGAGCGGTCGGGTGACCGGTGTGCGCTACCTCGATAAGGATGGCCGCGAGCACGTCCAGCGTGCGGAAACGGTGGCGGTGGCGGGATACTCGATCGAGACCCCGCGCCTGCTGCTCAATTCGACCAGCGCCCGCTTCCCCCACGGCCTGGCCAACAACAACGACCAGGTGGGTCGGTACGTGATGGTTCAGGGCGCACCGCACGTGGCCGGGCGCTTCCCGGATGAGATGCGCATGTACAAGGCACCGCCGCCGGAGATCTCATCCGAGCAGTTCTACGAAACCGACGAGCGCCGTGGCTTCGCCCGTGGGTTCTCGATCCAGACCGTCGGTCCCCTGCCGATCGAGCATGCGCAGCATGTGATCGGACACGGACATTGGGGCCCCGCGCTGCGCGAGTACATGCGCGACTACAACCACTGGTACACGCTCGGTGTCCTGTCCGAGTTGTTGCCGCTCCCGGAGAACCGAGTCACGGTCGCCTCCGACGTCACCGACGAGTACGGGATCCCGGTGGCCCGGATGGACTACTCACAGTGCGAGAACGACCGCAAGAACATCGCGTATGCCAAGCAGACGCTGCACAACATTTTCGATGCGGCGGGAGCGCAGGACCTGCTGGTGACCGACCGCTACGCGCATCTGGTCGGCGGTTGCCGGATGGGCTCGGATCCCGAGCGCAGCGTGGTCGATGCGGACCACCGCTGCTGGGAGGTCCCCAATCTGTTCATCGCCGACGGAAGCGTGATGCCGACTCAGGGCTCGGCGAATCCCGCCTTGACGATCATGGCGCTCGCCTCGCGCCTGGCTGAGCGGTTGACTCAGGGCCCGCCCGGCACCGCCGCGTCAGAACACGCGACGCGGTCGCGCCTGCCGCGACGGTTGCGGCCAGCCCCGCTCCGCGCCGGTGGCGGCTGAGCCAGGCCTGGGGGCTGCGCGGGTGGGCCTGGTCGTCGAACTGGCCATGCGCGCCCTCGTCGTGGTCGTCATCGACGGGTGTGAACAGATTCGCCGCCGCCCGGCCGTCGAACGGCTGGTCGGTCTGCTGGCCGTCGACGGCGGTGCGGGCCAGGTAGCGCTCAGCCAGCCACGGTGCGAGCTTGTTGCCGATGATCGTGTACACGGTGGAGAAGCCCACGTACAGCTCGCGCCGCTTGTGATGGGCGGCCCAGTAAATGGCGCGGGCCGGGACCTCGGGTTCGAAGATCGGCGGCACGGGCATCGGGTGCCGCGGCATCTTGCTCAGACAGTGGTCGAACTGAGGCGTGTTCAGTCCCGGGAGCTGCACCATCGTCACGTGCACCTTGCTCTTGCGGTGGCGAAGCTCGCAGCGCAGCGACTCAAACATCCCCTTCATGGCGTGTTTGGCGCCGCAGTAGGGCGCCTGAAGCGGGATGCCGCGATAGGCCAGGGCGGAACCGACCTGGACGATCGTGCCGCGGTCGCGCGGAAGCATCCGCTCGAGCGCCACCTTGGTGCCCCACACCGCGCCCAGGTAGGTAACGCGCGTAGCGCGCTCGTACTCGTCCGGATCGATGTCGTCGATGAACGCGAAAACCGTCGTCATCGCGTCGTTGACCCAGACGTCGATCGGACCGAGGCGCTCCTCGATGGTGGTGGCCGCGGCTTGGACCTGATCGAACTCGGCCACGTCGGTCGGCACGACGCAGGCCGTGCCGCCCAGCTCTCTGACCTCCTCGGCCGCGGCGTCGAGCCCGGCCTGGCCGCGGGCGATCAAGCCGACCGCCGCGCCGTGCCGGGCGAACTCGCGGGCCACCGCCCGCCCGACGCCGCCCGATGCACCCGTGATCGCGACTACCTCGCGCTCAGCCATGGTGTCGCTCGCTTAGCCACTTACCGACGGCGGTCAGGTCGGCTACGAACATCGCCATCGCCCGTTCGCGATCCTCGTCCTCGGTCCGCAGGATTGCCGAGGGGTGTGTCGTCAGCGTCACCAGCTCGGCCAGATCAGAATCGATCGGGTGACCACGGTCGCGTCCGATCCGGATGTGCGCACCGAGCAGCGCCTGCGCCGCGGTGGCGCCCAGGCAGACAAGGGCGTCGGGCTTCACCACGGCGAGCTCGGCTCCGAGCCACGGGAAGCAGGCGGTCACCTGCCAGCGGTCAGGCTTCTGGTGGATCCTTCGCTTGCCGCGGAGCTTGTAGCGGAAATGCTTGACCGCGTTGGTGATGTAGACCTCGTCGCGGGCGATCCCGGCCTGCTCAAGGCCGCGATCGAGCACGCCGCCGGCGGGACCGACAAACGGGTGGCCCTCGATGTCCTCGCGATCACCGGGCTGCTCGCCGACCAGCATCAGGCTGGCGTTGTCCGCGCCTTCGCCCATCACCGCCTGGGTAGCGCCTTCCCACAGATCGCACGCGCGGCAGGTCTCGACCGCCTCGCGCAGGTTGGCGCGCGTCGGGTGCTCGGGGACGGGGGCGTGCGGGTACTCGAGCGTCGGCATCCATTCTTGCCCTTACCCGGCCGATGAACCCGGTACGCATCGGCTGCTCGGGGTGGATGTACGACGACTGGCGGGGCCGGCTGTATCCGGAGAACGCGGCCAAGCGACGCTGGCTCGAGCTCTACGCCGAGCATTTCGACACCGTCGAGGTCAACTCGACCTTCTATCGCCTGGCGCGTCGCGATGCGGTGGCGGGCTGGGTCGAGCAGACGGGGGCAGGGTTCCTATTCGCGGTCAAGGCGAGTCGCTACCTGACCCACATCAAGCGCCTGATCGACATCAGGGACGGAATCGCCCGCTTCTACGAGCCGCTCGAGCCGATGGTGGAGGCGGGGCGCCTCGGTCCCGTGCTGTGGCAGTTGCCCGAGAACTTCCATCGTGACGACGATCGGCTGGCGGGGTGGCTAGAAGTGCTCCCGCCCGGCCTGCACACCATCGAGTTCCGGCATGAGAGCTGGTTCGTGCCCGAGGTGATGGCTGCGCTGCGGGCGCATGGCGTCGCGCTCACGATCGGCGATCACCCCGAGCGTCCGTTCCAGCTTCACGAGGCCACGGCCGAGTGGCGCTTCGTCCGCTTCCATTACGGCGCGCGTGGGCGGGCCGGCAATTACTCCGCGAGTGAGATCGAGACCTGGGTGCATCGCATCGCCCAATGGCGCCGGCGCGAGTCGGTCTACGCCTACTTCAACAACGACTGGCAGGGGTTCGCTCCCGCCAACGCGACACTGCTGCTGCGCCGGCTGGGGCAGGGGGCTTACAACGCCGCGTGATCGACGGGCCGGCCGAACCGCTCGGCCAGCTCGCGGTCATCGACATCCTCGCGGTAGCGCTGGTCCTTGCCCTGGTGGGTGAACACCACGATCCGGTCGGCATCGAAGGTCTTGAGCGCATCCTCGATTGCCGTCTCCGGGTCGCTCTCGCCCGTGTCGCCCGTGGCCGACACGCCCGCGTCGCCCAGCCGCGCGATGCTCTCGCGCCGCACCTCCTCAGCTCGTGCGATCGCGTCGTCAGCGTCGGAGAGCCAGAACTTGACGGCGCTCTCCTGGAGCGCCGGGGCGACGACCATCACCTCCGCCTTGGCGGGATCGACGTCTGAGGCCAGGGCATCCCGCAGCTGCTGGGCGGTGATCGGCTCACTGGTCAGGACTAGCACCTTCATCGGGATCGCTATACCCCCGGCCGCAGGGGGCTATTCGAGTTTGTCGGCGGCGCCTGACGGCGGCGCCTTAGCAGCAGCGCCGAGCACACGCACGCGACTTGCGCTCTCGCCCGGCGCCCGGCTCTGGCCGTTCGCCGGCGGGTGCGCCGGCCTGGGAGCTATCCCGAGCTCCTCGACCAGGGTCATGAACGCCTTCGCGTAGGGAGAGCCGCACGCGTAGTTCCTCAGCGCGTCCCAGCCAATCTGCTCGCGGACCGCGCGCGTTATCGCGAGCAGACGTCCGTAGTCGAGCGCGTGCTCATCGAGGGCGCCGAGCATCGTCACCAGGACGTCGTCCAGGGCCATCACGGGAGTCCCCACCGCCATCACCGAGATGATCTCTGCCCGCTCGAACACCTCGTCGGTGAGCTCGATTCCGGTCGGACGGAAGATCAGGTCGATCAGCACGTCCCCGTGCCAGGCCTTGTACAGCCATTCCTCGGGCGGCAGCTCGGTCCGCATGCCCGCGGCGGCCAGCGCCTCGAGCGCCGCCTGGGTGTGATCGGGCTTGACCATCAGGTCGAGGTCGTTGTCGGGCTCGGGCCCGCCGCGAACCCAAGCCGCCATGCTTCCGCCGAGCATGAACTCGACGTCGACGTCTCGCAGCACGGTGACGGCGACCTTGGTGGTCTCGATCACGGCCTTGAAAGCGTCCCGGTGGCGCATGCCCTATCGAGGTACCCGGGAAACGGGTAGTTGAATGCGGGTATGCCAGAGCATCGCAACGGAGGGCGCACGAGCTGTCTGCGGATCGCGGCCGCGGGCGACATGCACTGCTCCGAATCGCGCCGCGACGAGATCCGGCGGTCGGTCTCGGCGCTGAACGGGGTGGCGGATGTGGTCCTGCTGGCCGGCGATCTGACCACGCACGGCGAGCCCGAGCAGGGCCAGGTCCTGGCCGATGCCTGCGCCGCGCTCGAGGTCCCGGTGTACGCGGTGCTCGGCAATCACGATTGGCACGCCAACCGCCACGACGAGCTCGTTGCGGTGCTCGAGTCAGGCGGGATCCGGCTGCTCGACCGCGCCTGGCAGATCTGCGAGACGGGCGGCCTGCAGGTCGGCATCGTCGGCCTGAAGGGATTCGTGGGCGGCTTTCCCGGCTCGCATCTCCCCGACTTCGGTGAGCCCCTGCTGCGCGAGGTCTACCACGAGACCACGCTGGACGTCCGGGCGCTCGACCGGGGCTTGCGCGAGGTCGCGATGTGTCCGGCGCGCATCGTGCTGCTGCACTACGCCCCGTCCGAGCAGACGATCGAGGGTGAGCCACCCGGGATCTGGGGCTATCTGGGGACCGACCGGCTGGCACCCCCGATCGCCGAGCACGAGCCCGACCTCGTCCTGCACGGGCACGCCCATGCCGGTACGTTCGAGGGAGCGATCGGCAAGGTCCCGGTCTATAACGTCTCGGTGCCGGTGATCGGACGGGATTTCTGGCTGTTCGAGCTCGACATCCCGTCCCCCGCGCACGCACCGATCCACTGAAAGGAGCTGCGAATGGAACGCGACGAACGCAACAGCCCGCCTCCTGCTGAGGACCGTGATCCCCACCACGAGCTGAACAACCCTGCCGACAGTCCCGACCCGACCGAATGGCCGGATCCGTACGACAAGCGGCCTGACCCTCGGGATCCGGAGGCCGACGACGAGCCGTTCGGTGACGAGTCCCACACCCCGACCGGCGCCACCAGCACCAGCGAGCCACACCCCGATCAGGACCTGCAGGCGGAGGAGCGAGCCGAAAGACTCCAGCGCGACAAGCTCGACGACTGACGAGAGGAAAGGTGGCCATGCCCCGTTTGAAGGACAAGGTCGCCCTCATCACCGGGGGCGAGAGTGGAATCGGACTGGCGACGGCCCGGCTGTTCGTGTCCGAGGGCGCTGTCGTGCACCTCGTCGGGATCGACGAGTCCAGGCTGGGCTCAGCTGTCGGCGAGCTCGGACCGGACAAGGCGCTCTCGTCGGTCGCCGACGTCACCGACGAGGACGCGGTGGCGCGCGCCGTCGCCGCGGGGGTGGATCGCTACGGGCGATTCGACGTCGTCGTTAGCAATGCGGGCATCAGCGGGGAGATGGTCCCGATCGTCGACTACCCGTCCGAGGTGTTCTCGCGCACCCTCGCGGTCCACGTGCTCGGTGCCTTCCACGTCCTCAAGCACACGATTCCGCACATCCCCGACGGCGGCAGCGTGATCATCACCTCGAGCGTCGTCGGTCTAATCGGACCACCCGGGGCCTCTGCCTATGTCTCGGCCAAGCACGCCCAGGTCGGACTTATGCGGACCGCGGCCAAGGAGCTCGCGTCCCGCCGCATCCGGGTGAACACGATCCACCCGGGTCCGACCTCGACACCGTTCCAGGACGACATCGAGATGCGCGCGACGCATTTGCCACAGGAGGAAGCCGCGAAGGCCTTTGACGGGATGATCCCGCTCGGCCGTCACACCACCGTCGAGGAGATCGCGCACGGGATGCTTTATCTCGCCGCCGACGAGAGCGCGATGGTCACCTCCCACCGGCTGTCGATCGACGGCGGCATGAGCGGCTGATCGATCCGGAGGGAAGTGGGTACGCGCCCGGCAGGATTTGAACCTGCGGCCTCGCGCTCCGGAGGCGCGCGCTCTATCCCCTGAGCTACGGGCGCTTACTCCAAAGGAGCTTACCGTGCAGATCGCTGTGATCTCGGACACCCACCTGCCGCGGGGCAGCCGGCGGCTGCCCGAGGACTGCGTGGCCCGCCTGGAGACAGCTGATTTGATCGTCCATGCCGGCGACCTGATGACGCTGCCGGTCCTGCGCCAGCTCGAGTCCTGCGGTCCGGTGATCGCCGTGCACGGCAACGTTGACGACGCCGCGGTGCGCGAGGCGCTTCCCGCGATCGCATCGCTCGAGGTCGCCGGGGTGACGATCGCGGTGCTGCACGACGCCGGCCCGGCCAAGGGGCGCCTCGAGCGGATGCGCCGGCGGTTCCCGGACGCCGATGCCGTGATCTTCGGCCACTCGCACCTGCCGCTTCACGAGCGGGCTCGGGACGGCTTTCAGATCTTCAACCCCGGTAGCCCCACCGAACGGCGGCGCGCGCCCGGGCACACCATGGGCATTGCGACCGTGGAGGCCGGGCGGGTCAGGTTCGAGCTCATCGCCGTGGGCTGACAGACTGGACCGGATGGACCTCTCGGTCTTCTTCGCGGGCACCGGCGGTTCGATCCCCACTCCGCGCCGCGGGCTGCCCGCGGTGCTCGTCCGCCGGGGCGGCGACCGCATCCTGTTCGACTGCGGCGAGGGAACGCAGCGCCAGCTGGTGCAGTCGGTGGGCCTGACCGAGCTGACCGAGGTGTTCCTGACCCACTACCACGCCGACCACTGGCTCGGCCTGCCCGGGCTGCTGAAGACGTTCGATCTGCGCGCCCGCGAGCGGCCGCTGGCAATTCACGGACCGCCGGGCCTGCGCGAGCTGATCACGCTGGCGATGCGCGTGGCCGGACGCGTGCGCTTCAACCTCGAGCTGGTGGAGCTCGGGCCCGGCGACGTGCTCCCGCGCGACGGATACAACATCGCGCCGGTTCCGGTGGCGCACCGCGTCTCGAATGCCCTCGGCTACGTCCTGTATGAGGAGCCGCGGCCTGGCGAGTTCGATCCCGACGCCGCGACCGCGCTGGGCCTGGTCGAGGGACCTGAGTTCGGCCTCCTGCAACGGGGAGAAGTGGTCCGGGGAGTGCTTCCCGAGCAGGTGCTCGGGCCACCCCGCCCCGGGCGCAAGATCGTGCTGTCCGGCGACACCTCGCCGTGCGAGACGCTGGCCGTGGCCAGCCACGAAGCCGATCTGCTCGTGCACGAGGCGACCTTCTCTGAGGAGGAGCACGATCGGGCGGCCGAGACCGGCCATTCGACGGCCGCCCAGGCGGCGACGCTGGCCCGGGACGCGGGCGTGACCGCGCTCGCGCTCGTGCACTCCTCGACGCGCTACCCGCCCGGGGTGCTGCGCGATGAGGCGCGGGCGATCTTCCCCCACACGGTGCTGCCGCGCGATTTCGACACCGTCGAGGTCCCCTTTCCCGAACGCGGCGAGCCCGAGTTGATCCATTGGTCGGACCGGCTCCCGGACGAGGGAGCCTCCGAGGGAGCCGAGGAGACCGAGCCGGTGGGGGACACCGCACGGTGAGCACCGGGACGATCGACCGGTTCGAGACGGCTCGGATGGTCCTGGAGCGGGTGGCGTTCGACCAGGCTCCCGAGCACCTGCGCCTGCTCCTCGATCCGCGCGTCTCGAGCACGCTGTGGCCGCGCCGAGGGTCGCCGACCGAGGCCGAGATCCTCGACGGACTGCTGGCCAAGATCGAGCACTGGGAGCGTCACGGCTTCGGCATGTGGCTGCTGCGCGATCGCCAGACCGGGGAGATGGTCGGGCGCGGTGGCCTTCAGTACACGTATACGGCCGGGCTGAACGACGTCGAGGCCGGTTGGGCAGTGGTGCCGGAGCGCTGGGGGCAGGGCTTCGCCACCGAGCTGGCCCAGGCTTCGGTCGAGGTCGGCTTCGAACAGCTCGATCTGCTCGAGATCATCGCCTTCGCCCTGCCGACGAACATCGGCTCCCGGCGAGTGATGGAGAAGGCTGGCTTCAAGTTCGAGCGGGACATCATCCACGCCGGCCTTCCGCACGTGCTCTACCGCCGTCGCCGCGAGCGATAACCGACCGATCCCCAAGGGTGGTCGAGAAAACGTCCTCCTGGTTCGTTTTCTCGACCAGCCTCAGCCTCGACCCGCCTTCGTCCGCCGAGACCCCTGTTACGCTGAGTTGAGTCGGCCCCTTTAACCCGGTCCAGTGAGGCCAGGAAGGAGCGCGTGAAGATGGGAACGGTCGTGCTCGACCGCGATGACATGCGCCGCACGCTGGTGCGGATCGCTCATGAGATAGCCGAGAAGAACCCGGACGGCGCGGTGGCGCTGGTCGGGATACACCGACGCGGGGCGGTGCTGGCCCGGCGGCTCCAGACGCTGACCAGCGAGCTGCTCGAGCCGGGTGTGCCACTCGGCGACCTCGACATCTCCTTCTACCGAGACGACTACTCGCTGCGGCCCAGCGCGCCCGTCGTCCACTCCACCCACCTCGACTTCCCGATCGACGAGCGCACGATCGTGATCGTCGACGACGTGCTCTACACCGGGCGAACCGTCCGCGCGGCGATCGACGCGATCTTCGACTACGGCCGGCCGGCCCGCGTTCAGCTGGCGGTGCTGGTCGATCGCGGCCACCGCGAGCTCCCGATCCGTCCCGACTACGTCGGAAAGAACATCCCTACCTCCCAGGAGCAACGAGTGAACGTTTGTGTCGAGGAGATCGACGGCGAGGACGAAGTGAGAATCGAACAGACACAGGCCGTCGCATGACCCGGATCGGAACGCACCTGCTCTCGATCGACGATCTGGACCGGGCCTCGATCGAGCGGATCCTCGATCGAGCGGAATCGTTCGACGAGGTGTCGGGCCGGGAGATCAAGAAGGTCCCCGCGCTCCGCGGCCGCACGATCGTCAACCTCTTCTACGAGTCGAGCACGCGCACCAGTTCGAGCTTCGAGCTCGCGGCCAAGCGGCTCAGCGCCGACGTGGTCTCGATCCGCTCGCAGGGGTCGAGCGTCGACAAGGGCGAGTCGCTCAAGGACACCGTGCAGACCCTGTCGGCGTACGACCCGGCGGCGATCGTGATCCGCTCGCCACACGCGGGCGCCGCCGGCCTCGTCGCGCGGTGGACCCCGGCGGCGGTCATCAACGCTGGCGACGGCAAGCACGAGCATCCCACTCAGGCGCTGCTCGACGTGTTCACCCTGCGGCGCCGGCTCGGCGCGCTCGACGGGACGAACATCTGGATCGTCGGCGACGTCCTCCACTCCCGGGTGGCGCGCTCGGACATCCTGGCCTTCACCCGGATGGGCGCGAACGTCACCGTGTGCGGGCCGCCGACGCTGATCCCGCGCGAGATCGAGGCGCTCGGTTGCGAGGCGGCGACCACGCTCGAGCGGCTGGGCGAGGCCGACGTGGTCTACGTCCTGCGCATGCAGCAGGAGCGGATGCGCGACTCGTTCGTGCCCTCGCTGCGCGAGTACGCAGCGCGCTACCAGATCACCCCCGGAAGGCTGCTCCCTGGACAGCTGCTCATGCACCCGGGACCGGTCAACCGCGGGGTTGAGCTCTCGGGTGAGGCGATCGACTCGCCCCAGGCACTGATCGGCGCCCAGGTCAGGGCGGGGGTGGCGGTGCGGATGGCGGTCCTGTACGAGTTGCTGGTCGGGACCCCGAGCCTGGCGGCGGTGGCGTGATGGCCGCGGAGCGACTCTTTCACCACAGCGGTACTCCCGCCGAGCTGCTGATCCGCGAGGCCCATGTCCTCGACCCCCGCACGGGTCTCGACGAGCCCCATGACGTCCTGATCCGCGCCGGCCACATCGCTGAGCTCGGCTCACCCGGCTCGCTGCAGGGGGTGGGTGGGGATCCCAATATTGAGATCCTCGAGGCGGCCGGCAAGCACCTGTTCCCCGGCTTCGTCGATCCGCACGTGCATCTGCGCACGCCCGGGCAGGAGTACAAGGAGAACATCGAAACCGGAACGGCGGCCGCCGCGGCCGGGGGGTTCTGCGCCGTGATCGCGATGCCCAACACCGACCCGGTCGTCGACGACGCGCCGATTCTCCGCTCGCTCATCGACACCGCGCGCCAGCAGGCGCGCGTCCCGGTCGGCTTCCTCGCGTCGATCACGCGAGGCCTGGGCGGCGATGAGCTGACCGAGATGGCCGAGCTGCGCGACACCGGCGCGCTCGGCTTCACCGACGACGGCAAGCCGGTCGTCTCGGCAGGCGTGCTGCGTAAGGCCCTCCAATACCAGCGGCTGTGCGGCGGAGTGATCGCCCTGCACGAGGAGGACCCCGAGCTGTCCCGGGACGGCGCCATGCACGAGGGCGCGGTGTCGGCGCGCCTGGGCATCGCCGGGATCCCGTCCCTGGCCGAGTCGACGATGATCGCGCGCGACGGTGCGCTCGCCGCCTACGAAGGCGCCCGCGTGCACTTCCAGCACCTCTCATGCGTCGAGTCCGTCGACGCCCTTGCCCACGCCAAGCAGAAGGGCGCCCGCGTGAGCGCCGAGGTTTGCCCCCACCATCTGACCCTCACCGACGAGGAGGTCCGGACGCTCGACAGCCGTTTCAAGATGAACCCGCCGCTGCGTGCAGAGAGCGACCGCCGGGCGCTGGTGCAGGCGCTGAAGTCCGGGGTGATCGACTGCGTGGCGACCGACCACGCGCCGCACGCGGCGCACGAGAAGGAGGTGCCATTCGAGCAGGCGCCGATGGGCACGACCGGCCTCGAGACGGCGTTTGCGGCGCTGTTCACCGAACTCGTCCTCACCGGCGAGCTCGACCTAGAGGTCGTGGTCGAACGCATGACCGAAGGTGCGGCGCTCTACGGACTGCCGATCCCGCGGATCGCGCCGGCGCAACCCGCCAATCTGTGCCTGGTCGACCTCGAGGCGAGCTTCGAGGTCGGGGCGGGTGGCTACGCCAGCCGTTCGGCCAACTGCTGCTTCCACGGCCGGATGCTCCAGGGCACCGTGCTGATGACGGTGGCGGCGGGGACGGTCGCGTACGCGGCGCAGACCCTCGCCGAGACGACGGCGGTCTCCTCAGCGTGAGCGAGCCCACCGCCTACGTCCTGCTCGAGGACGGCACCCGGTTCGACGGGGTGGCCTGCGCGGCCCCGGGCTACGCCGTCGGCGAGATCGTCTTCACCACCTCGATGTCCGGCTATCAGGAGGCGATGACCGACCCGAGTTACGCCGGACAGCTGATCACCTTCACCTACCCGCAGATCGGCAACTACGGCGTCTCGGAGCAGGCCATGGAGTCGGACCGAGTGCACGCACGCGCGGCGATCATGCGGGCGGCGGTCGACCGCGACGACGCGCCCAGCGCCGAGGGGGGATGGCTCAGCTGGCTGGCCAGCCAGGCGATCCCGGCGATCACCGACGTCGACACGCGCGCGCTGGTGCGCCACATCCGCGATCGCGGCGCGATGCGCGGCGGCGTTTTCCCGGCCATCGTGAGCGAGGCGCAAGCACGCGAGCTGATCGACGCCGAGCCGGACATGGCCGGCCGCGACCTGGTCCGCGACGTGACGCCTGAGAAGCTGATAGTCGTAGGCCCGAGTTCGCCGCCAGGCGAACTCACAAGCGATTCTGGGCGGGGCGCAACCCGGTCTCGAATCACCGACGGCCCCAGAATCGCCATGATCGACACAGGCGTCAAGCGCTCGATCGTGCGCAACCTGCTCGAGCGCGGCGCGGTCGTCGAGCTCCATCCGTGCACGTCGAGCCCGGCCGAGCTCCTGGCCAACGATCCCGAAGCGATCTTCCTGGCCAACGGCCCCGGCGACCCCGGCGCGCTCGACTACATCGTCGAGACGGTCCGCGGGCTCGTCGGCAAGCTGCCCGTGTACGGGATCTGCCTCGGCCACCAGCTGCTGTGCCGCGCGGTTGGCCTCGAGACGTACAAGTTGCCCTTCGGTCACCACGGCGCCAACCATCCGGTCAAGGACCTGACTACGGGGATCGTCGAGATCACCAGCCAGAACCACGGTTTCGCCGTGCTCGCTCCCGACGGAGCGAGGACGATCGACCGCGACGAGGCGGTGCGGTGGGAGACCGACTTCGGCGCGGCCGAGCTCAGCCACATCAACCTGTACGACCGGACGGTCGAGGGGCTCGTGCTCAGAGACGTTCAGGGCGCCACCGTCCAGTACCACCCCGAGGCCGGCCCGGGACCGAACGACGCCCTGTACCTGTTCGACCGCTTCGTGAACGAGATTCGCCATGCCGCGTAGGGACGACCTCCAGAAGATCCTCCTCATCGGCTCGGGCCCGATCGTGATCGGCCAGGCGGCCGAGTTCGACTACTCGGGCACGCAGGCCTGCCGCGTGCTGATGCAGGAGGGCTACGAGGTCGTGCTCGTCAACTCCAACCCGGCCACGATCATGACCGATCCCGAGGTGGCCACCGCCACCTACGTCGAGCCGCTGCTGGTCGGCCCGGTCCGTCAGGTGATCGAGCGGGAGCGCCCCGACGCGCTGCTTCCGACGCTCGGCGGCCAGACCGCCCTCAACCTCGCCAAGGCCCTGAAAGAGAATGGAACCCTCGATGACTACGGCGTCGAGCTGATCGGCGCCGACTACGACGCGATCGAGCGCGCCGAGGATCGCGAGCTCTTCCGCGACACGATGCAAAAGGCCGGACTCCGCGTGCCTCGCTCAGCGATCGCCCACACGATCGAAGACGCGCGCGCGGCCGTGTCGCAGATCGGCCTGCCGTTCATCGTCCGGCCGGCGTTCACGCTCGGGGGCAAGGGAGGGGGCGTGGTCCGCGAGGAATATGACCTCGACCACGTAGTTGGTCGTGGCCTGAGCGCATCGCCGATCACGCAGGTCCTGCTCGAGGAGTCAGTCCTCGGCTGGGGCGAGTTCGAGCTCGAGGTGATGCGAGACCGTAGCGACAACGTCGTGATCGTCTGCTCGATCGAGAACCTCGACCCGATGGGCGTCCACACCGGCGACAGCGTCTGTGTCGCCCCCCAGCAGACGCTCACCGACAAGCAGTACCAGAGCCTGCGCGACCAGGCGATCACCGCGATCCGGGCGGTCGGCGTCGAGACCGGGGGCTCGAACGTGCAGTTCGCGGTCAACCGCGCCACCGACGAGATCGTGGTGATCGAGATGAACCCGCGGGTGTCGCGCTCGAGCGCGTTGGCGAGCAAGGCGACGGGCTTTCCGATCGCGAAGATCGCGGCGCGCCTCGCCGTCGGCTACACGCTGCAGGAGATTCCCAACGACATCACCAGGGCCACGCCGGCTAGCTTTGAGCCCGCGATCGACTACTGCGTGGTCAAGTGGCCGCGGTTCGCGTTCGAGAAGTTCCCCGGCGCCGAGGCCGGCCTGACCACCCACATGAAGTCCGTCGGCGAGGCGATGGCGATCGGCCGGACGTTCAAGCAGGCGTTCGCCAAGGCATTGCGCTCGCGCGAGCTCGACTCTCGGCCCCGGCCTCCCCAGGACGACGAGGCCTTGCTGACCGCGCTGCACTCTCCCGGGGCCGAACGCTTCGATCACCTGCTCGAGGCTCTGCGGCGCGGCCTTCCGGTCGACGAGATCCAGCGGCGCACCGACATCGACTGGTGGTTCCTGCGTGAGTTGTCCGAACTGGTCGACGATCCGGAGGGACCGTTCGAGGGGGAGCGCACCTACAAGTCGGTCGACACGTGCGCGGCCGAGTTCGCCGCCCGCACGCCCTACTTCTACTCGGCCTGGGAGCGGGGCGGGCGGGACCAAATCGAGGTCGAGCGGGGGGAGCGCCCGAGCGTGGTCATCCTGGGGTCGGGGCCGAACCGGATCGGTCAGGGGATCGAGTTCGACTACTGCTGCGTCCACGCCGCCCAGACGATCCGCGAGCAGGGCCGCGACGCGGTGATGATCAACTGTAACCCGGAGACCGTCTCGACCGACTACGACACCTCCGACCGGTTGTACTTCGAACCGCTCACGCTCGAGGACGTGCTCGCGGTATGCGAGGTCGAGCAGCCCGAAGGGGTCGTGGTCCAGTTCGGCGGCCAGACCCCGCTCAAGCTGGCCGCCGGCCTCGAGGCGGCCGGGATCCGGATCCTCGGCACGAGCGTCGACGCGATCGACCTGGCCGAGGACCGCTCTCGCTTCGGCGCGCTGCTCGACGAGCTCGGTTACAAAGCGCCGCCGTACGCCACCGCCACCTCGACCGAGGAGGCCCTGGACCGGGCCGAGCAGGTCGGCTTCCCGCTGCTGGTCCGCCCGAGCTACGTGCTCGGGGGCCGGGCCATGGAGATCGTCTACAGCGTCGAGGGCCTGGCTGACTATCTGCTGCGGGTGCAGGCGGATGGGGGTGGGGGGGCGGGGACCCAATCTTCCTCGCTCATCTATCTCGACCGCTTCCTCGAGGACTCGATCGAGGTCGACGTCGACGCGCTCTGCGACGGCGAGGACGTGTGGATCGCCGGGATCATGCAGCACGTCGAGGAGGCCGGGGTCCACTCCGGCGACTCGGCCTGCGTGCTTCCCCCGCACACCCTCGGCGGGGAGATGCTGGCGCAGCTGCGCGAGCAGACCGAGGGGATCGCCAAGGCCCTCGGTGTGGTCGGGCTGCTCAACGTCCAGTTCGCGATCCACGGCGAGGTCCTGTACGTGATCGAGGCCAACCCGCGTGCGTCGCGGACGGTGCCCTTCGTCTCGAAAGCGATCGGGCTGCCGGTGGCCAAGCTGGCCTGCCGGGTCTTGCTGGGCGAGCGTCTGGCCGACCTGCACCTGCCTTCCGACCCCACCAACGGCCACGTGTGCGTCAAGGAGGTCGTGCTGCCGTTCGACCGGTTTGCGGGCGCGGACTCGCTGCTCGGGCCCGAGATGCGCTCGACCGGCGAGGTGATGGGGATCGCCCACGACTTCCCGACGGCGTTTGCCAAGGCGCAGGCCGCCGCCGGCGCCCAGCTCCCGGGCAGTGGCCGGGCGTTCATCACCGTCGCCGACGGGGACAAGCCGGCCGCCACCGGTGTGGCCACGATCCTGCACGACCTCGGCTTCGAGATCGTCGCCACCCGCGGGACGGCCCAGGCGATCCGCAAGATGGGGATCCCGGCCGAGACGATCAACAAGATCGGCGAGGGCTCCCCGCACGTGGTCGACTGGATCGAGCGCGGCGAGGTCGACCTGGTCATCAACACCCCGGTGGGCACGGGCGCCCGGACCGACGGCTATGAGATTCGCTCGGCCGCGATCGCGCGGGGCATCCCGTGCATCACGACGATGGCCGGTGGGATGGCAGCCGCCCGCGCCATCGCCGCCGCACGGCGCGGCGAGCCCGAGGTGGTCTCGCTCCAGGAGATCCATCACGGCGCCGCCGAGGCCGAGTCGACCGAGGTGGCATGAGCGCCCCGTTCGGGTGCCGCGCGGCGACGGTGACCGCGCGTGAGAGCCACGGCGCATACGTGGTCATCCGCTGCCAGGACCCCACGGGTCCGCGTCCCCGGCCGGGTCAGTTCTACATGCTCCGCACGGCCGAGCGGTGGGGAGGGGGAGACGGTGAGCGGCCGTTCCTGCCCCGCGCTTTCAGCGTCCTGCGCGCCCACGACCACGAGCTGCACTTTCTGATCGAGGACGTGGGGCCAGGGACAAACCGGCTGTGTGAGCTCGAGCCCGGCGAAGAGCTGCTGCTCGTCGGCCCGCTCGGCAATGGCTTCTTGGCCCCGCGTGAGGACCGCCGGCCGCTGCTCGTCGGGGGCGGCGTCGGGATCGCGCCGCTGGCGATCTGGCAGGACGAGCTCGGTCCTGATCCGCTGGCCTTCCTCGGCTTCCGGGATGCGCTGCATGCCCACGGGGCCGCGCTCCTGGCCAACCCCGTGGTGGCCACCGACGACGGCAGCGTCGGCCATCACGGGCTTGTAACAGACCTATTGCAGAACGAGCTCGAGGAAGTCGAGGTGTACGCCTGCGGCCCACCTCAGATGCTCGAGGCGGTGAGGGAGCTGTGCGCCGATCGCGGCGTCCCGGCCCAGCTGGCGCTCGAATCGGGCATGGCCTGCGGCTTCGGCGCCTGCTTCGGGTGCGTCGTCCCCACGACCGACGGCTACGTCCGGCTGTGCCTGGACGGACCTGTTTTGGACGCCTCCATCCTGAGGACGGCCGCCCCGGCTGGAGCGGGACATTGAGCGTCGAGTTCTGCGGCCTGGAGCTCGAGCATCCGATCATCAACGGCTCCGGGACATTCGATGCCATCGCGGCGCGGCGCGCGTTTGGCGATGAGCTGATCGAGCGCTTCCCGTTCGCTGCCTTCGTGTCTAAGACCGTCACGCTCGAACCGCGGCAGGGCAACCCACCGCCCCGCCTCTGGGAGCTGGCCGGCGGGCTGATCAACTCGATCGGCCTGCCCAATAAGGGCCTGGCCGGCTATCTGGAGCACGATCTGCCGGAGCTGGCCGAGCTCCCGGTCCCGCTGATCGTCAACGTGATGGGCTTCAGCCGGGACGAGGTGGCCGCGCTCGTCGGCGCGTTCGCCGAGCGCGAGGAGGTCAGCGCGCTGGAGCTGAACGTCTCCTGCCCGAACGTCGAGACCGGCCTGATGATGGGAGCCGATCCGGGAGAGGTGGGCCGCCTGCTCGAGCGGGTCAGACCGCTGACCGCCAAGCCGCTGATCGTCAAGCTCACTCCGAACGCGACCGACGTCCCGTCGGTTGCCCGCGCCGCCCAGGACGCCGGGGCCGATGCGGTGTCGCTGATCAACACCCTGCGGGGCATGGCCATCGATCCCAGGAGTCGGACCGGGGAGCCCTGGCTCGGCGGTACCACGGGCGGGGTGTCCGGGCCGGCTGTGCGCGCCGTCGCCCTGGCCCAGGTCCACGACGTGGCCCAGGCGGTCGAGATCCCGGTCGTGGGAATGGGTGGCGTGCAGCGGGGGGTTGAGGCACTCGATCTGATGCACGCCGGGGCGACGCTCGTGGCCGTCGGCACGGAGAGCTTTCGCGATCCCGCCGCCGGCGGGCGAGTGGCAAACGAGCTGGTGGAACTTCTCGCAAATAGCGCCGTGTGACCCGACCGCGGGGGCGCCGTGGACAGTTCACAACGGTGGCTGTGACCATTTTGCAAACGTGTTGCAAAACCCCCTGCAAACTCAGGTAATTGTCCGAACCATCCTCGACAATGCTCTAGCTCAGCTTGAGGTCGAGTCGAATTGGAGCCTTTTGTCTTGATCGGGTGTTCCCAAGATGTATAGTCGCCGCCCATGCCGCCGGTCACCGAATCGCCCACCAAGCCCACGGCCGCGCCCGAACGGTCGCTTGTGCAACGCATGGAGGCGCTTGCCCGGGCCAACGACATCCGCACCCGTCGGGCGCAGCTGAAGCGCGACCTCAAGGCCGGCCGCCAGCCGATCGACCGGCTGCTGCTCGAGCCTCCGGATTACCTCGCCACCGCGAAGGTGTTCGATCTGCTGCTGGCCGTGCCCAAGTACGGCCGGGTGAAGGTCAACAAGATCCTGGGCCAGTGCAAGATCTCGCCGAGCAAGACGGTCGGCGGTTTGTCCGAGCGCCAGCGCGGTGAGCTGGTGGCGCTCATGCGCCGGCGCTGACCGAAAAGCCAACGCCCAGAGTTTTCGTCATCACCGGCCCTTCCGGCGTCGGCAAGGGCACCCTGATCCGGGGCCTGCTCGCGCGAGTTCCCGATCTCGAGCTGTCGGTCTCGGCCACCACCCGCCCGCCTCGGGCCGGTGAGCAGGACGGCGTCGAATACCACTTCCTAACCCCCGAGCAGTTCGAGGCTCGGGTGGCCTCGGGTGATTTCGTCGAGCACGCCGAGTACTCCGGCAATCGCTACGGCACCCTGCGCTCCGAGCTCGAGCGGCGGCTGCAGGAAGGCGCCGGAGTGGTGCTCGAGATAGAGGTCCAGGGCGCGCGGCAGGTCCGCGCTGCGATGCCCGACGCCGTGGCTGTGTTCATCGCACCGCCGTCGCGCGAGGCGCTCCGAGCCCGACTGATCGGGCGCGGCACGGACGGGCCCGATCAGGTGGAGGCGCGCCTGCGCACGGCGGAGCGCGAGCTCGCGGCCCAGCCCGAGTTCGGCCACGTGGTCGTGAACGACCGCCTGGAGCAGGCCACCCAGGAGCTGATCGGGATCGTCCGGCGCACGATGGAGTAAAGGCGGCCGGACGCGCAGGTGGGTGATAGGTGGCGGGGCGCCATGGTCATCCCGCTAACCTGTGGCCAACACTTATAGCCAACGAACGGACCTGCCTTGATCTCACCCCGCATCGACAAGCTCCTCGAGCACGTCGACTCCGACTACGCCAGCGTGATCGTCGCAGCCAAGCGCGCTCGGCAGATCAACTCCTACTACCACAACCTCGGCGAGGGCACCTTCGACGAGTTCCCGCCGCCAATGGTCGAGACGCGTTCGAAGAACTACCTGACGATCGCCCTCGAAGAGGTAGCTCAGGGCAAGCTGAAGTACCACTACCGGTAGAGGGCCGGGCGGAGCCGACCCGTGGCCCGGTTGCTCCTCGGCGTTAGCGGAGGGATCGCCGCGTATAAGGCGCTCGAGGCGGCGCGGCTGGCGGTCAAGCGGGGCCACGCGGTACGGGTCATTCAGACGCCGGCCAGCGAGCGCTTCGTGGGCCGGGCGTCGTTCGAGGCGATTACCGGGGCGCCGGTGCTGACCAGCGAGTTCGAGCCTGACCCGGCGCGCGGTTCCTACCCCGGCGAGCCGCTGCCCGAGCGAGCGCCGATCAGCCACCTCGCGCTCGTGGAGCGGGCCGAGCTCTTCCTGATCGCACCGGCCACGGCGAATACGCTGGCCAAGCTGGCCCACGGCCAGGCCGACAACCTGCTGAGCACCGCGGCGCTGGCGGCCGCGTGCCCGGTTGCGGTGGCGCCCGCGATGAACGGCCGCATGTACAACCACCCGGCCACGATTGCCAACGTCGAGCTGCTGCGATCGCGTGGCGTGACGGTGATTCCCCCCGGCGAAGGGGCCCTCGCGTCATATGCCGAGCATGGGGTTGGCAGGTTAGCCGAGCCCGAGGAGCTGCTGGAGGGATGTGAGTCGATGCTGACCCCCCAGTCGCTGGCCGGCGTGCGTGTGATGGTGACGGCCGGCGGAACGCGCGAGCCGATCGACAGCGTCCGCTTCATCGGCAATCGATCCTCGGGCCGCATGGGGTTCGCGCTCGCGCGCGAGGCCGTCCGCCGCGGCGCCGACGTGATGGCGATCGTCGCAAACGTGGTACTCGCGCCGCCCCCCACGGTGGGGCTGCAGCGGGTGCAGACCGCCGCCGAGCTGGCCGGGGCGTGCCGGCGCGAGGTTGGATGGTGTGACGTGCTGCTGATGAGCGCGGCCGTGGCCGACTTCCGGCCGGCCGCCGCGGTGGATCGCAAGCTCAAGAAGGACGAAGGCATCCCTCAAATCGAGCTCGAGCGAACCGAGGACGTGCTCGAATCGGTGGCGCAGAGCCGGCGCGACGACCAGATCATCGTCGGGTTCGCGGCCGAGCACGGCGAGGACGCCGTCGAACTGGCACGCGGCAAGCTCGAGCGCAAGCGCCTGGACGTGCTGGTGATCAACGACATCTCTCGCTCCGGCGTCGGATTCGACGCCGAGGAGAACGAGGTCACGATCCTGACCGCCGATGGAGGCGAGCGGCACGTGCCACGCTCGCGGAAGGAACAGGTGGCCCGCGCCGTCCTCGATGAGGTGGAGCGACTGCGCGCAGCCAGGGAGGGGACGGATGGAGCCAGAGCAGACACCCGTAGCCCCGCACGAGTCTGAGGCCCACGCCGCGGTGGCGCGGCGGATCGAGGCCAACATCGCCAGCGCCGTCCAGGTCCGTCCCGAGACGCTCACCAACCTGATGGTGGCGCTGCTGGCCGAGGGTCACGTGCTGATCGAGGACTATCCGGGGGTCGGCAAGACCGCGCTGGCGAGATCGCTGGCTCGGTCGATCGACTGCCAGTTCGCCCGCGTGCAGTGCACCTCGGATCTGCTCCCAGCCGACGTCGTCGGCACCAACGTCTACCAGCAACGCGAAGGGCGCTTCGAGTTCCGGCCCGGACCGGTGTTCGCCAACGTCGTCTTGGTCGATGAGATCAACCGGGCCTCGCCCAAGACGCAGTCGGGACTGCTCGAGTGCATGCAGGAGCGGCGGGTGACCGTCGACGTCCACACGCACGAGCTGGCGCGTCCGTTCCTGGTCCTGGCGACGCAGAACCCGATCGAGTACGAGGGCACCTATCCGCTGCCCGAGGCGCAGGTGGACCGGTTCATGGTCAGGATCGAGCTCGGTTATCCCTCCCGCGGGGCCGAGGCGGAGATGCTGGCCGACCACGAGACGGGCGACCGGGTGCTGACCCTGGCGCCCGTCGCCACGGCGGCCGAGGTGCTTGCCGCTCAGGACGCGGCCAAGCGCGTGCAGGCCACCGAGCCGCTGCGGGACTACATCGTGCGTGTGCTGTGGCGCACCCGCGAGGATCCCCGGGTCGACCTCGGCGCGAGCCCGCGCGCCGGTCTGCTGCTCCTCCGCGCTGCCAAGGCTTACGCGATGATGCAGGGACGCGACCACGCGCTTCCCGACGACGTGCAGGCACTCGCCCAGACGGTCCTGGCTCACCGGCTGGTGCTCGCGCCCGAGTCGGCTCGCGGGGCCGCGGCGGACGTGGTCAGCGATGCCATCTCGTCGGTGAGGGCGCTGTGAGCGCCGAGGAGGGCCCCGTGCGGTGAGACGGGCGGGGGCGGTCGCGGTCGCCGGGCTGGCGCTGATCCTGGTGGCGCTGATGTTCGACGCCGCCCCGCTGTTCGTCCCGGGAATCGCGCTGGTAGTGCTGGGCGTCGTCGCGCCGGTCTGGGTGCAGCTGGCCGCGCGCGCGGCCGGCATCGAGCGCCACCTCGATTCCGATCGGGTCGTGGAGGATGAACCGATCGAGGCGACGATTGAGGTCAGCCGCGGGCACTGGGGGCTGCCCGGGGCCGCCGTGCTCGACCCGCTCGCCGGCAAGCCGGTGCTGCTGTACGCCCCGATGTCGCTGCTCTCGGGCGCGCACAGCGCGAGCGTCCGGATCGTGGCTCGCTTCCCGCGCCGCGGCATCCGGCGGATCGATCCGCCCACGCTGGTTGTGTCCGACGCGCTCGAGCTCGCCCGCGTGGTCCGGCTCAGCCCGTCGCCTCCCCAGGAGCTGCTCGTGCTCCCGCGCACCGAGCGCGTGCGCTGGGTTCCGGGAGCGGGCGAGAAGTGGCGTCGCGCGGCGGGGGTGGCCTCGGTCGAGCCGATGGGCGCCACCGAGGTCGACGGCCTTCGGCCCTACCGGCAGGGCACGCCCGCGTCGCGCATCCACTGGCCGGCGCTCGCGCGGGGCGCCGGGTTGCTCGAACGGCGGTTACAGGCGGACACCGACAGCCGTCCGCTCGTCGTCCTTGATGCCCGCGGCAACGGACCGCCGGAGCATCTCGACGCGGCCGTCCGGGCCGCGGCATCGCTCGTGCTCGAGCTCGGAGGGCGCGTCGGCTGCGGCCTTCTGCTGCCCGGCGAGCACCGCCCGCTCGAGGTCGAGCCCGATCTCACGGCGTGGCCGATCGCGCACACCAAGCTGGCCCTGATCGAGGGCGGGGAGGGCGGGGAAGGGGGGTCTCAATCAAGAGCCCCCGGCCTGGCCCCGGGGGCGCGTTCGGCGCAGTTGGTCTACGTTGCCGCCACATCGCTGGCCCGGCTCCCGCCCGCGCTCGCCGGGGCCGGCGTGCGCGCAGCCGTGCTGGTGATCCCCACGGAGCTGGTCACCCAGCCGACGCACGACGCCACCTTCGAGGTGGCGGGCTGCATCGGGTTCGTGGTCGGCATCGGACGCCGTCCACGGGAGCGAGCGGTGGCATGAGCTCAACCACGCAGGTCGCGGTCCTCGCGCCGCTCGGACAAGAGGCCGGCTCCGGTCGACCGTCCGTGCGAGGCGCCGAGCGCCCCTTCGTGCGGCTCATCGGGTTTGCCGCGTTGGCGCTGTACGGAGTGGTTCGCTGGGGAACCCTCATGAGTCCCGCGCCGACCTGGCGCCTGCTCGGGCTGCTGGCGCTCGCCGTGGCGCTCGTCGGGGTCGCGCCGGTGCTGCTCGAACGCGAGCGCGAGGTCGCCGCGCGCGCGGGGCGAAGCGGGGGTGGGCCGGACTCGATCTCTGCAGTGGGGGCGCCATTGGCGGTGCTGGCGATCCTCGCCGCCTTCCCGCTCGCCGGCGTTCCGCTGGCCTGGATCGTGCACCTGCGTGTGGCCGTCACCGCCAACGGGATCGGCTCGGGCCTGTCGGCGCTGCCGGGCATCCTGGTGCCGTACAGCGGTATCAACGAATGGGCGCGGATCGTCATGAACCTGGGTGCCGCGGTCCTGCTGCTGGACGCGGCCATGCTGCTCGCCTTCGCGCCGCCGCAACTCGGCGACGTCCGCCGGGCCGGTGCCGCCCTACCGCTGATCGCGCTCGTGGTCGTGCCGGCGACGCTCGTGCATCCCAATCTGCCCTATGAACAGGGGCTGTTGCTGTTCGGCCTGCTGGCGTTCTTCATGTGGGGCGATCGGGTGCCGGCCGACCGGCGCGGCGGCGTGGTCCTGATCTGCCTGGCGACGGGTGCGACCGGCCTGATCCTCGCCCCGGCACTCGACGAGCATTCGCCGTGGATCAACTACGAGGCCCTGACCCGGGGGTTGACGCCGGCGCACGTGGATCGCTTCAACTGGACGCAGGGCTACGGGCCGCTGAACTGGCCGCACTCGGGGAACAACGTCCTCTCGGTCAGCGCCTCTCCAGCCGTGTTCAGCGGCGAGTACTGGAAAACCGAGAACCTCGACACCTTCGATGGGAGCGGCTGGGTAACCGGCGGCCCGACATTTAACGGCGGCCCGGCGTCGGCCAGCGGACTGCCGGGCGTCAGCCTGGCCACGTTCAAGGAGTTCACCCAGACCCTCACGGTCACGATCAGCGCGATGAGAACCACCCAGGTGGTGGCCGCCGGCTACGCGCCGCTGCCGCCCGACCACCTGAACAGCACGCCACAGCAAGGAACGAGCGTGGGTACGTGGGTGAGTCCAACCGCGCTCGGTCCGGGCGATACCTACACCGTCAAGGTCTACGTCCCACACCCGACCACCACGCAGTTGGAGCACGTCGGAGACGGCTACCCGGCCCAGGTGCAACTGGCGGATCTGACGGTGGGTGTGCCCCAACCCGATGGCAAGACATCCCAAACCATCCTGTTCCCCGCCTTCGGCTCTCACGGTCGCGTGTCCCAGGAGATCACCCGAGCCATGGTGTACCCGGCGGTCGGAACGCCTCGTCTCGGTCCGTTAGTCACGACCAACGGCTCACGGGGGCAGTACGCGATCCGTGACTCGCCGTACGCGCAGGCATACGCCGAGGCACAGAAGCTGGCCCGCGGCGCCCGCACGCCGTACGCCTTCGTCCAGCGAGTCCTGAACTATCTCTCGGCGGCGAACGGCTTCAGCTACAACCAGAATCCCCCGCGGGCCCAGTATCCGCTGGCGACGTTCCTGATCGACAAGATCGGGTACTGCCAGCAGTTCGCCGGGGAGATGGCGTTGCTCCTGCGCATGGGCGGCGTGCCCGCCCGGGTCGCGACCGGGTTCACGACCGGCACCTACGACAGCGCGACCAAGAAGTACCTGGTGGCGGACATCGACGCCCACGCGTGGGTCGAGGCGTGGTTCCCGCATTACGGCTGGGTGACATTCGATCCCACTCCGGCCTCGGCGCCGGCCCGCGGCGGCGGCAGCACGACGGTCTCGGCGTTCAGCTCGTTCAGCACCTACGGAGAAGCGCTCCATGCCCGGGCGGCCGAGACCCCAATCGGCACCGCGGCCGGGCACACGACCAAGCGCGCCAAGAGCTCGGGTGCGCCCTTGCTGCTCGGCGCGGTCGGGGTCCTGCTGGTGCTGATCGTGGTGGGCCTCGTCGCGTGGCGCCGGACCGGTGGGCTCGACTCGGACGCGCTGCTCGCGGAACTCGAGCGAGCCCTCGCCCGGAGCGGGAGGCCGGTCTCCGAAGGGGTCACGCTCGCCGCGCTCGAGCGGCGCTTCCGCACCTCACCCGATGCGGCGGCATACATCCGGGCGCTGCGGCTGTCTCGTTTTGGCACCGAGCGCGAGCTACCCACCCTGAACCAGCGCCGCGCACTACGCGCTCAGCTGCGCGCCGGGCTCGGGCTGGGCGCGGCGTTGCGGTCGCTGTGGGCCCTCCCGCCGCGGCCCAAGCGCCACCGCCGGCACGGCCGGAGGCGGTCGGCAGGCGTGGGCGGGGATCTAAACTAGACAGAGATGGACGACGTCTACGAGCTCTACACGCGCGGCACCGAGCTGCTCGAAGCCGGGCACAACCACCAGGCGACGATCCCGCTCGCGCGGGCGCGCGACCTCGCTCCCGACAAGACCTCGATCCGCGAGGCGCTCGGCCGCGCTCTGTTCGGGGCCCAGCGCTACGAGCAGGCCGCCGTGGAGTTCGAAGCCGTGATCGACCGGGCGCCCACCAACGACTTCGCCCTCTTCTGCCTGGGCCGCTCGCTCCAGATGCTCGGCCGTCACGCCGAGGCCCGCAAGCCGCTCGCCCAGGCCGCCGGCATGCAGCCCGGCCGACACGACTACCGCATCTACCGCGATCGCGCCCGCGCCCGCGCCGCCGCCGCAGGCTTCTAAGCGCGGCCCCGGTCAGAACGGGCCCTCCTGGCGGTCTCGGCTCGGCCCGCTCGGCATCCGGCCTCGCCCGACGGGCCGGCCTCGACTCATCCGGCGGACGCCGAGCGAAGCGAGGCCCAGCTACCACGGGACGCCAAGGACGCCGGAGGGGTTTCAGGCCCGCCCTCGCGGTGCTACATTGAGAGCCGAAGTTGAGCGTCGGGGTCCGCCCGGCGGCAGTACCCGAAGTGGGCGCTGGCCCGCTTTTTTTATGAGTTTGTGACGGAGGAGATCCGAGTGCAGTCCACTGATCGACAACTCCAGACGGAGATTGAAGGCCGGCTTGCCGCCAGTCAGCCGGACGTCGAGGTGCTGCTCGCGGAAGTCGTCTCAGGCGGCACCTTGCGACTGTTCATCGACCATCCCGAGGGAGTCACGCTGGATCTGTGCGAACGCGTCTCGGGGACTCTGAACGACTATCGCGATCGCTACTCGCTCGAAGTGTCCTCGCCGGGGCAGGACCGTCCCCTGACCAAGCCCCAGCACTACACGCGCTACCTCGGCCGGCATGCGCGCGTGCGCCTGCGGGAAGCCCGGGACGGACACAAGAGCGTGACCGGCGAGCTGGTCGGCGCCTCGGACTCGGACGTCACGATCGCTGCCCAGGGGGGCGTCGTCACGATTCCGTATGAGCAGATCGCCCGCTCGAACCTCGTACCTGGAGACTGAAGTCATGTCGAGAGAGATCGTCGAGGCCGTTCGGGGCCTTGCCGCCGAGAAGAACATCTCCTCCGAGAAGCTGATGGAGGCGCTGGAAGACGCGCTCCTGTCGGCCTACAAGAAGACGCCTGGCGCCGCGCGCTACGCGAAGGTCGAGATGGACCGCGACAGCGCCGACTTCAAGGTGTGGGAACTGAAGATCCCCCCCGAGCTCGAAGAGCAGCTCCTGGTCGAGGCCACACCAGACCAGCAGCCGACGGTCGACCCCGAGACCGGTGAGATGCGCGAGCCGCCCGAGCCCGAGATCGACCTCGAGAAGCTCAAGGAGTACGAGGACCAGATCGAGACCGAGGACGTCACCCCGCACGACTTCGGCCGGATCGCGGCGCAGACCGCCAAGCAGGTCATCCTGCAGCGGATCCGCGAGGCCGAGCGCGACATGATGTTCGAGGAATACCGCGATCGCGTCGGCGAGCTGATCACCGGCATCGTGCAGCAATCCGACTCGCGCTACACACTGGTACAGCTGCGCGAGCGGGTCGAGGCGCTGCTGCCCAAGTCCGAGCAGGTCGAGGGCGAGCGCTACGACCACTCCCAGCGGATCAAGGCCGTCATCAAGGACGTCTCGAACTCGACCAAGGGGCCGAGCATCATCGTCTCGCGGCGCGACCCCGAGCTGATCAAGCAGCTGTTCGAGCTCGAGGTCCCCGAGATCGCCGACGGCCTGGTCGAGATCACCAACGTCGCGCGTGAGCCCGGCTACCGCTCCAAGATCGCGGTCGTCTCGCACGTCGACGGCGTCGATCCGGTCGGCGCCTGCGTCGGCCCCCGCGGGTCCCGCGTGCGCATGGTCGTTTCCGAGCTGCGCGGCGAGAAGATCGACATCATCCCCTACAACGACGAGCCGGCCCGCTTCGTCGCCAAGGCTCTGTCGCCCGCGCGCGTGCGCGAGGTCCTGGTCGACGACGCCGGCAAGCAGGCCACCGTGATCGTCCCCGACGACCAGCTGTCGCTGGCGATCGGCCGCGAGGGTCAGAACGCCCGGCTGGCCGCCCGGCTGACGGGCTGGCGGATCGACATTCGCTCGGAAACCGAGTTCGCCGCCGAGGAGGCCGAGCACGGCTACGAGGAGGAGGAGACCTCGGGCCGCTGCCACGCGATCCTGTCGAACGGCCGGCGCTGCCCGAACGCGGCACTGCCCGGCTCCCGCTACTGCGGCATCGAGGCCCATCAGGCGCTCGAGGGCCAGGACACCGATCAGGTCCAGGCGGTCTCGAAAGGCCGGGACTAGATGATTGGTATCGCGCGCAGCACCGACGAGGCCTTCGGCCTCGCGGCCCGCTAGGGGCCTACACTCAGACGTAGATGAGCAAGCGTGTCCATGAGATCGCCAAGGAGCGCGGGCTCCCGCCCAAGGAAGTCCTGCAACGACTCCAGGCGGCGGGCCTGAAGGTGAAGGCGGTGTCGTCCTCGGTCGATGAGGCCGAGGCGCGTCGCGTGCTCGGCGACGGCAACGGAGCCGCCCAGTCCGAGCCCGCGCGCCCACAAGCCGCGCGCACAGAGCAGCCCCGGCGCGATGCCGGCGAGCGCTCCGAGTCGGGCGGCCGGGAATCCCGGCCTGAGCGAGGCTCATCTCGCGGCGGCGGCGATGGTCGTCAGTCCCCGCGCGCCGAATCCGGGTCGCAACCTCAGGCCGACTCTCAGACCCAGCCGGCCGGTGACGGCACGGCGCGGCGATCCGACGGCCCCGCGGGCGAGAGCGGACAGCACAAGCGGCCGACGCGCGACTCCCTCCAGGGCGAGCGGGCCCCCGGCAACGCGGGCGGCCGGCGGCGCGTCGTCATCGACTCACAGGCTTCCCGGCGGAACACCGGCGGCCCTCCCGCCCAGACCAATCAGCCGCCGCGCCGGCAGCGCCGCGGTCGCCGGCGGCGCGGCATCTACGACGAAGAGGCCGAGTCGCGGCCGTCGCAGACGGCGCTGGCCGAGCCCGATGCGATCCGCATCAACTCCGGCTCCACGGTCAAGGATGTCGCCGAGTACCTGTCGGTTCCGGTGCCCGAGATCATGAAGAAGCTGATGGCGCTGGGTGAGATGAAGACGCTGACCACCACGCTGTCCGACGATGCGATCCAGGTGCTGGCCGCCGAGCTCGGCAAGGACGTGGAGATCGTCCACTCCGAGGACGAGGTTGCGGCCGAGCCGGTGTTCCACGACGCCGAGGAGGCGCTCGTCGAGCGCCCGCCGGTCGTGACCATCATGGGCCACGTCGATCACGGCAAGACTTCGCTGCTGGACGCGATCCGCTCCACGCAGGTCGCGGCCGGCGAGGCCGGTGGCATCACGCAGCACATCGGCGCCTACCAGGTCCAGCAGGACGGCAAGGAGATCACCTTCCTCGACACACCGGGCCACGAGGCATTCACCGCGATGCGAGCTCGCGGAGCCAAGGTCACCGACATCGCCGTGATCGTGGTCGCCGCGGACGACGGCGTCAAGCCGCAGACCCAGGAGGCGGTCGATCACGCCAAGGAGGCCGCGGTGCCGATGCTGGTCGCGGTCAACAAGATCGACAAGGAGGGCGCGCAGCCCGATCGCGTGCGCGCCGAGATGGCCCAGCTCGGCCTCCAGCCGGTGGAGTGGGGCGGTGAGACTGAGTTCGTCAACGTGTCGGCCAAGACCCAGGAGGGACTCGAGGACCTGCTCGAGACGATCTTGGTCATGGCAGAGGTGGAGGAACTGCGCTCCAATCCCGACGCCGCCGCCTCCGGGACCGTGATCGAGTCAAAGCTCGACCCGGGGCGGGGACCGGTCGTGACGCTCCTGATCGGGCGCGGCACCCTTGAGGTGGGCGATTCGCTCGTGGCCGGCGCGCACTGGGGCCGCGTGCGTGCGATGAACGACTTCATGGGCAACCGGATCGGCGCCGCGCTCCCCGGCCAGCCGGTCGAGGTGCTCGGCTTCGACGGCGTGCCGGAGGCCGGCGAGCACGTGCGCGCCGTCGAGAACGAGCGCCGAGCGCGCCAGCTCGCGACCGAGCGCGCCACCCGCCTGAAGGCCGAGGCCCTGGCCCGTCGCAGCGGCAAGAAGGTCTCGCTCGAGGACATCTTCAAGTCGGGCGTCCAGGAGCTCAACCTGGTCATCAAGGCCGATGTGGCCGGATCGCTCGAGGCGATCGAGGACGAGATCGCCAAGCTTCCGCAGGACGAGGTCTCGGTCAATGTGATCCGTGGCGCTGTCGGCGGCGTGAGCGAGTCCGACGTCATGCTGGCCTCCGCGTCCGACGCGGTCGTGCTGGCGTTCAACGTACGTCCCGTCGGCGACGCTCGGGCGGTGGCCGAGCGCGAGGGGGTCGAGATCCGCGGCTACTCGGTGATCTACCGGGCAATCGAGCAGCTGCGCGACGCCATGCAGGGCATGCTCGCCCCCGAGGAGGTCGAGGAGACGCTGGGCACGGTCGAGGTGCGACAGATCTTCCGGGCCTCGCGCGTGGGCACGATCGCCGGTTGCCATGTGACCGAAGGCCGGGTGACCCGCGGCTCCAAGGTCCGGCTGGTGCGCGACGGCACCATCATCTACGACGGGGAGATCCAGAGCCTGCGCCGCTTCAACGAGGACGTGCGCGAGGTGGCGTCCGGCTACGACTGCGGCGTCGTGCTCAGGGACTTCGCGGACATCAAGGAAGGCGACGTGCTCGAGGCCTACGCCACGCGTCAGGTCGAGCGAGAGCTGGTCTAGTGGGCCCGACGCGTCCACCCGTGCCCGCTCCCGGGCGCTAGTTGCGGGTGGCCGCGGATGTCGGCCAGCGGTTTCGTCGCGGTGCTGGTGATCGACCTGCACTTTCCTGATGCCGGGAGCCTCAAGACCAAGCGCAAGGAGCTCTCCTCGATCAAGGCGCAGCTCCACGGGCGGCTCGGAGCGGCCGTGGCCGAGGTGGACCATCAGGACCTGTGGCAGCGGTCGAGGTTGACCGCGGCGCTGACCGGGGGTTCGCTGTCTGTTTTGTCCGCTGCTACGGACAATCTCGAGCGCTGGTTGGAGGCGCGGTGGCCGGAGAACGTTCGGATCCAACGGATCGTCACCTCCGTCGAGGAGTTGTCTGAATGAGCGTTCAGACGAACCGACCACGATCGACGGGGAGCGGCTAGGATGAGCGACGGCCGGATGAGGCGAGTCGACGAGGCTGTGCGCATGGTGCTCAGCGAGGCGATCGCCAAGGACCTTCTGGATCCGCGAGTAGGGTTCGTGACCGTGACCGGAGTCAAGACGTCACCCGATCTGCGCCATGCGCGTGTGTATGTCAGCGTCCTCGGCGACGAGCAGGCGCGCACCGAGTCGCTGGAGGGGCTGCGCTCGGCGCACGGCTTCCTGCAGGGCCGTCTGGCCAGCGAGCTGCCGCTCAAGCACACGCCTACGCTCACGTTCGAGTACGACGAGTCCGTAGACCGGGGCATGCGGATCTCGCAGTTGCTCGATGAGGCCCCCGCCCACCCCGCCGGCCCCGGGGCGCCAGATGCATGAGAATGGCGCGAGGGCGACTCGTGATCAGGTGCTCGCCGAGCTCGGCTCTGCCCGCAAGCTGATCGTCGTCACCCACGAGAACGTCGACGGCGACGCGCTCGGCTCGCTGATCGCCATGCAGGAGATTCTGCTTTCCGAGGGTCGTGACAGCCTCATGTTCATCGACGCGGGCGAGTTCCCGCTCCCGACCGAGTACGGCTTCTTCGCGCTCCCGGGACTGGTCCAGGAGCCGCCCGACGATCTCGAGGAGCGGACGATCGTGTTCCTGGACTGCGGCAACCTCGAGCGCAATCCGGCCGAGGCGTTCCGCGAGGCCGGTGAGGGGCGTGGGGCCGGGTCGGGATTGCACATCGTCAACATCGACCACCACCACGACAACACCCGGTTCGGCACGGTCAACTACGTCCTCCCCGAGGCGTCCTGCACGGCCGAGATCGTGTGGGACCTGATGTACGGCCTGGGCGTGAAGCCGACCGTGAACATCGCCGAGGCGCTCTACGTCGGGTTGATCACCGACACCGGTCGCTTCATGTACGAGAACACCGGCCCGCGCGCACACCTGATGGCCGCCGACCTGATCGAGGCGGGCGTCGACGTGCACGAGATCTACCGCCGGGTGTACGAGGGCGTGCCGTACGGGAAGCTGGCGCTGCTCGCCCGCGGCCTGTCCAAGGTGGCTCGCTACGACGACGGCCGGCTCACGGTCACCGAGCTCGACGCGCGCGACTTCGCCGAGTCGGGCGCGGAGGAGAGCTATTCGGAGGGCGTGATTGACCACCTGCGCGCGGTCGAGGGCACCGCGGTGGCGGCGCTCGTCCGCGATCGGGTCTCCTCCGAGAACGGAGCCGGCCTGCCGCGCAAGGTTTCGCTGCGGGCCAGCGACGACCGGGTCGACGTGTCGGCGATCGCCCGCGTCCAGGGCGGCGGCGGCCATCGCCAGGCGGCCGGCTTCTCGACCTCGATGCAGTGGGACGAGCTCGTCGAGTTCCTGCGCCGGGAGGTGGCGGAGCAGCTGTCGGCGTCGCCGTCGAAGTGATCGACGGCGTCGTTCTGTACGACAAGCCGGCGGGAGTTACCTCGCACGACGTGGTGGCGGAGATGCGTCGCGCGCTGCGGTCGGGGCCACGAGTCAAGGTCGGCCATGCCGGCACGCTGGATCCGTTCGCCACCGGCCTGCTGCTGGTTCTGGTCGGCCACGCCACCCGAGTGCAGCGCTTCCTGATGGCCCTCCCGAAGAGGTATGAGGCGACCGCGCGCTTCGGCGCGGTGTCGACCACCGGGGACCCCGAGGGGGAGATCACGGTGACCGGCGTGGTGCCGAGTGGGGATCTGGTCCTGCCGGTCGGCCGCGTTCGCCAGCGTCCGCCGGCGTACTCGGCGGTCAAGGTCGGCGGCCGCCGGGCGTATGCGCTCGCGCGGGCCGGGGAGGCGGTCGAGCTGGCCGAGCGCGAGGTGGACGTGTATCGCTTCGAGGAGCGGTGGCGGGAGGGCGAGCGGCGGGGCTTCGTGATCGAGTGCTCGTCGGGGACGTACGTGCGCAGTCTGATCGCGGCGCTCGGCGATGCCTACTGCGAGGCCCTGCGGCGGACCGCGATCGGCTCGTTCTCGGTGGCGGATGCGGATCCGGGGCGGATCCTGGGGTTGGATCAGGCGCTGGCGTTCATGCCCGAGGTTCGGCTGGAGGGCGAGGATGCGAGGCGGGCCGCGCACGGGGGCGCGGTGGCGTCCCCGGCTGCTTCCGAGAAGTTCCCGGGCGCCGAAATCGTCCGCCTGATCGACTCCGAGGGCCTGATCGCGCTGGGGTCGCCGCAGCCGGACGGCACCTTGCGCCCGGTCGTCGGCCTGCGTGGCTCATAACCCGGAACTCGGCCCTCCCACGGCGGTGAACTCCGGTTCAGTCGCCGATATGGCCCATAACCCCGCTCTCGGCAGTCGGCCATCGTCGAGTACGGAGTTATGACCCAACGACCGCCCGCTTGGCGATCGCGAACGCCGCGGGACCAACGGTCGCGTAGCCTTCCGGCCCGATGCAGGTAACGATGCTCACCGAGGTCCGGGAGCGGCCGCGGCGGGTGGCGGTCGGGGAATTCGACGGGGTCCACCTGGGCCACCGCGAGGTGATCCGCGGCAGCGACACCGTGCTCACGTTCGAGCCTCACCCGCTGCGCGTGATCCGCCCCGAGGCGGCGCCCCGGCTGCTGACCAGCCTCGAGGCCAAGGCTGAGCTGATCGCCCAGCTCGGGGTCGAGGAGCTGGTTGTGATCCCATTCGACGACGGCTTCGCCCACCAGAGCCCCGAGGAGTTCGCCGATCACATCCTGGTCGATCGCCTCCACGCCACCCGGGTGGCGGTCGGGGAGAACTTCCGGTTCGGACACAAAGCGGCCGGAGATCCCCTCAAATTGAAGGCCGACCCCCGGTTCGAGACGCGCGTGGTGCCGCTGGTTGAGGTCGACGGCGAGATCGTCTCCTCGAGCCACATCCGCGGACTCGTGGCCTCGGGCGAGGTGTCGCAGGCCGCCCGGTTCCTCGGCGCGCCGTTCCAGCTGCGCGGCGAGGTCGTGCGGGGCGATCAACGAGGCCGGACGCTCGGCTACCCGACCGCCAACATCGTGCCCGACGAGGCGCTGGTGTGCCCCGGCCACGGGATCTACGCCGCCCGCACCGAGGAGGCGTGCGCGGCGGTCAGCATCGGCGTTCGGCCCACCTTCGGCACGGGTCGGGCGCTGCTGGTCGAGGCCTACCTGCTCGACACCGACGAGGACCTGTACGGCCGTACGCTGCGGCTCGACTTCCTGGAGCGGCTGCGCGGCGAGCGCCGCTTCGACTCGCCCGAGGCGCTGGTCGAGCAGATGCGCATCGACGTGGAACTCACCCGCGAAGTGTGCGGCGGATAGCCGCACCTCTGGGCCTGCTAGCCTCATCGAGCCGATGGCAATCACCCAGGAACGCAAGCAGGAGCTGGTCGCCCAGTTTGGCGACGGACCGACCGACACCGGCAAGACCGAGGTCCAGATCGCGCTGCTCACCGCGCGGATCAACGATCTCAACCAGCACCTCAGCGAGCACCGCAAGGACCACCACTCCCGTCGCGGCCTGTTGATGCTGGTCGGCCGCCGCCGGCGGCTGCTCAACTACCTGCGGGACAGCGACCTGGAGCGCTACCGCACGATTCTGCGCGAGCTCGGCCTGCGCCGGTGAGCGAGGCGCCGCTTGCGCCCGGGACAGCGGTCCCGGAATTCACGCTGAAGCGGGAGGACGGCTCGGATTTCACGCGGGCCGACCTGATCGGCCATACGACGCTGTTCGTCTTCTATCCGTTTGCCTTCAGCCCCGTGTGCACCGATCAGCTCGGGCTCTATGAGGAGGTGCTGGGGGACTACCTGGCAAAGCGCGAGGTGACCATGTACGGCGTCTCCTGCGACGCGAGCTGGTCACAGACCGCGTTCCGCGAGAAGCTTGGCGTGAGCATCCCGCAGCTGTCGGATTTCGAGCCCAAGGGCGAGGTGTGCCGGGCGTTCGGCGTCTATCACCCCGGTGGCTTTCCGCAACGGGCGCTGGTCATCATCGGCCCCGACGCGGTCGTGGGGTGGAGCTACCAGGCCCCCACGCCGCGAGAGCTGCCCGGCGCGAACCTGATCTTCGACGGGCTGGACGCGCTGGCCGCGCGGACTTAGAGCGCCCTGCGCCGACCTGAGTCAGCCCGCCTCCGCCAGTCAGCACCCACCCACCGCTCGTGAACGAGCTCACCTCGGCTCCGCTCCCGGATCTTTCCCTGGATGACCACTTGAGAGGGCCCTCGGACGCCCCGGTGGCGGTGCTCTACAGCGACTTCGAGTGCCCGTACTGCGGCGCGCTGGCCGCGAAGCTCCGGGGAGTGCGCCTGAGGGTGGCGTTCCGGCACTTCCCCGTCCGTACGAGCCATCCGCGCGCTTGGGCGGCGGCGTGCGCGGCCGAGGCGGCCGGGCGCCAGGAGCGCTTCTGGGAGATGCACGACCTGCTGTTCTCCGATCAGGGCCGGCTCGAGGATCCTCACCTGTGGGAGCGAGCCCGCGCGCTCGACCTCGACCTCGAGCGCTTCGACGCCGATCGGCGCGGCGCCGAGGTCCAGGCGCGAGTCCGGCGCGACTTCGAGGCCGGCGTCCGGGGCGGGATCGTCACCACGCCGACGCTGATCGCCGCCGGCGCGAGGTACGCCGGCCGGATCGACGCTCAGGTGCTCGAAGGGCTGAACGCCGCCGCCCGCTGACCGCTGCGCGCCTCGCCCTCAGCGACGCCGGGGTCGACCGAGCCCGCGCCCCCGATTGGGCCCGCGGCGGCCGCGCCCGCGCATTGGGCCGCCGGCGTGAACCCGGGCAGCGACAGCGCGAACGTCGAGCCGTTGCCGACGCTGCTCACCGTGCAGTGGCCTCCGTGTCGCTTGGCGATCGCGTCGACGATGGCCAATCCCAGGCCGACGCCGCCGTCGGAGCGGGAGCGGGCGGCATCGGCTCGGGCGAAGCGGTCGAAGATCCGGGTGAGCGCCTCCTCGCGTATCCCGGCGCCCTCGTCGATCACCTCGATCACGATGCGGCCCGGTTCGTCGCTGACGGCACGCAGCTCGATTGCGTCCCGCTCCCGGGTGAACTTCACGGCGTTCTCGAGCAACGCGTCGAGGGCCGCGCGCAGGCGGTCGGGATCCACCAGCAGCCGTCCGGGCGTGAGCTTTCCGAGCCGCCAGGTCCGAGGCGCGACCTCCGACCAGCGCATGAAAATGTCCTCCAGGAACGGCTCGAGGTCGACCAGCTCGGTCTGGAGGAAGTCGGGTTGCCCGGCCGAGGCGAGCAGGAGCAGGCGACCGACGATCGCGTCGATGCGCGAAAGCTCATCGAGTGCTATCTCGAGCTCACCACTCGCCTGGGGATTCTCGCCCAGCAACTCCAGGTGCCCGCGTGCGATCGTGAGCGGCGTGCGCAGCTCGTGCGATGCGTCGTGGATGAAGCGCTCCTGGCGCTCGAGCATCGCGTTGGCCTCCGCCGCCCGGCTCTCGGCGATGCGGACCGCCTCGACCCGGCGACGCGCGTGCCACACGACGGCCAGGAACAGAAGCGCCATCAGCGGAACCTTCGCCAGCTTCTGGACCGCGTCGGCGCCCCCCATCGCGTGCATAGCAGTCGGAATCCCGGTGAGGACCATCACGGCGACGAGCACGACGAGAGTCGGGCGCAGCGGCCACACCTTCAGGCCGTAGAGCAACGTCAGGCTGATCCATACGAGAAAGAACGGCACGGTCTGCCAGCTCGGCCACGCGAACATCGCGACCTCGCAGGCCGCGACGAACACGCCCCACAGGAGCTCCAGCCGGTATCGCGCGACGATCGAGCCCGGGGCGTGCGCGAGCCCCCGGGCCGGGCGCGGGACCACGCTCGCCTCAGGCGGCCGCGCGGTAGCCGGCATTGCGCACCGTCTCGATCGGGGCGTCGGGTCCCAGGCGGCGACGCAGTCGCCGGACGCACACGTCGACCACGTTGGACCTCGGGTCGAAGTCATAGCCCCACACCTCCGAGAGCAGCCGTTCGCGGCTGATCACCTCGCCCACGTGGCGCAGCAGGAAGTGCAGCAGGCGGAACTCACGGTCCGACAGGTCGGCCACGGTAGCGCCGACGCGAGCCTGGCGCCGGGCCAGATCAAGCACCAGGCCCCCGACGCGGATCTCGGTGCTGTCATCGGCAACCTTCGCGCGACGGAGCTGCACACGTGCGCGCGCGAGCAGCTCGTCCAGTGAAAACGGTTTGGCCACGTAGTCGACCGCTCCGAGCTCGAAGCTGCGGAGCTTGATCGGCAGGTCGCTGCGCGCGGAGAGGATCAGCACCGGGAGATCGGACTTCTCGCGGGTGAGCTCCCGTAGGGCGTCTAGGCCGCTGAGACCCGGCAGCATCAGGTCGAGGATCACCAGGTCATACTGGCCTTCAACCGCACGGGCGAGTCCCAACTCGCCGTCGCCGACCACGTCCACGCCGAATCCCTCAGCCTCGAAAGCGCGGGCCAGAAATGCGCGAATCCGCGCCTCATCCTCCACGATCAGTATGCGCATCTGCTCTTTCGAGCCACCGGTCCGCGCCGGGACAATACCTATCGAGATGTGCTCTGTAAATGACGTCACGATGACGTCGTTGTCATTCGTTCACTGCCCGCACGCAAGGTATAACACCACCGAGGGTTGTTGGTGATACGGCGGAGGGGGTTGGTCTGGCTGCTGATCCCGACCCGACGGCGGTTGGTCGGCTTGACGGTCACGGGGGCCATGGGCTATAAGTCCGAGCCCGTCGTGCGCGGCAGGCGGACCGAGGCGAGCTCATGCGCGCGGCGTCGCCCGCGTCGGCGTGGGAGAGGAACGGGTTCTGATCGTGAGCACTGACCCCCTAGCGACACTCCGACCGACGGATTTCGTGCCCTGGACGGCGCGGGGTCTGATCGCCGCCCACAAGAAGGCCTCGATGATCATCGCACTCGTCTGCGCGGGGACGGTGGCTGTTCTTCTGTGGGTGGCTCTCGGCCCGAAGGCGGGCGCGGTCACGGACAGCACCACGTGCGCCCAATGGGGCTCGACCAATGTGGACGGGCAGGACGCCTACGCGAGGCTATATCTCAGGGAACACGGTCCGGTTGCGCGCGGCTGGGGGCCTTCGTCCCAGGGTGTGATCAATGCGATCAACGCCGGCTGTTATGAGGCTTTCGGTGAGGGCGTCGATGACCAGGCGACGGTCGTCCAGGCGATCTCGCGCGACTTTTGAGGCTGAAAGTCTGGGTCCCCCGCACGCCGCCCGGTCGGCGGCCGCAAAGCCCGCAAATCGCGCGCCCCGCCCAGGTCCACGCTCGCGATCGGTCGGAAGGTGCCCGTCCCGAGATGACTTGGAAATGACAGCTCGATGACATTGCCGTCATCTGCGTCGATGCCGCCGCCGCGCACGGTATAACACCGCGCCGAGGACAGGAGAGCGAACTTTGAGCGCGGTAGGAAAAAGAATTCTCTGGAGCACGCTCGTAGCAGCAATCGTTTGCGTTGCGATCGCGCTCTACATCGGGCTCTACCTCGTGAACGTGCCCGGCTCGGCGGCGGCCGTATCGACGTCTTCTGGGACGCGTCTGTACCTGGCGACAGTGCCCGCGGCCGCCCTGAACGACGCGCACCCCACCTGGGTTTCGTACTACGCGGTGAACGCCAACGCCCAGGACTGGCGGCACGTGACGACGTACGTGCTGCCCGCGAAGACGCTTGTGCACGTGACGATCTACAACTACGACAGCCCCTCGGCGCTGCGCAACAACTTCTTCGGCCAGTCCAGCGGCACGACCGGCGGTGTCATCACGCTCGACGGCCAGACGACGAAGGGCATCAACCCCAATAACGCATCGCACGTCTTCTCGATCCCTCAGATCGGCCTGGTGATCCCGCTCCAGGGGATCTCGGCGACGGCGAAGAACCCGTGCAGCAACGCTCCGTGCTCCTTGAGCAACAACCACACCACGACCACGTTCACCTTCCGCACACCCGCTAAGGGGCTGTACCGGTGGCAGTGCTTCGTGCCATGCGCGGCTGGGTACATCGCTGGATTCGGTGGTCCGATGCAGACCGTCGGCTACATGGACGGCTTCATCAAGGTCGTATGAGCGAGCCGGTGGCGCGCTGACCATGGAGGGAACACGCCATTGGCGCAACGTCGTGGTGCTGTGGCTGATCGCCAGCCTGATCATGACCCCGATCGTGATCTTCGTGTTCGGACCTGGGCTTCCGCCCGGGAATGGCAGCGTGGAGGCATCGGGGCAGGTCACGGACAACACGGTGCTGCTGGCGACCGCCACGCCCGTGGCGCTCGCGGTCCTCGTCTACTTGGCATATGTGTGCTGGGCGTTTCGCGAGCGCACGCCCGAGGTGATCCTCGATGGACCGGCGATACGCGGCAACTCGAGCGTCCAGTTCTGGTGGCTGGTCGTCACGACGACGCTCGTGCTGTTCCTTGCCGGCTACGGCACGGTCAGGCTGCTGGCCGATGGCGCCGGCGGGGGTCAGGGTCCGAACCCGATCGCCGTTCCCTCGGCGCCCGGGGGCGGGAAGCCGCTGGTGGTGCAGGTGATCGCGCAGCAGTGGCAGTTCAACTATCGCTTCCCTGGCTACGGAGGAGTCGAGACCAACGGCATCGAGCTGCCCGAGAACACGTTGGTGCAGTTCAACGTGACCTCGCTCGACGTGATCCACTCGTTCTGGGCGTATGAGCTCGGCGTCAAGGCGGACGCGAACCCGGGCGTTAATAACGTCGCTTACGTCACGACGAAGGGTCCGCTTCTCTTCCACGTGCGCTGCGCCGAGCTGTGCGGCGTCTGGCACGGCTACATGTTCAACCAGGGCCTGGTCGTTCCCAAGACGCAGTTCGCCGCGTGGATCGCCCGGCAGGAGCAACTGTACGCACCGGCGACGAAGACCCTGCCTCCGTACTCGAAGACCTATTTCCCGCAACCGTTGAGGAGAGGCGGATGAGCGCGATTGCGATGTCCGTGCCGGCTGGGCGCCGCACCGGATGGCGAAAGCTGATCGGCTTCAACATGCTGACCGGGATCCTGCTGGGAATCGGAGGCTGGTACCTCGGCCACTTCATCGGGGATCACATCACCGGCGCGGGTCTGGCGTACTACTCGGCCGAGGCGGGCGAGAACGACATCGCGATCTTCCTCGGCTACTTCCTGGGTGTGGTCGGCTTCCTGATCGGCTTGGGCTTTGCCAACTACCCGCTGAAGCGGCTGCTGGGGCATCCGCCGGCGCTGGCCGAGCACGAGTCCGAGGCGGAAGGGCTCTTCCGGTATTTCACCCTGAACACCGATCACAAGGTCGTCGCCAAGCAGTACATGGTCGGGATCGGACTGTTCTTCTTCGTCGCTGGTCTCAACGCGATGCTGATCCGGACCGAGCTGCTTCAGCCCAATGTGCACGTGTTCGGCGCCAACCAATACTTGACGCTGGTCGGAATGCACGGGGCGATGATGATGGGAACCATGACCTCTGGGCTGCTGGGGCCATTTGCCCAGTTCGTGGTGCCGCCGATGATCGGTTCGCGGCGCATGGCGTTTCCCCGGATCGAGTCGTTCACGTTCTGGTTGCTGATGGCCGGCGAAGTAATCCTGCTCACGACGATTTTCTTTGGCGGCTTTCAGACCGGGTGGACGGGTTACCAGCCCCTGGGAGCGCAGGGGACCGCCGGCTACGACGCGTACATCGGCTTCTTCGCGTTGGTCGGGCTTTCGATGTGTCTGTTCGGGCTCAATCTCGTCGTGACGATCACCGCGATGCGCGGTCGGGGGATGACCTGGTCGCGGCTACCAATCTTTGTGTGGGCGGCGTATGCGACCGCGTGGCTGATGTTGCTGGCGGCGCCGATGCTGATCGCCGCCCTGCTGATGGGAGCCATGGACCGGACAGTGCAGACCGCGTTCTACATTCCCGGGCAGGGCGGCAGCGCGTACCTGTTCCAGAATCTGTTCTGGGTGTTCGGGCACCCGGAGGTGTACATCCTGGCGCTGCCCGGCATGGGGATCGTGCTCGAGCTGATGCCGGTATTCGCCCGTAAACCGTTGTGGGGCTACCGGCTCGCTGTCGCCGGAATGCTCGGGATTTCGTTCCTGAGCTGGTTCGTATGGCAGCACCACCTGTTCGTGTCGGGTATCGACGCCGACCTGCGGCCGTTCTACATGCTCTCGACCGAGCTGATCTCACTTCCAACAGGTTTCATCTTCCTGTGTGCGATGGGGACCCTGTGGCGCGGGCGAATACGATTTACGGTGCCGATGTTGTTCTGCCTGGCCTGGATGTTCAACTTCCTGTGGGGTGGCATCTCCGGCGTGTTCGTGTCCGACGTCCCGAGCGATGTCACCACGCACGGCAGTTTCTTCGTGATGGCCCACTTCCACTACACGATCATGGGCGGACTGGTCTTCGCGTTCTTCGCCGCGATCTACTACTGGGTGCCGAAGATGTACGGCTACAACCTCAACGAGCGCTTGGGCAAGATCCACTTCTGGTCGCTTTTCATCTTCTTCAACTCAACCTTCGCGCCGCTGTTCGCGCTTGGTTTCCTGGGCATGCCCCGCCGAGTGGTGACCTACAACCCGGCATGGCAAGGCCTGAATGACTGGGTGTCAATCTCGGCGTACTGCATAGGGCTGTCGATGCTGGTTTTCCTCTTCAACGTAGTGTGGTCGCTGCTCATCAAGCGCGAGCCCGCTCCGGTCAACCCGTGGAACTCGAAGAGCTCGGAGTGGACACTGCCCACGCCGGTGCCGGTGCAGGACTTCGACCGGATGCCGGTGTTCGACGCGGACCCCTACCCATATGGCGTCGATCCCGTCCCGGCTGGAGGGCCGGCGTACGCGCCGGCGGGGGGGACGGCCTGAGCGATGGAGGCCTCCGTTCCCACCGCTGCTCACATCGAGCCCGAGCCTCCCGAGTGGCAGCCGCGCTCGATCTGGATCAGCGCGCGGCTGTTGTGCGGCGCGATCTCGTTTTTCTTCGCGTCGTTCGTGTTCGCGTTCTTCTACCTGAAGGCGCTCGACATGAACCACAACTGGAAGATCGGCAACGTGGTCCCAGACGGAGGCATCGGCGTCGCCATCGCCGCCCTGTTCCTGGTCAGCGCCGTGATCTACCGGCTGGCGGCGAGACGTCCCGCCGGCGATTCGATGGCGGCCGGGATGCTCGCCATTCTCATGGGACTGGCCGCGGTTGTGCTCCAGTTTGTCGAGTACATCGTCCTCGACTTCGGCGCCTCCCAAGGCGGCTATGCCGCGGTGTTCTTCGGATGGACGGCGACCTACGCGATCGCCGCGCTCATGGGCCTGTACTGGATCCAGATTCAGGTGGCGAGCCTGTGGCGGGTGCGGCGAGAGGGCAAGATGCGAGAAACCGAAGTGCCCACGAGTGAGACCGCGCTGCTCTTGGCCGGGATCGAGGCCTCGTCCTTCTACTGGGCGTACTTCGTCGCGATCGGCGTGCTTGCCTATATCGTCCTGTATTTAGTCGACTGACTATGCCGTTAACGCCCTGGTTGCCGGACCCTTCGCTGGTATACGTGGGGCTGGCCGTCGGGCTGTACGTGCTCGGCAGTCGCGGGCGGTATCGGCCCGAGCCGCTGCAGGCGCTCGCGTTCTTCGGGAGCCTGCTAACGATCGTCATCGCGCTCGATTCGCCGATCGACTACTACGCCGACGAGCTGTTCTGGGTGCACATGATGCAGCACATCCTGCTGCTCACCGTCGCGCCGCCGTTGTTCCTGCTCGGACGGCCGTGGCCGCGGATGTGGCGCGCGCTGCCCGTCGAGCCGAGGACGAAGGTCGCGCGGACGATCGCACGTTCCCACTGGATGGCGCCGGTCCGGGCACTCGCGCGGCCGCTTCCGGCGTGGATGCTGTTCAGCGCCACGGTCGTCGGCTGGCACATTCCGGCCGCCTACGATGCGACGTTGACATCCGGAGCGATCCACGCGATCGAGCACGCGATGTTCTTCTTCACGGGACTTCTGTTCTGGGCCCGCGTGATCGATCCTGGGCCGCTGCGTCCGCGCCTGGTCTGGCCGGCGCGGATCGCGTATGTGGCGGGCGCGATGGTCGTCGGCTGGCTGCTGGCGATTACGCTGGTCCTGGTGCCGCACCCGATCTATGGCTACTACGCGGCCCTCCAGACCCGGCCTGGTGGGATCAGCGCCCTGGCCGATCAACAGCTCGCGGCCGGCGTCATGTGGGTGCCGGGCTCGCTCGCGTACGTGATCACCTTCATCATCGGCTTCTATCGCTGGCTGGAGCCGGACCACTCGCGCAGCCCGACGTCGGCCGCGATCACGACTTGAGGAGGGGACAGACTTGGCATTCGTACCCATCGCAGCTTTCCTCGCGGGCGCGCTGCTCACGATCTTGCTGCCACTCGCGCTCCTGATCGCGCTCGCGGTGTGGTACTGGATGTTCTCGGTGCGCGTGCCAAACACGGCCGATGGGTCCGAACCCGCGGGCAGTGCGCCGGACGGGACGAATCCCGGGCCCAAGGTCACCGAGACGCTCCCGCCAGACCCCGAGGTGTGATGGAGGCGGGTGCGGGCATCTTGTCGCCCTGGCGGCTCGCGATGCTGCGCACCGCCCAGATCGCTCTGTTGCGACTCGGCTGCGCCCTTATGTACCTGAGCAGCGACTCCCGCACGCTCGTTCGAGACGGGTAGGCGCACGGGTGACGGTAAGCGATTTGGTCGAGGCGCTGCCTGCTCCTTCGGCGGTGCGGGTTGGCCGCGCGAGCGGGATGTGGCGCGACTACGTGACGCTAACCAAGCCGCGGATCATGTCGCTCCTCGTGCTCACGTCGGTGTGCGCGATGATCGCCGCGGCCCACGGGGCGCCCGCCGCAACCGGTCTGATCGGACTCGTGATCGGCGGTGGGCTGGCCTGCGGCGGGGCGAGCGCGCTCAACCACGTCCTGGACCGTGACATCGATCAGCTCATGGGTCCGCGTACCGCGTCGCGTCCGGTAGCGGCGGGGCGCATCTCACCCGTCCGGGCCACGGCGTTCGGACTGGTCTTAGCCGCGCTCGCGTTCGCGGTGCTCGTCGTGTTCACGAACCCGCTGGCGGCGCTCCTGTCGCTAAGCGGGGGCGCCTTCTACGTCGGTGTCTACACGTACTGGCTCAAGCGCACGACCTCGCAGAACATCGTGATCGGCGGCGCGGCCGGCGCGATCCCCCCGCTGGCCGGCTGGGCCGCCGCGCATGGGAGCCTGGGCCCCGGCGCGGTCTTCCTGTTCGTGATCGTGCTGCTGTGGACGCCGCCGCACTTCTGGGCCCTGGCGCTGCTGCTCGTCCGCCACTACGCCGCGGCCGACGTGCCGATGATGCCCGTCGTACGCGGGCCGCAGGCCACGGCACGGCTCATCTTCTGGTACTCGATCCTGCTCCTGGCGGTCACGCTCGTGCCGGGCGTGATCGGCACCTTCGGGCTGGTGTATCTGATCTCCGCCGCGGTCCTCGGCGGCGCGCTCTGCGCCCTCGCCTGGCGCCTATGGCGCCGGCACTCGCAGGCCAACGCCGCCCTGCTGTTCCATTACTCGCTGCTCTACCTCGCGCTGCTGTTCGTCGCGGTGGCGATCGATGCGGTGGTGCACTGATACCGAGCGGCGTCGAGAACACGACGGCGGAAGGGGCCGCGCCGGTCAGCGTGTGCTCGCCGGTGGCAGTGGGACGTGATGATGAAGGGACCGGCCGGGAAGCAGATGGGTATCTCCGGCGGCCGGGTTCTGGTAGCCGAGGGCGATAGCCGCGTACGCGGGCGTGTCTGCTCCTACCTGCGCGCCGATGGGTTCCAGGTGCTGGAGGCGAGCAGCGGCCTCGAGGCGCTGCTCGTCCTGCGCCGGGGGACGGTCGACATCGCACTGATCGACCCGATGCTGGCCGAGCTCGACGGGCTCGAGCTGGTCCGCCGGGTACGTCGTGAGTCGATCGTCCCGATCATCATGCTGAGCGCCAACCGGAACGAGGCGGCCCGCATCGCCGAGCTCGACGCCGGAGCCGACGACTACGTCGCCGGGGCGCTGTCGATGCCCGAGGTCACGGCGCGAATGCGCGCTCAGCTGCGTCGTGCTCGCGGATTCGGGACCGAGCCGACCGTCCTGCACACCGGCGCGCTGACGCTCGATCTGGAGGCCCGGCGCTGCACGGTCTCGGGGTCCGAGGTGGAACTGACACGCCGGGAATTCGACCTGCTCGCGGCGCTGTTGCGCTACCCCGGCCGGATCCACACGCGCGAGCAGCTCCTCGAGCTCGTGTGGGCGAACGACGCGATCAGTCCCAAGGCCGTGGACGGCCAGGTGGCGGCGTTGCGGCGCAAGCTCGGGACGGCGATCAGCATCGCCACCCTGCGCGGGCACGGGTACCGGCTCGACCCGGTCTCAGAGCCCCGGCTGGACGCCTCAGACGTAGCTCTTACATAACTCCGACACTCGGCTTGCGCGGTTGGGGAAGGCTAAAAGAGCTCCCTCAACCGAGAAAGCGAGGTCGCTAATGCCGGCCATCATGATCATCCTGAACATCGTCTTCATCACCGGCGTCGTGGTCGGGATCGTTGGTCTCCTCGCGTGGGGGATCGTGAGTGATCGTCCGTTTGCGACATATCTCACGAACCGTGCCGCCGCGCGAGCGCAGCGCCTCCAGGGCCAGGACCGCCGTCGCGTCCCCCGCGAGGTCTCCGGCTACCGGGGCCCCGGCCGGCGCGCGGTCGACGTCGGCGCGTAGCGCTGCGCCGCTGAAGGCGCGCTAGAACCTGGTAGAACGGGTCGCCGCGGGTCTCCGCGGTGGCCCGTTTGCTGTTTCGCGCTGCTTTACGCGAGGGCGCGACTTCCCACCACGTAGCCCGGCAACCCCACCGTCTTATGCAGGTCGGGCGATCAGCCCGCCTCGGCGGCTGGCGCGGCGGGGGCGTCGGGCTGTGGAAAGGCGCGTTCGATGTCGGCCAGCGTGGGAGCCCGGCCCCGCAGCGGCCGCTCGGCAGCGTTCGCACTGAAGGCCGCGCGCACCAGGTCGAGCTGGCGGGTGACTATGCCCGGCTCGGAGCTGGTGAACGCGCTGGCCGCCTCGCACACCCCCTTGACGAGCATGAGGACGTCCATCGCCCCGACGTCGCTGCGGACGGCGCCGGCCTCCTTGGCCCGGGTAAGCAGATCCTCGATCGCGGCCACGATCTCGGCGTGCGCGGCCCGGATCGCCTGGTTGGCGAGGAACGTGTCCGCGATCGCGTCGAACAGCGCCCGCGAATCGAGCTGCTGGGGACCGACGATCTCCTCGAGGAAGCCGAACAGCGCCTCGCCGGGATCCGGAGCATCGAGCAGTGAGCGCGCGTGCTCGGTGGCCTCGTGCATCCGCTCGATCACGATCGCCGCGATCAGGTCCTGCTTGGTCGGGAAGTTGCGAAACAGCGTGCCCCGGCCCACGCCGGCGCGCTGCGCGATCTCGGCCACGCCCACGTCGAGCCCCCGCTCGCGGAACAGGGCCTCGGCGGCGTCGAGCACGCGCCGGCGATTGCGCTCCGCGTCGGACCTCAGCGTGCGCTCGGTCGGCGTCATCCCGCCGGATTCTCCTACGCGGCGACCGCGGATGGCGTCAGCTCCTCCAAATTCAGGCCCTCGAGGTGCCGCCGGCGCAGGCCAAAGCCAAGGATGAAGGCGCCCGCTCCGAGCATCACGGCCGCGGCGGCGAACGCGACGTGATAGCCGGACACCCGGGCGGCCACGCTCGCCGCCGCCGCAGCGGATCCATGCAGGCCGTTCAGGACGCTGGTCGTCCTGCTCGCGGCCAGCGTCGACAGGATCGCCAGCCCCAGCGAGCCGCCGACCTGCTGGGAGGTGTTGAACAGGCCCGAGGCGAGTCCCGAATCGTTCGAGGTGACCCCGCCGGTGGCGAGCAGCGTGATCGGGACGAAGGCGAGACCCATGCCGATGCTCATCGGCAAAAGCCCCGGGAGCAGGTCACCGGCGTAGGTGCCGTGCACCGGAATGCGGGCCAGGATCACCATGCCCACCGTGGCCAGCGCGACTCCCAGCACCCCGACGTTGCGCACGCCGGCGCGCCGGATGAGTTGCTGGGCGAGCCCGGCGCCGACCGCGATCCCGGCGGTCACCGGGAGGAAGGCCAACCCGGCGTGGAGCGGGCTGTAGCCGAGAATCTCCTGCACGTAGAGCGAGGCGAAGAAGAACATCCCGAACAGCCCCGAGGCGACTAGCAGCAGCACGATGTTGGCCACCGTCAGCGTCCGGACGCGGAAGATGCTCAGGCGGATGAGCGGCGCGACGCTGCGCTGCTCGATGACCACGAACAGGGCGAGCAGGGCGAGCGCGACGGCGATCAGCCCCAGCGTGCGGGCGGAGCCCCAGCCGAAGGCCTGGGCCTTGACGATCGCGTACACGAGCACGATCAGCCCGCTGGTGACGGTCACCGCGCCTGCGAGGTCAAACGACCGATGCTCGAGATCGGCGCGTGATTCGGGGACGAAGCGCAGCGTCGCGAGCAGGGTGATCACGCCGACCGGCACGTTGACGATGAAGATCCACTCCCACGACGCGAGCTGCGTGAGCACGCCGCCCATGATCAGCCCAACCGCGCCGCCGCCGGCGGCGATGGCGCTCCAGACCCCGAGGGCCTTCGTGCGCTCCGCCTGCTCGGTGAAGGTCGTGGTGATGATCGACAGGGCCGCGGGGGAGAGGAGCGCGGCCCCGAGCCCCTGGACGCCGCGGCCGACGATCAGCATGGTCGAGGACTGCGCCAGGCCGTTGACGAGCGAGGCGGCCGAGAACAGCACCACGCCGACCGTGAACAGACGCTTGCGGCCGAGCAGGTCACCCGCTCGTCCGCCGAGCAGAAGGAAGCCGCCGAACACCAGCGTGTAGGCGTTGACCACCCATTGCAGGCTTGATGGGGAGAAGTGCAGGCCGCGCTGGATCGAGGGCAGCGCGACGTTGACCACGGTCGCGTCGAGCACCACCATGAACTGCGCCAGGCACGCGATCACAAGGATGAGCCAGCGGTTGGTGGCGCCGGGTGAGGCGTCTGGCGGCGCGGTTGCGGTGATGGCGGTGCTGTCGGTCATGCGCGGGCTCCCGGGTCGGCTGCTGCTAATCTGGACTGGGCGGTCCGGTTACCTTAGCACAACCGGACCAGTCGGTCCGGTTATCGTTTGGTGAACCCTACTCGACCGGCGGTTTTTGGGCTCACTGGACGGTTGTGCGACAGCCCAGTGAGCCGATCTCCGTGCCGTTCGCGGATCTCGGCGCGCTCGCCGCGTCGGGGAAGCCGAGTGAGCCGTAAACCGCCGCCCCCGGCGGCGCCCGGATTGCGCCGTCGTCGCTACCATCATCGACGTTCGGAACCAAAGATGAGAACGAGAAGCACTCCGCCGACCGAAGGGCGGAGCAGGAAGGAAACTGAATATGTCTGACGCCGTTACGCGCGTGTCCGTCGAGATCGAGGGGAAGGAGATCTCGTTTGAGACCGGCAAGCTGGCCAAGCAGGCCTCCGGCGCCGTCGTCGTCCGAGCGGGCGACACCATGGTCCTCTGTACCGCCACCGCGGGCAATTTGCGCGACGTGGACTTTTTGCCCCTGACGGTCGACGTCGAGGAGCGGATGTATGCCGCGGGCAAGATCCCGGGCTCATTCTTCAAGCGCGAGGGCCGGGCGGGGGAGAAGGCCACGCTCACCGCGCGTCTAATCGACCGGCCCATCCGCCCGCTGTTCCCCAAGGGGTGGCGGTATGAGACGCAGCTGGTCGCGCTCCCCATCAGTGTCGACCACGTCAATCCGTACGACATCCTGGCCATGAACGGCGCCTCCGCGGCGCTGATGGTCTCCAACATCCCGTTCCCGACTCCGGTCGGCGCGGTGCGGATCGGCAAGGTCGACGGCAACTTCGTGGTCAACCCCAGCGAGGAGGACCTCCTCGACAACACCGACCTCGACCTGATCGTCGCCGGTACTGACGAGGCCATCCTGATGGTCGAGGCCGGCGCCAACGAGATCCCCGAGGCGGAGATCCTCGACGCGCTCGACATCGCCCACGGCGAGATCAAGAAGCTGTGCGCGCTCCAGCGCGAGCTGGCCGAGCGCGCCGGCAAGGAGAAGACCGTCGTCGAGATCCCCGAGGTGCATGCGGACCTGTACGAGCAGATCAAGGGCTCGCACGGGGCCGCGCTCGATCAGGCGACGCAGGTCGTGGACAAGCTCGAGCGCCAGGCCGCGTGCAAGGCGGTCGAGGAGCAGGTCATCGAGCGGTACGCGGGCGACCCCGAGGCCGCGACCTATAGCGAGTACCGGGACAACGCCCAGCGCGCGTTCGACAAGCTCGAGAAGACGCTGATCCGCGAGCGGATCGCCGTCCACAAGAAGCGTCCGGACGGCCGCACCTCCGACGAGATCCGCCCGATCTCGATCGAAGTCGGCGTCTCGCCCCGCGCCCACGGCTCGGCCCTGTTCACGCGCGGCCAGACGCAGGCGCTTTCGGTCGTCGCCCTCGGGACCACCCGCGAGGAGATGCGGCTCGACACGCTCGGGTTGGAGACGGCCAAGCGCTATTTCCACCACTACAACTTCCCCGGGTTCTCGGTCGGCGAGGCCGGCCCGATGCGCGGCCCCAAGCGGCGCGACATCGGCCACGGGGCATTGGCAGAGCGCGCGCTCGTCCCGATGATCCCGAGCCAGGAGGAGTTCCCCTACACGATCCGCGTGGTGTCGGACATCCTCGAGTCCAACGGATCGAGCTCAATGGCATCTGTGTGCGGATCGAGTCTCTCCCTCATGGATGCCGGCGTGCCGCTCCCGCGGGCGGTGGCGGGCATCGCCATGGGCCTGATCAAGGAGGGTGACGACTACATCATCCTCACCGACATCGCGGGGGTCGAGGACCACCTCGGCGACATGGACTTCAAGGTCGCCGGCACGGAGAACGGGATCACCGCGCTCCAGATGGACATCAAGATCACCGGTGTGACGTTCGAGATCATGCGCGACGCGCTGACTCAGGCGAAGTCCGCCCGGACGTTCATCCTCGGCGAGATGTCCAAGGTCATCGAGGCTCCCCGCTCCGAGCTCTCCAAGTACGCGCCGGGCATCGCCTCGGTGCAGATCGATCCGGAGAAGATCGGCTTGCTCATCGGCAAGGGTGGCGAGACGATCCGCGCGCTCCAGGAGGAGTACGAGTCCCAGATCGACGTCAACGACGAGGGCATGGTGCTCGTGTACGCGGCCGACCGCGAGCGCGGCGACGCGCTGGTCGACCGGATCCGGTCGATGACCAAGGAGGTGGAGGTCGGCGACGAGTTCACCGGCAAGGTGGTCAAGACCACGGCGTTCGGCGCGTTCGTCGAGCTCTCCAAGGGCACCGACGGGCTGCTGCACATCTCCAACGTCGCGCCCGGCCGGCGGATCGCCTCGGTCGAGGAGGTCCTCAACAAGGGCGACGAGGTCAACGTGCGCGTGGTCGAGGTCGACCGCGAGCGTGGCCGGATCGGCCTGCGCCTGGCGGACGACCCGGATATCGTCGGGAAGTCGGTCGAGGAGCTCGCGTCGGTCGGCACCGGTGACAACGGGCCGCCGCGGCGTGACCGCGGCGGGCGTGACGGGCGCGATCGCGGCGACCGCCGTGGCCCGCGCGACCGTGACCGGCCCCGCGACGGCGGCCGTGACAGCGTCCGGGACGGCGATCGGGGCCGCGTTCGCGACCGTGACCCCGAGCGTCCGCGTTCGTAGGCGCGCTACGCACGTGCTCCAGCAGCATCGGCTGACCACACTCCAGTCCGGCGTCCGAGTCGTGACCGAGGCAATGCCCTCGGTCCGCTCGGTGTCGCTGGGCTTCTGGATCGGCACCGGGTCCCGGGCCGAGTCGGACGAGGAGGCGGGGCTGTCCCACCTGCTCGAGCACCTGTTGTTCAAGGGCTCTAAGAAATACCGCTCGCTCGAGATCGACCAGATCTTCGATGCGATGGGCGCCGAGCTGAACGCCGGCACGGGCAAGGAGACCACCTCGGTGTACGCGCGGGTGATCGACGAGCACGTGCCGGAGGCGTTCGACGTGATGGCCGACATGGTGTTCCGCCCGGCGCTGCGGGACATTGAATCCGAGCGGGCGGTGATCCTCGAGGAGATCGCGATGTACGAGGACGATCCCCAGGAGAAGGTGTTCGACGTGCTCGGCGAGGCCGTGTTCGGCGAGCACCCCCTGGGACGCGCGATCATCGGCCGCGCGTCGGTGATCGCCGAGACCCCGGCCGACCAGATCGCCCGCTTCCACGCCGAGCGCTATCAGGGCCCCAACATCGTGATCGCGGCCGCCGGGGCGGTCGACCACGACGCGTTCGTGGAGCTCGCCGCCGCGGCGATCGCGGCCCGTACCGAAGTGCCGGTCCCGCAGCCCGTGCCCGCGCCCACCCTCGGCGGCGCCCGCCGCCGGTTCGAGCGCAAGGACACCGAGCAGTACCACGTGTGCCTGGGTGGCCCGGGGCTGGCCCGGGACGACGAGCGCCGGTTCGCACTGCGCGTGCTCGACAACGTGTTCGGCGGCACGTCCTCCTCGCGGCTGTTCCAGGAGGTCCGGGAGCGGCGCGGCCTGGCCTACGCGGTCTACTCGTTCACCAGCGCCTACCAGGACACCGGGCAGGTGGGGCTGTATCTCGGAACGCGTCCCGACAACGTCAAGGAAGGGCTCTCCGTGATCGGCGCAGAGCTCGACCGCATGCGCGAGGAGCCGGCCACACCGGACGAGCTCGAGCGGGCCAAGGAGAACCTCAAGGGCCGAGTGGTCCTGGCCCTGGAGTCGACCGCCGCCCGCATGAACCGTCTCGGTTCGGAGATCCTCGCCGACCTGCCGCTGCTCTCGCTGGATGAGACTGTGGCGCGGATCGACGCCGTCAGCCTCGACGACCTCGCGGGGCTGGTTGACGAGCTGTGGGCGCCCGAGCGCCTGTCGGCCGCCGGCATCGGCCCCGACGAAGAGCGCTTCGAGGAGGCGCTGGCCGCCGTCGGGCCGGCGCTCGTGGAGAGCTAGCCCATGGCGATCCGGGTCGCGGTGGCGGGCGCGGCCGGGCGGATGGGACAGACCGTCTGCCGGGCCGTCGAGGGTGCCGACGATCTGGAACTGACCGGTCGCGCCGACCCCGCACTGGACACGCCGGTCAACGCCGTGCTCGAGAACGCCGACGTCCTGGTCGACTTCACCGTGCCCACCAGCGCGGTCGCCAACGCGCGCGAGGCGGTCGCCGCCGGCGTACACGTGGTCATCGGGACGACGGGGTTCGATCCCGCCGAGCTCGAGGGCGTCAGCGGTGCCAACATCTTCATCGCGCCGAACTTCGCGATCGGCGCGGTGCTGATGATGCAGTTCGCCGTCCAGGCGGCCCGCCACATGGCCAAGGCCGAGATCATCGAGCTGCATCACGACCGTAAGGTCGACGCGCCGAGCGGAACCGCCGCCCGGACCGCGGCGCTGATCGCGCAGGCGTCGGGCAACGGGGTCACGCCGCCGATCCACTCGGTCCGATTGCCCGGCCTGGTGGCCCACCAGGAGGTCCTCTTCGGGGACGTCGGCCAGACGCTGAGCATCCGGCACGACTCGATCGACCGGGAGTCGTTCATGCCCGGCGTGCTGCTCGCGATCCGGCGCGTGCCGGGGTTGACCCAGTCCCCCGTCGTGGGGCTCGAGCACCTGCTCGACTAGCGGCCCCGGCCCGAGGACTAGTCGGTCGAGCCGGTCACCACCGCCTGGACGACGCCGAAGTACCACGCGGCGACCTGGTCGCGCGGCACGTCCGGGTGATCAAGCCACCAGTTGGCCAGCGACTCGCCGGCGCCGACCAGGGCGTGGGCGATCGCGTCGGCGGCCGACGGTGGGTAACCCGGGCAGGAGGCCGCGCCGCCCTCGATCATCCGGCGGATCGTCCCTGCGATCCGCTCGCGCAGCTGAGCCACCCGGTCCGAGAACGGCCTCGTGGACCCGAGTTCACGGAACAGCACCTTCCACCCGTCGCTGTGCTCATCGACGAAGGCCAGGAACTCCGAGATGCGGGCCCGCAGCACCGAGGCGGGCAGCCGGTCGCGCGGCTGGGCGTTCTCGAGGCGCTCGAGCAGCTCGCCGCCGGCGCGCTCGACGTACGCCAGATAGAGCCCCTCCTTGGAGCCGAAGTAGGCGTAGAGCATGGGCTTTGAGACCTCCGCTAGCTCGGCGATCTCATCCATCGACGCGGAGTGGTAGCCCTCGCGCGCGAACACGCGCCCCGCCACGTCGAGGATCAACTGCTCGCGTTGCTCGCGCGGCATCCCGCGCGTCCCTGACTTCCTGTGGGCGCGAGACCTGGAGGCCTCACGTATCGAGGTTTTTTCTGTCACGAACCGTTAGGAATCCTGCGGACTGGATATTACCCGTCAGTAGATATGCCCGAGAAAGGTGCACCCCCAAACGTCCATCCGGTTCAGCGCCGCGTGCTCAAGGCCCTCGGGTCGCTGAGCTCGCCGCTGCTGCCCGACGATTACCTCGAGCTGGTCAATCCGCTCTGGTCAACGCGCGAGCTGCGCGGCCGGATCCAGGAGGTCAAGCACGAGACGGCCCGCGCGGCCACGATCGTGATCAAGCCCGGTTACCGCTGGTCAGGCCACAAGCCCGGGCAGTACGTCCGGATCGGCGTCGACATCGACGGGGTGCGCCACTGGCGCGCGTACTCGCTCACCTCGGATCCCTATCGCGAGGACGGGCTGATCAGCATCACGCCGAAAAAGGTCGACGAGGGCAAGGTCTCGCCGTACCTGGTCGCCGAGGCCAAGCCGGGCACGATCGTCTCGCTTTCGAAGATCGAGGGCGACTTCGTGCTGTCCGATCCGCCTCCTGCGCGGCTGCTGTTCATCAGCGCCGGCAGCGGCGTCACCCCGATCATGAGCATGCTCCGCCACCTCGACCACTACGAGCAGCTGAACGACGCGATCCTGCTGCACTCCGCGCGCCACACCGACGAGGTGATCTTCGGCCCGGAGCTGCGCGAGCTAGCGCGGCGACGCCAGGGCTTTCATCTGCACGAGCAGCTCACCGCTGAGCACGGACGCATGGGCCCGGAGGACCTCGAGCGTTTGTGCCCCGACTGGCGCGAACGCGAGGCCTACATCTCGGGCCCGAACGACATGCTCGACGCGTTCACCGAGCACTTCGAGCGCCGCGCTGACTGCGAGCGGCTGCACATGGAGCGCTTCCAGCCCAAGCTCGGGCTGGGTCAGAGCGGCGAGGGCGAGGGCGGCACGATCAAGTTCTGCATGTCCGACTGCGAGGCCAAGTCCGATGGCTCCAAGCCGATCCTCGTGGCCGGCGAGGAAGCCGGGCTCGACCTGCCCTTCGGGTGCCGCGAGGGCATCTGCCACACCTGCGTCGGCGAACTGCGCAGCGGGAAGGTCCGGGACCTGCGCAACGGCAAGGTGTACGGGCAGGAGGGCGAGGTAATCAGGACGTGCATCAGCGCGCCCGAAGGCCCCGTCGAGATCGATCTGTAACCAGCACAAGAACTACGGAGGGGGAGTTCCGTATATGGCTACCACAACCCAAAACGGACATCACACAAACGGCCGCGTGCCCGTCGATGAGCACGATAACCCGCTGCACCACCTAACCCCGGAGCAGATCGAGGCGATCGGACGCGAGTTCGACGAGCTGCACGAGCACGTCAAGGACAGTCTGGGCGACCGCGACGCGCGATACATCCGGTCGATGATCGGCCTGCAGCGTCGACTCGCGCTGCTCGGGCGGGTGGAGCTGTTCGCGTCCCGGTGGCGAGTCCCGTGGGTGCTCGGGGCCTCGACGCTGGGGCTGGCCAAGATCCTCGAGAACATGGAGATCGGCCACAACGTCCTGCACGGGCAGTGGGACTGGATGAACGACCCGGTGATCAACTCGCGGGCGTGGGACTGGGACACGGCGTCGACCGCCGAGGCGTGGCGCCACTCACACAACTACATCCACCACACGTTCACCAACATTCTGGGCAAGGACCGCGACCTCGGCTACGAGATCATGCGGATCGACCCCGAACAGAAGTGGCATCCGGTCTACCTGCTCCAGCCCATCTACAACGTCGTCCTGGCGATGCTGTTCGAGTGGGGCGTCGCCGTCCACGACCTCAACTTCGAGGCCATCCGCAAGGGCGAGAAGGATGGCAAACAGCTCCGCAAGGAGCTCAAGGGGATCGCCGGCAAGGCCCGGACCCAGATCCAGAAGGACTACATCGCCTGGCCTCTGATCTCAGGGATCGTGATGACGGTGGCCGAGCTCGCCTTCTTCGCCGCGAAGGAGGAGGCCGAGCGCCGGCGCGAGCGGGGGGCGGCGATCAAGAACGGGCTCCGTAAGGTCCGGCGGTCGCGCGCCCAGTCGAGCGGCAACGTGCTCAAGCGCCTGGTCGAGCGCCGCTCCTTCCGTGAGCCGTTTGTCCGGACGCTGACCGCCGACGTGGCCGCGAACCTGATCCGCAACGTGTGGTCCTACGCAATCATCTTTTGCGGCCATTTCCCGGATCAGACGTACACGTTCACCCAGGAGGAGACCGAGGACGAGAGTCGCGGCGCCTGGTACGTGCGCCAGCTCACCGGGGCGGCCAACATCGACGGTGGCCCGCTGTTTCACGTGATCAGCGGCAACCTCGGCTACCAGGTCGAGCACCACCTGTATCCGGATATGCCGAGCACCCGCTACGGCGAGATCGCCCCCAAGGTGCGCGAGATCTGCCAGCGCTACGGGCTCCCGTACAACTCGGGACCGTTCCACCAGCAGCTCGGGATGGTCCAGCGAACGATCATCCGACTTGCGTTCCCCGGCGGCAAGCACCGTCCCAAGCCCGGCGCCTACAGGGGCCCGCTGGTCCGGGGCAAGGGCGAGCGGCCAGCAACCCAAGTAACCGTGAGCTGACCCCGCCGCGTGGGAAGAAACTTCAGCATGGCCGCAGTTTCTTCGCACCCGCCACATGGCCGAACGAAACGTCACAAAGTTTGTGCAGTTGGCCGCTTGCGTCAACCGGCACGAGCGCTATCGTGAGTTGTGAGCGCTAACGGATATCAGCGAATTCCCGGGAGGGCGGGATATGACCTGGAAACGGAGCTTTCTCGTAATAGCCAACGTGACCGCGACGTCGGACCGGCTGATCGAGGCCCTCGAGCAGCGGGCCGCGCACGAACCGGCCAGCTTCACCCTGGTCATCCCGGCCACGCCGTTCGGCGGCGGGCGTGCCGCGGCGGTGCAGAAGCTCGAGGAGGCGCTCGAGCATATGCACGCCATCGGCCTTGAGGCCCAGGGCAGCGTGGGCAACGCCGACCCGATCCTGGCCGTCACCGACGCGTGGGATCCCAAGCGCTACGACGAGATCATCGTCTCAACCCTGCCGATGCGGCTGTCGAAGTGGATGCACGCCGGCCTGCCCGAACGGATCGCCAAGCTGACCGACGCTCCGGTGACGCACGTGGTCTCGCCACCGCCCCCGCCCGAGCACCAGGTGGCGCCACCGCCCGCGCACCCGGACGGAGCGATGGGGCCGCTGTCCGTGCTCGCCTGGGGCGCTCGTAAAGAGCCCTGATTCAAGCCGCCTCCGTCCGGCGGCGGCCCCTGCGATAATCCTCCGAGATGCGCGCGGACTTCGGTTCCATCCTGACGGCGATGGTCACGCCGTTCGACGCCGACGGCCGGATCGACGAGGAGGCCGCGGTCGAGCTGATGCACCACCTGGTCGAGCATGGCTCGGACGGACTCGTTATCTGCGGCACGACGGGTGAAGCGTCGACGTTGAACGACGAGGAGCACCTGGGCGTGATCCGCCTCGCCGTTGAGGAATTGCGGGGCGGTGGGGGTGGGGGGCGGGATCCAAATCCGACCATCGTCGCCGGCGTCGGCTCCAACGACACCCGCCACGCGATCCACCTGACCGAGCGCGCCACTGAGATCGGCCCCGACGCGCTGCTCCACACCAATCCGTACTACAACCGTCCCAGCCGGCGCGGGATCGTTCGCCATTTCCAGGAGATCTGCCGCGCCACCGACCTTCCAATCGTGCTCTACAACATCCCGCAGCGCACCGGGTCGGACATGCCCAACGACCTGCTCGCCGAGCTGGCTCAGCTCGAGAACATCGTGGCGGTCAAGCAGGCCAACGCCGCCAACCTGGCCAAGGTCGACGGGCTGCGCATATACGCCGGCAACGACGATCTGCTGGCCGATGTGCTCGACCTGGGGGAGGCCGGCGGGATCCTCGTAGCCAGCCACCTGTTCGGCGAGGAGATGCACCGGATGGTCGACGAGCCCGAACGCCGGCGCGAAATCGACCGCAGCCTCAGCGACGTCTACAAGGACATGACGGTGGGGCCGCTGGCGTGCTCGACGAAGGCGGCGCTGAACCTCCTCGGGATCCTGCCGAGCGCCGCGCCCCGGCTGCCCTACGTGGAGCTCGACGAGCGCGAGGTCGACCTGATCCGGTCCATGCTCGAGCGCCATGGGCTGCTGCAAGCGTCTCGCGCGTGACTAACGGCACTCTCCGGGTCTTGCCGCTGGGTGGCCTGGGCGAGATCGGCAAGAACATGACCGTGGTCGAGTACGGCGGACGGATCGTCGTCGTCGATACGGGCCTGCGGTTTCCGACCACCGACATGCTGGGGATCGACCTGGTGCTCCCCGACTTCAGCTACCTGCGCGACCGGGCGCAGGACATCGAGGCGATCGTCATAACCCACGGCCACGAGGACCACGTGGGCGCGCTTCCCTGGGTGCTGCGCGAGCTCGACCACACCCCGCCGGTGTACGCCGGACGGCTCACCGCGGCCATGGCCCGTTCCAAGCTCGACGAGCACAAGCTGCGCGACGTGGAGCTCGAGGATCTCCGCCCCGGCGACCGGCTCGAGCTGGGGCCGTTCCGCCTCGAGCTCGTGCACATGACCCACTCAATCCCCGATTCGTGCGCGGTGGCGCTGACCACCGAGCTGGGCACGGTCCTGGTCACGGGCGACTACAAGTTCGACCAGACGCCCGTTGACGGCGTCCCGGCGGACGTCTCGAGGCTGGCCGAGCTCGGCCGCGAGGGCGTTCTGCTCCTGTGCGGCGACTCGACCAACGCCGATCGTCCCGGCTTCTCGCCCTCCGAGCGCGACGTGGGTCCGCACCTTCAGGAGGTGTTCTCCCGGGCGCGGGGCCGGATCATCGTGACCAGCTTTGCGTCGAACATCCATCGCGTCCAGCAGGTGATCGACGCCGCCGCCCATCTGGGTCGGAAGGTCTCGCTGGTGGGGCGCTCGATGCGCAAGAACGTCAACATCGGCCGCTCCCTCGGCCACATCGAGTTTCCCGAAGGAACGCTGATCCCGCCCCAGGAGGTCGAGGACTGGCCCGACGAGAAGATCGTGGTGATCTCGACCGGCTCTCAGGGCGAGCCGCTGTCCGCCCTGCGGCGGATGGCCCACAACGATCATCGGATGATCAAGCTGCACCCCGGCGACACCGTGGTGTTCTCGGCCACCCCGATTCCGGGCAACGAGCGGGCCGTCAACGAGACCGTCGACCGGCTGTTCCACATCGGCTGCGAGGTCATCACCGCCCGCGAGGCGCCGGTTCACGCCTCCGGGCACGGGTTCGCCGAGGAGCTGAAGCTGATGCTGAACCTGGTCAAGCCCCGCTACGTGATGCCCGTGCACGGCGACTACAAGCGGATCCGCCTGCACGCCGAGCTGGCTCGCGCGGTCGGGATCGACGACGACGACGTGTTCCGGGGTGAGAACGGCCTGCCGTTGGAGGTCGATGCGGGCGGCGCCCGGTTCGGCGAACACGTGCAGTCCGGAATGATCTTCGTCGACGGCGTCGACATCGGCGATCCCGCCGACGTGGCCCTGCGCGACCGTCGGATGCTCTCGGGCGACGGCATCTTCATCGTCGTGGCGACCGTGTCCGAGCAGAGCGGCGAGTCGGTCGTGCCGCCTGAGGTGATCTTCCGCGGGGTGCCATTCGTCGAGCAGGCCGACAGCCTGGTCGAGGACATCCGCGCCGAGGTCGAGCGCTCGCTGGCCAACGCCGCCCACGACGGCGTACGCGAGATCGACATGCTCCAGCAGGAGCTGCACGACGACCTGGCGGCGTTCGTCTACGACCGCCTGCGCCGTCGGCCGATGGTGCTCCCGGTCGTCGTCGAGGTCTAGCCGGCCGCGACGCGTCCCCGCGCCGGTCTCAGCCGGAGACGCTGACCTCGGCGCGGGCCATCCGCGCGCGGACTCGGCCCGGAACCGCGTGCAGCGCGGCGAACCCGCCGAGCGCGACCACGAAGCAGGTCACGGCGGCCAGCCCCAGACCGGAGCGAGCGCCGGCGACCCCCATGAGCCAGCCGACCGTCGGGCCGCCGATGGGAGTGGATCCCTGGAAGGCCACGAACCAAAGCGACATCACCCGGCCGCGCATCCCCGGCTCGGCCGTGAGCTGGAGCGTCGAGTTGCCCATCGACATGAAGGAGATGCTCCCCCAGCCGACGAAGGCCAGCGCCAGCATCTCGAACGGGAGACTGGGGGCGATCGTGGCCAGCGCCAGCGCAGCCCCGAATCCGGTTGCGGACAGCACCAGCGGCCGCAGGCCGATCTTGCCGCGGGCGGCCACCAGGAGGCCGCCGAGCACCGCGCCGACGCCCATCGAGGCGGTCATGAAGCCATACCCGGTCGCGCCCACGTGCAGGCCGCGGCTGGCCATGACCGGCAGCGATACCTGGAACTCGTAGGCGAGACAGCCCACCGCGGCCATCATGAGGAGGGGGACGGCGAGCTCCGGGGTCCGGCGCACGTAGCGAAGACCCTCGCGGAGCTGGCCGCGAGCGCGCGGCGTAGGCTCGATGGTGTTGATGGCGGCCTGGTCCATCGTGACCAGCGAGGCCACCACCGCGACGAAACTGGCGGCGTTGACCAGGAAGCAGACGCCCTCGCCGACGGTCGCGATCAGGATCCCGGCGACGGCCGGGCCGATCACTCGTGCGGTGTTGGCCAGGACCGAATTCAGGCTGACCGCGTTGCGCAGGTGCTCGGGGCCGACCATCTCGAGCATGAACGACTGCCGGGCCGGGTTCTCGAACGCGTTGTTGAGGCCCAGCAGCGAGGCCAGCACGCCGATTTCCCACACGTGGACGTTTCCCGTGACCGTGAGCAGGCCGAGGATGAGCGCCTGGACGCCCATCGCGGTCTGAAGCGCGATCATCACCCGCCGTTTGTCGACACGGTCGGCGATCACGCCGCCGTAGGGACCGAGGATCAACACGGGCAGCGTCTGGAGCGCGACGATCACCCCGAGTGCCGTGCTCGAGTGGGTGATGCTCAGCACCAGCCACGACTGGGCCGTCATCTGCATCCAGGTACCGATCAGCGACGTCGCCTGGCCGAAGAAGTACCGGCGGTAGTTCGGAACCGAAAGAGCGGCGAAGGTCACGCGGCCGGCGCGCACGACGCGCGTCAAGACCGCTCCCCCGTCAGGAGCTCGGCGAGCTCCTCGAGCGCCGTCAGCGCGGCCAGAATCCTCTCGCGCTCGTCGGCCGGCAGCTCCCCAAGGGCCACGTTGAGCGCGTCGGTACGCTCGCGCCGGATTCGCTCGGCCAGCCGCTTGCCGGCCGGGGTCGGCTTGACCCAGGCGGCTCGGCGGTCGCCCTCGTCGCTCGAGCGCTCGAGCAAGCCGTCCTGCACCAGCTGGGCGACCGCGCGCGAGAGCTGCGTCGGGTTGACGCTTTCCGATGCGGCCAGGTCAGACAGCCCGATCCGGCCCTCGCGCACGACCGAGAGCAGCACGGAGCTGCGGGTGGGGGTGAGGCCGGCGGCCACCGCGGCCGGCGCCGGACGCAGCCGGCGGGAAAGGCGGCCGATCGCCACGCGCAGGCGGGCGGCGGTCTCGAGGTCGGTGGTGGTGAGGGTGGGCATCTAATTCTCTTATCGGCAGATACTTGCTTGCTGATAAGCAATTTTAGCAGCAGTCGCTTCGGCTGATCACCCGCCCCGCGGCACCGCTCATCGGGCGGTGTCGCGGGCGGAGGCGTGTCGGATCGCAAGCGCCGCGGGCCGGGCGTCTCAGCCTCGCTCCCAGCTTGGTCGAGGGTCCGCCGTCACCGGCAGGACGGGCCCTTCCGGCCCCACGGATGCCGCCGGAGGCGGCCCAGAATTAGCGGTTTCGGCGCCGGCGCGGGGTGGGCGCTGCGGCCACGGGCTGGGCGTCGAGGGGCTCGGCTAGCTCGCCGGCCTTATCGCGCGGAATGGCGACCACGAACCGCGCGCCGGTCCCGACCTCGGGCTCCTCGAGCGTGACCGTTCCGCCGTGGGACTCGGCCACGGCGCGCACGATGGCCAGGCCCAGCCCGGATCCGCGGCTTCCCGTCCGGGCGCCGCGGACGAAGCGCTCGAACGCGCGGCGCCCGAGCTCGGGCGGGATCCCCGGCCCGTCGTCCTCCACGGTCAGAAGGCCGGTGCCGTTCTCCACCCCGGTCCAGGCGCGGATGTGCGTACCGGGCGGCGTGTGACGGACCGCGTTCTCGATCAGGTTGAGGGTCAGGCGGTGGAGATCGTCGCGCACGCCGGGCACCACGGCCGGCTGGGCGTCGATCGACAGCTCGTGATCCTCGGCCATCGGCCCGAGTTCGGAGGCGGCCTCGAGCAGTACGCCGGCCAGGTCGGTGGGGCCACGGGACTGGCCGCGCCGGGCATCCGCCCGTGCCAGCAGCAGCAGGTCTCCGACCAGCCTTCGCATGCGCCGGGCCGAGCGGAGCGCGGCCTGGGCCGTGTCGGCCTGCTCGCCGTCGAGCTCTTCGGCGAGCAGCTCCAGGTTCGCCAGCAGGCTCGTCAGGGGCGTGCGTAGCTCGTGCGAGGCGTCGGCGACGAACTCGCGCTGGCGCTCGAGCGTGGCGTGGGTCTCGCCCCGGGCCGCGTCAAGCGAACCGAGCATCCCCTCCACGGTGCGGGTCAGCTCGGCCACCTCGTCCTCGGCCTCGGGTGGGGGAAGCCGGAGCCGGGGGTCGCGGGTGCGTTCGATCTCGCGCGCCGCCTCGGTCAACTGCTTGATCGGGCGCATGGCCCGGGCCGCGGTGGCCAGGCCCCCCAGCAGCGCCAGAATGGTGCCGCCGAGGACGCCGAGGACGAGGATCCCGTGCACTCGGGCGAGGGGCTGATCGACGTCGGAGAGCGGACGTGCGTAGAGCAGCCACACCGCGCTGGGCGCGACGGTCAGCTGCTTTGAGACGACCTGGTAGCCGTTCTCGGTGTACGTCCCGGCCTTGACCGGGGGGTTGAAATTGGGCGTGGCCGGCAGGAACTTGATGCCCTTGACCTTGACGTCCTTCTGGGTGCAGAGCAGCACGCCCGCTTCGTTGTAGATCCGGATCTGGGCGTGTTCGGCGCTCGTGTAGTCCTTGAGCGAGACGTCCTGCTTCTTGCAGTTCAGGAAGAAGCCGTCGCCGACCCACTTCAGGTGCAGCTCACTGGCCAGCTGGTCGGAGTTGCTGCGCACCTCGTTGTTGAACTGCCCGTGCAGATCCCGGTCGGTGAGCGCCCCGACGATCGCGGCGAACGAGGCCAGGATCACGCAGGTCAACATCGCCGAGCCGCCGGCGAGCCGCCACTTGATCGGGATTCGCCTATACGCGGAGAACGTAGCCCGCGCCGCGGATCGTGTGAAGGAGCCTAGGCTCGCCACCCGCTTCCAGCTTTCTACGAAGGTTCGACACGAACACTTCGATTGTGTTGGTCATCGAGAACGGGTCGTAGCCCCAGACCTCGTCGAGTAGACGCTGGCGGGAGATCACGATCCGTTCGTTGCGCATCAGGTACTCGAGCAGCTCGAACTCGCGCTGGGTCAGGTCGACCACGCGGCTGCCCCGTGTCACCTCGTGGGTGTCGGGGTTGAGCTTCAAATCGCCCATGGTCAGCGTAGCCTGGCCGCGCGGCGGTCGCCGGCGCAGCAGGGCTCGAAGCCGCGCGAGCAGCTCCTGGCGCTCGAACGGCTTGACCAGGTAGTCGTCGGCGCCGGCGTCGAGCCCCTCGACCCGCGACTCGACACCGTCACGGGCGGTGAGCACGAGGATGGGGGTGTCGTCCCCGGCTTGACGCAGGGTCTTGGCCACGTCGACGCCGTCGATCCCGGGAAGGCCCAGGTCAAGGATCATCAGGTCGGGCAGGAACGCATGGGCCTCGTCGAGCGCCGTGGGCCCATCACCGGCGATCCGTACGTCGTAGCCCTCCATACGCAGGGAGCGCTGCAGGACCTGAGCGATCGCGTCGTCGTCCTCGACCACCAAGACCCGGGGTGTCCGCTCGTAATCGGCCATCAGCGTCGCATTCAGATGGTACGGCGGCGTTGTAAGAGCCAAGTACGGTCTCGTGGAGGAAGGAGCGGCCGCGCGTCGAAGGGAGAGCATCCGAGATGCCCGCCGGTAAGCGAAAGAAGCCGCCGCCCAAGCGCGCGACGCGCTCGTTTCTGTCTGGGCGGGGGTGGGGCGGGGTCAAGGGCCGGGTCAATCTGCCGCGGCTCGAGCTCGAGCCCCATCACGTCGACATCCTCGCCCTCGGCCTGATCGCGGTCGGAATCCTGCTCGGGGGCGTCGCCTACGTGCACTGGGACGGAGGGACGCTCGGCAACGGCGCCGTCACCGGACTGCGCTTCCTGTTCGGCGCGCTCGGATACGTGGTTCCGGCCGCGCTGGTGGTCGGCGGGGGGCTGCTGCTGGCGCGCGAGCTCCGCCCGCCGGCGCGTCCACTCCGTACCGGCGCGATCTGCCTGACCGCTTCGACGACGCTCGCGCTCGCCGCGGGCACGCTGGGCGTCGGCCCGGGACAGCTGCACGGCGCGGAGTTCTGGCGGGCCTCGGCGTTCGAGGACCGCGGTGGCGTGCTGGGCCAGGGCGAGCTGTGGGTGACTTCGCATCTGATCTCTACGCTCGGGGCGGACATCCTGGCGGTGTTCCTGTTCACCGCCGGCCTGATCCTCGTCACCGGGGCGACGCTCGCCGGTGTGGTGCGCGCCACCGGCGCCGGCGTGGCCGGGACCACGCGGGTGATCCGGCGCTCCACCGGGACCGTGGCGGCAAGCCGGGCGCGGCGGCCGGTCACGGCGGCCGCGCAGGCCCGGGTGGCGGAACCGTCTGCGCCGGCTGCCATCGAGCCGCTGCTCCCGCCCGAGCCCGATACCTCGGAGCTGATCGTCCGCAGCACGCACGTCGAGGCGCCGCCGATTTTCGGGCCCGAGGCTGATGAGGAAGAGGCCTCACCGCCGGAGGGCGAGGCCCCCGTCGGCGCCGAGGACATGGACGATGATGAGGGGGAGGGCGGGCCCGCGCGGGAGGTTGATGCCGAGGACCTGACGCCTCAGGGCCGCTACCGCGCCTCGATCACCGACGATCCGGCCTTCGAGTGGCGGGTACCGCGCGCCCGTTTCCTGACTCGATCCACCGGCGAGGCGGCCCGGCCCGACACCGCCGGGCAGGAGCAGGTGGCGGCGACGCTGATCGAGACGCTCGGGCACTTCGGGATCGAGGCCAAGGTGATCGGCCGCGTCACCGGGCCGCACATCACCCGCTACGAGCTCCGGCTGGCGCCCGGCACCAAGGTGGCCAAGGTCGCGCAGCTCAAGGACGACCTCGCGTATGCGCTGGCCGCGACCGAGATCCGGATCCTGGCGCCGATCCCGGGTAAGCAGGCGGTGGGCGTAGAGGTCCCCAACGCGCGCCGCAAGATCGTCCACCTCGGCGACGTCTTCCAGAGCCCTCCGGCCGACTGGTCCCCGCTGACGGTGTGGCTCGGGAAGGACATCGCCGGCCATGCGATCGGAGCCGACCTGGCCAAGATGCCGCACCTGCTGGTGGCCGGCACGACCGGGTCGGGCAAGTCGGCGTGCGTCAACGCGATGTTGTGCAGCGTCCTGCTGCGGGCGACGCCGCACGAGGTGCGGGTCGTGCTCGTCGACCCCAAGCAGGTCGAGCTCAACCATTACGAGGGGATTCCCCATCTTTTGACGTCGGTGATCACCAGCCCGCGGATGGCGGCGAATGCCTTGCAGAACCTGGTCAAGGAGATGGAGCAGCGCTACGGGACGATGTCGCTGGCGCGTACCCGTTCGCTGCCGGAGCTCAATCGCGCCCGTGAGAAGCGCGGTGAGCCGCCGCTGCCCTACATCCTGTGCGTGATCGACGAGCTGGCCGACCTGATGATGGTCGCCCCGGCCGACGTGGAGGATTCGATCATCCGCCTGGCCCAGAAGGCGCGTGCCGTCGGGATCCACATGGTGCTGGCGACGCAGTCACCCCGGGTGGACGTGATCACCGGGATGATCAAGGCCAACGTGCCCTCGCGCATCGCCTTCGCCGTCTCCTCGCAGACGGACTCGCGCGTGATCCTTGATCACAACGGGGCCGAATCGCTGCTGGGACAGGGGGACATGCTGTTCTCGCCGGTCGGTTCGAGCAAGCTCCAGCGCATTCAGGGCGCGTATATCGACGAGGAGCAGATCGCGGAGTTGACCGAAGCCTGGCGCCGCCAGGGAGAGCCCGAGTTCCACGACGAGCTGCTCGAGGAGGTGGAGTCCGAGGACGGGGCTTCTGGTTCGGAGGATTCGCCGGAGTTCAACCCGGATGAGGACCCGCTGCTCGATGAGGCGATCGCGCTCGTGGCCCAGATGGGCACTGCGTCGACGTCGATGCTGCAACGCCGCTTGCGTCTCGGGTACACGCGCGCGGGCAGGGTGATCGACATGCTCGAACGCCGCGGGATCATCTCGGGGTTTGAGGGCTCCAAGCCCCGTCAGGTCCTGATCACCGAGGCCGACGTTCCGCGGATCCTGTCCCACCTGGCCGAGGCCGACGGGCCGAGCGTGCCTCCACCGGTCCGCGTCCCCGACGACGCCGACGGCGCCGACGACCAGGCCTGACTGGCCTTGCGCGATCAGCGCGAGTGGAGGTCAAAAGCCCCGGTAGATGGCCCTTCCGCCGCTAGCCTTCGGAGGCGGATGGCGGACATCGGCACCACATTGCGCGAAGCGCGGATCCGTGCGCGCATCGATATCAGCGAGGTCGAGGCGCGAACCAAGATCCGTGCCAAGTACCTGCGGGCGATCGAGAACGAGGAATGGGACCTGCTCCCCGGGCCGGTGTACGTCAAAAGCTTCCTGCGCACCTACGGCGAGTTCCTCGGTCTCGACAGCCGCCAGCTCGTCGACGAGTTCAAGCGCCGCTACGAGCGGCCGAGCGACCAGGAGCTGCGGCCGATCAGCGCGCGGCAACGCGAACGCCAGCGCCGGCCGCGGCGGCGGACCGGTCTCGGGCGGCTCGCCGCCGTCGTGCTCGTGCTCGCCGCCGTCGTCGTGGCGTTGTTTGTCGTCGGCAGCCTCTCGAAGAACACGTCCACCACCCCCACCACCACCCCGACGCTGGCCACCGGCACGCACTCGAGCACGACCGGCTCGACGCACGCGGCGACTCCGCCACCGGCCCATCACGTGCATCACTCGCGACCCAAGCCGACGACCGTGACCCTGAAGCTCGTGCCGACGAATGCGGTGTACGTGTGCGTGGAGGACGGCAGCGGCAAGAAGCTGATCGACGGGGTGACGTTCGCGCCTGGCTCAACGGTGCCCGTCGAGACCGCGCACAAGCTGATGATCACGCTCGGCAACGGCGGCGTGCAGATGCTCATCGACGGCAAGCCGGTGACGCTCGCGCCCGGGTCGCCGATCGGCTACGAGCTGACGCCCGGTAAGACCACACTGCTGCCCGCCGGCCAACTTCCGACGTGTACGTGAGCACGGCCGGCGTTCATTCCGGTTCTCGCGCGCCCGTCCGGGCCGGGATCCTGGTCACCGGCACCGAAGTGCTGACCGGCATCATCACCGACCGCAACGGGCCGTGGCTGTCCGAGCGCCTCGTCGAGCTCGGGGTCGACGCGGCGATGATCCAGATCGTCGGAGATCGGCCGGATGACCTGATGAACGCATTGCGCTTCATGGCGGCGTCGGGAATGGCGCTGATCGTGACCAGCGGGGGGCTTGGCCCGACGGCGGACGACCTCACGGCCGAGATCGTCGGGGAGTTCGCTGGGCGCGAGATGGTCCTCGACGAGGAGCTCGAGGAGAAGATCGCCGAGATCCTCCGGCCGCTGATGAGCCGGTGGCGGAATTTGGATCCGGATGCGGTGTTGCTGGCGAATCGCAAGCAGGCCGTGGTGCCCGTCGGCGCGACCGTGCTGGACCCCGTCGGCACGGCCCCGGGACTCGTGGTGCCGTTCTCCGACGGCTCCGGGCCGACCGTCGTGGTGCTGCCGGGGCCGCCACGCGAGCTGCACGAGATGTGGGAGAAGGCGATTGGGACCGATGCGTTCCGCGCCGCGATCGCCGGCGCGGTCCAGTACCGCCGCGGGATCATACGGCTGTACGGCATTCCCGAGTCCGAGATCGCGGAGACGCTGCGGGCCGCCTCGGATGCCGGAGTGTCATTGGACCCGCTCGAGATCACGACGTGCCTGCGCCGCGGGGAGATCGAGGTCGCCACGCGCTACGAGAGCGCGGACGAGGGCGCGTATCGTGCCTTCGTCGACTTCCTGGCCGAGCGCCACGGTGAACAGCTGTTCTCCGCGGACGGCTCGACCGTCGATGAGCAGATCGCCCTCTCGCTTGTGGGTGCTGGGCAGACGGTGGCGGTCGCGGAGTCGTGCACCGGTGGGTTGATGTCGGCCCGGCTTACCGAGCGCGGGGGCTCCTCGGAGTACTTCCTGGGCGGAGCCGTCGTCTACTCGAACTCGGCCAAGGTCGCGTTTGCCGATGTGGATCCGGGGCTGATCGAGCGCTTTGGGGCGGTCTCGAACGAGGTCGCCGAGGCGCTGGCCTCCGGCGCGGCGGCGCGGTTCGGCGCCGACTACGGGATCGGGATCACCGGCATCGCCGGTCCGGGAGGCGGAACCGAGGAGAAGCCGGTCGGCACCGTGTGCTTCTCGGTCTACTCGCGGGACGGCGCGCGTCTGACCCGCCGGCTGCGACTGCCCGGGAGCCGCTCGGACATCCGCGATCGCTCGACCACGGTGGCCATGCACCTGCTGCGCCGGCTGCTTGTGGGCGAAGGCGGGGCGGTCCCCGAGGCCGGCGCCGGCGCCGAGCGGGCGTGAGCGCCGCGGGCGACGAGCGCGCCCGCCTGTTCGTCGCTCTTGAGCTGCCGGAATCAGCACGGTCGTTGTTGGTGCAGTGGCGCGACGCTCTCGTTTCCCGTATCGCCGGCCTGCGCCCGGTCCGGCCCGAAGATCTCCACGCGACGCTCTGCTTCCTCGGCACGCGGCCGGCGCGCGAGATCGAGCAGATCGGCGCGGCCTGCGGGGCGGTCGCGGGGGAGCCTCCGGTGGATTCCGCGTTCGGCGAGCCGGTATGGCTGCCGCGCCGGCGGCCTCACGTGCTCGCGGTCTCGCTCTCCGATCCCGAGGGAGCATTGGGCAGGTTGCAGGCCACGCTGTCGGCCGCGCTGGTCGCCGGCGGCTGGTACGCCCCCGAGTCGCGGCCGTTCCTGGCCCACGTAACGGTGGCGCGCGTGGCTCGTGATGCTCGGGTTCGCGCCGTGGAGTTGCCCGTTCTGGCCCCTGAGGCGGTTCCGTGCTCGAGCGTGACGCTATACCGCTCGCGGCTGAGCCCGTCCGGCGCCCGGTATGAGCCGCTCGCGGTGGTCGAGCTGGGCTCGGCGCCGGCCGCCGCAGATCCTTTGTCGGTGGTCCGCCGGTTCTATGAGGCCAGGGCCGCCGGTTCGGACGTCGCGCAGTTGCTCAGCGAAGACGTCGTGTGGCACGTGCCGGGGGCGAGTGCGATCGCGGGCGAGTACAGAGGGGTGGAGGCCGTGCTGTCGTACATGGACGCGCGTCAAAGGCTGATGGACGGAACGTTCCGCGTCACGGTGCATGGCTCTTCGATGATCGCGGGCCGGGTCGTGCAACTCGCCGGAGGTCGCGCCGTACGCGGCGGTCGCGAGGTCGAGTGGGAGACGGTCGGCGTGTTCCGGATCGATGCCGGCCGGATTGCCGAGTGCTGGCTGATTCCGTTCGACCAGGCGGAGTTCGACCGCATCTGGTCGATGTCGTAGCGTTTGCCCGCCGCGGAGCCTGGTCGGAAAAGCGTCCTGTGGGTTCGCTTTTCCGCCCAGGCTCCCGATCTCGTGCCACGGATGCGTTACCCGGCCGCCAAGTCGGGCAAGCTGTAGGTATGCGTGTTGTGATCACGGGCGCCACCGGCCTCATCGGTCGAACCCTGACCGACTTGCTGCTGGACCGCGGCGACCAGGTGGTGGCGCTTTCGCGTGATGAGCGCCGGGCGCGCGAGTGTCTCGGCGCCGGCGCCGAGCCGCACGCCTGGCCGAGGCCCCTTGACGAGCCGCCGCCCCAGGACGCCCTTGCCGGCGCGGACGGGGTGGTGCATCTGCTGGGCGAGCCCGTGGCGCAGCGCTGGACGGCGCAGTCCAAGGCGGCCATTCGGAACTCGCGCGTGGCCGGCACACGCAACCTCGTGGACGGACTGCTCGCGCTGGCGCCCGAGCAAAGACCGGCCGTGCTCGTGTCCCAGTCGGCCACCGGCTACTACGGCCCGTGTGACGATCAGCCCGTCACCGAAGACGGGCCGGCCGGAGACGACTTCCTGGCCGAGGTCGTGGTCGGGTGGGAGCGCGAGGCACTTCGGGCCGCCGGCGAGCTGCGAGTCGTCGTCACTCGCACGGGAGTCGTTCTGTCACCCGAGGGCGGGGCGCTGGCCAAGATGCTCCCATTCTTCCGGCTCGGCATCGGCGGTCCGGTCGCCGGCGGCCGCCAGTACGTTCCGTGGATCCATCTCGACGACGTGGTCGGCGCGATGCTCTTCTCGCTCGACAACGCGCAGGCATCCGGTCCCGTCAACCTCACTGCGCCCAATCCGGTCACCAATGCTGTGCTCTCCCATACGCTGGGCCGCGTCCTGAAGCGCCCGGCGGTGCTGCCCGTACCGGCGTTCGCGCTGAAGCTCCTCTACGGCGACATGGCCGAGATCGTGACCACGGGACAGCGCGTGCTGCCCGCCCGGCTCGAACAGCTCGGCTACCCCTTCCGCTACTCAGAGCTCGAGGCCGCCCTGCGCGACGTCCTGCACCACGGCTGATCGCCGCCGGGGCCGATCACCCGCGGCCGTCCGCCCCAATTCGCACACCGTCCGCCCCAATTCTCACAATTGGAACGGAGTTGAAGCCGTTGCGCGACGAGCGTGTCTTGTTTCGTTGCAGGCTGCGGCCCTAGCGTGCCGATTCCGTCCGCCACCCCGCCTACCGTGGTGGACCAAAGCGCGTAAAGAGAAGGAGCCGAACCGAACATGAGCGAGAACGAGAAGCCCGGCCCGAGGTCAGGGGCCACGTCTGACTCCAAGTCGGACGCCAAGCGACAGGCCGCGCTGCAGGGTGCGCTGACGCAGATCGAGCGGCAGTTCGGCAAGGGCACCGTCATGCGCATGGGCGATCCGGGTGCGCGCGTGGCCGTGGACGCGATTCCGACCGGCGCGCTGCCGCTTGACCTCGCGCTCGGGATCGGCGGCGTCCCACGAGGACGGATCGTGGAGATCTTCGGCCCAGAATCGTCCGGTAAGACGACGCTCGTCTACCACATCCTGGCTGAGGCGCAGAAGCTCGGAGGGGTGTGTGCGTTCGTCGACGCCGAGCACGCGATGGACCCGCTGTACGCCCAGGAGATCGGCGTCAACATCGATGAGCTGCTCGTCTCCCAGCCCGACTACGGGGAGCAGGCGCTTGAGATCGTCGACATGCTGATCCGCTCGGGGGCGGTCGACGTGATCGCGATCGACTCGGTGGCGGCGCTCACTCCGCGCGCTGAGCTCGAGGGCCAGATGGGCGACCAGACGGTCGGTGTGCAGGCCCGCATGATGTCCCAGGCGATGCGCAAGATCACCGGCGGGCTCAACCGCACCCAGACCCTGTGCGTGTTCACCAACCAGATCCGGGAGAAGGTGGGCGTCATGTTCGGCTCGCCGGAGACGCAGCCGGGTGGTCGGGCGCTGAAGTTCTATTCCTCTCAGCGCCTGGACATCCGCCGGATCGAGACGATCAAGGACGGCACCGAGGCGGTCGGCAACCGGGTTCGGGTGAAGGTCGTCAAGAACAAGGTCGCGGCGCCGTTCAAGCAGGCCGAGTTCGACATCGAGTTCGGCAAGGGCATCTCGACCTCGGGTTGCCTGCTCGACTACGCCATCGAGCACAACATCGTCACCAAGTCGGGCTCGTTCTTCTCCTACGGTGAGGAGCGGCTGGGGCAAGGCCGAGGCAACGCCAAGGCGTTCCTGGACGAGCACCAGGACATGGCCAAGGAGATCGAGGCCAAGATCTATGCCGCCCTGGGCATCAACCGCGACTTGGTCAAGGCGCTCGAGCCGCGCGAGGAGCCGGCGCTCCAGGCGGTGGGCAACGGTGCCGCCGCCGCCTAAGAGGGCATCGCTGCCTGGCCAGGTCGAGTTCGAAGCGACCGCTGGCGCCGCCGAGCCGGTCCAGGAGGCGATCGCCGACGCGTATCGATACCTGAACCGTCGCGAGCGCACGCATGCGGAGATGCGCGCGCATCTGGAGGGCACTGGCTTTGATCACGGCGACGTGGAGCGGGCGATCGCGGCCCTGATCGAGGATGGCCAGCTGGACGACGCGCGCTTCGCGCGGCTTCTCGTCCAGGACAAGCGTGAGCTCGAGGGATGGGGCAGCGACCGGATCCGGCAGGCCCTACTTGCGCGGGGCGTCGAGGCCGACCAGGCTGAGGAGGCGCTGGCCGCGCAGGCCTGCGGGGATGAGATGGAGCGCGCGCTCGAACTGCTCCGCCGACGCTTCCCCGCGCCGGCCGGCGATCGGCGCGAGCGCGATCGCGCGCTCGGCGTGCTGGTTCGCAAGGGCTACGACGTCGAGCTGGCCCTCGACGCGATCGCCGCCCACGCCACCCAGACGCCGTAGGGCCGGCCGAGGCGTTCGCTGATCGGTTGGGCGAGCTCCGGCTGAATGCTGGCATTCGTTGCGCCTATGGGCTGCCGGTACTACGATCCTGTCAGCGAACGAATGGCCCGTGGGCCACCAAAGAACACCAGCAAATTTCGTATATATCTTGGATTCCGGACTAAGTGTTGACGGCAAACACCATCGGGCCGCCTGGTCCATTCAGACAAGCCCTAAAAACCGCCAGGTAGCCGCCGACTAACGGCGGCCATCAGTCGCCTTTCCGGCATCCGTTCCTGCAGCCTACGCGGGCCGCTCGGTCGCTCCGAAAACTAAAGCTTTGAAATGGTTCCGGCGGGTTCGCTGGAACCTCCCGGAGAGGATCGATCATGGAAATCATCGGTGCCGCAGCGCTGATCGCGGTGGGAATCGTGCTCGCCGCCGTCATCTACGGCCGGATGCACGGCGCCAGGACGGCAACTGCCACCGCCGCCGCCGGGAGTCCGACCGCCGGCGTACCGGTCGTGAAGGTGGTGGACGGCCGGGGTGAGCGGGCTCAGGACGGACGCGATCAGGCTGGGCGGGATTCCAATCTCACCGAGGTGCTCGAGCGCACCGCCGCCGTCGCGCGTCGAGAGGAGGCGCTCGCGCTCAAGGAGACCGAATTCGACAAGGAGCGCGCGGAGCTCGTCCAGGCCCGCCAGGAGCTCGAGCGCACGCTCGAGCAGGTCTCGGGCCTGTCGGCGGGCCGGGCCAAGCAGCTGCTGCTCAAGGAGGTGGAGGAGCAGGCCAAGCACGATGCCGCCCGCCGGATCCGGCAGATCGAGGAGGAGACCAAGCGCGAGGCCGAGCGCCGGGTGCGCAACATCCTGTCGGTGTGCATGCAGCGCCTCGCCGCCGGCCATGCCGCCGAGACGACCGTGTCGGTGGTGCAGCTGTCGGCCGACGACATGAAGGGCCGGATCATCGGCCGCGAGGGTCGCAACATCCGTGCGCTCGAGAACCTAACCGGCGTCGACTTCATCATCGACGACACGCCCGGCGCGGTGGTCCTCTCGGGCTTCGACGGCGTGCGCCGCGAGATCGCCAGGCAGACGCTCGAGAAGCTGCTTCAGGACGGTCGTATCCATCCGGCCCGGATCGAGGAGATGTATTACCAGGCGAAGTCTGAGCTCGAGAACCACATCGTCGAGATGGGGGAGCAGGCCGTATTCGAGGCCGGGGTGCAGGGACTGCATCCCGAGCTGGTCAAGCTCCTTGGGCGCCTCAAGTTCCGCACCAGCTACGGTCAGAATGTCCTGGCCCATTCGATCGAGGTGTCGCGGCTGGCCGCGATGATGGCCGAGGAACTGGGCGCGAGCGCCAAGACCGCCCGGCGCGCCGCGCTGCTGCACGACATCGGGAAGGCCGTCACGCACGAGGTCGAGGGTCCGCACGCGCTCGTCGGCGGGGAGCTTGCGCGCAAGTACGGCGAGTCCGAAGCCGTCGCCCACGCGATGGAGGCGCACCACAACGAAGTCGAGCCGCAGACGATCGAAGCCGTGATCGTGCAGGCCGCCGATGCGCTATCCGGGGCGCGGCCGGGCGCGCGCGGGGAGTCGCTCGAGCAGTACGTCAAGCGCCTGCGCGATCTCGAGCACATCGCGACGCGACACAAGGGCGTGGACAAGGTGTACGCGATGCAGGCGGGTCGCGAGATCCGCGTGATGGTGGCGCCTGGGGACATCGACGACGACGCCGCGACCGCATTGTCGTGGGAGATCGCCCGGGAGATCGAGAAGGAACTCGAGTATCCGGGGCAGATCAAGGTGACCGTGATCCGGGAGTCGCGCGCGGTCGAATACGCGCGCTGACCAGGATCAAAAGTTGCCCTCCGCGGGTATACAGCCGCCTGCCGGGTCACACCTAGCGGGAGGTTGGCGACTTTGACCCGGAAGTCGCCGAGAAAGGTTCCTCGATGAATCGACGGTTGTTGGCGTCGGGCGTGCTCGCGCGCCTGACAGTCGTTCTGTCAGTCTCGCTGGCCACCTGCGCGGTGGCGGCCACAAGCGCGTCGGCCGCTCTCACAGCACACGGGCAGTTGCTCCATCTCGCTCCGCACGGGGCCCTCAACACGAACACCAGCGACAACTGGTTTGGCTATAACCAGGGCTCGCTCGAGAAGGGCGACACGCTGTTCAACTCGATCAGCGGTAACTGGACGGTGCCGACCGCGACGCAGCACACGGCGGCCCAGGCCGAGGACTCCGCGGATTGGATCGGAATCGGCGGCGGATGTGTCGACTCGGGCTGTACGGTCACCGACTCGACGCTGATCCAGACCGGAACCGAGCAGGATGTGTCGTCCACCGGCGCCGCTTCCTACGACGCCTGGTACGAGCTCGTCCCGGCGCCTGAGTTCGAGATCTCGAACATGACGATCGAGCCCGGCGACGCGATGCACGCCTCGATCGCCGAGGTGGTTGACGACTCGAACGTCTGGACGATCACGATCCAGGACCTCACGCGCAACGAGACCTACACCACCACGGTGCCGTACGGCTCGACTCACGCCACCGCTGAGTGGATCGAGGAGACGCCGCTGGAGATCGGAACGGACGCGGGATTCGCCGCGCTGCCGAACCTGACCAACCCCGGCTGGACATCGGCCACGGTCAACGGGGCCTCGGCCGATCTGCAGTCCTCCGAGGAGATGGATCTCGTCGACTCCAATGGCGACGTGATCGGTGCCCCGTCGGCGCCGAACTCCACCGCGAACGGCTTCGACGAGTGCACGTGGGCGTCCACGTGCAGCTAACGAAGTAACACCGCGCCACTGACGGGCGTTCATCGCGCGTCGCCGGACGCGACGCGCGATGGGCGTCGGTGGACCCCACGGATCAGCCGTGGTGGTGGTGATGGTGAAGGAACACTCCGTGGCCCGTCCAGGCCGAGTAGTCGGGAATCAGCAAAACCGCGAGCACCAGACCCGCGACGAGCGCGCCGGCGATTGTTATCCACCGCCCGGCGGCGCCTGAACCTCCACCGGCGATCGGCTCCTGCCCGCGCCTGCCGATGCCGAGCGCCCGCCCGAGGGCAGGGAGGTGGCCGAGGATGTGCAGGCTGATGAACACCAGCCAGGCGATGAAGCTCACCTTATGCAGGAGGAGCCACGGATCCCGGTGGGTCGGGCCGACGATCAGGAGCGCGACCCCGGTGGCGAACACCGTGACCGTCAAGAGCACAACAAGCGGGCCGATCAGCCGCAGGATCAGCTCGGGCGGTCCCTTGCGGCGATACTCCGCGTCGCCCGTGTAGTAGCGGATGAACCTGTAGCCGGTGCTGGCCATCTTGAGCAGCACCGGGCCGATCAGCAGCATGCCCACGAACAGATGGACCGAGATGAACTGGCGCAGCTGCGGGATCGTGAACCCAATCACCGCGAGCAGCAGGATCAGGATGACGCCGGTGATCGTGGTCAGCTGCTCGTTGCCGTCCGTGCCGCCGCTGGTGGTGGCGCTCAGCCACCGAGGCCTTCTGCGCCGGTGGCGCCGCGCCACGCGTTCGCGCGCCGGGCGTGGGATCGTGACATCGTCGCTCGTACCCACGCCATCGAATTCTCGAAGCGGAACCGAAGGATGGTGTGAGGGCAGAATGAGAAAGCTCTTCACCCTGATGCACCTGCACTCAGCAGCTATTTATGATCGCCCCCGACGCCGCGCCGTCCGAGCCGGCGGCTGCGCATGCCCGGATTGATCCTCGTAATCGAAGACGAGCCAGGGATCGTCGATTTCCTCGAGCGAGGCCTGCGGAGCCAGGGCTTCGACGTGGTGTCCGCCCTCGACGGGGACACCGGCGCCGCCACGGCACTGGGCCAGGACGTCGATCTCGTCGTGCTCGACCTGATGCTCCCCGGACGGAGTGGGATGGACGTGCTGACGGCACTGCGCGAGGCCAAGCCCGGGCTGCCGGTCATCGTGCTGACCGCTCTCGGCGAGGTCACCCACCGTGTCGCCGGGCTCGACGCCGGCGCGGTCGACTACCTCACCAAGCCGTTCTCGCTCACCGAGCTCGCCGCGCGCATTCGCGCCCAGCTCCGGGCGGCGGCGCACACGCCGCGGACTACCCTGAGTGCCGGCGACATCGAAGTGAACCTGATCACCAGAGAGGTGCGGCGCGGCGGCGAGCTCGTCCGCCTGTCCACCACCGAGTTCGAATTGTTGACGTATCTGATGCACAACCGCGGTCACGTGCTCTCTCGGGAGCAGATTCTGCGCGCGGTGTGGGGCTATGAGTACGACCCCGGGACGAACGTCGTCGACGTGTACATCGGCTACCTGCGTCGCAAGTTGCGCCGCCAGGATTCGAACGCGCCGATCGTCACCGTGCGGTCGGTTGGCTATCGCCTAGATGCAAGCAGCTGAGGACCGCTCCCGGGAATCTCCACGCGCCGGTCGCTCGCGCTCGGTTTCGGCGCGTACGCGAAGGAGCTCAGCCCGTGCGCGACTGGGTTCGGCACGCCGGTGGCTGCAGTTGGCGGTCCCGCCGGGGCTGCGATGGCGCCTGACCGCCTGGGTGGCCGGGGTGATGGTGGTATCGGCCGCGGTCGTGTTCGTGGTCGTCTACCAGGACACCGGGACGCAGCTCAAGAGCCAGATCGACAGCGACATCGCCGGCGACACGATCCAGCTTCGCCAGTCCTTGAAGGCGCTGCACGGCGAGACGCCGGCGGCGATCCGGGATGCGGCGACCCGCTATGTGCTCGCGCAGCCCTACACCGCTGACTCGACGCTGTTCTTCGTGCTGATGCCCGGTTACGGTGCGATCAGCAACCACCCCGAAATCTTCGGAACCGGGCCACCGGTCGTGGGCGAGACCGAGACCGAGCGGCTCGGGGAGGATGCCGAGGGGCGCAGGCTCGAGGTGCCGCACCTGGGCTACTCGACCGCGCGGCTCCCGGACGTCGGGAAGATGCGCATCTTCGAGCAGCGCCTGAACCTGGGGACGACCCAGGTGCTGGTCGGGGGCGGAGAGCCGCTCGCGCTGGTCGACCGCGCGCAGAACGGGGTGGCGCGGGCGTTTGCGCTCGCCGGGATCGTCGTGCTCGGCCTGGCGCTGATCGCGTCCTACCTCGCCGGCGCGCGCGTGTCCGCCCCGCTGCGTCGTATGGCACAGGTGGCGACCCGGGTCGACGCCGGCGATCTCGGGCCGCGCATGGAGATCTCGAGCGGGCGGGTCGACGAGGTCAGGGTGCTGGCCGAGGCGTTCAACCGCATGCTCGACCGGCTATCCGAGGCGTTTTCCAGTCAGCGCGAGTTCGTCGCCGACGCCTCGCACGAGCTGCGTACGCCGTTGACGGTGATCCGCGGGCAGCTGGAGGTCCTGGCCGCGCAGGAGAATCCCTCCCGCGCGGACGTCACGCGGGTCGAGCGCCTGGCGCAGGCCGAGATAACCCGGATCAGCCGGCTCGTCGACGATCTGCTGGTGCTCGCCCAGGCCGAGCGGACCGACTTCCTGCACAGCGAGGCGATCGAGCTGCAGCCGTTCGTCACCGACCTATGGGACGGAGTCAGCCTGACCGCGGATCGCAGGTTCGAGCTCGGAACGATCGCGGACGGAACGCTGTATGCGGATCCGGATCGTCTTGCCCAGGCGCTGCGCAACCTCGCGCGCAACGCGATCGAGCACACCTCCGACCACGACGGGCTCGTGCGCCTCGATGTGACCACGCTGGCACCCGATCGCATCCGCTTCGTGGTGCTGGACGACGGGCCCGGAATCCCTCCCCTCGAGCGCGAGCGCGTATTCGAGCGCTTTCACCGGACCGACAGCGGACGCACCCGCGCCACCGGCGGCGCCGGTCTCGGGTTGGCCATCGTCCGCGCGATTGCGGAGGCGCACCGAGGAACCGTACGCGTACTCGATTCGCACAAGGGACGCGGAGCCGAGGTCGAACTCGTGCTCCCGGGCTTTAAGCAGGTTTGACCGCGATCCGCCGGGCCCATCAGCCCCGGCGCCAGGGCCGCTAGTCTTGCCGACGAAGGTCTGAACGGTGACGATTGGCGCCGCAATCTTTCTGATCGCCCTCGGCGCGATCCTGAAGTGGGCAGTGACCGCCCACGTCAGCTGGATCGACATCCAGACCGCTGGGACCATCATCTTCGTCGTCGGGTTGGTAGCGCTCGTGATCACCGTGGCGTACACGTTCTGGCGGCCGGGTCGCCACGGCGGCCTCAGCTAAGCCCGTTTCGGGAGACCCGGATGTCGGAAATCGGAGTCATCGCTGAGACAGAGCGGGTGGTTGTCCGCCCGTGGCGCATCGAAGAGGCCGACCGGTACTTCGACATACGCCGCCGCGCCGTGGTCGCGCACTGGATCGGCCGCGACCCGCTCGTCGAGCGTGCCCAGGCGACGGCGATGATCGAGCTGATGCTGGAGCAGCATGCGATCGAGCCGCGCTTCGGCTCCTGGGCCGTGGTTGAGCGGGCGACCGGGGTCCCCGCGGGCTCTGTCGTCTTGAAACCGCTCCCCGACGGGGCGGGGGAGGTCGAGATCGGCTGGCACCTACACCCGGACACGTGGGGTCGGGGGCTCGCGACGGAGGCCGGCGCCGCGCTTCTCGCCTACGGTTTCGACCTCGGCCTTGACGAGGTCTGGGCCCTCACGCATCTCGATAACGCGCGCTCGGCGCGAGTCTGCGAAAAGCTCGGGATGCGGCTGCTGGGCATCACCCAACGCTGGTACCACGAGCCGTCACTGATGTTCTGGGCCGGAGCGGCCGAGGGTCAGGAGCCGTCGTTCGGACCCGACCTCGCGGCACCCCCCTGACCTACCCCGGCCAAATGCGTCGATACCCTTGCCCACAGTGAAGCGCTATCACGTCACGACCTTCGGGTGCCAGATGAACGAGCACGACTCCGAGCGCATGAAGGGCATGCTCGAGTCCCTGGGCTACTCGGAAGCGCCGGCCCGGGATGCGGCCGACCTGATCCTGTTCAACACCTGCTCGATCCGCGAGAAGGCCGACAGCCGTTTCCTGGCGCACCTGGGCGAGGCGAAGCGGGTCAAGTCCGAGCGTCCCGAGGTGATCGTCGGGGTCGGCGGGTGCTGGGCGCAGTCGGTCAAGGAGGAGGTGTTCGCCCGCTTCCCGTTCGTGGACGTGGCGTTCGGACCCGGCCAGGTGCATCGGCTGGCCGAGTTCCTGGTCAGCGACTCCCTGACCGCGCAGGGCTACTTCGAGTTCGAGGGCTTCACCGGCCACCTGCCGGCGAAGCGGGCGCGCGAGCATCACGCCTGGGTGCAGATCAGCGTCGGGTGCAACTGCGTTTGCTCGTACTGCATCGTGCCCTCCACTCGCGGCCGTGAGGTCAGTCGTCCGGCGCACGAGCTGATCGCCGAGGTGCGCGCGCTCGCTGCCGACGGGGTGCGCGAGGTCACGCTGCTCGGGCAGAACGTCAACTCATACGGACGCGACCTCCCGCGCACGGAGCGGACCACGTTCGCCGAGCTGCTGGGCCAGGTCGATGCGGTCCAGGGAATCGACCGCATCCGCTACACGAGCCCACACCCCAAGGACATGCGCGAGGACGTGATCCGCGCCCACGCCGAGCTTCCGGCGCTGTGCGAGCACATCCACCTCCCGCTCCAGTCGGGCTCGAGCACGGTGCTCAAGCGAATGCGCCGGACCTACACGCGCGAGCGCTACCTCGACCGCGTCGCGATGATCCGCGAGCACGTTCCCGATTGCGCGCTGACCACGGACATCATCGTCGGCTTTCCGGGGGAGACCGAGGCCGACTTCGAGCAGACGCTCGAGCTGGTCGAGCAGGTCGGCTACGACGGCGCCTTCACGTTCATCTATTCGCCCCGGCGGGGCACCGAAGCCGCCGAGCTGTCCGACCAGGTTCCCCATGAGGTCAAGGTCGAGCGGATGCAACGCCTGGTCGAGGTGGTCCAGCGACGGGCCCACGAGCGCGCCCAGCGATTCGTCGGCCGCACGCTGGAAGTGCTTGTGGAGGGACCATCCCGCACCGATCCGTCCCGAATGCGGGGGCGCTCGCGGCACAACAAGGTGGTGAACTTCACCGGCTTGGGGGCACCCGGCGAGCTGGTGGATATCGAGGTCCTCAAGGCGACGAGCCAGACGTTAATCGGCCGGGAACCGCTCCTCAGCAGAGCCGTCGCCTAAACATTCGTCCAGTTTGGCCGTCACGGTCAAGCGGACATCCGTCCAGAGGCCGGGAGCGTGCAAGCTTCGGTGCAGGGGCGCGCCGAAACGCTCTCTGTGGGAGTGATGCGCACACCCCTGGACGGCTGATGGCGACTCTGGCGGCCGTCACCAATATGCCCGCACTCGCCCTGCTGGACGAGGACGGCAAGCTGCAACGGAGCACCGAGCCGTTTCGGCGCTGGTACGAGGGCCGGGAGGACCTCTGCCTGCAGGCGCCCGAGCTCAAGCGGGTGCTCGATGGCGAGGCCAACGCTGCCGTCCTGAAACTCGACGGCATCGCCGTCGACATCGCGGCCATGGCGGACCGGAGCGGCGGCCGCCACATCCTGCTGACGCTGCCCACCGAGGAGCTGCCCTCGCTCGGCGACGCGGGTGGCGCACTTCTCGATGGAGCGCTCGACGAGAGCCCGGCGCTCGTCTGGTTAAAGGACCTCGACGGCCGCTACGTTCGCGCCAACGCGCGCTTCACCACTCTCCTCGGCACCTCCGAGGATCGTCTGATCGGTCGTACCGACGCAGAGCTGCCTGCAGCCGAAACGGTCGACGGGCCTCGCGTCCATGAGCGTGACGACGACGACGAGGTCGAAGAGCCCCTGCAGCTCGAATACGTGGTCGGTCCGTTCCAGGGGCGCGACGCGCTGGTCGCGTTGCGCTTTCCGGTCGGGGATAGACAGGGCGTCCCGACCCTGGTGTGCGGCGTGGCCGCTCCGTCATCTCAGGCGGATGTTGCCCGTCGCGAGGCCGCGCGCCTGCTGCGAATCGAGCGCTGGAGCCGGCTCGACGCCGACAGCGTGCTGGCCGAGCTGCTCGCCGAATGGGATCTACTGCCCGACGCGCGGGGCCGGGCCGTCACGCCGGTCGCGGTGCCCGAGGCTTCCTCCGGCGCGGGCGATCCGGACCACCAAGCCGCGGTGGCCGAGGCCCGGGCCGAGCGCGCGACGGCGATCGCCGAGCGCGACTCGGCACTGAACGCCAACGAGCAACTGAGCGACGAGCTCCAGAGCGCGCGGACGCGGTTGGCCGAGCTCGAGCGAGCACTGAAGGACTCGCGCGCGGACGGTGGGTCTAGCGACGCTGAGGCCATGCTCGCGGCGCAGGCAGCCGAGCTCGAGCGGGGTCTGACCCGCGAGCGCGAGCGAGCCGAGGAGCTCGAGCGGTCGCTCACCATGGTGCGGGAGCGGCTCGGCGACGATGCCGAGGCGGCGCGGGTGGAGGTTCAGCGTGCCCGCGCGGACGCGGAGGCCGCGCGCACCGAGGTGGGGCGGGCCCGCGCCGACGCGGACGCGGCTCGCGTCGACCTCGAGAAGGCACGCGGCGACGCCGATGCCCTGCGGGCCGTCGCGTCCACCGAGCGCGAGGCAGCGGCGCAGGCAGCGTCGGCACTCGAACGCGAGGTCAAGCAGGCCCGCGACCAGCTGGCCGCGCTCGAGCGCCAACAGGGCGCCGATGATTCCGGCGCGCAGCTCCGTGCGGCCGAGAAGGCCCGGATCGCCGCCGAGGGCGCCCTGGCCGACGCCGTCGGCGAGCGCGACTCCGCCCTGAAGGCGCGCGCGGCACTGGCCGGCGAGCTCGAGCAGGAACGCAAGCAGGTAGCGGGGCTGCAGCAGAGCTCGGTGGCTGCCGAGGAGCGGATTCGGGATCTCGTCGCGGCGACGGAGCGTGAGCGGATACGCGCCGAGGGGCTCGAGCAAGCGCAGGCTCGCGCCAAGGAGCTCGAGGCTGAACTGCGCGCCGCCGCGCTGCGGGCCGACAAGGCCGAGGTCGAGCTCGGCGTCGCGGTCAGCCGCGCCGACAGGGCTGAGAGCGAGCTCCAGTCGGCGGCGGCGCGCGCCGATCACGCCCGTGACGCGGGCGATCGGGACGCGTCAGCGGGGCAACTTCAGTCGGCGGAGAAGGCGCGAGCCGCCGCGGAGGCCGCGCTCCTCGACGCGGTCGCCGAACGCGACGCCGCGCTGAAGGCTCGGGTGGTTCTGGAGAGTGAGCTTGAGGCGGAACGTCAACAGTGCGGCGTCCTGCGTGAGAGCAGCGCGGCTGCTGATGAACGGATTCGGGCCCTTGCCGCCGACATGGAGCGTGAGCGGGTTCGGGCGGAAGGGCTCGAGACGGCGCAGGCGCGTGCCCACGAGCTCGAGGCCGAGCTGCGTATCGCCGCCATGCGAGCCGACAAAGCCGAAGTTGAGCATGAGATCGCGGCGGCCCGGGTCCAGAAGGTCGAGAAGGAGCTCGACGCGGTCCTTGCGCGCGCGCAGAACGCGGACACCGAGCTGCGCGCTGCCGCGATGCGCGCGGACAAGGCGGAAGTCGAGCTCGGCGCGGCCCGCGGGCGCATCGAGGAGGTGGAGCGTCAGCTGGAGGTGGGCCAGGGCCGGATCGGTGCCCTGGAAGCGGAGGTCAAAGTCGGGCGCGTGCTGGCTGATCAGCTGGAGGGTCAGCTCAAGTCGAGTGCAGCGCGGATCGATGAGCTTGAGGGCGAGGTGCAGCGAGCGGTCGAGCTCGAAGCCGAGCTCGAGGCGGAGCGGGGTCGCTTCGATGAGCTCGAGCATGAGCTGGGACTGGCTCGGACGCGAGCCGGCGATCTGGAAGGTGAGCTAGAGGATCAGCGTGCGCGGATCGACGAGCTCGAGGACGAGCTCGAGGGTGCTCGGGCAATCGACGAGCCGGCCGCGGCGCTGAAACCCGATGATGCCGAGGTGGGACTCGAGCCGGCGGTCGAGGAGGCCGGGACCGACCCCGCGCCGGCCATCGGCGACGCGCCCCAGCCTGACCCCTCGGCTGGGGAGCCAACCTCTGCCGCGACCGAGCTCGCCACGCTCGAGGCCGTTCCGCAGGGCACCCCGGCGGCGGCCGGTGGCGTGAGCTGGCAAGCGACCGCCAAGCGCACCCTCTCCGCGTCGCTAGCCCGCGAGTCGGTCTGGCGGAACGTCCTCAAGGAGACCGTCCAGGTCCTCGGTTCCGAGGGCGGGTGGGACACCGTGACCGCATGGCTGCCCGACAACGCCGATGGCCTCGGGTGCGCCGCGACCTGGACCGCCCATCGTGGCCTCGATCGGTTCGAGGCGCTCACCATGGAAGTGCCGCTCACGCGGAACGGTTCGTTGCTCGACCAGGCGTTGCAGGCGCCGCACCTGACCTGGCTCACCGATCTCGACACCGTCGACGACGAACGGCTTCAGACCGCGGCAGCGCACGGCATGAACTCGGCGCTGCTCCTGCCCGTCAGGACCGGCAACACCACGATCGGGCTGCTCGAGCTCCTCACGCACGACACGATCGAACCGGATGCCCAGATCGCGCTCTCGCTCGAGGCCTCCGCCCTCCAGCTGGGGCGGTTCGGGCAGCTGCTGAGCCTGGGAAGCAAGCCGGCGTAGATCGTCTCCTCGATCGCTGCTGGGGCGGTACGTCCGGGGCGTATGCGAACGTGTGTTCGTGCGCTGGAGCAACCTGGAGACCGACGTAGAAGAGCGGGCGCGGCTGCCCGGCTACCGCGAGGAGGCGGTGGTGCGGCATTTCGACGCACCGGAGGCGATCGAGACGAGGTTCTACGAGGTCCGGGCCAAGTCGATCCTCAACCGGGTGCCGCCAGCGTCGCGGATGCCGTTCCAATGGACGATCAACCCCTACAGGGGCTGCACTCACTCGTGTCTGTACTGCGCTGTCGGTGACACGCCCGTCTTGATGGCCGACGGAACGCACAGGCCGATCGAAGATCTGAACGTAGGAGACGCGATCTACGGCACGCAGGTGGGTGAGTCGGGCTACCGGCGGTACGTGCACACGACTGTCCTGGACAGGTGGATCACAACCAAGCCTGCTTACCGGGTAACGCTGGAAGGCGGAACCGAACTCATCGTCAGCGGCGATCACCGTTTCCTTAGTAACCGCGGTTGGAAGCACGTCGTCAACAGCACTCGCGGCCTGCCAGATCGCCCGCACCTGACCACTCGCAACCGATTGGTTGGCACTGGACCGTTCGAGCCGCGGCCGATCCACGAGGCCGATTATCGACGAGGCTATCTGTGCGGGATCATTCGCGGCGACGGCACGCTTGGCGCATATTCGTGCGTCCGCCCGAGCGGAGCCTCATACGTCGCTCATCGATTCCGGCTGGCGCTGACTGACCTAGAGGCGCTGAGGCGGGCACGCGAGTTCCTTGTGGCTTCCGAAGTCGAAACGGGTCAGCGCGTGTTTCAACGAGCCGCCGGCGCTCGGCGCGAGGTCTCGGCGATCTATGCCCAAACGGCTCGGTCGTTAGACACGATCGCGAGCCTCATCGAGTGGCCGTTGATGCCGAATATCCAGTGGTGTCGCGGATTTCTTGCGGGGATCTTCGATGCCGAAGGCTGTCGCAGTGCCCTCGCCCTGAGGATCTCCAACACCGATTCGCAGATCCTGACTTGGACAGAGGCGTGCGCCCGCCACTTGGGGTTCGATGTTGCGATCGATCACACGAAGAACGCAAACGGGCTGAAGTCCGTCCGGATCCGGGGCGGCCTGTCCGAGCATCTGCGGTTCTTTCACCTCACCGACCCCGCGATCAGCCGCAAGCGGAACATCGAGGGCCAGATGGTCAAGACGTTCGAAAACCTTCGGGTAGCCGAGATCGAGCCGCTCGGACGCGCGCTACCGCTGTACGACATCACGACCGGCACCGGCGACTTCATCGCCAACGGCGTAGTGAGCCATAACTGCTTCGCCAGGCCGACGCACACATATCTGGACTTCAACGCGGGCCGGGACTTCGAGCGGGAGATCGTGGTCAAGGTCAACGCGCCGGAGTTGCTGCGGGCAGAGTTGGCGCGGCCGTCGTGGAAGGGCGAGCATGTGGCGCTTGGCACGAACACCGATCCCTATCAGTGGGTCGAGGGGCGCTACAAGCTGATGCAGGGGATTTGGGAGGCCTTCCGCGATGCCGGCAATCCCTGTTCGGTGCTGACGAAGTCCCCGCTGCTGCTGCGCGATCTGAAGCTGATGAAGGAGATCAACGAGCGGACGGAGTTCAGCGCGGCGCTGTCGGTGCCCACGATCGACGAGAAGGCGTGGCGGGCGACCGAGCCGCACACACCGAACCCGCGGGCGCGGCTTGAGGCGGTGGCGGAGCTGACGCGAGCCGGAATCCGGACCGGGGTGCTGGTGGCGCCGCTGATGCCGGGGATCAACGACGCGCCCGAGCAGGTGGCGCCGATCCTGGAGATGGCCTCCGAGGCGGGCGCAGCGTATGTGACCGGGATTGCGCTCCATCTCCGCGGCGAGGTGCGGGGACTGTTCTTCGAGTGGCTGCGCGCAAATCGCCCCGACCTCGTACCGCTCTACGAGCGGCTCTATAAGCGCGGTGCCTATGCTCACCCCGATGAGCGGCGAAGGCTCGAGCAGCTCGTCAAGGGCCCTGATCGACCGACCGGGCGGCTCATGCGCGGTCGCACCGGGGCATCGTTGGCCGACAATCCCGAGCGGACGGGGCATCGGGCCGCGGGGCGCCGGCCAGACGCGGCTGAGTGGCCATCGCCGGAGCGGCCCGAGCCATCCCCGGACGGGACCGGGCGACTTCCGCAACAAGGGCGCTTATTCTGAGTCGAGGTGAAACCCCTGCCCGCCGCCGGTGATAGGTAGGGATAGGAACCTATGTCAGCCAACGAACCCAAGCCACCCAGAAGAGATCGTTTCCGGCCGTCGCGCCCCGACTTCCGTCTCGACCAGATGTTCGAGACGCACAGCGACGCATGGGAGCGGGTCGGGCTCGCGGTCGACGTGAACCAGAAGACGGTGCAGAACGCACGACGTCGCGCCGTGATCGAGGTGCTGCTGTTCATCGCCGTGGTCGTCCTCCACGACAACTATCACCACTGGTTCTCCGTGAAGAGCGGGAGCGGCGTCGAGACGGCGATCAACATCGTCACCGTCGTCGTACTGCTCGCCCTCGGCTGGGCGTTGGCTCGCGACATCGGCCGCATCGCTGGGCCGACCTTCTTCCGTCGGATGGATCCGAGTACCGCCGGAACCGTTGGCTTCATTACGCGCCTGGTAACGGTGGGGATCGTGGTCCTTGTCGTGCTCCGGATCGCGGGCGTGAGCGCGACCTCGATCGTGGCCGGGAGCGCGTTCACCGCGGTCATCCTCGGTCTCGCCGCCCAACAGACGCTCGGCAACGTGTTCGCCGGGATGGTGCTGCTCACCGCGCGGCCATTCCGAGTCGGGGAGCGCGTGCGGTTCCAGGCCGGAGCACTCGGAGGTCAACTCGAAGGCGTGGTCAGCTCGCTCGGCCTGCTTTACACCACGCTGGCGCGTGGTGAGGACCGGGTGATGGTGCCCAACAACGGGGTTCTGGCGGCCGTGGTCGTACCGGTGCGCGAGCCCGAGCCGGTGGACGTCAGGGTCAGGCTCAGCTCCGGCATCAGCATCACGCAGGTGCAGGCGCTCTTGGACGACCGGATCACCGTGCCGACGCGCCGGGCGGCCACCGTCATGCTCGCTGAGATCGACGGCGACGACGTCCTGGTGAGGGTGCAGGCAACGCCGGATCGCGCTGACGACGGCGCGCGCCTGGCCGACGAGGTAATCGGCGCGCTGTCGTCGGTGACCGGGGAACACCCGGTCACTGATGCCGGCGTAGACGGCGACGGCTCGCGTGGGAACGCCGCTACGGACGGTGAGCGCGAGCAGGCGAGCGTCGGCTCGCGCCAGAACTAACCGCCGCGACCGTCGCGGCTACCGCTAGCCCGCCAGCGCCCGCACCAGCTCCTGCGCCGCCGAGGCGATCGCGTCCGCGTCGATGCCGACCTCGTGCAACAACTCGGCTGGCTTGCCGGAGCCGGGCATGGTGTCGACCGCCAGCTTCCGGACGCGGACGTTCTCGACCTCGGCCAGCGCCGACAGCACCGCATCACCGATGCCGCCCTCGGGCCAATGGTCCTCGACCGTGATGATCGCGCCGGTGTCCTCGGCGGCCTGACGCAGGGTGTCCGCGTCGACCGGCTTGACCGAGTAGAGGTCGATCACCCGGGCGGCGACACCCTGCTCGCCCAGCGCGTCGGCCGCCTTGAGCGCCTCGTGCAGGGTCACGCCGGCGCCGACCAGTGTCACCTGGTCATCGTCTGATGAGCGCAAAACGCGGGATCCGCCGATCTCAAACGCGTCGTCCGCGTCATAGATCGTCGCGTAGGCGCCGCGCGTGGTGCGGATGTAGGCGATCCCGGGATGGTCGGCCATCAGGCGCACGAGGGCGGCCGTCTGGTTTGGATCCGACGGGTACAGCACGACGCTCGAATGGACTGCGCGGAACTCGGCCAGATCCTCGAGCGCCATCTGAGAGGGACCGTCCTCGCCGATCGACACGCCGGCGTGGGAGCCAGACAGGCAGATCTTCGCGCGGCTGATCGCCGCCATGCGGATGAAGTCGTACGCCCGCGACAGGAACGCCGCGAACGTCGACGCAAACGGACGGTAGTGGCGCACCTGCAGCCCGACCGCCGCCGCGACCATCTGCTGCTCGGCGATGAACATCTCGAAGTAGCGGTCCGGGTAGGCGTTGCGGAACTCTTCGGAGTACGTCGAGTTCGAAACCTCGCCGTCGAGCGCAACCACGTCGCCGCGCTCGGCGCCCAGGGCGGTGAGTGCATCCCCGTAGGCTCGCCGGGTGGCGACCTTGTCATCCGGGCCCCAGCGCGGCCAGGCCACGGCGCCGTCCGGCTCGAACGTGCGAGGCGAGGCGTCGCCCTCGGGCTTGGCGACGTCGACATGCAGCGAGCGCACGCCGCCGAGTTCGCTGATCGCCTCCTCGGGATTATCGAGCGGCTTGCCGTGCTTACCCTCCTTGTCCTCGACCGCGCGTACTCCCTTGCCCTTCTTGGTCCGGGCGATGATGACGGTCGGCCGGTCGCGGGCCTCGGCGGCCTCGGTGTACGCCGCATCGATCGCGGCGACGTCGTGACCGTCGATCTCGATCGCGTGCCAGCCGTAGGCGGTCGCGCGGTTGGCGTAGGCGTCGAGATCCCAGCCGTGCATCGTCTCGCGCGTCTGGCCAAGCCGGTTCACGTCGAAGATCGCCGTGAGGTTGGTGAGCTTGTTGAACGCGGCGTGCTCGAACGCCTCCCAGATCGATCCTTCGGCGAGTTCGCTGTCCCCGCAGAGGATCCAGACCCGGTAGGGGAGCTGATCCAGGCGCTGGCCGGCGAGCGCGACGCCGACCCCGATCGGCAGGCCCTGGCCGAGCGATCCGGTGGCCACGTCGACCCACGGCAGCACGGGGGTGGGATGGCCCTCGAGCCGGCTGCCAAGCTGGCGGAAGGTCAGGAGCTCCTCATCGGTGATCGCGCCGGCCGCCTTCAGCATGCTGTAGTAGAGCGGCGACGCGTGGCCCTTGGAGAAGATCAGGTGGTCGTTGCGGGGATCGTCCGGCTTGTCGAAGTCGTAATGCAGGTGGTTGGCGAGGAGCACCGCGATCAGGTCGGCGGCCGACATCGAAGACGTCGGATGGCCGGAGCCGGCGGCGGAACTTGAACGGATCGAGTCGACGCGGAGCTGCTGACCCAGCTCGCGCCAGAAGTTGGCGTCATCCATGACTCGATCGTACCCTCGATCGGCAGCGGGGAACAGACGCCCTGTGACCTATTCGTTGTCGTTCGGTGTCGTCGCCGCGGCGTTCCGCTGTCCCGCGACGATCCTCGCCGCGATCCGCTCGCTCCCGAGCCGCCGGCTGACCGCGGCGCTCAACCCCGGCGCCACCGACGCGATGGCGCTCCCCAGACGAAGCGGGATCGGCGCCACCTCGATTTCGGCGCGGTTGCGTTCGATCGCCGCCATCACGGCAGCGGCCACATCCTCCGGTCGGCGGGTCCCGATACCGGGTGGGAGCCTGGTCTGTGCCACCGCGAACATGCCCGCGTGGCTGATGAACCCCGGGAGCACGACCGACACGCCGACGCCGGAAGGACGGAGGTCCTGCCGGAGGGCCAGCGCGAATCCCCGCAGCCCGAACTTGGTCGCCGAGTAGACCGAGGTGTTCGGAACCGCGGCCTTGCCCTGGAGCGAGGAGACGAACACGAGGTGGCCACGGCCGCGCGCCACCATCGCCGGCGCCAGTGCCCGGGCGAGTGCGATCGGGGCTCTCAGGTTGGTCTCGAGTGCGTGGTCGATCTCCGGCTGGCTCAGTTCGGTCAGCAGCCCGCCGGCGGGTGTCCCGGCATTCGCGATCAGGACGTCCACCGGGCCGACCTCCGAGACCAGCCGGTCGAGCTCGTCCCGACGCGACAGGTCGCAGACGATCCCCCGGGCGCCGAGCTCGCCGGCCAGCGTCTGGAGCACGTCGCTTCGGCGTCCGGTGAGGATCATCTCCGCGCCGCGCGGACGTAGCGCGCGGGCGATCGCCTGCCCGATCCCGCCGGTGGCGCCCGTGACCAGCACGGTCCCCGACAGCAGGTTCATGAACCTTTCGGGAATACCGCCAGCGTGGCCGTGAAACCGTGGACGAAGCTTCGCCCGCCGACCGGGCCGATCTCGCCGGCGGCAAAGAAGCCCGCCGTGGGCGCGCCGCTCAGCTCGCGTTCGACGGCCATCACGTCGTGATCGGGTAGGCCGAACATCGCGCTGCCACGTCCGTTGCACGAGAACACGAGCGCGCCGGCCGGCGGCTCACCGGCCAGGGCCCGGGCGCGGAGCTGAAGCTCCTGACGCAGGTCCTCGTCGGCCGACTCGGCGTCGCGCGCATGAAGCCGGACGACCTGCCCCGCCTCGACGTGCGCGCCTACGACGAGCGCCCCGGACTCTGGATCCGCCCCCAGAACCCCGCGCACCAGGAAGTCGCCCTGCTCGTATTCGGGTTTGCCGCCGTCGATCACGACCCCGATCAGCAGACCGGCCGCGACCAGGGCGCGCTCCCGAGGCGAGAGCTCGGAGACGATCAGCTGAACGGTCTCGAGCGCCGGAAGGCCGGCCAACTCGTGGATCACGTTGCCTTCGCAGGCGGTGATCGTGACCTCGCGGCCGAGTGGCGCGGCGCCCTGGGACACGCATGGAAGCAACTCGACTCCGTCCAGGGTGGCGCCGACGGCCCCGCTCTCGTACACGCGGTCGCCCAAGAACAGGATCCCCCCGCCGCCCTCGCCAGGTCCGCCGGCGCCGGCCGTCCGTGCACTCGAGATCCCGCCCAGGACGGGCACGGCCGGCGCGTCCGCGGCCAGCAGCTCGAGTGCTGCCTCGGTGGGGAAGGAGTACGGATCGGTGAGCATCAGCACGCCGTTTGACCCCTCGACGCTCGGCAATCCCACGAGCTGGGCCACCGATTCCTCCTCGTCGAGCGCCGCCGCGAATAGCTGCGCGTCGCCGGCGAACTCTGCGTGGAACGGGGTCACCGAGCCCCCGTTGCCAAGCGAAGCCGCCCACACCGCCACCGCGGTGCCGGTCTCGAGCTCGCGGCCCTGCCCGAGCACGCCGCCCGCCCCGCAGCCGATCAGCGCGGCCGGCCCAAGCTGGCCGTAAATGCCTTCGAGCGTCGCCTCGGGGGCGATCAGATGGGTGCCGCTCGCGAACACGACCGCGAGGTCGGCAGGCGCGCCGTCCAGTGCAGCGGCCGCCGAGCGGGCCGCCTCGGTTCCGGCCTGGAGCGGGTCGGCGTCGGTCGACAGACCGGTGCCGATTTGAACGCCCTGGGTTGGCGGGACTCTCATTCCGCCTGTGCCTGGCATCGCTCCACGATACTGCGGGCCATGCCGCGCGCGGAGGTGATCGCCCTGTTCGGCCCGACCGGCGTCGGCAAGACCGACGTGGCCATCGAGCTCGCACGACTGCTTCGAGACCGCGGTGAGCGGCCGGTCGCTGTGTCCGCCGACGCGCTCCAGGTCTACCGAGGGCTGGAGATCCTGACCGGGGCGGCGCGGCCGGCAGAGCGGGCGCAGCTCGAGCACCGGCTGATCTCGTTCCTCCCGGTCGACGCGACCTTCAGCGCCGGGCAGTACGCCGAGCTGGCCCATGCCGAGATCGATGCGCTGCTTGCCGCCGGGGCCCGGCCCATCGTGGTCGGCGGGACCGGGCTGTACCTGCGCGCGGCGCTCGCCGAGCTGAACCTGCGCCCGCCCCCGCCCGAGGGCGCCAGGGAGCGCTGGCTGGCCGAGCTCGAGCGGCGCGGGGCTCCGGCGCTGCACGGCGTCCTGCGCGAGCGCGCCCCGTGGGCCGCGGAGGAGATCGATCCCGGCGATCGCCAGCGGATCGTGCGGGCGCTCGAGCTGCTCGATGCCGGCGAGCTCGAGCCCCACGCCGAGGACTCCGAGCTGTGGACGGACGACATGCGTCACAGCACGTTGCTGGTCGGGGTCGGGCTCGCGCGCGATGAGCTCTACCAGCGGATCGACGCCCGGGTCGACGCGATGGTCGCGGCCGGGGCGCAGGAAGAGGTTCGCCAGGCCAACGCGGAGGGCGCCTCGCCCACCGCCCGCAAGGCCCTCGGGTTTGAGGAGCTCCTGGCCGGCGACGTCGAATCGATGAAGCGGCGCACCCGCAACTACGCCCGGCGGCAGTTGACCTGGATGCGCAAGCTCGCCGCGGTCCACACGATCGACGCGACCGGGCGTACGTCCGCAGATGTGGCTCGTGAGGTGCTGACGCTCTGGCTCACGGCAGCGGGGTGAACGGATACATCACGACCGCGGCCGCGAGCACGCAGCCCATCCACGCCAGCATAAGCTTGCGATCCCATCCGATCCGGCGGACCAGATCGGCGGCCGCGAGGTAAATCCCCGGCATCACGATCACCATGTAATACAGGTAGCTCGTGCGGCTCTCGAGCAGGCTCGAGAACACGAACGGCAAGTAGGTACCGAGAAACCAGGCGAGCCCGACGACGCCCACCTCGTCAGGCGCCCACCACCACGAGTCGCGCGCCGGGCGACGGATCAAGCCCGCGAGGCTGACGAGCAGCCCGGGCAACCCGAGCAGGAGGATCGGCGGACTGATCATCCCTAGGAAGTGGACGGCGGGCTCGATCTGGTTGAGCGCCGCGGTTGGCCGTGCCGGGTTGATCTGGAGATAAGTGATCGGCTTGATGTCGATCAGCCAGTCCCACGGGTAGGAGGCGATCCCCTGCGGCCCGTGCGGGCTCGTCTGGTTGGCGGCGTAGCTGATGATGTGCCACAGGTGCCCGAACGCGCCGTTCGGCACGAGCTTGCCGCTCTGGGGGCTGTAGGGCGCGGCGACCCAGCCCATGATCTCCAGGCCGACCAGGAACGCCGCGGCCGTCGCGACGGTGCACAGGGCGAGCCTCCGCACCCGTCCGAGCACGTCGGTTCGCGTTTGTAACCACCCGAACAGCTCGAGGAACAACAGCCCGAAGAGCAGGTACGGCGTGACCTCCTTGGCGCACGCGCCGATCCCGAGCGCGACGCCGGCCCATAACGGACGCCTGCGCACGTACAGCGCCGCCGCCCAGATCATCGCCGCCACCGCCGGGACGTCGAGCGTGCCGATCCGTCCGTGCACGAGCAGCAGGTTGTCGCTTGCCAAGAGCGACGCCGCTCCCAGCCCGAGCCAACGTCCCCCGCCGGCCGCTCTGACCAACGCGTACATGCCGAGGATCGCCACCGCGCCGAGCAGGACGCTGGGAAGGCGCCACGCGAACGGCCCGTCCCCGAACAGCTCGATTCCCCCGGCGATCAGCAGCTTGACCAGCTGCGGATGCTCGGAGTTCGGGTCCGTCCCCAGCGGCGCGTTCCAGTACGGGTCGCCGTGCGGCGGGTGGATTCCCACGATCACGCGCGCCGCGTTGACGTAGTAGTCCTCGTCGAAGATCAGGAGGTGATCGGTCGGCGTCGTGCACGGCGATCGACACGGCTCCGCGATCCACGCCAGCCGGGCCGCGAGCGAGACCACCACCAGCGCGCCGAGCAGCCACAGCGGGAGCGACGGGCGACACAGGGTCCAGGCGTGCAGCCGCGTCAGCATGAAGGCGCGACGGTACAGAGATATAGATGGTCGGCGTCTTAGACTGGCGCCCCGTGGAGTTCGAGAAGTGGCAGGCGCTCGGCAACGACTACGTGATCGTGGAGGCGGCACAGCTCCCGTTCGAGCTCACCGCGCCGCGGATCCGTGCCATCTGCGCTCCCCACACCGGCGTGGCGGCGGACGGGATCCTGCTCCTGTCAGAGCCCGAACACGAGGGATACGTCGCCCGGCTGCGCATCTTCAACCCGGACGGATCGGAGGCCGAACTGTCCGGGAACGGGGCGCGCGAGGCGGTGCTCTACCTCCGTCGGCACGGCTGGACCGACGCCGACTCGTTCGCGATCGAAACCCTGTCGGGTGACATCCGTCCGGTGATCCTGTCCGACACCGAATGCACGATCGACATGGGACAGGCCCAGCTGCAGAGCCGGGGCTTCCCTTCCGGCGGGCCAGACGGGCGCGGAGTGCTCACCGCCGGCGTCCGCAGCTGGCGCTTTCAGCACGTCCAGGTCGGAAACCCCCAATGCGCCATCCACATAGAGACCGAGGACGAACTCGACGGCCTCGACCTGAAGGTCATCGGTCCCGGGATCGAGCACCACGAGCTGTTTCCGAACCGTACCAACGTCTCGTGGTTCACCGAGCTCGCCCGAGGCCGAATTCGCGCCCGGATCTTCGAGCGGGGCGTGGGGGAGACGACCGCGAGCGGGACCGGCGCGACCGGAGCCGCGGTCGCCTACGTGCTCGACGGAGGCCGCTCGCCCGTCACGGTCGTCCTCGACGGCGGTGAGCTGACGGTCGAGGTCGCCGAGGATCTGCAGATCAAACTGACCGGCTGGGCGGTGCCCGTGTACCGTGCCTCGCTCGCCGAAACCTTCCTACAGGAGTTGCATGCGACGCAGTAGCCGCCTGGACCTGATCCCGCCGTACATGTTCGCCCAGCTCGAGCGCAAGATCCGGGCCAAACGGGCGGCCGGCGTGGACGTGATCAGCCTCGGGATCGGCGATCCCGACACGCCGACGTACCCGGAGGTCGTGGCCGCGATGCAGCGCGCGGTGGCCGACCCGAGCACCCACCAGTACCCGTCCAACCGCGGCCGGGACGAGTTCCGCGAGGCGGTGGCGGCGTTCTACGCCCGTCGCTTCGGCGTCGAGCTCGATCCCGACACCGAGGTGATGTCGGCGATCGGCGCCAAGGAGTGCATCTTCAACCTGAATCTGGCCTTCCTGGACCCGGGCGACGTGGCGCTCGCCTCCGACCCCGGCTACCCCGTCTACACCGGGGGGCCGCTGCTGGCCGGCGGCGAGCCGGTGCTGATGCCGCTCCGGCCCGAACGCGGCTTCGCGCCCGACCTCGAGGCGATCTCGCAAGAAGACCGCGAGCGGGCCCGGCTGATGTTCATCAACTACCCGAACAACCCGACCGGCGCGGTCGTCCCGGACGGTTTCTTCGAGGAGGTGGTCGAGTTCGCCCGCCGCCACGAGGTCCTGGTGGTGCACGACAACGCCTACAGCGAGACAACCTACGACGGCTACGTGGCGCCGTCGTTCCTGCAGACGCCGGGCGCCAAGGAGGTCGGCGTCGAGGTGTTCTCGCTGTCCAAGGGCTACAACATGACCGGGTGGCGGTGCGCGGCGATCGTCGGCAACGCGCAGGCGATCGAGGACTACTGGCATCTGAAGTCGAACATCGACTCGGGCAACTTCGAGGCAGTCCAGCTCGCCGGCGCGGCCGCCCTCGCCCCCGAGGTGGATGCCGACAAGCACCGGATGAACGCCCTCTATCAGCGCCGACGCGACCTGGTGTGCGACGCGCTCGCCCAGGCCGGCGTGGACGTCACCCCGCCGAAGGGGACGATCTACATCTGGGCACCGATCCCCCCCGGCTTTGAGTCCTCGGCGGCCTACTGCGAGCACGTGCTCGAGCAAGCCGCGGTCGCGATCTCCCCCGGTGGCGCGTACGGCGCCACCGGGGAGGGTTATTTCCGCATCTCGCTGACCACGCCCGACGAGCGGCTGCTCGAGGCCGTCGAGCGGATCCGGCGCCTCTAGACCTACTTGATGCGGAAGGATCCGACCGCGCTCGGCAGCACCCCGACGCCGCCCTCCGGGTAATAGAAGACCTGCCAGTAGTAGCGGCCCGGAGTGTCCTGCCAGTTGCCCGCGAAGTTGAAGGGATCGACGTACCGGTAGACGTTGGAGCTGCCGACCCGCTTCATCGTCGCGATGTCACAGCGGAAGCCGCAGTGCTTGCTCCACTTCAGCACGCCGCCCTTGACGATCCGCTTGTTCGAGATCGTCAGGAAGATCTTGCCGTTGATGGCGTTCGCGGGATCCGGAACGTAGGCCTTGAGCTTCACGTGGCCGGGACCCACCGCTTTGCCGTGCACCGGCGAGCGCAGCTGCGGACTGAGGCCGGCCGCCAGCGCCAGGCCCGAGAAACCGATCGCACATGCCGCCCCCACGGCGACAAGCACGGTCACGGAACGAAGACGACCTTTCATCACTGCCCTGCCCTCCTTGGTTGGTGTTCTCAACAGCGCCTTAACAGCTTCGCTACCGACATCGATTCCATGCGCCGGTAAAAATCAGCTTTGAGCCGCGCAGCTACCATCAGCTTTAGTGCAGCGAGACCGCCACGCGTCAAACCAGGGAGGACCGGCGGCGCTGAACGGACAGCGCCCGCGCGGTCGCGCGCGTCAGCGCGCCTATCTGATCGCGGTCGTCCCGGACGGTGGCGAGGAGCAGCTCGCCGAGCTGCGCGAGCTGCTGCGCACCGCGGGCGTGGCCGGTGTGGGCGAGATGGTCCAGCGGCGCGACCATCCCCACCCCAACACGTACCTGGGAGCGGGCAAGCTCGACGAGCTCAAAGCGGAAATCGCCCGCTCGGACGCGAACCTGGTGGCCTGCGACGACGAGCTCTCGCCCCGGCAGGAACGCAACCTGGAATCGGCGCTCGGCGTCCCGGTGATCGACCGCACCGCGATCATCCTCGACATCTTCGCCTCGCACGCCCACAGCGCCGAGGGCAAGCTCCAGGTTGAGCTGGCCCAGCTCGAGTACAACCTGGCCCGCATGCGCGGCCTGTGGTCGCACCTCGAGCGTCTGGGCGCCGGACGCATCGACGGAGGCATCGGCACCCGAGGCCCTGGCGAGACGCAGATCGAGACCGACCGCCGTCTGGCTCGCGACCGGATTTCCGCGCTCAAGCGCAAGCTGGTGCACGTCAGCTCTAACCGCTCGGTGATGCGGGCCGAGCGCGAGCGCTCGCACCTGCCCTCGGTGGCGCTGGCCGGCTACACGAACGCCGGCAAGTCCACGCTCTTGAACGCGCTCACCGGCTCGACGGTTGGCGTCCGCGACCGGCTGTTCCATACGCTCGACCCGACCACCCGGCTGCTGCGCGCCGGGGGCCACGACTACCTGCTGACCGACACGGTCGGGTTCATCCGCAAGCTTCCCCACCAATTGGTCGAAGCCTTCGGCGCGACGCTCCAGGAGACCCGCCTGGCCGACCTGATCCTGCATGTGGTCGACGCCTCGGTCGCGGAGGAGGAACTCGTCGCCATGACCCGCGCGGTCGAGGACGTGCTGCTCGAGATCAGCGCCGACGCCGTGCCGCAGATCCTCGTCCTGGCCAAGGCGGATCGGATCGATGACGAGCGCCGGGCCGAGCTCCAGCACCGGCATCCGGACGCGGTGCTCGTGTCCGCCGTGACCGGTGAGGGCATCGACGCGCTCGTTCAGCGGATCGAGGAGGAGTTCGCCCGCACGCTCCAGGACGTCGAGCTCCTGATCCCGTTCCAGGAGGGGGCGCGACTCGCCGAGCTCCACGCGATCGCGGGCGACCTCGAGCGCGAGGAGACGCCCGACGGCGTGCGGGTTCAGGCCCGCCTGCCGGCGCCGGTGGCTGCGCGCTATCAGGACTACTCGCTGAGCCGTCCGTTCGCATGACCCTGAAGGTCCGCCGGCTCGATGCGCGCGCCCTACTTCCCACTCGCGCCTATGACGGCGACGCCGGGCTCGATCTGTACGCGCTCGAGGAGCGCGAGCTCGGCCCCGGGGAGCGCGCCTCGATCGGTACCGGGATCTCCATCCAGATACCTCCGGGCCAGGCCGGACTGGTCCTGCCGCGCTCCGGCCTGGCGGCCAGCCACGGGATCTCGATCGTCAACGCCCCCGGCCTGATCGATTCCGGCTATCGGGGCGAGGTTCGCGTGCTCCTGCTCAACACCGACCGCAACAAGGCATTCACGGTCGCCGTGGGAGACCGCATCGCCCAGCTGGTGCTGGTCCAGGTCGAGACGCCGGCGGTCGAAGAGGTCGACGAGCTGGCGCTGTCGGAGCGCGGCGCGGGCGGCTTCGGCTCCTCTGGCTAGGGATTCGTGCTGCTTATCGGCGGCTGCGGCAACAGGCCGGCCGACTGCAGGAACTGCTGGGCAACGATGGCCGGGCTCTGGTTGTCGAGCTCCACGTCCGCGTTGAGCTGCTGCATCTGGGGCAGCGTGAGTAACGCGCTGACCCGGTTGATCGTGGCCGCGAACAGCGGGCCCTCGGCGGCCAGGGCCTTGGCCGATACGACCGGCACGACGTTGCCCCACCCGAACACGTCCATCGGATCCGAGAGCAACGGATAGTCGCCCGTCATGAGCTGAGGGTCCGTCGTGTTGACCACCGCCGCCTGCACGGTTCCCTGGTCGAGCGCCTGGTACTGGCCGCCAATCTCAAGTGGCTTGAACGCGGCCGGCGAGAGCCCGTAGACCTTCTCGATCTCGGGCAATCCGTTGGCCGTCTGCTGGAATTGAGGTGGGCCGCCGAGCGTCATCTGGGGAGCCACGGCGTCCAGGTCCGAAATCGACTGGAGCTGGTTCTCGACGGCGTAGTCGAACGAGACGGCGATCGCCCCGGTATCGCTGAACGGAGTCGGGTCGAGCAGCTTGAGACCGTGCGCGAGGGCGTACTCCTGGCCGGCGAGGTAGGCGTCCGAGCGGCTCCGGAACTGGCGGCTGATCCCGGCCACCTCGCTGTCCCAGTTGTCGAGGTACTCGGGATACATCGCCAGCTGGCCGGTGGCCAGCGCTTGCTGGATCACCTGCGTGGGACCGATGCTCTGGTTCAGGGAAACCGGGAAGCCCTGCGCCTTCAGGGCTTGGTAGTAGAGCTGACCGAGGATGAACTGCTCGGGGGTGTTCTCGTCGCCGATCGTGACCGGCGGCCTGCCCTCGCCGGGAAGGGTCACGGTCTCCGTGGTCGTGGTGGTCGCCGTGGTCGTAGCCGTGACGGTCGTCGTGCTCGTGCTCGCGCCCGCTGAGGCGATCGTCGTGGTGCTCGTGGCGTCCACGGTGCCCGAGCGCGAGCCGGCGCCGCAGCCAGCCACGCCGGCCGCAGCCAGCACGCAAGCCAATGCCGATGCGATTCGTCCCGCGGTGAGAGGAGCCCCGCGCGCCATCAAGTGCAGACTTTCACAATCCGGCTGCCCGGCGCGCCTCTGCATGAGCGCCCGCCTCGAGCCGGTCGTCGAGCGACTCGAGCGGGTCCGGCCGCCCGAGCGCCGTCTGGATCAGCCAGTCGGCGAACCACGCGTTCTTCGGGAGCAGCGGCCCATGCAGATAGGTCCCGATCACGTTCCGGTCCCGGACGCCCTCGTAACCATCGACACCATTGTTGCCGTGGCCTTTCAACACCCGGCCGAACGGGGTCGACTTCGGACCGATATGTGTGCGACCACCATGGTTCTCGAACCCGGCAAGGACTCGCCGTACACCCGGGTCGAGCTCGACCTCGATGGCCACATTGCCGATCAACCGCGGATCCTCCGAGCGGATCGTGGTCAAATCGACCAGCCCGACTCCCGGAAGGGTCTCATCGCCGAGCTCGTAGGAGTGGCCCAGGAGCTGGTATCCACCGCACACCGCGAGGATCACCGCGCCGCGGGCGGCGGCCGCGTGCAGGGCATCGCGCTTGACCTCGGCCAGGTCGAGCGCGCACAGCTTCTGGTCGCGATCCTGCCCGCCCCCGATGTAGAAGAGGTCGGCGCTGTCGGGATCGAGCGCCTCGCCCAGACCACTCGCGGCCACGCTGAAGTCGATGCCACGCCACTGGCAGCGGCGCTCGAGCAGGAGCAGGTTGCCCCGGTCGGCGTAGATGTTCATCAGGTCGGGATAGAGGGCGCACACACGCAGCCCGCCGGCGCGATTAGGCACGGAGCATCACCACCTCGCTACCCGAATAGTCGGCGGTGGCGCGGACGGTCGCTCTCCCGGCCGGGGTGAAGCCGGCCGCCCGCCCCTCGCGCTCGAGCCCGCGCCCGGTGAGGCCGTCGAGGCGGATGAGGTTCTCCTCGACCGTTCGCTCCCCCTTCGGCGCCACCGTTTCGCGCCGGCGCTCGAGCACGAACCCGCCGTGCTCGGCGCGAACCGCCGTCGGCTGGCTCGAGTAGACGACGCCGTCGTACTCGCGGATATCGGGAAGCGGAGCCTCGAAGCCGTCGATCACTTCGTAGAGCTCCAGCACTTCCGCGATCGCAGCCGCCAGCACGCCGCCGGGCGTGAGGTGCTTGTGGGCGCAGCGTAGGAACGCGACCCGACCCTCGTCGCCTCCGAGCAACTGGATCGTCTGCATGGGCACGATCACCAGCGGGAACTGCTGCCCCAAGTCGAAGTCGCGGGCGTCGCCGACAACTGTCCTCACGGGGGGTCGGGATGAAGGTCGCAATAATTCCGACTTTCTTCCCGAGGCCCGCGCCGCGAGCGCGTCGAGCAGGTCTGGATCTCGGTCAAGAGCAGTGACCTGGTAGCCAGCGCGGGCGAGATCCAGAGCGACCCGACCCGTCCCGGCGCCGACATCCAACACCGGATCCCCGCGTGAAGCCGCCAGCGAGCGCCACAGCGGCAGGTCCTCGGCGTAGGCGCCGCACTCGATGTCGTGCCAGATGACGGCGCTCATACCGGCGTTGGCTCCCAGAAGCGCACCGCCTGTCCGCGCCCCGCCAGCTCCGAGCGGAGCTCGAGCAGGGCGGTGTACGTGGGCAGGACGTACAGCCGGCTCGCCTCCGCGTGGGCCACCGCGTCGTCCAGGGCCGGCACCAACCCGGGCACGACGTCCAGCCGATCGGTCGGTACGCCGGCGTATTTCAGGCGGACGGCGAGCTCGCCGGCGCGCGTCCCGGCGCAGGTCACCCGGCGGGCGCGCCCGGCCAGCAACTCAAAGTCGGCGTCCCACACCCACGAGACGTCGCGGCCGTCGGCCGTCCGATCGTTGAGGATCACCAGCAGGTCGAGCTCGTCGCCTTCGAGCGCGAGCGTGCGCAGGATCTCGTTGGCGCCGGCCGGGTTCTTGACCAGCAGGACCTGCACCTCGACGTCCCCGATCGCGAGTCGTTCCGCACGACCGAACGCCGCTCGCACCTCGCCCAGCCCGGCGAGGACCGTGTCGAGGCCGATCCCCAGCCCCAGACACAGCGCCGCGGCGCCGAGCGCGTTGTAGACGTTGTAGAGGCCGGGGAGGGGGAGCTCGAGACGCGCCCGACCGGCCGGCGCCACGAGGTCGAACGACGAAGAACGGGTGCCGTCGAGCAGGATCCGCTCGGCCGCCACCGACGGGGCCGGGCGCTCCTGCCCGCAGGACGGGCAGCGGTAGCGGCCCAGGTGGCCCAGGTACACCACGTCGTAGACGTAGGCCGCCCCGCACCGCCGGCAGTGCTTGGAGTCGGAGGCGTGCTGCATCTCGGGCACCGCCATCGACGGATCCTCGACGCCGAAATACGTCACGTTCGATGCGCCCCGCCCGAGGTCGGCGATCAGGGGGTCGTCCGCGTTCAGCACCAGCTGAGCATCCCGACCGGCAGCCGTGGCCGTCACGGCGGCCCAGCGGTCAGCGATGGTGTCGAGCTCGCCGTAGCGGTCGAGCTGGTCGCGGAACAGGTTGCCGAGCAGGATCCCGCGCGGCGTGAGCTGGGCCACGACCCGGTCCAGCCAGAACTCGTCGATCTCGAACAGCCCGAGCTCGCCCTCTATACGCCCGCCGCTTCGCGCCGCGGCCAACAGTGTCGAAGCCACGCCCCCGGCCATGTTCGCGCCCGCCCGGTTGTGCACCACGGGCACGCCGGCGCGCCGCAGGACCGATGCGACCATGGCGGCCGTGGTCGTCTTGCCGTTGGTGGCGGAGATCACCACCGAGCCGCGCTCCAGGCGCGCCGAGAGCTCGGAGATCGCATTCGGCTCCAGGGAGATCAGCACCTTGCCGGGGAGGCTGGTCCCGCCGCCGCGACCGGCCCGCCGCGCGAGCTCGCCCACCGCACGCGCCGCGGCGATCTTGGCCGTGAGCATGCTCATGCCGGCACGATCATGCGGACGGCGGTCGGGAGCACCCGGGCGGTCACCGGCAGCTCGGCGATCGCCTCTCCGTCCGCGTAGAGGGTGAACGGGCGGCTCGCCTCGATGTGGACCTCGCGCCCGCGCAGCACGGTCACGGCGCGCCGGCCGACATGACGGCCGCTGAACACGGTCGGCGCGAGGGCCAGGAAGCGAGGCCGTGACATGTCTTCGATGATGACCACGTCGAGCAATCCGTCGGTGAGTGAGGCGTCTGGGGCGAGGAGCATGCCGCCGCCGAATGCCTTCGAGTTGGCAGCGGCGACCGAGTAGCCGTTGAACCGCCGGACGGCGCCGCCGTCGAGCGTGACCTCGAACTCGGCCGGCCGCCAGCTCGGCAGCGCTCGCAGCAGCGCGTACGCGTACACGAGGCTACCGCGCACCCGCGTCGTGTCGTTGGCGATGCGGTTGACCACCGAATCGAAGCCGCAGCTGGCGATGCCCGTGAAGGTTCTCTCACCAACCTGGCCCAGGTCGAGGGCCCGCTCCACGCCGGCGGCGAGCACCTGGCACGCCGCCACCGGCCGGCGCGGGATTCCGAGGACGCGACACAGGTCGTTGCCTCGGCCGCCCGGCAAGATCCCCACGACACCATCCGAGTGCGTCAGGGCGCCGGCGACCGCGCCGATCAGCCCGTCACCGCCGAACGCCACCGCGACCTCGCCGTTCGCGGCCGACTCGCGCGCGAGCTCGCGACCGTGTTCGAGACTCTTCGTGTACTCAAAGCGCTGCTCAAAACCGAGCTCTCGGAGCGCGGCCTGGACCTGGGGCAGGGCGCGCGCCGGGCGGCCGCCGCCGGCCACCGGGTTAACGATCAGTGAAAGCCTTCGCACGGCCCCATCATGCCTCACAGTGTGTTTGCTACGGTTTAGTCGGCATGGCGCTCAGCCTCGACCTTCGACTTCTTCTCCTCCCCCCTCGGGGGGAATAGCGCGCGGGCGGCCGCACGTAGCCGCAAAACCAGCACCCAGAAGAAGCGAATTTCGAGCCCAGTAAGGGAGTGACATGACAAGACCTGAGGACCCCAGCCGAGTACTGATCTTCGACACGACACTGCGTGACGGGGAGCAGTCGCCCGGCATCTCGCTGAACACGCAGGAGAAGCTGGAGATCGCCCAGCAGCTCGCCCGCCTGGGCGTGGACGTGATCGAGGCGGGCTTCCCGATCACCTCACCGGGTGACTTCGAGGCTGTGCAAACCATCTCCCGCACCGTGGAAGGACCGGTGATCGCCGGCCTGGCGCGGACCCACGTGGGCGACATCGACGCGGCCTGGAATGCCGTCAAGGACGCCACTCGTCCGCGCATCCACACGTTCATCTCCACCTCCGATATCCACATCCAGTATCAGCTCCAGACCACTCGCGAGGACGTCAAGGGGCAGGCTCGCGCTGCGGTGGCGCACGCCAAGCGGTACGTCGACGACGTCGAGTTCTCGCCGATGGACGCGACCCGCGCCGACATCGAGTTCACCGCCGAGGTTTGCCAGATCGCGATCGACGAGGGCGCGACGACGATCAACATCCCCGACACGGTCGGCTACACGATGCCGCACGAGTTCACGGCCTATCTGCAGCAGCTGTACGAGCTGATTCCGGATCTCGGCAAGGTGATCCTGAGTGTTCACTGTCACGACGACCTGGGGCTGGCCGTGGCCAACTCGTTCGCGGGGCTGCTCGCCGGTGCGCGCCAGGTCGAGTGCGCGATCAACGGGATCGGCGAGCGCGCCGGGAACGCGTCGCTCGAGGAGATCGTGATGCTGCTCCACACGCGCCAGCCGGACGTGGGCCTGCACACCGCCGTGGTCACGCGCGAGATCTCTCGCACCTCACGAATGGTGTCGAGGCTGACCGGCTACCCGGTGCAGCCCAACAAGGCCGTGGTTGGACGCAACGCGTTCGCGCACGAGTCGGGCATCCACCAGGACGGCGTCCTCAAGGAGCGCACCACGTACGAGATCATGGACGCCACCACCGTGGGGCTGGAGGCCAACTCGATCGTGCTCGGCAAGCACTCCGGCCGTCACGCGCTGCAGCAGGCGCTCTCAGAGCTGGGGTTCGAGCTCTCGGGCCAGGGCCTGAACACGGCTTTCAAGCGTTTCAAGGAGATCGCGGACAAGAAGAAGCACGTGACCGCGCTCGACCTCGAGGCGCTGGTCACCGACGAGCTGCGCGAGGAGCTGGCGGGCTACCAACTCGAATGGTTCGACGTTGAGGCGTCGACCCGCCGGCCGCCGCACGCGACGGTGGGGATCCGCACGCCGGACGGCGAGGAGGTCACTGGTTCGTTCACCGGCGATGGCCCCGTCGATGCGATCTTCCGCGCGATCAACGCCGCCACCGGCACAGACGCGCGCCTCCGGGAGTTTCGCGTCGACGCGGTGACCGGCGGCCAGGACGCGCTCGGCGAGACCTCGGTGGTGCTCGAGGTGTCCGGGATCAGCGGATCGGGCCAGGGCGTCTCGACCGACATCCTCGAGGCGGCCGGGCGTGCCTACGTCCGGGCGCTCTCCAACGCGATTCGCCGGCGCGGGGTTATGGCCGAGGCCGAGGAAGCGACGGCCGCGGCGGCGTCGGGGTCACCCGTGCGGACCCCGTGACGAACTGAAGGCCCTGCCGATAGCCGGCCGCCAGCACCTGCCCCCGGGGTTCGCGGTCCATGAAGTTGGTCCCCATGGCCTCGGCGGACTCGGCGTTCGGCGCGAGCATCTGCACTGCCGCGCCGCGACGCCGGAGTACGAGCGATTCGACTGACACGGCGGTGCGCGACACCCCGCGTACCACCGTCAGCACATTGTTCGAGCCTTGGATGCTGGCGGTCGGGTTCAGGCACAGCACGTGGGTGTCGCGGCCGGCGGGGGCAGCGTCGAGGTTGGTCGGACTCCACACGCCGCCGTCGACGTACTCCCGCCCGCCGATCATCACCGGTGCGAACAGCCACGGCACGCAGCAGGAGGCGGCCACCGCGTCCGCGACCCGGGCGCGCGGGGACCGAGGGCTCCCGAACACCACCCGGCGGCCGCTGCGCTTGTCCACGGCCGCGATCCGCAGGCGCCCGTCGAAGCTGGCCCCGAGCCGCTCGATGTTCTGGCGCAGGTCGTTTAGCGTGTCGCCCGGGCGCGGGAGGCGACGCAGGAGCAGCGCCCGCGCCACCGCCCCACCGGGCGCGGCGACTCCCAGGGCAAGGGGCGCGAACGTGGCGCCGGCGGCGAGCGCCCAGGCGCCCATCCGGCGCGCCGCCGCCAGCCCCGCCGCGGCAAGGCCGTCGACTCCTCGCGCGCCATTCGTGACCTCGATCTCCTCGTCGCTGAGTGTGGAGGGCCGGCGCGGCGATTGGCCCGCGATCAGATGCGCGGCGACGATCGAGCCCGCCGAGGTGCCGACGTAGTAGTCGCAGTCACGCAGGTCGAAGCCGGTCCCATCCTCGACCCCGGCCAGGACGCCCATCATCCACGCCTCGCCGAGCACGCCGCCGCCACCGAGCACGAGCACGTCTGGGCGAGATCGCATCACTCGTCCCAGGCTAGCCGGACTCCCCCGACGGCTTCCGCGCTCGGGTGGGTCATAACCCCGAACTCGGCGGGCTCGGTGGCCCGAGTTCCGAGATATGGGCCGTATATGCTGAAACGGAATTCACCGCCGGGGTCGAGCCGAGTTGCGGGTTATGATCCGCCCGCTGGCATACACACGTATGTGATAGCGTACGCACAATGTCGACGAGCGCGCCGGAGCATGCCAGCAGAAACGGCCTCGGGCTGCGAGTCCGGGCGCTGCGCGAGGCGATGGATTTGTCGCTGCGCGACCTGGCCGAGCGATCCGGCGTAAGCGCCCCGATGCTCTCGCAGGTGGAGCGGGGGGAGACCAGCCCGACCCTGCAGATCGCCACCCGCATCGCCGCCGGCCTCGAGCTGCGGCTCTCACAGCTGCTGCGCCTGGACGAGGACGGTGCGGTCACCGTGGTTCGCGCCGGCGAGCGCCGGAAGGGGCCGGCCGCCATCGCCGGCCACAGCTACGAGATTCTCACCCCGCCACTGCCCGGGCAGCGCGCCGAGCTCTCGCGCCACACGTTGGCGCCCGGGGCGGTCACCGGGGGGCCGGGCGATCCCCCGCGCCACGAGCCGGGCAGTCGCGAGACTGCGCTCGTCGAGCGCGGAACGGTCGTCCTGCACTGCGACGGTCAGCGTTACGAGTTGCTCGATGGCGACTCCGTCACGTTCGACGCAGACCTAAATCATCATTTTGAAAATCCAGGCCCCGAGGAAGCCGTGCTGCTGGCCGTGCTCAGCGCCGGCCTGAGGAGAAGCTGATGCCACAGACGCTGTTCGACAAGATCTGGGACGCCCACGAGGTAAAGCGCGGGCTGCTCTACATCGATCTGCACCTGGTGCACGAGGTGACCAGTCCGCAGGCCTTCGACGGGCTGCGGCTCGCCGGCCGGCCCGTCCGCCGGACCGACCGGACGCTGGCCACAGCGGATCACAACGTGCCGACCGACGGCACGCCCGTGGCGGCGCGGATCCGCGACGAGCTCTCGCGCAAGCAGGTCGAGACGCTCGAGGCCAACTGCGCCGAGTTCGGCGTCCCGCTCTACTCGCTCGGCTCTGACCGGCAGGGGATCGTCCACATCATCGGCCCCGAGCTCGGTGTCACCCAGCCCGGCATGACGATCGTGTGCGGCGACTCGCACACCGCTACCCACGGCGCTTTCGGCGCGCTGGCGTTCGGGATCGGCACGAGCGAGGTCGAGCACGTGCTGGCCACCCAGTGCCTGGTGCAGTCAAAGCCGCGCTCGATGCGAATCGTGTATCGCGGTTTGCTGGGATTCGGGGTCACGGCCAAGGATCTGATCCTCGCCACCATCGGTCAGATGGGCGTGGATGGAGCGGCCGGGCACGTGGTCGAGTACGCGGGGGAGGCGATCGAGACGTTGTCGATGGAGGGCCGCATGACGGTCTGCAACATGACGATCGAAGGGGGCGGCCGCGCCGGCATGATCGCTCCGGACCAGACCACCTTCGAATGGGTGATCGGCCGGCCCGCGGCCCCGGATGCAGTGCCCGACGCGTGGCGCGAGTTGCGCACCGAGGACGGCGCGACATTCGACAAGGAGATCGAGGTCGATGCCTCCGCGATCAGCCCGATGGTCACGTGGGGGACCAATCCGGGGATGGTCGTGCCCGTGACCGAGGCCGTGCCCGAGCCTCAATCCGACCAGGACGAGCGCGCGCTTGACTACATGGGGCTCGAGCCTGGCACGGCGATCGAGGAGATCAAGCTCGACCGCGTGTTCATCGGCTCGTGCACGAACGCTCGGATCGGCGACCTTCGGGCGGCGGCCTCGGTGGTGGCGGGACGTCGTGTGGCCGACGGCGTCTACGCGATGGTGGTCCCGGGCTCTCAGCAGGTCAAGCTCCAGGCCGAGCAGGAGGGTCTGCACGAGGTGTTCACGCGCGCCGGCTTCGACTGGCGCGGTGCGGGCTGCTCGATGTGCCTGGGCATGAACCCCGATATCGCCGCGCCGCGCGAGCGCGTCGCCTCGACCTCGAACCGCAACTTCGAAGGCCGCCAGGGCAAGGGCGCGCGCTCGCACCTAGTCTCGCCCCGGATGGCTGCCGCAGCGGCGATCGAGGGCCATTTCGTTGACATTCGAGATTGGGAGAACAACGGCAAGTGAAGGCGATCGAGACCATCACCGGGCGCGTCTCGGTCCTGAACCGCGACGACGTCGACACCGATCAGATCATCCCCAAGCAGTTCCTCAAGCGCATCGAGCGGACCGGCTTTGGTGAGTTCCTGTTCTTCGACTGGGCCAAGGAGCCCGGCTGGGAGCTGCCGCGCAATCCGATCCTCGTCGCCGGGCGCAACTTCGGCTGCGGCTCGAGCCGCGAGCACGCGCCGTGGGCGCTCGAGGACTATGGCTTTCAGGCGATCATCGCGCCGAGCTTCGCCGACATCTTCCGCTCCAACTGCACCAAGATCGGTCTGCTGCCGGTGCAGCTGAGCGCCGAGGAGTGCGCCTCGATTCGCGAGGCCGGGGAGGCGCAGGTCGACCTGGCGGCGCAGGAGGTGCGCTGGCCCGGGGGGATCGCGAGCTTCGAGATCGACCCCGACACCAAGTACCGGCTCCTCAACGGCCTAGACGACATCGCGCTCACGCTGGGTGAGGAGGAAGCGATCGCGGGTTATGAGGGCGACCGGGAGCGTGTCGGCCCGGTCACGACCGCGCTGTGACCGGGTTCGCCCCAGGCGAACCCGAAAGCCAATCGCCCCCTGGGCGATTGGCCCGGGACTGGGATGCCGCTACGTACGATCGCGTCTCGGACCCCCAACTCGCATGGGCTCGCGAGCAGCTCGACCGCCTCGATCTGCGCGGCGATGAGATCGTGCTCGACGCGGGCTGCGGGTCGGGGAGGGTCACCGCGTTGCTGGCCGACCTCGTCCCCCGCGGCCGCATCTACGCGGTCGACGTCGCGCCCTCGATGGCTGCGCACGCCCGTGAGTCACTCGGCGACCGAGCCACCGTGCTCTGCCAGGATCTGGTCGAGCTAGATCTGCCCGAGCCGGTCGACGCGATCTTCTCGAACGCCACCTTCCACTGGGTGTCCGACCACGACGCGCTGTTCGCTGCACTGCACCGAACGTTGAAAGACGGCGGGCAGCTCGTCGCCCAGTGCGGCGGTCTCGGCAACATCGACTCATTCCGGAACCTCGCCGACGAGGTCGCCGGCGAGGAGCCGTTCATGCCCTACTTCGTCGACTGGCAGCGTCCGTGGAACTACGCCGGCGACGCCCAGACGGTGCAGCGGCTGGAGCGTGCGGGATTCACCGACGTCACCTGCTGGCTCGAGCCCAAGCCGGTCACGCCCGCGGATCCGCGGACGTTCATCCAGACCGTCTGCCTGGTGCGCCACCTCGACCCGCTGCCGGAGGACCTCCGCGCGCAATTCGTGGACCGCGTGCTCGAGCGCGCCGGCCAGCCCTTCGTGCTCGAGTACGTGCGCTTGAACATGACCGCGCGGAAAAGCGTGGGCGCTTAGTCTGCGCCGCGATACGACAGGCGTGTCGCCTTGCCTCTGCGCTCGCTGAGCATGCGGGCGGCCGCCATTCGATTGCGGACACCCAGCCGGAGGAAGATCGACCGCACGTGAAACTTGACGGTGTTCACCGTGATGAACAGACGCTTGCCGATCTCCTCGTATGAACATCCGTCGGCAAGCAGAGCGAGGACCTCGAGCTGGCGCTCACTGAGTTGTTCGAGCGGATTGTCTGCCTCGGGTGACAACGCATGGCGCCAGCCGCAGGGCAGAATCGCGTGACCGGTCGCGACCTGGCCGAGACTGACAGCCATATCGGACCCCGCGGCGTTCGTCAGGAGCAGGCCGCTCAGGCGCTGATCGAGCACGAACCTCACGAGGTCGGGCTCGGCTCTCTCGGCGACGAGCACGATGTCCATGTCGGGTGCGCGCGCCGAGAACGTCTCGACGAGCTCAACCACTCCGTCAGTGTCCTCGCCGACACCGACGACCGCCAGGTCCGGCTTCTGGGCGGCGATCGCCGGAACCACTTCGTCGCCCGCGACCACACCTGTGACAGTGAAGCCCTCGAGCGTGTCAATCAGCGCCGCCAGCGCCTCGGCGATCAACCGCCGTCGATCCCCGATCACGACGCGGATCGCACCGCTTGCTGTCTTCGCCACCGCGACTCCCTCGTTGGCGTACATCAGCCCCTCACGGCCCTCCGCGGCGCGGACCCCGACGACATCGTCGGCACGTCAGCGAGAACACAGTTACCAGCACTGTACGTCTCGAATATTCCACGCCCGAACCCCACCCGGACCGCCGGCCCCGTTGCGGTCGGGGATCTCGAAAAGTTATCGAAACCTATCCAAGTTATTAGAGGGCGTCAATCTGCCCGTGATACGGCATTTTCAAACCAGCTTGGCGGGCAGCCTAGTTCAGTTCACGCATGCCGGCTCGGGACGACGCCGTGCTCGTAGGCGAAGATCACCGCCTGCACCCGGTCGCGCAGCCCCAGCTTCATCAGTACCCGCTTCACGTGAGTCTTGACCGTCGACTCCTCGATGATCAACTGATTCGCGATCTCGGCGTTCGAGAGGCCGCCCGCCAGTAACTCCAGCACCTCGCTCTCACGCGGAGTCAACTCATCAAGAGCATCGGCGTCGAGCCCGCTGGCGCCGGGAGCCGGGTGGCGGGACATGCGGTCGATGACGCGCCGCGTGACCGACGGCGAGAGCAGCGACTCCCCGGCCGCGATCGTGTGGACGGCGCGGATCAGCTCCTCGGGGCGGGTGCGCTTGAGCAGGAAGCCCGAGGCGCCGGCCCGCAGGCCGCCGAAGATGTAGGCGTCCTCCTCGAACGTGGTTAGGATCAGCACGCGGGAAGCAGTCCCTGGGCACCCGGATCCGATCAGCTCGCGAGTCGCCTCGATCCCATCGAGGTCGGGCATCTGTACGTCCATGAGCACGACGTCGGGCTCCCGCCGCCGGGTCAGCGCGATCGCCTCGCGGCCCGTCGATGCCTGGCCGATCACCTCGATGTCGGCGTCGCTCTCGAGCACCGCGACCAACCCGGCCCGCATCAGGTGATCGTCGTCGGCGATCAGGACCGTCGTGGTCACTGATCGGCTCCGTAGGGCAGCCGAGCATGGACGAGGAAGCGCCCATCTCGGTGCTCAGCCTCAAACTCCCCGCCGACCAGCGCCGCCCGCTCGCGCATGCCGACGAGTCCGTGGCCGCCCCCGTTCGAACTAACACGCTCGGACCGTTCGTCATCCGCGGCGCGCGCGTCGTTCGAGATCGTCAGATCGAGCGCGCGAGAGCCGTAGGCGAGCTCGACCTGAGCGCCTCCAGCGCCGTGCCGGGCGCTGTTGGTGAGCGCCTCTTGGAGGATTCGGTAGGCGGTCCGGTCGATCGCCCCCTGCAGGGGCCTGTGATTGCCCTTCGTGATCACGGTCACCGGCAGCCCGGCCGCGTTGTGCTGCTCGAGAAGCGAGTCGAGCGCAGCCAAGCCAGCCGGCGGCTCGACGCGGCCGGCGGCCGGCCCGTCTTCACGCAGCGAGTGAACGATCTGGTCGATGTCCGCGACGGTTCGATGCGCGACGTCCTCGATCGTCTCGAGCGCCGCTCGCGCTCGCTTGGGATCGGCGCTCTGCCAGAGCCGCGCCGCGCCGGCCTGCACGGCGATCACGTTGATCGCGTGGGCGGCCGAGTCGTGCAGATCGCGCGCGATCCGGGCCCGTTCCTCGGCGACGGCCAGGCGGCGATCCTGGATCGCGTCCCGCTCGGCGCGGATCGCGCGCTGCTCGAGTTCGGCCAGCTGCTGGCGGCGCAGGCGGGTCCATTCGCCGGCGAACCAGGCCACACCCCACACGAGCGCGCCGGTGGCGATCTGGACCTCTGGCAGTTGCCCGTGGCCGAGCCCGAACGCCGCGATGTGCGCGCAGAACATCAGGATCACGACCGCGACGATCCGGTGGGTCCAGCGGCGGCTGCCCTCGCGGCTGGTAGCCACCAGATAGAGCGCGACCGTCGGGCCGATCGGCGGTCCGCCCGGATAGCCCCGGACCATCAGCGCCGCGCTCGCCGCGGTCGTGAAGATGAAGACTCCAAGCGGCGCCCGACGCCACCAGAAAAGCGGCAGCGTCGCCAACGCGGCGAGGACGACGGCGATCGCGTCGACCTGGTGCTTGACGTTGCCGGTGCTCCCGAGCCCGTGGATGAGGAGCCCCAGCGTCAGGCCGTAGGCGACGAGCGCGATCACGCCGTCGCGGACACGCCGCGGCACGGCCCGGCCGTCATGCGTGCGGACGGGGCGCGGGCCTCCCCGCTGGACCGACGGGTCGGCATACGGTGCTGCGTTCACGGCCCTGATCAGCGTACCGGCGGCCCGCCCGGGAATCGTCCCCCTGCAGGGGGATCCGGTCACACGCCGCAATTCACCCCGACGCAGGACCGGGAATCTCCCCCGCGAGGGGGACGACAGATCCCCGGCGACTGCCGACACTGATCCCATGCACTCCCAAAAGACGCGATTTTCGGTTGACAATGCCTTTGAGACTCTGGCCCGCTTCGTCGTGCGGTTCCGCTGGCTGGTGGTCGTGTTCTGGCTGCTCGTGGTCATCGTCACCAGCGCAGCGCTCCCGTCACTCGGCAGCGAGGTCAACGACAACAACAGCGCGTTCCTTCAAGGCAACGCCCCCAGCACCAAGGCGGCCAACCTGGCGGCGCCACTGCTCGGGGGCGGAGCGGCTGGGCGCGTCAGTGAAATAACCATCATCGCCTCGCGCGCGGGGCAGCTGACCAGCGCCGACCTGGCGTCAATCGGGCGCGAGACCTCGCTGGCCCAGGGTGTCCCGAACGTCGTGTCGGCCACCGAGCTCGGGATCTCTGCCGACGGCCAGGCGGCCCAGATCCGGGTGCGGGTCACCCTCAGCGCCAACGACATCGCCAAGGACAAGACGACCGTCGACGCCCTCCAGAGCACGTTCGCCCGCTCGGGCGCCCCTCCCGGGCTCCAGCTTCACCTCGCCGGTCAGGTCGCGACCCTGGTCGCCAATCAGGCGAGCTCGAACAAGGCCGGCAACCAGGTCCAGAACTTCACCTTCCTGTTCATCATCGTCCTGCTGCTGTTCGTGTTCCGCTCGGTCGTGGCGGCGCTCGTCACGCTGATCCCAAGCGGCCTCGCGCTCCTGATCTCCTTCCGCCTGATCGGTGAGCTCGGCGCCCACGGCCTGCAGATTTCCTCGATTAGTCAGGTGCTTCTGATCGTGCTCCTGCTCGGCGCCGGGACGGACTACGGGCTGTTCCTGGTGTTCCGCGTCCGCGAGGAGCTGCGTGAGGGGCACGACCCACACGAGGCGGTGAGACGCGCGATCGTCCGGGTCGGCGAATCGATCAGCGCCTCCGCCGGGACGGTGATCCTCGCCCTGCTTACGCTGCTGTTCGCGACCTTCGGCCTCTACCACGACCTCGGCGTGCCGCTCGCGATCGGAGTCGCCGTAATGCTCCTGCTCGGCCTCACGCTCCTGCCGGCGCTGCTCGCGATTCTCGGCCGGCGAGCGTTCTGGCCCTCGAAGACTGCACCCGGGACGCAGAAGGATTCGGTCTGGGGGCGGATCGCCAGCCGGCTGGTGCAGCATCCGAAGGCCACGCTGGCGATCGGCGTGGTGGCGTTCCTTGCGCTCGCGGCCGGCGCTCTCGGCTACCACTCCTCGGGCTTCGGCGGGGCGACAAGCGCGCCGGCGGGTTCGGATGCGGCCGCCGGCAACGCGGCGCTGGCGCAGCACTACCCCCAGTCGAGCAGCAATCCCGCAAACCTGGTGTTTGCCTACTCCCGATCGGTCTGGAGCGATCCCCCCGTACTCGCGAGCGCGCAGGCCAGCCTGCGTTCTTCGGGCGAGTTCACCTCGCTCGCGGGGCCGCTTGACCCGAACGGGACCACGCTCACCCCGGCGCAGATCGGCCGGTTGCACGCGCTGCTCGGCCCGCCCCAGCGCCTCCCGGTGTCCAAGCCGGCGCGCGTCGCCCTGCCCGCCACGCTGTACAACGCCTACCGGGCGTCGGCCCAGTTCGTCTCGGCCGATGGCCGAACGACGCAGTTCGAGGCCACCCTGGCTGCCGGTGCGCAGGACTCGACCGCGGCCATGAACGCCACGCCCGTGGTGCGCGACGCGGTCGACCGGGCCGCCACCGCCTCGGGCGCCACGAACAGCGGGGTCGCCGGCGAAGCCGCGGCCGTCTACGACATCTCGACGACGGCCAACCACGACCTCCGCGTGATCATCCCGATTGCGGTGATCGCGATCGCGCTCCTGCTTGCGCTCGTGCTCCGGAGCCTGGTCGCTCCGGTCTATCTGATCATCAGCGTCGTGTTCTCCTACCTGGCGGCGCTTGGAGTGGCGACGCTCGTGTTCATCGACCTCGGCGGCGACAGCGGGATCAGCTTCTTCCTGCCGTTCCTGATGTTCGTCTTCCTGCTCGCGCTCGGCGAGGACTACAACATCCTGGTCATGACGCGGATCCGCGAGGAGGCGCGCAGGTTGCCGCTTCGCGAGGCCGTGGTCAGGGCGATCGCGCGGACCGGTCCGACCGTGACCTCGGCCGGCTTGATCCTCGGCGGCACGTTCGCGGTGTTCGCGATCGTCGGCGGCGGCGGGTCGGAGGGCAGTCAGCTGCGCGCGATCGGGTTCGGGCTTGCGGCCGGGATCCTGATGGACACCTTCCTGGTGCGCACGCTGCTCGTCCCCTCGACGGTGATCCTGCTCGGCCGTTTTAACTGGTGGCCTTCAAAGCTCGCTCGCGACACGGTTGAGCCACGGCTCGGCGAGTCTGCGGCCCACGGGTCCGGGGTCCATCCTCGTGGCTCGGCCGACCCGTCGCAGGCCCCGTCGTGAGCGCCCACGCCCACGCCCCTGCCCCCGCCACACCGCGCCGGCCGGCTCATCGCGGCCGGCCGGCGCGTCCAACGCTTGCTGTGCTGCTGGGCCTCGAATCCGCCACCCTGGCGTTGTTCTCGGCCCTGCACCTATCCGGCGCGCTCCGGATCGGTTCGGGCAGCTCCGATGGCGCCGGGGTAGCCGAGGCGCTGATCTGCCTCGCGCTGGCCGCCGGAGCATTCGCGCTCGCGCGCGCGCCGGCGCCACGCGGACGCCGGGTCGCGCTATGCGCGGTCGCCTTCGCCATCCTCGGGTTCATCATCGGCCTCACGTTCACGGTGCAGGGTGGCGACGCGATCGATCTGATGTACCACGCGACGATGCTGCCGGTGCTCGTGGCCACGGCGGTCCTGCTGGCCCGCCGGGCACCCCGGGGCTGATCGCGGGGCGGACAGCCCGCCCCTTGTAATGACAGAAACCTGACAATCCTCTGCGGCCATTCATGGTCGGATTGCTTCAGAACGGGGCGCTCTGACCGATAAGCGGCTTGATGCGTCACGTAGGCGGGACCAACCAGCCGGGCACGGGATCGTCGCCGATCCACCCGTCGGGGATGAGTGATCCCCGCGACGCGCTGCGCTGGGGCGAGCGCGAGGGGGACCACTGGCTGGAGCGCTGGATCCGCTCAACCGAGGACCTGGCGCGGCTGCAGTATTCGCACCGGATGCTCGATGCGGTGATCGACGAGGTCGATGGCCGCCAGATCCGGATCGGCGAGCAGTGGCTGATCGACTACGCGTCGTGCAACTACCTCGGGCTGGACCTCGAGGAGGAGATCATCGAGGCGGTCCCCGAGTACCTGCGGCGCTGGGGGACCCACCCGAGCTGGTCGCGTCTGCTCGGCAGCCCCGTCCTTTACCCGGAGATCGAGGAACAGCTGACCGCGCTGCTCGGCTCAGAGGACAGCCTGCTGCTGCCGACGATCACGCACATCCACATGTCGGTGATCCCGGTGCTGGCCGCCGGCGGCACGCTGTTCCTGGACAGTCGCGCGCACAAGACGATCTACGACGGATGCGCGCTGGCCGCCGGCCGCGGCGCCACGATCCGGCGGTTCGGCCACAACGACCTGGACTGGCTCGAGGCGCTACTGCGCGATGGCAGCTGGCGGCGGCCGGGCATGATCTGCATCGACGGCGTCAACAGCATGACCGGCAACGCCCCGGACCTCGCCCGGTTCGCGGCGCTGGCTCGCGAGCACAACGTGCTCCTGTACGTCGACGACGCCCATGGCTTCGGGGTAATCGGCGAGCGCTCACCGGCCGAGCCGTGCGACTACGGGATGCGCGGCAACAGCATCGTGCGTCACGCGGGGGAAAGCTACGAGAACATCATCCTCGTTGGCGGCTTCTCCAAGGCCTACTCTTCGCTGCTGGCCTTCATCGCCTGCCCGACAGCGATCAAGCAGGTGCTGAAGACCGCCGCGCCGCCGTATCTCTACTCGGGCCCCTCGCCGGTCGCGTCGCTGGCGACGGTCCTGGAGGGATTGCGGGTCAACGATCTGCGGGGCGAGCAGTTGCGGGCCAAGCTGCACCGGCTGACCTGGCGCGTTCTCGATCGACTGACCGAGCTCGGCATCTCCACGCCCAACCAGTCGGGCTTCCCGATCATCGAGGTGCCGGTGGCCGATCCCAAGGCCATCGATGAGGTCGGCAACATGCTGTTCGACCGTGGCATCTACGTCACGATGGCGGTCTACCCGCTCGTCCCACGCGACGAGGTCGGGTTCCGGCTCCAGCTGACGGCCGCCAACACCGACGAGCAGGTCGATCACCTGTGCGACGTTCTCGGCGAGGTCGCCGAGCGCTTCAAGCTCCAACGGGCTGCCGCCGAGTAACCAGCGATGTCCGCCTCGAGACCCTCCGTCGCGGGCGACCGCCGTCACCTCTCGTGGATATTCCTCGGCTTCGGTGCGTTCGTCACCGGGCTGTACGTGCTCGTGCCGCCGCTGAAGGGCAGCCCGCTCGTGATCAACGGCCTGGGCCTGTACGGCCTGCTCGCAATGGTCGCCGGGATCCGGCTTTATCAGCCGCGGGCCCGGCTGGCGTGGTGGCTGTTCGTCCTGGGCGTGTTCCTGTTCTGGGTCGGCGACGTCTACACGTACAGCATCCGCATCCTATTCAACGTGACGGTGCCGTTCCCGTCGTTCGGCGACGCTGTCTACCTCACGATGTACCCGGTTCTGATGGTCGGGATCATGCTCCTCGTCCGCCGCCGCACCCAGCGCGCCGACGGCCCGGGGGCGGTCGACGCGCTGATCATGACCCTCGGCCTGGCGCTCGTCTCCGGGATCATCCTGATCGCCCCGTACGTGCATGACAACACGCTCGGGCTCGTGCCCAAGCTGGTCTCGATCGGCTACCCGATGGGCGACATCATTCTGCTCGCCGCCGGCATCCGGATGGCGGTCGACGGTGGCAAGCGCAGGCCGGCCTTCTACCTGCTGATCGCCGGGATCGTGTCGATGCTGGTCACCGACGACACGTACGGCGTGCTGACGCTGCACAAC
>DATJRS010000075.1:0-3356 GCA_035504535.1 Solirubrobacteraceae bacterium | reverse complement strand
ACATCCTCACGTTCAACACGCACAAGACGCTGCCGGGGCCAAACAAGGGTGTGATCGCCTTCGCCGACCGCAACCATCCGCTGGCTGAGACGATGTGGGAAACGATCTGCCCGCAGTTGCAGTCGAACAGCCATCCCGAATGTCTTCCGGGGCTCGTCATCGCACTCGAAGAGATCGCCAACTTTGGCCGCGCCTACGGCGAGCAGGTGCTGGCAAACGCACGAACGCTTGCCCAGGTACTTCACCGAAACGGCCTCAACGTGCCCGGAATCGAGTACGGCGGCACCGAGACCCACCAGGTCCACGTGCACCTTGGCCCGGCGGATGTCGCAAACAAAGCCGCCAATGAACTCTTGCCAACATGCGGAATCCGGACGAACTCGGTTCTCATTCCCGGGACGGGTGGTGAATTCGGTCTGCGCCTCGGCACTCAGGCGTTGACGCGTCGTGGCTTGACCGAGGTGCAGTTCGCCCGGCTGGGCCGTCTGCTGGCACGTGCCCTGAGATGGACGGCCGATCCGGGTCGCATCCGTCAGCAGGTGGCCGACCTGCTGGCGAACCATCCCCTCTATCCGTTGCGCTTCAGCTTTGACGAGCCCGCATACGGCCAGCACGTGGAACGGTTGCTGGCCGAGGTCCTGCCCTAGCGCTCTCCCACTGGCCGACCCGCGCGGTGCCACGCGCGGCCATTACGGCTACATAAATGGTGGAGAAAGTCGGAATAAAGCACGATCACGCGAGCCAGCGAGGGCCGTCGCCGTTGTATCCCCATGAGGTGTAAGGGAGTCGTAATCGTCCCCGTTGAGGATCCGTCCCGCCGGCCATACGATGATCCTGCCGCCACGCGCCGAATCGCGAACCGGGCGATCGTGTGTCATGTCCTGGACGGTCTCGTGGCGGCCGGACTCGACGAGCTTGCGGTCGTCTCGCCGCCGGAATTGGCTTTTCAGATCCGCCGCTGCATCGAGGAGGAGGGCAGCTTCGGCTCGGTCACGCACCTGACATACACCGGCCGGGAGGACTTGCTAGGCGCCTTCGCAGGCGCCAAGGGGTTCGTCGGCGACGATGCGTGCGTGGTCCACACCGCGGACGGACTGGTCGGACACGAGCTTCTCCAACTCGCGGAGCTCCTCGAGTCGGATCCATCCGACCTCGTTCTGCTTCTGCACCGCACCGCCGAGAAGCGCGACCGGCTTGGTCCGGCGGCGCAGCGGTTGCTCGGCATCTCTGAGCTGAACGGATCGAAGACATGTCTGAGCCTCGTGAGCGTCTGTCTGTTCGGCCCGGGCGCGCTGCACCTGGCCTGCACCCACGTCCCGGATACCGAGGAGACACTCGACCTGACCGCGATCGCGGAGCACCTCGCGGGCACCGGGCACTCGCTGCGGACGAAATTCGTGCGGACGTGGAGGCGCTACTCCGGCGATCCGCTCGACCTGCTCGAGCTCAACCGGATCGTGCTCGACCAGCAGACGCCGGAGGCCGACGCAGTCGACGGTGGCGACAACCGGATCGAAGGCCGGGTGATCATCCACCCCACGGCCGAGGTCAGCTCGAGCATCATCCTCGGCCCGACGATCATCGGCCGGGGTGCCCGCGTGTCCAACTCCTACATCGGCCCGTACACGTCGATCGGCGAGGGTGCCGAGATCGAGGGCGCCGAGATCGAGCGGTCCATCATCGCCGACGGGGCACGAATCATGCATGTTGGCGGGCGGATCGAGGCCAGCACGGTTGGTCGGAGCGCACGGATCTTCCGCGACTTCGCGCTTCCTCGAGCCATGCGTCTGCACGTCGGCGACGGCGTCGAGCTTGCGCTTAACTGAGGGAGAGGAACGGCTGCGGCGCGCGCTCAAGCAGCACGCGCCGCGGGTCCGCAATCGATCGCGAGCAGTTCTCGCTTCAGCGTCTGGCGAGCCCGATGGTGCAGGCCGTGGATTGAAGCCTCGGTGCGGCCCATGCGCGTCGCGATCTCGCCTGGCGTGAGCCCGACCAGGTGCCGCAGCATGACGACGTTGCGTTGCTCCTCCGGTAGCAACTGGAGCGCCTGCTCGAGCGCGCGCCGGCGGTCGTCTCCCGATTCGTCGCTCTGTTGCCCCGATTCGTAGACCTCGTCGCACAGCACGGCTCGCCGCCGGCGCATGTGGTCGAGCGCGACGTTCCGGGCGACCCGCAACAGCCACGAGGTGAACGGCACCTCGCGGGCGCGGTATTTGTGGATCACGGTGATCAGCTTCAAGAACACGTGCTGCGTGATGTCCTCGGCCTCGTGCTGGTCGCGCACGAAGCTGAGCACGTATCCGTAGACGTTGTCCTTGTAGCGGAGGTAGAGAACGCGGATGGCGTCATCGTCGCCCGCCTGAGCCCTCAAAACGGCGTTGGTGATTTCCCGATCGACGGGTTCCAGCGCGGTGTGCGCCCGAAAGCCGGATGCTGAGATCTGTCGGTACCCGGCGGTCTTCGTGTGTTGAGTTGATGTGGACTGCATGATCCGGCACGTTCCGCCAGCGCAGCGCGCCGGCGATCCGAGGTGCCTTCACCCCCTTTTGTTTCTGACGCTTCCGTTCGTCGTTGCGGCTTGCCCCTGCCCGAACGTCCGTCCAGGACCATCGGGCTCGCTAAAGCTTGCTATGAGTGATCATTCCTCGCACCAGGGTCCCCCCCTAGTTATAAGCGCGAGACCCGGGCCCGACGTCGGCCACACGGACCGCTTCATCGCTTGAGATTCGGCGAAATACTGGAGTAGGGGCGTCCCCGAGCCGACTGGACGAATAGGCACCTACCAATTTGCGCTAGGGGGATCCCCCTAGTACGCTTATAGCCGAGAGCAAGGAACGCTCCTCTGGGGGATGCAAGTGACTGAACCGATGGGACCTGGACGCCTCGATGCGTCCGAAGAGCTCAGCGCAATGAGTCGGATCCGGCTGCTGTTGGCCGAGGCGGGCGCGGGTGATGGGTGCGTTGTCTACCTCGAGGGCGCCCCCGAAGTTGGCAAGACCCAGCTCGTGAACGCGACGGCTGAGGCTGCGACGGCCGCCGGGATGCGCGTCGTGCAGGCAAGGGGACGCAGGCTGGAGCGCGAGTTCCCGTTCGGGGTAGCGATTCAGTTGTTCGAGGACACCTGGTTAACGGCCGGCGGGCGCGAGCGCAGAACGCTGCTGGAAGGGCCGGCGCGACCGGCCGGAGAGTTGCTATCCGGTGCGTCTCCCGAGGGGTCTGCGGACGCCGGCGAGCGCGCCTACGCCATCATCCATGGACTCTTCTGGCTGGCGCGGGTCCTGGCGTCGGAGGGCGCCACTGCCAAGCCGGGTCGGCCGCTGGCGCTGATCGTCGACGACATCGACTGCGCGGACGCG
>DATJRS010000074.1:0-2225 GCA_035504535.1 Solirubrobacteraceae bacterium | reverse complement strand
GTGAACTGCCAGCCGGTCGTGATGGCGGCCGTGCACTCCGGCTCCGACCGCAGCAGCCGCGCAGCGACCGCGAACGCCTCGCGCGGTTCGTGGGAGCACGCAATGTGGATGCCGTCGATGCCGAAGTCGGGTGCGCGTCGCTCGAAGACGTCCCGCGCGATCAGCGACGAGGTGTAGCCTGCCTCGATCAGGTCGGGCGGGAAGTTGAACAGTGCGACCCGCGTATGTCCGAGCCGGGCGAGATGCGCGAGGCTCGTCTCGACCGCGTCGCCAAAGTCCATGTCCACGTAGCTGATCCCGGTCATGTCGTGCGTACGCCCGATGAGCACAAACGGATGTCCGTCCGCCTGCAGGCGCTCGACCCGGGCGTCGTGCACGAGCGTCTCCATCAGGATCACGCCGTCCGCGCGTCCGGTGGCGACCACCCTGGCGACCGCCTCCGGGTCGGTGGCGGCCGTCGAGAGGAGCAGCGAGTAGTCGCTCGCGCTCGTCGCCGCAGTCGCGCCTGCGACGAACGTCTGCTGCACCGGCAGAAGCTGCCACTGCGGCGAGGGCAGGAACAGGGCGATCGTGTGCGACGCCCCGCTCGCGAGCGCGCGTGCAGGTCCGTGCGGGCGATAGTCGAGCTCCTCGACGGCAGCCAGGACACGCTCGCGCATCAGCGGGGAGACCACCCTTTTGCCGCTCAGGACGTACGAGACGGTGCTCAGGGCGACGCCGGCGCGCTCGGCGATCTGCGCCATCGTGGCAGGCTTCGACGGTGTCATCTGACCCGATTGTCTCACGGTGTTCTCTTGACTCCCGCAAGGTGTGTTGGATAGGTTTGCGAAGCGCTTCGCGAAGCGCTTCGGTTGACGACTGGAACGGCTTATGTGCTCGTCCGGCAGTCTATCTGCACAGCAGGAGCGAAGCGGTTCGCAAGCTCCCGAGCCGAGGGACAGAACGTGGCCACCTTTGCCGCTAGCGAGACCGGTCTCGTTGTGCGGTCTGGTGGTGAGGTCCTTCAGGTAGACGCCTGGGGGGTGAGCGGCATCCGCGTACGGGCGGCCCTCGGCGCATCCGTCACCGAGACGCCATGGAGCGCCTTGCTCGAAGACGAAGTGCGGACCGCCCGGGTCGAGATCGGTGACGGTCGGGCCCGCGTATCCAACGGCGATCTCATCGTCGAGGTGGTCCAGAACGGCGAGGGTCGGTTCGTCCCCTTTCCGCCGCTCTTGCGATTCCTTCGGGCGGACGGGATGCCGCTCCTCGCCGAGAGCCGTCCGCACTTCACCTCCCCCGCGCAGCGCCGCTACCGCCGGGTGGGAGGCGACCTCTATGCCTGCGACATCATGTTCGATGCCGACCCGGACGAGCATTTCTACGGCCTCGGGCAGCACCAGCACGGCCTGCTGGACCAGAAAGGAGCGGTCGTCGAGCTTGTCCAGCGCAACACCGAGGTCTCGGTGCCGTTCGCGCTCTCCAGCCGCGGCTACGGCTTTCTGTGGAACATGCCGGGCGTCGGCCGCGTGGAGCTGGCGGCGAACGGGACGCGGTGGGTTGCCGATGCCGCCCGGCAGGTCGACTACTGGGTGACGGCCGGCCCGGCCCCTGGCGACGTCGTCAGCCAGTACGCGCGGGTGACGGGGCTACCGCCGATGCTGCCGGAGTGGGCTTCCGGATTCTGGCAGTCGAAGCTGCGCTACCGGAGTCAGCAAGAGCTGCTCGAGGTCGCGCGCGAGTACAGTCGGCGCCGCCTTCCGCTCTCCGTGATCGTCTGCGACTACTTCCACTGGACCCGCCAGGGCGAGTGGAGGTTCGACCCGGCCGAATGGCCGGATCCTCAGGCGATGGTCGACCAGCTACGTGAGCTCGGAGTCGAGTTGCTGGTCTCGATCTGGCCGACGGTCAACCCGAACTGCGACAACTACGCGGAGATGGAGCGGGAGGGCTTCCTGGTGGGGAGCACCGCCAGCCTGCCCCCGCTCCACCTGGCCTTCTGGGACAAGGGCACCGACGGCCAGGCGTTCATGCGCTTCTACGATGCAACGAACCCGGCAGCACGCCGCTACGTCTGGCAAAAGGTGACCGATGGTTATCGCCGCTACGGCATCCGGGCGTTCTGGCTCGACGCGTGCGAACCGGAGATCCTCGCCGACAACCCCGAGACCGCCCGTTACTTCCTGGGGCCGGGCATGGAGGTGCAGGGCGTGTATCCGCGCGAGCATGCGCGCGGCTTCTACGAA
>DATJRS010000073.1:0-2039 GCA_035504535.1 Solirubrobacteraceae bacterium | reverse complement strand
CCAACCCGGAGATCGGTGCGCGGCTGTTCCTCAGTCCGCGCACGGTCGAGTGGCACCTGCGCCACGTGTTCACGAAGCTCGGCATCCGCTCGCGCCGGGAGCTGGCGCGCGCGCTGCCCAGCTCCGACGCGGGGCCGATCCCGGTCTAACGCGACGAAAATCGACATCCTGCCGCTCGTCTGATTTACGATCAAGGACTCCCTGTGGACCGGACTGTGCGCACGGCTGAACAGGCCACGACCCCGCGTGGTCGGGCCAGCGAGTGCGCCACGCTGGATGCGCTGCTCGAGGACGTTCCCCGGGGTGAGGGTCGGTCGTTGGTGTTGCGGGGTGAGGCGGGCATCGTGAAGACGGCGCTGCTCGAGTATGTGATCGAGTCGGCGTCGGACATGACGGTCGTCCGGGCGGTGGGGGTAGAATCGGAGATGGAGCTGGCGTACGCCAGCCTGCAGCGTGCGCGCCGCTACTCGATCGGCTGGACAGGCTCCCGGCTCCCCAGCAGGAGACGCTGCGCGTCGTGTTCGGGCTGACCGGGGTATCCGAGCGCCATCGCGCATTGACCAGTCCGACGGACGGGGTTTCTCGTAAAGCCCGTGTGTGCCCGTGACTCCGCGTGGGCGCCAGAGCGGGTGTCCCGACTCGGTTGACTTGGTTGACACCGGCAGCGTCGGCACAGTTCGAGCGCTGGTGGCGGTCTGATGTCGAGCATCTCGCGTGTAGCGTGGCGACGGGGCCAGGTAGCACCAATCGCGTCGGTCGTGGTGCTGTCGCTGGGCGCGCTTGACTTCGGACTGGAGGCATCGATCGTATTGCCGGCCTTGCCGGCGCTGGCGCGGCACTACCACGGATCGCTCGTCGGCATCGGTTGGTTCGCGGTCGCATTCCAAGTCGTTGCCGTGGCTGCCGTTCCCCTGCTCGGCCGTCTCGGCGATGTGGTCGGAAAACGCCCTGTGTTGCTCTGGGCGTTGATGGCGTTCGCGGGGGGCTCACTCCTCTGCGCCATCACCCACTCGATCGGTCTCGCGATTGCCGGCCGGGCGATTCAGGGCTTCGGTGCCGCCGTGGCGCCGCTAGGCCTCGCTATCGCACGCGACACGCTTCCTCGAGCTCGCCTTCCCCGAGCAATTGGTGTGCTCGTCGGCGCCGCGACCTTCAGCGGCGCCATTGGGTTCCTGCTCAGCGGCCTCCTTGTCGACCAGTTTTCGTCGGCCGCGCTCTTCTGGTTCCTCTTCGCCTTTGCCGTTTTCGTCTTGGCTTTGACCTTCGCTTACGTGCAGGAATCGCCGGAGCGCGCGACAGGGTACGTCGACCTGGCCGGGGCGCTTCTCGCTTCTACCGGGCTGGGGGCCTTGCTGCTGGCAATCTCCGAAGGGAACAACTGGGGCTGGTCCTCGGGGCGAATCGTTGGGCTCTTCATCGCCGCAGCCGTTCTACTCGCGCTGTTTGCTGCGGTCGAAGCGCGCGTGTCGAAGCCTCTCCTTGACCTGTCCCTCCTCGCCCGGCGGCCAAACGGGAACGCCAATCTCTGTGCGCTCCTGTTTGGCTTCGCCTTCTTCCTCAGCGCGTACGTGGTCCCACAGATCGCCGCGCGGCCCGAAGCGAGCGGCTACGGCCTCGGCTTCTCGACGACGAAGATCGGGCTGTTGCTGACGCCGGCCTGCATCGTCGGCGGCGGGGCCGGCTGGGCGGCCGGGCGGCTGGTCGACCGCTTGGGGCCGCGAGCGCTGGTCTCGGTCGGATCGGCTCTGGGGGTGGTGGCCTACCTTTCGCTAGCGCTCGAGCACGGGAGCGCCGCGGCGCTAGCTGGCGGGACTGCGGGGACCGGTGTCTCGTGGGGGCTGATCCTCACCGGCATATATGCCGTTGTCATGCGCAGCGTCGCGGCAGACACCAGCGGCGTCGCGGCGGCCGTCATCGCAGCCACGCGGATTACGGGCACCGCGGTCGGTGCGCAGGCCGCGTTCGCGGTGATCGCGGCCTCGGGGGCGGTGGGAGCTTTTCCCGCAGACGCCGGGTTCACCCGCGCATTCGTGATGGCC
>DATJRS010000072.1:0-47872 GCA_035504535.1 Solirubrobacteraceae bacterium | reverse complement strand
CTAGCGCCACGTCATCGCAGGTTGCGCTTGGGCGCCGAAAGCAGCAACGCGCGGTGGGTGGCCGGATCCGTCAAAGCACTCGTGCCCCATCGGATCGGGCGGGACGATAGGTTGCACGCTGCCCGCTTCGTGCTAGGGCTGCCTCTGCAGACCGCGAGGTCCCGGCGGTCACGCTACGCGCCATCTCAGAAGAACGGATCCCGTGGATTGAGTGGTAGTCCCATCGCGAAACGTCCATAGTTCTCAGCGGCTGCGTTGAAATTCAGCATCACGTGAAGGGCGATGGTCCGGACGTCGCGCCAGCCGCGCTGGATTGGGCTTTCGTCCCGCATGGCGGAGGCCCCGGCGGTCTGCATCAAGTCGTCCACCGCGCGCGTGAGTAGCCGCGCCGCAAAGCTGATGTCGCGTCGATGCCGAACGCGGTCCTGGAGTCCGAGCTCCTGATCGGATTGCACGCGCTCCAGACAACGACGGACGATAAGCTCGGCCGTATCGACGAGCGCGGCGCTCTCGGCCATCGCCATCTGCATCGGCACCGTGGCCGCGACCTGCTCTTGCGTGTATGAGTGGGCTTTGGCTCGGGCATTGGCGGCCCAGTCGTCGATGACCCCGCGAGCGATTCCGATTGCTGGAGCGACCATCGCATAGCCGGCGTGCGTCATCAGCGGGGCTCGGAAATGGGGCTCGACGTTGACCGCAGTGCCCGGGGCGCGCCCTTCGCGCACGTCCTCCATCACTAAGGTCCGCCATTCTGGAACGAACACCTGCTCAGCGATCACGTTGTCTGAGCCAGTCCCACGCAAGCCCGCGTTGAACCAGGTGTCGACGATCGTCACCTCGCTGGTAGGCAAGAGAAACAGGCGGTTCTGCGGCGGCGCACCCTCGCGCGGGACTAGGCCGCCAAGCATTACCCACGAGCTGAACCCCACCCCGCTTGCCCATGCCCACTCTCCCGAGAGCAGGAAACCGTCATCAACGGCGGTCACCCTTCCGGCCGGCACAAATGAGGTGGCAACTCGCGCGTCGGGCCCGTTCGCCCATACCTCCTGCTGCGCTGCCTCGGGATAAAAGCCGATCCAGTGCGGATGGTCCGACCAAAACGAGCCGACCCAGCCCATCGAACCATACGCCCTCGCCAACTCGATCGTGACGTCCATGGCATCCGTCAGACCCAGGCCGGCACCGCCCCATCGCCGCGGCACAAGGGTGCGCACCAGCTCAGCTTCGGTGAACGCCGTCACCATCTCGGGGAGCAGGTGCCGCACAGTCTCGGCCTCGCCGGCACGAGCCCGCATTAATTCGAACAACCCTCGGGCCCGGGTTACTAGCTCATCTCGGCCCGGGGCAGCGGTTGGAGCAAGTGGCACCGACACGGGTGCCGACAGTATCAGAAAAAACGAATAATCAATAGATGGAATACCGTGGTTCGTTACGCCCGCTCGATCTCGTCCCGCGCGACCGTCGACGGTCATGCCCCCCGTGATCGGCGCCGAGGCCTCGGTGCGCCGGGAGGCGTGCCGCTCGATGTCTACGATCGCGAAGTGATGGCGACGAGCCCCGCGTCGCGAAACGCGGTCTAGCCCGTGGCCCAGCTCATCACCATGCGAAGCGCCCCGCGTACGGCCACGGGGTCATAGTCAGGCTCAAGGTGAGCGATCAGCGTCAGCGCAGACCGGGTCAGGTGCCGGGCCAGTGCGAGCGCGGCATCGCGTCCGTCACGCGCCTCGCAGGCAGCGACGATCATCCCGTGCTCCTCGTCGCCGATCCGCCGTCCCTCACTGTCGTCGACCCGCACCGACATACGCCTGTACCGATCGCTGCGCCCCACCAGCCGGTCGATCTCCTGCCGAAACGCGTCGGTGCTGCCAACCATCAGCGCCAGATGGAATGCGGCGTGCTCCCGGTCCCACCCCACCGGATCATCCGACCCGCGCATCGCGCCGAGGTGATCTCGGATCACGTCGAGTTGCGTCTCGCCAAGACGCGGCGCTGACAGCGCGATGCCGAGGGACTCGAGCAGCACCCGACCGGCATAGAGGGCGTCGAGGTCCGCCGGGTCGAACCTAGGCACCTGCGGCCGGCCGTTTCGCTGCGATTCGAGCAGACCCTCGGCTTCTAGACGCCGGAGCGCCTCTCTCAGCGGGGTGGTGCTGACACCGATTTCCTGCGCCAGCCCGACCTGAGTGAGCCCGCTGCCCGGGGCGATCTGGCCGGTAAGGACCATCGTACGCAGCGCCTCGACGGCGCGAGTGACGGCGTCAGGCATGGGCGGAAACGGCCTCCTCCTCGCGCACGACGAGCACGGCGCGGCCGAAGAGGTCCCGGCCCGAGGCGGCCTCGTGCGCGGCCGCCGCGTCGGCCAGGGGAAAGTGATGCGACACGGGCGGAGGCTCGAGCCGACGGTCGGTAAGGAGTTGGAAGACCTCGCGCGTCTGCGACGACGTGGCGCCGGTATCGCCGGCGATCGTCAGGTGCCGCCGATACAGCGAGCGCATCGATAGCGGGACCACTGCACCACCGTGCGATCCGCATGTCACGAGCCGGCCGTAGCGCCGCAGCGAAGCCAGCGCCTCCCCGAATAGGTCCGGCGAGCCGATGTTCTCGAACACCACGTGTACGCCGTCGCCGCCGGCGCTCAACTCACGCACGCGCTCCGCCCATCCGGAATCGGCGTAGTTGACGGTGTCCTCGACGCCCAGCAGGGCGCGACAGCGCTCGAGCTTCCAATCCGACCCGGCAGCGGCGATCACCCGGGCGCCCAGCGCCCGGGCGACCAGCACGCCGGCGATCCCGAGGCCGCCGCCGGCGGCCATGATCAGCACATCGTCGCCGGCGCGCACCGCGCCGGCGTACTTCAAGAGGTTCCATGCGACCGGGTAGCTCACACCCATCGCGGCCGCCTGGTCGAGTGCGACGTGATTCGGCACCCGTACGACCACAGCCTCGGGCACCGCGGAGTACTCGGCGTAGCCGCCGTCGATGTGGACGCCGACCACCCGATGCTCGACGCACGCGTTGGTCAGGCCGGCTCGGCAGTAGTCACAGCGACTGCAGAACAGCGTGCTCGTGCAGACGACGCGGTCGCCGGGGCTCACCGCGCTCACCTCCGAGCCGATCGCCACGACGATGCCGGCCGGGTCGGACCCGAGGATCCGCGGCAACGTGGCGCCCAGGTCCGCGCCGCGCCGTCGCACCTCGACATCGAGGACGCGACCGACTGTGACCGCATGGACTCGGATCAGGACATCGTGCGGGCCGACGTCGGGCTCGGGCCAGTCGAGCAGCTCGAGCACCTCGGGCCCGCCGTAATGCCGGATCACTACCGCCTTCATGGGTCGGGCGGAAACTCTATAGAGACAACGGCCCCGTCCAGGCGCAGAATACCCCTGGCCATTGACGACCAAAGCCCAAACTCCATAGAGTTATCGCGTCATGGCGCGATACAGCGTGGCCACGGTCGCAGACGCGCACGGCGCCACCGCCGCGCTGGTCATCGACGAAAAGATCCATCCGCTCCGCGGTCGCCCGGCCGTCGGCGACCTGCTCGCCGATTGGGAGGCGAGCGTCGCGCGCTTCGAGGAGCACCTGATTCGGGGCGACCTCGAGCCGGCTGGCGCCGCGGCCAAGGCACGGCTCCTCGCGCCCGTGCCCCGACCACCCAACCTCTACATGGCTGGCGCCAACTACGCCGACCACGCCCGGGAGATGCGCGGGCTGGCGGCGGATGCCGACGTTCCGAAGCCGGCCGGGGGGCCGTTCATGTTCCTCAAGCCAACGAGCACCGTGGTCGGGTCTCGCGAACCGGTGCTGATCGGCCCAGGGTGCGAGCGGGTGGACTGGGAGGTCGAGTTGGCCGCGGTCATCGGACGGCACGCCCACCGCGTGGCAGCCGAGCAGGCGCTCGATCACGTAGCTGGCTACACGGTGGCCAACGATGTGTCCGTGCGCGACCGATTCATCCGTGCCGATGCGGCCGAGCCGCCGATGAAGCACGACTGGTTCCTCCAGAAGGGCTGGGCAACCTCGTGCCCGCTCGGGCCGTGGTTGGTGCCGGCGGACCAGGCGCCGAACGCGCATGACGCCGCGATGCGGCTCACCGTCAACGGCGTGCTCGAGCAGGACTCGCGCACCTCGCAGATGATGTTCTCGCTCCCTGAGCAGATCGCGTTCCTGAGCGCGGTGGTCCCGCTCGTGCCCGGCGACATCATCTGCACCGGAACGTGTGCCGGGGTCGGGGCCGGCAAGGGGCGCTTCCTGGCCGCGGGTGACGTGATGGTGGCCGAGATCGAGGGAATCGGGCGCCTAGAGAATCCTGTGATCCAGGGATGAGCGACTACATCCGGCGCATGGCCCACGTCGCGCTCGAGGTACCCGACCTCGACGCCTCGGTGGCGTGGGCGACGACCGTCATGGGGCTCACCGAGACCGAGCGCGTAGCGGGCGTCTCGTATCTGACGCACGCGGACTGCCACCACTCGCTCCAGTACATTGCGGCCGACCGGCCCGCGCTTCACCACGTCGCGATGCAGGCCCACGACGCCGCCGCCCTCGACGCGCTGCGAAGCCGGCTCGAGCAGATTGGCATCCCGATTCTGTCCACCGAGGCCGAGGAGCCCGCGCTTGACCGGGCGCTGCGCTTCCGCGCTCCGGCCGGGCACATGATCGAGGTGTTCGTCGGGATGCAGGGCACCGGGACGGCGCGCACGGGCGCGGGCGTGCCGCCCAGGAAGTTCGGGCATCCGATGCTGGCCTGCGAGGACCCTCGCGCGACGGTCGCCTTCCTGATCGACATCCTCGGCTTTCGCTTGTCCGACGACATCGGCGACGGCACGCTGGTCTTCATGCGCTGCAACCCGGACCATCACGGGATCGGAGTCGGCCTTGGACCGCGAGCCGGCCTGAACCATTACGCGTGGGGGGTCGAAAACATCGGCGCAATCGGGCAGCTCGGGGACGTGCTCGCGCGCAACGGCTCTCGCTTCATCTGGGGTCCGGGTCGCCACGGCGCCGGGCAGAACATCTTCACCTACCACTTCGATCCGGCCGGGTGCATCGTCGAGTACTACGCCGACCTGTACCAGGTGTGGGACGAGCGGACCTACGAGCCCGGCCGCTGGGAGCTCGACGATCCGCGCTTCGCCAACCTCTGGGGGCCGGGCCCGCCCCTGGAGATGATGGAGACCGCGACTCCGCTCGCGGATCGATGAGCGCGTCGCCAACGCGACGGTAGGCGGTCCAGACCCCCCGCCGCCCCGCGCGCGCCGCCCCGAGTATCACCGCGGGTGAGGCGCAGGTCGCTCGTCGTCAAGTAATCCAGCGTGGGCAGGCATGCCGGAGCCGACCAAATCGGTGATTATCATCGCTTTCAATGGCTGTAGGCACCGAGAGCTTCCTCAGCGCCCGCGTCTCACGGGCCGAACTCGTGGCCCGCGAGCTCGAGCGCGAGATCGTTGACGAGCGCGAGCCCGGCGAGAGGCTCGGAACCAAGGAGGATCTGCGCAAGCGATTCGGCGTCGCGGTGGCCACCGTCAACGAAGCCGTGCGCCTTCTGGAGATGCGCGGGATGATCGAGGCCCGTCCCGGCCCGGGCGGCGGGGTGTTCGTGGCGCGACCGGCGGCGCGGGTCGCACTCAGCCACTCGGTCCTTGGCTTCAAGAGCGGCAGCACGACCTACGAGGAATGCCTCGAGGTGCGGGATGCGCTCGAGCCACTGATCGACAGCCACGCCGCTCGTTATCACCGGGCTGGTGACATCCGGGATTTGAACCGGATCGTCAAGCAGATGGAGGTCGCTGAGAACGACCCGGGCGCGTTCTTCAAGTGCAACTGGGCGCTGCACCGGCGGATCGCGGAGTTGTGCCGCAATGCGCCGCTGCGGAGCATGTACTTGACGCTGATCGACTTCCTCGAGTACAGCATCGATCGCGCCGAGTTTGCCCGCTTCGACGGGCCGGCCATGGTGACCGTGCACCGCGAGCTGATCAAGGCGATCGACGCCGGCGACGGCCCGCAGCTGGATGCCGCTGTCGCCGCACACCAGCCGACAGCGGACCCGGCGCGGCTTTCGATCAGTCGGATCGGGCGGCGCAGGGTGCAGGCGGTCTGAAGCATGGCCCGTCAGCCCCAAAGATCCAGCGCCCATCCCCACGGGTCGCTGGGGAGTGGCCGGTATTCGTGGCGCGTATCCAGATGCGCGAATTGTGAGCCGTGGAATATCAGCGGCACGGCATCCGGGTGCGGCGCAGCGAAGTCTCGAACCTCACCGACGAACAGCGTGTGATCGCCGGTCGGGTGCCGGTTGACGATCGTCGCGGTGAACCAGGCGATCGCGCGCTCCAACACCGGCACATCCCCCTGCCACTCGAGCCGCGGCGGTGGTTCTTGCGGTTCCAGCGGCAGCCCGGCGAACCTCCGAGCCTCGCGTTCGAGCGACTCCGGGAGGACGCTCACCCCAAACCACGAATTGTCGCTCAGCGCCGTGTGCAGGTGAGCGGAGAGCTTCACGCTGACGAGGATCAGCGGGGGCACGAGGGAGCCGGACATGAACGCGTTTGCGGTCATCCCACGAGGCTCAGCGGTGGCCGGGTCAACGGCGGTGATCACTGTGACGCCCGTCGCGAACCGGCTGAGCGCCCGGCGCAGCGCTAGTCCGTCGACTGGTCCGGTCTCGGTCATGATGCGCGCTCGATCAAACGGCGCGTCTCGGCGACGATCCAGCCTTGCGTGGGCACGACCCGATCTAGCAGCTCGAGCGCGAACGGCGCCGGAGCATCGCCCGTGCAGATCAGCGCGGTTGAGATGGATTCGGGGCGATGAGCGAGGAGCGAGGCCAGCAGGAAAGCTCCGAGGCTGCCGGCAGCGCGGGACTCTTCGACGAACGCCACGATCCGGTAGTCGCTCGCTGCGCTCACGACCTCAGCGACGGGTGCCGGGGCAAGCACGGGAAGGTTCAGCACACCGACTGAGAGGCCCTCGCTTTCGAGCGCCCGGGCCGCGGCGAGCGCGCGCTGCGTCATCTCCGACGATGCGACGAGCAGCGCGTCCGACCCCGAGCGCAGGAGTGACGGTCCGAGGTCGGCCGGATTGCCGGGGACCGTTCCACGGACCTCGGAGAGCAGCACGTGGTCGACGATCACGACTGGATCTGGACCGGTGAGAGCAAGGTGTAATGCGGCATCGACATCCGCCGGTGTTCCAGGCGCCACCACGCGAAGGCCGGGAATCCCGTGGAGCATCGCCTGCGGTGTGTGCTCGTGCTGCGGACCACCGCCGCGGCGAGAGCCGCTGTGCACATGGAACGCGACCGGCGCCGACGCCCCACCTCCCGACAGGTAGCGCACGAGCGGCGCCTCGTTGACGATCGCGGGCCACGCGTAGTACATGAAGCTGGCGGTCGACAGCGCGACCAGTGGGCGTAGCCCGCCGATTGCAGCCCCGACACCCGCGGCCGCCGTGGCCAGTTCGCTGTACGGCGGGATCAGCACCTGGCTCGGAAAGCGTTCCAGGAGACGATCGTCCGGGTTAAACGGCAACGACAGGGACGGACCGATCACAATCGCGTCCGGATTCGCCATCAACTCACGGCCGATCGCGCGGGTACGCGCCTCGTGATAGGTGAGCTGGGCGGTGATCATCCCCAGACGTCCTGGTGCGCCACGCCTCCTGTCGCGGGCGGCGCGAGCGCCGCCGACTCGAAGGCACGCCGCATGCGCTCGCTTATGGCTGCATCGAGGGCTCTCAGGCGATCGAGCGGGACACCGTCGGAGAGCAACGCCTGCGCCTCCCGGCGCACGGGATCGGCCGCCTCAAACTCGTCGCCTGGTGGGTTCGCCACGCGGCCGACGTCGAAGGCCCGCTCGAGCTTCGGAATGAAGGTTGCGTTTCCGGGCCACGCCGCGGTCGTCGCCTCGACGAAGTGTGGGCCGGAGCCGTCCCGGGCAAAAGCAGCGGCGTAAGAAAGCGCGCGGACAGCCGCCCGCGGACTCGATCCGTCGACGCTAACTGCGGCAACGCCATGCGCCCGCGCCAGCTGTGCAAACCTCCCGCGTTCGACCGCGGGCGCGTTGCTCTCGCACACGAACACGATCGGCAGGTGCCAAGCACGGGCCAGGCCGAATGTTTCGTACACGATGCCTTCCCCCATCGCCCCATCGCCAAAGAAGGCGAAGGCGAGCCGTCCTGTGCCACCGCGGGCCAGGGCCAGGGCGATGCCGTTCGCCACCGCGGCCCCGCCGCCAAGCATCGCGCTCGTATATGGCACACCGCGCGAGGCGTCGGCCAGATGCATCGACCCCGCTCGCCCCTGCTGGGCTCCCCCCGCCCGCCCCAGCACTTCACGGTAGAGAGCCTCCGGATCGGACCCGATTGCCACGAGATGCGCGTGATTACGGTGGCCCAGCATCACGATGTCGCCCTCGGCCTTGACGCAGGCCAGGCCGGCCGCGGTGGCCTCCATCCCGATCGAGACGTGGAACACCCCGGTCACGAGCCCGGCGCTCCGCAGCAGCGTCTCATCAAACCGCCTGGCGCTCAGCAACGGCGAGAGCAGGCGGTCCCAGTCTGTGGCCGCCGTCATTTGCCCGGGGCGACCGGGTCGTCAGGGAGTATTTCTTGTATGCCCGGCTCGAGCATCGGTACGGGGCCTCTCCTAGACTTACAACCCTAATGAATATAGGTGACTTCGAGTCGTGAACGTGAGACGGCAGTCGTCGCCCAGCTGAGCAAGCGCAAGCAGGACAAGTCAATCATTGGAGAAGATCGGGTGGAGCACATGCCAGACCACATTGAGAAACCGTCCTGCGCACCCGCCTCCGAGCCGCGCATCGAGTGGGTTAGCGATGCCATAGCCGAACTCCTGCGCCGGCTCAGGCTTCCGTACATCAGCCTGAATCCGGGGTCGAGCTACCGCGGCTTGCATGACAGTCTGGTCAACTACCTCGGTAACGAGTCGCCGCGGATCGTCGTATGCCTGCACGAAGAGCACGCGGTGGCGGTAGCGCACGGCTATGCCAAGGTGACCGGCCGCCCCATGGCCGTGGCGCTGCACTCAAACGTGGGACTTATGCACGCCACGATGGCGCTGTACAACGCATTCTGCGACCGCGTCCCGATGCTGGTCATCGGCGCCACCGGACCCGTCGACGCGGCGCTCCGGCGGCCGTGGATCGACTGGATCCACACGACGGCCGACCAGGGGGCGCTCGTCCGCAACTACGTGAAGTGGGATGATCAGCCTGCCTCGGTTAGCGCGGCGCTCGAGGCGATCATGCGCGGATACCTGGCCACCACCAGCTACCCGAACGCCCCGGTGTACGTGTGTCTGGACTCGGCCCTCCAGGAGAAGGGGCTCGACGACGAACCGGAGCTGCCCGACCCGTCGCGGCACCTCCCGCCGTCCCTGCCAGAGCCGGCGGCGGCCGACGCACAACGCGCTGCCGCGCTGCTGCTTGGCGCGACCCGTCCGGTATTGCTCGTGGGCCGTGTCGGTCGCACCACCGAGGCCTGGACCGCGAGGGTGCGATTGGCCGAAAAGCTGGGCGCCCGCGTGCTGACAGACCTCAAGACCCCAGCCGCCTTTCCGAGCGACCATGTGCTCAACACCGCAGTCCCGGGGACGTTCCTGACCGAGTCGGGGCGCGACCTTCTGGCTGACGCCGACCTTGTCCTCAGCCTGGACTGGATCGATCTGGCCGGCACATTGCGTCAGTCCGGAACGGCCGCCCGCGTGATCTCGTGCACGCTCGACTCGGCCCTGCACAACGGCTGGAGCAAGGATCACTTTGGCCTTCCCGTGGTCGATCTGGCCATCGCGGCTCATCCGGACGGTCTGGTCAATGCGCTGGACCAGCTGATCGATGAGCGCCCGCCGGTCGCTCCACCTGCGCCCGCCTCCATCCCTGCGGGGGATGTGCGCGGCAAGTCGCTCACGATCCGGGAGCTGGCCAGTGACCTCTCGACCGCGCTGGGCGGTGGGCCGTCCTGCCTGATTCGACTGCCTCTGGGCTGGGACGGCGCCGACGTACGAGTCGCGCACCCGCTCGATTACCTCGGTCAGGACGGAGGTGCCGGCCTCGGGTCGGGTCCCGGCATGGCCGTCGGCGCGGCGCTGGCGCTGGCAGGCGGGAACCGCCTCCCCGTCGCGGTACTCGGTGATGGCGACCTACTCATGGGCTCCTCCGCGCTATGGACCGCCGCCCACTACACGCTGCCACTCCTTGTCGTCGTCGCCAACAACGGCTCGTTCTTCAATGACGAGGTCCATCAGGAGCGGGTGGCGCGGCAGCGCAGCCGACCCGTCGAGAATCGCTGGATCGGACAGGCCATCCGCGATCCGGAGCCCGACCTGGCCGGACTCGCCCGGTCGCTCGGACTCGTAGGCTACGGGCCTGTTTGCACACCCGATGCGTTGCCAACGACGCTGCATGAGGCGGTTGGCGCGGCGCGCGGCGGCTCCGCGGTGCTCGTGGACGTGCGCGTATCGACAGCCGGCTACCCAGGCACCACGTCAGAGAGCACGTCCGCGGTCAGCGCGCGGTGAAGCCGCCGTCGACGACCAGGTTCGAGCCGGTTACCCACTCGCTCTCGTCCGAAGCGAGGTAAACGGCCGCGTGCGCGACGTCCTCGGGACGCCCGGTTCGAGGGAGCATCACGCTTGCCAGGTGAGCTTCACGGAACCCCGGCTCCCCCAGCTGCTGTGCGGTGGCCGGCGACTCGACCATAGCGGGGCTGATCGAATTCGCCCGGATCCCGTGCGGGGCCCCCTCAAGGGCAAGCTCTCGCGTCATCGCCAGTATCGCCCCCTTAGCTGCGGCGTGAGCGAAGCTGCCCGGGGTGGCAGGGTTCGAGCTCATCGCAGCGATCGAAGCCGTGTTGATGATCGAGCCGCCCCCTCGCGAGACCAGATGGGGCCACGCCGCGCTCGTGACGTAGAAGGTGAGATGGAGTTCGTTGCGAATCGTGAAATGCCAGTCCTCTTCGCTCATCGACGCGATCGGGGCGAATCTGGGGGCGGCGGCATTGTTGTAGAGGACGTCGAATCCGCAGTGTGATGCGGCAGCGTCTGAGACCCACCGGCGCGCTTGGGTGGGATCGCTCAGATCCACTGGGTGCATCGAGGTCATCTGCCCGCCATCGCCTCGCACCATCTCGAGGGTCTCGGCTGCTTCCTCAGACTTGACGTCGCAGCCGATCACGACGGCTCCCTCGCGCGCGAACAGGACCGCCGCGGCACGACCCTGGCCGCCAGCTGTCCCGGTGATCAGGGCCACCTTCCCGGCCGGCCGTTTCACACTCGGAACTCCTCGGCGACCTGCCCAGCGAAGAGGTCCTCGGGCACCAGGCGGGTGGCGCACACGCCCTGCTCATGCGCAAACCGGAGGAACGTGGCGAGTGTGATTCGGTTCTCCTCAATCCCGTATGGCCAGAAGTCCGGGCCGATCAGCTCTTGAGCGCGCTCGGCATTCGCCGGACTCCACGGAATCGGGTACTTGGGCGCATTGTCATCGACCGCGCGTTCGAGGCTGCGGCGCTTGGCCTCGCGGAATGCGCTGAATAGGTTCATCGCGACCCACGGGTGCTCGGCGAGAACCTCTGCGCGGATCGCGACCAGATGCATGATCGGGAAGACCCCGGTATCGCGAAAGTAGGACTCCTCAACTGCTCGGTGGTCGCTGAACAAGCGCACGACACGCCCGGAGCGTCGCTCGAAATCAATCGGCGGGTGGGCGGCGATCACGGCATCGAGCTTGCTCTCCAGGAGCATGTCGTTCAGGCTCCGATCGGGCACGGCGGTGACCGAGAAGCCCTCCGGCGGGGTGAGCTTTATCCCTTCGATGCGGCCGGGTTCGTTGGTGCCGCCCTGAAACCAGTCGATCGCCTTGAGGTCCAACCCGAAGCTGTGCTCAAGAGCGCCCCGGGCATATACGGTCGCGGTCTGCGTCCACTCGGGAATGCCGATCCGGCCGGCCGCCAGCGCAGCAGGGTCGTCCACCGGACCGTCGGCGCGCACGAAGATCGCGGCGTGTCGGAACGCGCGGGAGGGGAATACCGGGATCGCCGTCAGCGAGTCGTCGCCCGAGGCCCGCAGCGAGCAGTACTTGGCTAGGGAGAACTCCGATACGTCCCACTCCCGGTGGCGGGCGAAGCGGAAAAAGGTCTCCTCAACGGAGAAGCGCATGCAGGTCAGGTCTATGCCCTGGATCTCGACGGCGCCGCTCACGAGGTCGCGGACGTGGTCGTAATCGCCGATCGCCAACGTGAGGAGGAGGTTGCGTCGCGATCCGGTTGGCATGGCCGGTCAGAAGCGTACGTTGACGTTCTTGGACTGTGTGTAGGAGATGAGCTCCGCGAAGCCCTCTTCACGTCCCACGCCGGAGTCTTTGACGCCTCCGAAGTCAGTACCTGGAAAGTGCACCGAGGAATCGTTGATCCACACGTAGCCGGCCTGGACGTCGCGGGCGAAGCGATGGGCCGTGGCGAGGTCGCGAGTGAACACGCTGGCGCTCAGCCCGTAGGAGACGCCGTTAGCGATCCGGACCGCCTGGTCATAGCTCTCGACGCGTATTGCCGCGAGCACGGGCCCGAAGATCTCTTCCTGGGCCAACCGGCCCTCGGGATGAACGCCGTCAAACAGGGTGGGCCGGACAAAGAGCCCGCCGGCGAACTCGCTTCCGTTCGGCGACTCGCCCCCCGCGATAAGGCGCGCACCCTCATCGTGTCCGATACGGACATACTCGAGCACCTTCTCGTACTGGCCGCGGTTCACGATTGCGCCGGTGTCGGTCGCTTCGTCGGAGGGCGGTCCCGAGCGCATCGCCTCCATCCGCGCGGCCAAGCGCGCGACCAAATCGTCGTGGACTGACTCGTGGACGAGGAGTCGCGAGGTAGATCCGCAGGATTGTCCCTGCCAGGTGAAGTTCATCCCGCGCAGCGCGCCGTCCACCGCCGCGTCGAGGTCCGCCTCAGGCAAGACCACGATCGGATTCTTGCCGCCGAGCTCCAGCGTGACGGTCTTGACGGCGTGCTCAGCAGCGCGTCGCTGGATGCTTCGACCGACGGAGACCGAGCCGATGAAGGCGATCCGGCGGACCTCGGGATGCGCAACCAGCGCGTCCCCGGCCTCGCGGCCATAGCCGCTGATGACATTCACCACACCCGGCGGCAAGACGTCTCGGATCAGCTCGGCAAGCCGCAGCGCGGACAGTGACGTGTACTCGGAGGGCTTCATGATCACCGTGTTGCCCGCGATCAGCGGCGCTCCCAGCCGGCCGGCGGCGAACATCACCGGGTGGTTGAAGGGGACTATCCGGCCCACCACGCCGAACGGCTCGCGCAGCGTGTAGTTGAGTCGGTCGTGCCCCGTTGGGATTGTCTCGCCGCGGAGCTGGAGGGCGAGACCTGCGAAATAGCGCAGCTGTCCCGCGGCTATGAACGCGTCTCGTCGCATCTCCCGGATGGGACTCCCATTGTCAGTTACGTCGAGCACGGCGAGTTCCTCGGCGTGCGCCACCACCCTGTCGGCGACCTGACCTACGATCTGCGCCCGCTCGACTGGGTCGAGCGCTCGCCACGCGGACTGCGCGGAAATGGCGGCGCGCGCCGCATCGTCGACGTCAAGTCCACTACAACGAGGGATGCGGGCGATCTGCTCCCCAGTGGCCGGGTTGATCGCGTCGATTGTCTCGCCGGTGCGCGCCGTCACCAGCTTCCCGCCGATCATGACCGGGATCGTCTCCATGCCCCGAACGTTACAAGAAACCCATACAATCGTTATGGTGATTACGTGGCGGTGACCGACGGCCAGCCCGGTCGACGAAGTCGTGGTATAGACCGAACCCAGTGCCTGCTCGTGCCGGGGTCTACAGATGAGCGATGAACTGCTGGACCGTCTCGCGGTGCGCGAGTTGGTCGAGAACTGGTTCGTCTACCGCGACAATCGTGACTGGGAGAAGTTCCTCACCGTCTGGCACGACGAAGGAGTGATGATGACGACCTGGGGTGGCCACACCTCGGCCCGGGGTTTCGCCGAGGCGGCCCAGCGCGGTTACGACCGCGGCGACCGGATGCTCCACGAGTGCGGCCCAACTGCGGTCGAGCTCAGCGGCGACCGAGCGATCGCCCAGACCAAACTCCGCATCATGCAGAGGGGACCTGTCGAGGGCGTGCTATGCGACGTCGACTGCATAGGCCGCGTGTACGACTTCGTCGAGCGACGCGAAGATCGATGGGGCATCGTGGTGCGCCAGCCGATCTACGAGCGCGACTTCATCAAGCCGGTCAATCCCTCGGAGTCGATTGCCCTCGACTCGGCCCGTTTAGCCGCGTTACCGGACGGTTACGCTCGCCTCGGCTATCTCCAGGCCAGCCTGGGCTACGCCATCAAGCCGGACATGCCCACTGCGCGCGGTCCGCAGCTCGAGGCGCTCCTGACCGCCGGCGCGGTCTGGCTGGCGGGGAGCGGTCTTGGCTGGCCACCGCCATGACCATACTCTTGACCGGCGCAACCGGCGTGATCGGCTCGTACGTGGTCCGCGCGCTGCTCGAGCAAGACCAGACGGTGATCGGAGTCAGCTCGCGGGGTGATCCGCGTCTGCTCGGCGACACCAAGAACGACGTGTCACTGGAGCGGTGCGATATACGCGATCACGAACGGATGGACCAGCTGATCAAGCGCTCCGACGTGGAGACGGTTATCCACCTTGCCGCATTGATGCCCGCCGTGTGCCGCGCGCGGCCTGTCGACGCAGTCGAGGTGAACGTCACGGCCACCGCTGGGCTCTACGCGTCGGCCGCGCGTCGCGGGGTGCGGCGCTTCGTCTACGCCAGCTCCAAGTCCGTCTACGGACCGGAGCTCCCGCCCGCGCATGGGCCACCGGAGTATCGGCCGATCCCCGAGGAGCTGCCGGCCCGACCGGTGTGGATGTACGACGTGACCAAACGCGCCGGCGAGCTGGTGATCGATGCACAGCGGCGCCTGGGTGGGCCGGAGGGGACCAGTTTGCGCTTCGCGACGATCTACGGCCCTGGCAAGGGGGCGCGCTACGGAGACGCGTCGGTCCTGAGCCGGCTGATCGAGACGGCGATCGTCGGAGGGCATGCGTCTCTGGAGCACGGAGGCGACCAGGTCGATGACATGATCTGGGTCGGCGATGCGGCTGAGGGCGTGGTCCAGGCGGCACTCCACGAGGGACCGGTTCGGCCGTTCTACAACATCGGCTCCGGGCGCGGCACAGCCATTCGCGAGTTCATCGACCAGATCTGTGCCATCCGACCGAGGGCGAAAATTGAGATCGGTCCAGGCCTGCGCTACATGGGTGCCGAGCCGACCTACGGCGTGCTCGACGCACGCCACGCGCGCGAGGATTTCGGTCTTGCGATCGACCCTGATCCCGTCCGGGGCGCCATGTTGTTCGAGCAAGCCCTGGCGAAGTTGCGCGGCTAGTCTGGTTCGGGACCCGTCCTCCGTCGTTCGTCGGAGTGAGCCGCGCGGATCCGCTGCGCGTATTCCGGCAGGTCCAACCCGAACAGTCCCCACCGCCCGAGCTGGTGGAGTAGGAAATGGTTGCAGCCGGCTCTCGACAGCGTTCCGACATCGCCGGTGACGAGCGCTTCGATCTCGGCCTTCGACAGCGGCGGCGCAAACCCGCGCAGGACCGGCTCGGGGTCCTGCGCCAGCGCCTCGCGCAACGCCGGATCGTGCACGACCCGGCGGCACAGCTTATTCACCGCGTAGACGCTCACGAGGACGCGGCGGCGTCGAGGCTCCAACTCGCGAACGCGTGGCCGAACTGAGGCTGCACGTCGAGATAGTCCGGCGGGCGCGGATCGAACATTCCGAGCATGACGATCCAGTCGAGGACCTCGCCGCCAGCGTTGCCTGCCCGCCACATCTGCTCGTCCGTTGTCTCAGCGACGAGCCGAGTGAGATCCGCGGTGCGCAGCAGTCCGAGCACCCGGTCCAGCCAGCCCGGGGCGGGCACCCCAGTGTGCGAGTCCTCGCTAATCCGGGGGCCCCCAATCTCGAGCGAGAAGCTGCCGCTACCCGCGACAGCCACCCGACCAGCGCCAGGCGCGGATTCGACGGCCTCGCGGATGGCCCGACCCAACGCCAGGCACCGCTGGGCGCTGGGTAGCGGCCGCACGAACGCGTTCACGTATACCGGGATCAGCGCGACGTCCGCGTGGGGCGCGAGGAAGTGCAGGGGTGCGATCACCGTGTGGTCCAGCTCGACCTCCTGGAGCATGGCTACGTCGAAGTCGCGCCGGAGTAGGTGGCCGTGGATGTGATGCGCGAGCGCAGCGTCGAGTCGCACCTCGCGATCCAGTTCCGGATAGTCACTTGCTCCGCGGGCCGAATCGGCGACACCGATGGCGAACACCGGTAGCGTCTCCCAGAACATGTTGTAGTGATCTGACGTGATGTAGAGAAGCGCGTCGGGCCGGGCCTGCTCGAACGCAAGCCTCAGCGGGCGATACTTGGACTCGATTTCTTGAGCGAGCGGATGTCCCGTCTGCACCCAGGTCGGAAAATGCGGATTGTGAGGAATCCCAAACGCCGCGACGATATGGCACATAATCAATAGGGACGGTAGCGGTCCGGAAGACCTTCAGGCCGCGCGAGAAAGCCGGCCGGTGTTCATCGCCTCGAGCACGGTGTGCACGCGCAACTCCTCGCCGGACAGCTCGGCCGCGACCCGCCCCCGATAGAAGACCAGCACGCGGTCGCAGACGTGCTCGAGTTCGTCGAGATCGGTTGAGGCGAGCAGCACCACCGCGCCGGCATTTGCCGCGGAGCGGATCAGGGCGTGCATCTCGGCCTTTGCTCCCACGTCGACGCCCCGAGTGGGGTCATCGAGCACCATTACGGAGGGCTCGGCATTCAGCCACTTGGCGAACACCACCTTCTGCTGGTTTCCGCCCGACAGCTGACCAGTGCGAGTGTCAAGCGAGCCGGTCCGGACGCGCAGCCGCTCCACCTGATCGTGCGCGCGCTGGCGGAGCCGGCTGCGGCGGATGATCGGGCCGTCATGCGCCAGCGCGATCCCGCGCACCTGGGCGATGTTCTCCCATACGGGCTTGTCGAGCATCAGCCCGAAACGGCGGCGGTCGCCGGTGACCAGCGCCACGCCGGCGGCGATAGCGTTGTGCAGGCCGCGTGGCACGGGGCGCCCGTCCGGCAGCAGCACGCGTCCGGAGGTCGGGCGGCGCTGGCCGCTGGTCAGCTCGATCACGGTGTGGTGCCCCGAGCCGGCCAGCCCGGCCAAGCCCACGATCTCCCCGGACGCCGCGTGAAAGCTGACTTCTGCGAGACGGTGCTCGACCCCCACCTTCTCGACCGACAGGCCACCGTCGCCCGAGGCGGTGGTGAGCGGGCGGACGACGGGCGCGCCCCGGCCCACCAGCGCCTGCTGGCGGCGGGCGCGATCACCCAGCATCGCATCGACGATCGCCGGGACGGTGAGCTGCTCGCGCTTGGCGGCCTCGAGCACGGGACGTCCATCGCGCAGCACGGTGACCTCGTCGCACACCGCCATCACCTCCTCGAGGATGTGCGTGACGAACAGGACCGCGACCTGCCGGTCGCGCAGCACCTCGAGGATCCCGATCAGGGTGTCGGTGCTAGCCGCTTCGAGCGCCGAGGTGGGCTCGTCGAGGATCAGAACGTGCGGGTTCGTGACCAGCGCCTTAGCAATCTCGAGCAGCTGGCGCTGCGCCAGGCTCAGGGTGCCGACCGGCTGGCGCAGGTCGGCTTTGAGGTTCAGCTCGCGGAGCACCGGCCGTGCCCGCTCGGCCATCGCCGCTCGGTTCACGAACGGTCCCCGCTTGATCTCGCGCATCGGGAACAGGTTGCTCAGCACGTCGAGATCGGGGAACAGGCTGAGCTCCTGCGAGACCACCGCGACCCCGCTGCGCGCCGCCTCGGCCGTGCTCGAGAACGACACTTCTCGCCCGTCGAGGCGCAGGACACCGTCGTCCGGGCGAACCGCGCCGGCGATGATCTTCACGAGCGTTGACTTGCCCGCTCCGTTCTCACCGAGCAACGCGTGCACCGAGCCGGCGCGAACCGTGAGGCTCGCGCCGCTCAGCGCCACCACGCCGCCGTAGGACTTCGAGATGTCCTGCGCCTCGATCATTTAGTGGGCCAGGTCAGCTCCGCTGCGTCAGTTCGCCTCGGACAGGGGCTTGATATAGGCACTCGGATCCGCGAGTTCCTTCTGGATGATCGGTGCGTAGTAGGCGTAGCGCGTCTGGTTGTTCTGCTCGCGGGCCATGATCTGGCTGATGTTCGCGGAGGTCACCAGGCCGAAGCCGGGGTTCCACCAGCCCTTGGGCAGCGGCTTGCCGAACTGCGCGTGCTGGGCCAACAGGTAGATCGCGATGTAGCCCTTGAGGAAGTGGTGCGGGTCGCCGAGGACGTACACGTCACCGGACTTGACCCCAGCCAGCGCACCGGGATCGACGTCGCAGGCGCCCACCAGCAGGTGCTTACCGGTCTGCTTCTCGATCCGGGCCAGCGAGATTGCGCCCTGATCGCCCGGGTCGAAGTACGCCACCCCGTTGGGGTACTTTGTGACCAGCTCGTTCCAGTGGTTGTAGTTGTCGGTCGGCTCATTCCCGACGTTGAACGGACCGACGATCTTGAGGCCGGGCCGCTTGGCCTTGATCACCGAGATGAACCCGTTGATGCGGGCCTGGAGGAGCGGCAGACCCGGGATCGGGTTGCCGATGATCACCTGCCCGGTGGCGTTTGCGGGGATCTTGTTCAGCATGTAGGTGGCGACGCCGGCGCCGATCTCGGTGTTCGAGTTGCCAACGAAGGTCTGGACGTTCGAGCCCGGGAGCCCGGGAGCGTCGACCGCGACCACCGGGATTCCGGCCGCGACGGCCTGGGAGAACGGCCGGGTGAAGTCGGGGGGCGTGGTGGTCATCAGCCCGATCCCGTCCTTTGAGGTCTGCTGGGCGGACTGGAACATCTGCACCTCGGCCGAGCCGCTGGCCGTCGGTGGGGCGGCGGTGCTGAGCTGCACGCCGGGCAGGTGCGCCGCCGCCTCTTCGGCCCCGAACTCCATCTCCTGGAAGGCGTTCTCGGTCGAGTCGGCGACGATCATCGCGAGATGGACCGTCTTGGGCTTGCTCGAACCGGAGCTCGAGCTCGATCCGCTGCTCCCGGAAGAGCCGCCCGATGACGAGCTGGTGCTACTGCTCGAACTTCCGCACGCCGTCAGCGCAAACACGGCGATCACGCAACTGCACGCGAGAGGCCCCGCCTTTCTGGTGAACCAACCTAGTGACATTCATCTCCTCCACGGTTGAATCGATCTGCTTGATGACGTCGCGGGCCGGCGTGGCTGCCTCTCCGCCCCCTCCGCCGTAGTGGGTTCACAGCGCCAACCCAGCGCTCTGCCCCCGGCGCCGGCGCCGAACGAGGCTGTCCAGGGACACGGCAATCAAGATCACCGCCCCGGTGGCGAACTGGCTCCAATTGAGCGGGACGTTGAAGAACACAAGGCCGCTGGAGACGACGCTCAGCAGGATCGCGCCGAACACCGCGCCGAATACCGTCGCGGAGCCGCCCCGCAGCGGCGTCCCGCCGATGATCGCTGCGGCGATCGCCTGCAGCTCGAAGCCCGTCCCGATGTTCGGGTCGCCCGACTCGAAGAAGGCGAGACCGAGTATGCCGGCCACCCCGCACAGCACCCCCATCAGCACGAGCGCCTGCACGCGAACGCGCGGGATCGAGATGCCCGAGAACGTCGCGGCCTCTGGGTTGGACCCGATCGACCGCACCCGATAGCCGAACGGCGTGAAGCGCAGCACCAGGGTCAGGACAATCGCGGTGATGATCAGGATCCACACGCTGGTCGGGAGCCCTGCCGTATTGCCGCCAAGACGGGTGAAGAACGCGCTCTGCTGCGGGAGTCCCTGGACCTGCTGACCGTTGGACAACGCGATGGCCAAACCACGGAACATGTTGAGCGTGGCCAGCGTGGCGACGATCGCGGGAATCGCGATCCCCTGGACGAGGATTGCGTTCAAGAGTCCCATCGCACCGCCGGCGAGAATCCCGACCACCGCGGCGATCCAGGGGTTCATGTGGTGCATCAGCAGCGCGCTGATGATCACCGTCAGACCGAACATCGAGCCGACCGACAGGTCGATCTCGCGCATCGAGATCAGGAACGCCATGCCGGCGGCGAGGATCCCCACGTAGACCGACTGCTGCAGAACGTTCTTGATGTTCGACCACGCGAGAAAGTCGCTGTGCGCGATTCCGATCGCCACCGCCAGCACGATCAGCGCGACGAGCACACTGTTGGATTCGAACTCGAGGATCCGCTTGACCGCCGAGTCGATCGACTGCGCTCGGCCGGGCGGCACGGCCGTGCGCGCTGACTCAGGACCATCGGACTGCGACGCCCGCGCCTCGCCCGCCTGGCCCATCGCCGATCCGGCCCGCTCGGATTCTGACGTCTCCGTCATCGCTTCCTTCCTTTGACCCGGCACGTCAGTCCCTCCACTCCTCGGGTGCGACCAACTCACGGTCCCCGCTCAGTTCGGAGCGCGAACAATCATGCGCTTGGTGCACTAAGCACTATAATGATTACGGGTAGATGGCGCAAAACGTTCGCACATCCCTAACGACGCGGAGCAGCTAGCCGCGCGGGTCCTCAAAGTTCGCGAGGACCGCGCCCTCCCAGGGTCGGACTTCACGCGTGCGCACGAGCCAGCCTTCGCCGTTCCGGCAAACAACGTCGTCGTAATAGCCAGCCCAACCGAGCGCACATCCAGCTGGGGACAGGCATTCGACGAGGAACACGTAGGCGCGCACCCTCCAGTGGTCGCCGCGATCAAGCGGATCTGGGGCGAAAGCGAGCTGGCCGATGTGGTGCTGGCGGCGGAGCGACGTCTCGGCATACCAACGCTCGGCAAGTGCGCGGATCGCGGTGATCCCGCGCGCGGTTTCAACCGGGCGGCGCCTGAAGTCGACGAGCTCCCCAGCAGGCAGGAAACACCGTGCGTAATCGCCGGCGTCCCCGGTGTCAAGCGCCCACGCGCCTCGCGCGAGTAAGTCAACGATCGCGCAATGGTCCTCTGACGGGGGTCTGGTCATGCCGAACCCGCCCGGTGGGACGCGAGATCGATGGGCGCGCGAACGAGCGTCCGTGCGGCGTCCGCCCACGCCTGGTAGCGCCGGAGCCTGAACGCCCAAGTCGAGCCGTGTTTGACGCATTCGTCGTGGTAGTAGCCACTGAACTCGACCGTCACTGAAGCTTGCCTGGCTTGTGTAACCAAGACGTACGCGCAGAGTTCCCACCACACCCCGGGACGCCCCGCCCCGAACACGATGTTGCCGACATGATGCTGGCGTCCTGGGAACCACGACGCGCCACATAGACCGGTGGCAAACTTCCGCAGCCGGGCAGCCCCGGCAAATGTGTTCGAGCCATCCGCGCGCACCTGGACGAGCACGCCGTCCGGGACGAAAGTGCCTAGGAAAGCGTCAAAGTCGGCAGTATCGAGAGCCCATGCGTAGCGCGCGAAGAGCTCGAGGATCCCGGTGCGATCGTCAAGTGGCGGTGATGCCGCATGGTCATGCTCAGATGTGAGATCCACAGCCGACCCTCGACAGCCTTTGGCTCGTCGGGCTCGGCGTCAAGACTGAAATCCGATTGGTCTATCAGCAGTTTCGATAGCACTCGCAGGTCCATTACGGCGAACGACCTGCGAGAACCGGCGTCCGCTGTCCTTGGGCGTCCGGCACTGGGTTTCGTAGTCGACGTGGACCAGGCCGAAGCGTCGAGCGTAGCCATGGGACGACTCGAAGTTGTCCATGAGCGACCAGACGATGTAGCCGCGCAGGGCCCCGCCGTCCGCGATGGCCCGGCGTGCGGCGGAGCGGTAGCGGACCCCGACCGGATTCGCCTACCTCGACGCCCATCTCCGTGCTTGCCATCTACGTGACGGAGAACGGCGCCCGCGTTCGACGATCGCATCAGTTCGAGCGGGTCGATATTCCGAATGCACGCGCGCGAGAACCTTGTACAGCCCATCGGCATCGATCTCCCAACTCATCGCTGCCTGAGTTCCGGACCGGAGCGCGAGGGTGATTTCACCGGGGAGAGGGGCGGGCACTCGCGCCCTGCTCGGGTCCGCCTCGCGGCCGACCGCGATCTTCTATGCGACCGATCTTATGGGCATCTCCGGCCGCGGCGTCGCGGGGGAACTCGGTATTGAGATCCCCGGAAAGCTGTCGATGGTCGGATTCGACGACATCCCGCTGGCGCGTCACCTCTATCAACCGCTCACCACGATCCGGCAAGACCCGGTTGCTGCCGGCGCAGCCGCCGCCGAACTCCTGCTCGCATGGCTGCGCGACGAGCAGCCCAGAGTCCCTCGCTTCCGCCAGCCGCATTCATCGGGCGCCAGCTCAATGCCCGACCGGATCTGACGGACGTTCGTCGTTCCGGACACCACCTGCGGCGTCGCGGCCTTGTAGGTGAAGGTCGAAAGGTTCCCGCCTGGATCGCCGCGATCTCCCCGGTCGCGGGTGCCGACATTCACCGTGGCGGTATGCGCACTGTCCGAGTTGACGAACATCACGGCCCAGCCTGGTGATCGAGACATCGCGAACCCGTTCTACTCAGCGATCACTTACCCGTGCCCGCCATGATCAATCCGAACCACGCCTCGCACGGACACCCGCGACCATCTCCTTGCGCCAGCCGTTTCCAAATGCACGACCCTCACCAGTTAGCAATTAGCCCTGGGTACACGTGCGGACCATCCGCTAACTCCATGCCTCGGAGGCCACCTCGGCCACCAGCCGCAGCTTTCGCTCCTGGGTCTCCCAGGCGATCGGGTTGCCGGGGACGGAGGAAGCAAATCCGCACTGGGTCGAGAGGGCGAGCCGATCGCGCGGGACGAACCTGGCGGCCTCCTGGATGCGGGCGAGCAGCTCCTCCTTTTCCTCCAGCTCGTCCGTCTTCGTCGAGACGAGTCCCAGGATGACAAGCTTGTCGTCTGGCACGTGGGCCAAGGCATCAAACGAGCCGGCGCGCGGGCCGTCGTACTCGAGCGCGAACGCATCGAAATTCCCTGCCCGCGGAAAGATCTTGCGCGACACCGCCTCATAGCCGCCCTCGGCCAACCATCGGCCCGCGAAGTTGCCTCGGCAGATGTGGAGGGTGAACCGGACGCCGGGATGGTCGGCAAGGCCGTTGATGAGGCCGACCCCCTCATCGAGAAGGCGATCCGGGTCGACGTCCCGGGCCAGCCAGTCCGCGCGCTGATCAGGGTTCAACACGTGGGTAGCGAGCTCCGGCGCGTCGATCTGTATGTACTCGCAGCCCAGTGACGCGAGTTCGGCGATCTCCTGGCGGACGATCTCGGCGCCGTCGCGAAAGGCCTCGAAGGCGTCTGAGTACACGCGGTCAGAGATGCCCTTCCACCAGAACGACGAGAGCATCAGGGGGCTGGGAAGGGTCATCTTGACGGGCCGTGTTGCCCGCGCTCGGAGGTAGGCGTACTCCTCGGTGGTCAGCGAGCGGACGCGCTTTAGAGGAGCGACAATCCCGTGCGGCGCGGTGTATTCGAGATCGCCGAGCCCTTCGCCCCCGTGCCAGTGCATGACCGGCGCATGCTCCGAGGAAAGCGGCTCGATGCCGGACACAGCCTCGGTGAGCGGCCCGGTGAACAGCCAGCGGCGCATCTCGCCGTCGGTGACCACGTCGACACCCGCCCGCTCCTGGATTGCCACCGCCTCGTTGACAGCGGCGTCCTCGACCGCCTTGAACTCGGCCGGATCCAACTCGCCACGGCCAAGGTCAGCCTGTGCCTGCTTGAGCTCCGCGGGTCGGAGCATCGACCCGATCACCTCGGCGCGGTAGCGCGTCGGCGTACTCATGATGCCGTCGCGCCGGCGGACAGACGTGGAGTTGGGCGCCAGCCACTGTCGGGGTCGGTCGTGATGCGGTTGCGCAGCACGCCGATTCCTTCGATCTCGAGCTCGATCGTGTCGCCCACCTGGAGCATCCGCTGAAGCTCCATCCCGCAGCCGCCGCCGACCGTCCCGGTCCCGAGCAGCGTCCCGGCAACCAGTTGCTCGCCCGTCGACGCCCATGACACCAGCTCCTCGATCGACCAGAGGATGCTGCCGCTCGAGGCGCGGGTCCATTCCTCGCCGTTAACCCGCGCGATCATGGTGAGGGCGGCCGGGTCGAGGGCGTCGAGGGTCACGATTCGCGGCCCCACCGCAGACGCAAAGTGTTTGCCCTTCGACGGGCCGAGCCGCCCGCTCATCTCATGCATCTGGATGTCCCGGGCGCTGAAGTCGTTGAAAACGGTGACCCCGAGGATGTGTTCTCGTGCGGTCCCGGGGGTGACATTCCTCCCAGTGCGTCCGATGACGATCCCGAGCTCGAGTTCGAAGTCGATCTTCTCGCTGTAGGCAGGCCAGGGAATATCGTCATCGGGACCGAGCATCGCCTGGGCACTCCCCATGTAAGACACGGGCAGCTCGTACAGCACGTCCGGCACCGCGGTCCCGTTGCGCTCGTACGGGGTGCGGAAGTGCTTCTCGAAAGCCATGAAATCGCGGTAGGCGGGAGGGTCGAGGGGAGCTAGCAGCCGTGCGTCCGTCGGGGCGAGCGCCTGATCCTGGCCAGACTGAAGCGCGTTGTGGGCGGCCTCGAGAAACGCTTCGCCGTTCTCAAGCGCCGCGGTCAGGCTTCCCGGCGCCACCACGTCCGCCAGCCGCCGCGCGGCGGCCGGTGACGCCCCGCCGCGCTCGAGCCGGAGACGCTCCGCGGCCCGGACGTCGACCCACGGACCGCCGTTACGAGCGACCACGACCCTCGGAACTGGCCCATCCGGGCCGTGATGCTCAATGCGTCCAATTTCCATCAATGCCTCCGATGTCGAGTTAGAGGTCGTCCAGGAACGGCGCCTCGGTCATCTCCGCCACCCGCGCCTGAACCCCGATGAAGTCGGCGTCCCGAGCGCGCTCGACCTCCCACCGGCCGATTTGCAGTGACGCATCGAGGACGAACTTGCAGCGTTCGTAGCGGCGGGCCATGAATGCCGCCAGCGTCTCGTCGAGCGATTGGCCATTGCGCGCGAGGAGCCGAGCGAGGACCACGCCGTCCTCGACCGCCTGCGCAGCACCCTGGCCCAGGTGAGGGGTCATGGCGTGCGCCGCATCGCCGATGATCACTACCCGCCCCCGGTGCCAGTCCGGGCTCAACATCACCGATTCGAGTGGCCGGTAGATGATCTGGGCCTCGGGCTCGCCGAGGAAGCGGTCGCGAACCGCGGCGATCGGCCCGCCCCAATCGGCGAGATGCTCGCGCAGGACGTCACCCAGGCGATCGGACTCGATGCGCATCTCACCCGGTCGCGGCGATTCGATCAGGAAGATGTACATAAGGTCCGCGCCGATCGGGATCAGCCCGGCTCGGGCGCCGATCGTCGCGAAGATTGAAACGCAGTCGATCTCCGGCAGACGCGGCACGTTGCAGCGCCAGACCATCTCACCGGTGAAGCCCGGCGCCGGCTCCCGTCCGAACACCATCTGCCGCGTGCCCGAGTTGATTCCGTCGGCGCCGACGACCAGCTCGTAGGAATCCTGGCTCCCGTCCGAGAACGTCACCTCAGCTGCGGAGGGAGTTGAGTCCAGGCTGGTGACGGTCAGACCGGTCCTGATGCGGGCGCCGGCGGTGCGCGCGGCCCGCTCGAGAATCGCGTGCAGGCGGGGACGAAGAATCCCGTTGCCGGCGGGATAGGGCGGCAACGGGGAGGCGTGTTCTAGCCGACGGACGAGCTGACCGTCCTGCCGGAAGAACTGCATGTGGTTCCAATGGCATCCCTGGTCGATGATTTCGTCGAGCAACCCGAGGGCTGCAAACGCCCGGATCGCGTTGGCGGGCTGCTGGATGCCCGTCCCATCGCTTGAGACCCGGCCCTTGATCTCGACCAGATCGACCTCGATCCCGGCCTGGCCAAGCGCGATCGTCGCCGACAGCCCGGCGATGCCCGCCCCGATGACCAGCACCCTGCGTACAGTCGTCTGTGCCGAGCTGCCGGGTGGGGTCACGGAAGTCGGCACCCGGCAGTTCTACAGCTGCTCGCCGCCGTCCACGGGCAGGGCCACGCCGGTCAGGTAGCCCGCGGCCTCCGAGCACAGCCAGACCACGGTCTGCGCGATCTCGTCCGCACTGCCCAACCGACCCATGGGCACGCCGGCGGCAAGCTGATCGAGACGCTCACGGGGCATTCGGTCGAGCATCGGTGTGCGGATCGGGCCAGGACACAGCGCGTTGACGCGGATGCCGTGGCCGGCGTACTCGGCCGCGGCGACCTGCGACAGGTGCAGTACCGCCGCCTTGCTGACCGCGTAACAGGACATCCCGGGGATCGCCTGAAGCGCCGTCGCCGACGACGTGTTGACGATCGCTCCGCCGCCCGCCGCGACCATCGCGGGAAGCTCGGCGCACAGGCAATTCCACACCCCTTTTAGATTCACGCGCAGGAGCTCGTCGAGCTCCTCGCCGACCATCTCTGCGACCGCCCGGCGAGGACTTCCGACGCCGGCGTTGTTGAACGCGAAGTCGACCCCGCCGAGCAGGTCGACCGTCCGCTGCACGGCGGCCTCGACTGCCCGGCGATCGCCGACATCGACCTGGAGCGATTCTGCGATCCCTCCCTGCTCGAGTATTCGTTGCGCGGTTCGCTCGCCGGCTTCGCCGTCGACATCCAGGATCATCACCTTCGCCCCGGCCGCTGCGAAGGCGAGCGCGGTCGCCTCGCCGATCCCCGATCCGGCGCCGGTGACCAGCGCCACCCGGTGCGAGAAGTCGATTTGCATCTGCGAAGCGCCGCAGCGGCGCTCTACCCAAGTCCCCACAGGTGCTCGAACGTGGCCTGGTAACCGGGATAGATCCAGCCGTTCGATGGGTTGAACGTGATGTCCGACTGAGTCAGCAGTCGTTGGGGCGGCGCCTCGCCCTCCATCGACGCCGGGATGCCACCGTGGTCCGCGCGCATGATCATGTCGGCGCCGAACCAGCCCCATTCGCTGTTGTCGGTCGCCAGGTCGGCCGTCTGGAGTCCTTGCTTGAGGTACTGCATATTGACCGGGCCGCCACTCTGGTCGAGCGTCTTAACTTTGATGTCTGCGGCTTTCAGTGCCTGCGGCACGCCGATGAACAGCCCGCCGGAGAAGTTGACCAGCCAGTTGATGTTCGGGTGCTGCTGTAGGTAGCTGACCTCTCGGCTCGGGAGCGTCGATCCAATCGTCGACGCCGGCTCCGGCAGTGTCGTGGCCGAGCATGACGGGCATAGATGGTGCAGCTGGTCGACGAACCCTTGGGCCATCGACAGCGACAACTGGATCTCGGGGATGTCCACGAACACTGTGTTGGTCTTGTTGCCCTCCTGGGTGTAGACGTAGTCGGCCATCTCCTTGCCGACGTTGATGATCGCTGGGATGTTGGCGAGCTCCCCGGTGATCCCGTTCCCGAGACCCTCCTCGATCGCGATCGCGATCACGGGGATGTGGGCTGCATTGAGCTTGGCAAGCGCCGGTTTGAACAGGATCGGGTCGAGTCCGGGATCGAGGATTCCGGCCGGGTGGAGCTGGACGGCTGCGTCGAACGCGGAGGCGACCGTCTGAGGGGTCAGACCGGCGGCGAGCACCTTTACGTTCCATCCCAGTGCCTTAGCCGCGGCCTCGACACCGGGAATGTACTCCTCGCACTCAGGGTTTCCGCAGTTCATGAAGACGTAAGTCTTGCCGGTGGGGGCCTTGAATCCGAGCGGCTGGTTAAGCGGGAATGGGGATCCTTGACCCAGGAACGGCGCGATGCCGGCCTTGGCCTCGGTCAGGCTGGCCGGCGTGAACTGCGAGGAAGCGCCGGACGCGCTGCTCGTGGTCGCGCCTGCATTGCTCGCGCTGGTCGAACTGCTTGAGCTACTCGAGCTGCTGCCGCACGCGGCGACCGCGATGCACAGGCTCGCCGCAATCAGCGTCAGCGCAACCACTCTGCGCCACGCATAGATGGTATGACCACACTTCATCTCGCCTCTCCTCCTGTGCCATGAAAACGACCGCCACGGCGGTCCCTCGCCCGAGCAGCCTCAGGCGCGTTGGTCGCAGCCCACCTGCTCGACGGCCGGGTGCATCGACCTGGCGTCAGCTTCAAGCCATGGACACTGACCATCAAGCGGGATGTTCGATTGGCGTATCACGAGTTTTGATATCCGCCCGACGCGGCCGCAGAAGTGTCGCCACCACGTCGCAGCGAGCGGTCGACGAGCCGCCGGATCGAGCTCGTGTGAACGTTGCGACGCTGCGTCTTAGCGACACCGACAGCAATCAGCAGGGCTAACCCATTGAACAGATCGGGGATCCAGTCGGGCGCTCCGGCCAGCTCGAGTCCTTTGACTCCGGCGGCCAGCACGTACACCGCGAGGACAGTGCCGAGCACGTTGAATCGGCCCGGCTTGATCTGCGTGGATCCGAGGAAGGCCGCCGAGAGCACCGGCAGCAGGTAGCTGGGACCGACGGTCGGATCGCCAGCATCGAGCGAGGCGCTGAGGAGCGCGCCTCCGGCCGCGGCGATCACTCCGCCGGCGATTAACGTGCAAATGATCACCCGTCCGGTGTTGATTCCCGATAGCCGCGCCGCCTCGATGTTGCCGCCGGTGGCGTAGATGCGCCGGCCGATCGGCGTCCGTTCGAGGACGTACCATGCGACGGCCGCGACCACGATCAGGTAATAGACCGGGTACTGCAAACCGAGCAATTGGTTGGACCCGAGGTTCTCGAATCTGATGGGCAGGTTCAGCACCTCTTCGCCGCCCGACACGGCCGTGGTCATCGCGGTCAGGATCGAGCTCACCCCGAGCGTCGCGATGAAGGAATCGATCCGTACGCGCGTGATTAGGAGCCCACTCATGACCCCAATCAGCGCCCCAGCCAAGAGCGTGAGGGCGAGACCCGGGATCAGCGCCACATGCTTGTCAGCGAGGAGCCAGGCAACCAGGATCACGCCAAACCCGACCTCGGATCCGACCGCGAGGTCGAATGCACCGGCCGCCATCGGGATGATCAGCCCGACCGCCACGATCGCGGTGATCGCTTGCTCGTCGAGAAGCGTCTTCCACGTCGTGCCGGACAGGAACGTGCTGGGAACCCACAGGCTGAAGATGATGAAGATCGCGATGAACACGTAGATCGCGGAGGTACGACGGGGATGCAGCAGCCCGAGCGCAGCGCGCAGCCGCGAGCCGTCCTGCCCCGCGTCGCCCAGACCGTCTGGCTGCGCGGGCTCCTCGGGCAGGACCACGGTCTGGCCCGGCGAACGAAGCTTCGGTGGCCGGTGCTCGGTGGTCATGGACCAACCGTCTCGAGCTCATAGACGGATTCGCTGCGGGCGCCGAGTGACTCACTGACCAGACGCGCCTCGCTCAGCGACTCCCCGCTGCACTCGGCACCCACCCTCCCCGAGCGCAGGACGAGGACACGATGGCAGATCGCGGCGAGCTCCTTGACGTCCGAAGAAGCGATGAGAACGCCGACTCCACGATCCGCTGCCTCCGCCACAAGCTCGTGGATGCCGCTTTTGGCGCCGACGTCGACACCCTGCGTCGGCTCGTCCATCAGTAGGACGCTCGGCCTGGTGCGCAGGCACTTTGCCAGGACGACCTTCTGCTGGTTGCCACCGCTCAACAGATCGAGCTGTAATGCGGGAGCCCGCGGGCGCAGGTCGACAGCTTCCATCCATCTGACCACCTCGCGACGCTCTGCCGCGGCATCGATCGCTCCACGCTTGCTCCGCAGCGTTCGGAGGTCAGCCAGGGTCAGGTTCTCCTGGACGGTCATCGACATCACTCCGCCGAAGCGCTGGCGCTCGGCCGGCACGAACGCCATGCCCCGTGCGACCGACACCCACGGCCTTCCCGCCGGCAGGCTCGTGCCGCCGAGCTCGACCGTGCCGCCAAGACGCGGGCGTGCACCGAACAGAAGGCCGAGGAGGTGCTCGCTGCCCGAGCCGACCAGCCCCGTTATCCCGGTGATCTCGCCGGCGCACAGGTCGACACCAACCGACCCGACCGTATCCCCAGCAATCGACCGAGCCTTGAGAACGATCTCGCCGCGTTCGCAAGCTCGCGGGCGATGGCCGCGGACCTCTCGGCCCGCGATCGCACGCGCCAGACCGTCGTGACCGGTGTCGGCGCGCGCGTGATCGGCTACGACGCGCCCGTCGCGCAGAACCACCATCCGGTCCGCCAGCATCAGCACCTCCTCGAGGCGGTGCGACACGAAGATCACGCCGGCGCCATCCCGTGTCACGCGGCGGACTGCGTCGAACAGGCTGTTCACCTCCTCGCCGTGGAGGGTCGCGGTCGGCTCGTCGAGGACGAGTACGTTGTCCGCGCGCTTCCATCCGTCGAGCGCCCGCACGATCGCCACGATCGTGCGTTGCGCAGCCGTAAGTTCTTTGACCGGAATGTCGAGCCTGAAGTCGGCACCGAACTCCCGCAGCAGCGCCCGGGCGGCGCGCATCTCCTGACGGGCCCTTATCGGGCGCAGGGCACGCCGCGCCAGCGGGCGCGAGATATCGAGATTCTCGACCGCGGTCAGGGTCGGGATCAGCCCGAGGTCCTGGTGGATGAAGTGCAGGCGGTGCTCGCGGGCGTGTCGCAGTTGGCCCAGAGGCGAGCCGTGGACAGTGATCTCGCCCCCTGGGTCAGGATCGTGGATCCCGGCCAGGACCTTGACGAGCGTCGACTTCCCTGATCCATTCTGGCCGAGGAGCGCAACGATCTCACCCGGCTCGACCTGCATCGAAACCCGGTCTAGCGCTCGCACGCCCGGGAACGTCTTGCTGATGTCCCGGATCTCAAGCAGCGCTGGCACGGTTCTCTCCCCTCATTTGCCCCGGTCGCGTTCCGCGGTGGCCGCTGACGCGCCGCGCCCCGGAGCCGGCGGGCCTTTCGGAGGGTGGCGTCCGGCCCGCACCGGGGCAAGCGGGATCTTCGATTTCGCCATCACAAGTTTCGATTGGTGGCCAGCACGAGAGGGTGCGACGATCCGACCATGGACGAGGCACGGGTCGCCGTCATCACCGGCGCGAGCAGCGGGTTCGGCCGCCTAACCGCGTTGACGGTCGCGGGTCGCGGCCACCAGGTGGTGGCGACCATGCGGGAGACGTCAGGGCGCAACGCCGTCGCAGCCGAGTCGCTGCTCGCCGAGGCCGCTGGCCGGGACCTCTCGCTCCGCACGCTCGAACTCGACGTGACCAGCGACGCGTCGGTGGATGCGGCGATCGGAGACGTGCTCGACGAGGAAGGGCGCATCGACGTGCTGGTCAACAACGCCGGCGGCGCCGTGCACGGCATGATGGAGACAATCACGGTCGAGCAGGCCGAGGCCATGTTCGCAACAAACGTGTTCGGCGTGGTCCGCATGAACCGGGCGGTGCTGCCACACATGCGCGCACGGAGAACAGGACTGCTCCTCCACGTGTCCTCCGGGCTCGGTCGTGTGGTGCGTCCGTACCTCGGGATGTACTGCGCCAGCAAGTTCGCTCTCGAGGCCGCTGCGGAGGCCTACCGGTATGAGGTGGCTCACCTCGGGATCGACTGCGTGATTGTCGAACCCGGGATCTTCCCGACCGACTTCGACGCCAAGGCCGCCCACGGGGCTGATGCGGAGCGCGCGAGCGAGTATGGCGAGTGGACCCGCCGGATGGGGGTGCTGCGCAACGAGCGCGATCCTCAGGAGGTGGCGGACGTGATCGCCGATCTGATCGACATGCCCACGGGCCGTCGACCCCTGCGAACTCGCGTGGGTGGGCCCGAGACGAACTTCCCGGGGCAGATCAATGAGGTGACCGAGCGAGTGCAGGCCGCGATCATGGAGCGCAGCGGGCTGGCCGAGCACGTGGTGCTAAAGCTCGACGGCTGAGCGGCATCACGACCACCAGCGCCAATCGAGCGGCACCCACTGGTTCTCCCCGTCGCGCTCGATGATCCAGCCCAGCGCCGGCCACGGGAAGTGCGTGCAGAAGCACAGCTCCCCGCTCGAGGCCACGCGTTCGAGCAGCTGTCGCCTGGTCGCCTCGGAGGTCTTCCCGTCGAGGTCCATCGGGACACGCCAGTCGGGGCGCTTGATCGACAGGACCGGGTGCATGAACACATCGGCCAGATAGAGCAGGCGTTGTCCCCCGCCGTCAATCTCGACCCCGATCATCCCGTGGGTGTGTCCGGGCGTGGCCAGCAGACGCATCCCCGGCTCGACCTCCTCGCCGGGCTCGACCAGCTCGATGCGGCCCTCGAGCCGCGGGAGCACGGTGCGCGCCTGCATCTTCATGGCCTGCTTGAACCCGTCGGGGATCAGGGCGGTCGACAGATCCGGCTCCGACTCCATCCAGAACTGCCATTCGCGGCGAGGCAGCACGTAACGAGCGTTGGGGTAGGTGAGCTCCCCCTGGGGAGTGAGCAGTCCGCCAACGTGGTCTCCGTGCGGGTGGGAGATGATCACTAGGTCGACGTCCTGGGCTGCGATCCCCGCGGCGGCCAGGTTGAGTTGTACATGCCCCGGGCGGTTGAGCCCGTCGGGAGTCTCGAAGATGCCGAAGCCGGAGTCGATCAGGATCGTCCGTTCGCCCCGCCTCGTGGCGAGGGCGGTTACGCTGATCCGCGGCTCCTGGCGTCCGCCGCCGTGCGCCCGTAGGAGGCCGAAGACCTCCTCGGGAGGAGTTCCAGCGATCAGCTGTCCGCCGCCGGGAGGGGCGCCGGCGTCGCCCTCGCTGACCGCGACGCACTCAAGGTCGCCCACCCGCAGCCAGCAGAATCCGGGCGGGTTGGGCAACGTGCGCGGGTCGGCTGGGACGGCGGAACCGGTTGATGTCATGGCGCTCGACACGCGTTCTCCTTCCTTTACGGCAACAGTGCGACGACGCGAGCCGGCGCCGCGCTGCCACCGATTATCCGCAGCGGGAAGCACGCGACCGTAAAGCCGGTCGGCGGCAGCGATCGCAGGTTGAACAGACGCTCGATCTGGCAGTAGGGCAGGTCGCACTGGTGCGCGGCCCAGAAGATTCCCGGCTCGTCGCGTTCGAGGGCCTCGGCGGCCTGCATGTAGAGCGGCCGGTCCCACCCCCATGCGTCGATCCCCATCACCCGTATGCCGCGATCGAACAGCCATCGAGTGGCCTCGGCGCTGACGCCGGGACCGCGGGTGTGGTAGTCGGGCTGTCCGTAGAAGGCGTCGCGTCCGGTGTGGACGAGCACGATGTCGTGCTCGTGCAGCTCGTGGCCGGCTTCACCAATCGCCCGCTGCATGTCCGCCGCCGTCACGGCCTCGCCGTCGGCCCGATCGGTGAAGTCCACGACTACGCCAGGCGCGAAGAACAGCTCGAGCGGCAGCTGGTCGATCGTCTGCGCCGGCTGGCCGGCGATCTGCCGGTTGTAGTGATAGGGCGCGTCGACGTGGGTCGAGTTGTGGGTGCCCAGACGCTCGAAGTTCTCGACCGCCCAGCCGTCCCCGTCGCGTAGCAGTCGGGAGGGCAGCCCGAACATCGACTCGATCGCCGCCGCCCCCGACCGGTGGTCTTCGTAAGTCAGCTCGGTGCGCAGGAACGCCGGCGTGTCGGCCGGGCTTGGTGTGATCGGCGCGGAGAGGTCGACGATGCGACCGGCGGCCGCGGTACTCACGTGTGGACCTCGAAAAAGCTCGCGGGTGGCGGTGCGCCCCAGATCATCAGCGCGCGATCGCGTGCCTCGGCCGGCCAGCGCACCGCGGGGTGCGGCTCGCTCGAATACAGGAGGGGCGAGTGCACGAGCGCGATGCGGTTGCCCGATGGCTCGAAGCAGTACAGCCGCGAGAGCTGCCCGAGCCCGTGCTGACCGAGCCCGACCTCGACCGGGATGGACCGCTCGGCCAGCAGCAGCGCCGCGCGGGCGATCGTGTCGCGTTGATCGACCGCAAAGGCGACGTGATGGAGCGAGCCGGGGGCGCGCGGCTCACCGCGCACCAGCATCACGTCGCATGCCTGCGCGCTGACAGCCAAGGTTGCGAGCAGCTCCCCCTCATCGTCCTCCACCGTCTCACGCAGAGCGAACCCGAGCTGATCGACCCACCAGTGGCGGGCGGCGGCGACGTCTTCGACCACAAGCCCGACGTGGCCCAGTCGGCGGGGCTCGATTCCCACCCCGCGCAGCGGAAGCGGCTGATTCAGGACTGGCCGACGGCCCGAGAATGGAGGCGCGGATTGGCGTTTCCCGGCAAGCCGAATGTGATGCCCTCCGCTCGCGCTGAGCGTTTCCACGGGCGGGGCCCCGTTGTCCGCCCGCACCGTGGCGACGAGCAGTTCGAGTCCGGGCCGTGGGGCCGCGCGCAGCACAATCGTGTGATGAGCATCCTCCCCGAAACAGCGCAAGTAGCTCGCGCCGTCGTCGCTGGCGCTCTCGACGAGGCCCAAGGTCTCGATAAAGAAAGCCGCGGACGCCTCGAGATTTGGGCAGCGCAGCTCCACGCCGATGAGGGAGGTCGCCTTCATACCGGCGCCCGGATCGCGGGATCTCCGCCGGACATGAACGTGCCGATGACGTTGCCGCTTACGACCGGGAGATGCACGCACGAGGGGTGCTCGTATTCGTGATGGACGGTCAGCCACGCCGGCTGCGGGCGAGTCAGTCGCCCGCTGCCCATCATCCCGCCGACGCCGACAACCGGTTCGTGGTCCGAGCAGGCCAGCTTCAAAGCGATCCGGTGCCCCGGCGGCAGATGCCGTGCGGTCGCCACCAGGTTGATCGTGTACCGGTTGATTTCACCTGGCTCGACTGGCGTTCGCTCGGCGAACGGGTGATGGGCCTGCCACCCGGTGGAGCGATCCTCGTCGACCGCGCGCAGGGTCCCGCGCAGCCATCCTCGGGTCAGCAGCTCGGGCTCGCCGTCGGGCGGGACGTCCCACAGCGAGGCGAACCACAACACCTCGTCGTCCGTGGTCGAGGCGAACAGCTCGAGCCGCGCTGGCCCGACCAGGGTGGTGCTCTCGACCAGCTTCGGCGTCGTGAAGGTGAGGCTGCCGCGCTGGTTGTAGGTGTCCTCAAACGATGTAGCACCCTCGTCGGGGAAGAACTCATGCTCGCTCAGAAGGCCGCCAGCGTGGAGATTGAAGGGGGTCCAGCGCGTCTCGGGGAGCGGCCACTCCTCGCGCTCCAGCCAGTCGCCCTTTCCTGGCACGAACACCCGCACCCTTGGCTCTTCCTCCAGACCGGACTCGATTCCCTTGAGCCACTGGTCGAACCACCGGAGCTGGTCGTAACCGAGCTGATAAATCGGACGGTCGAGGTAGATCGGCGGCCCGACAAGCAGTTGTCCGGGAGCGCGCAGCTGCTCGAAGTCGTGCAGCGATCCGGACAGGTGCAGTCCGTAGCTGCCCCAGCAGGCCCCGAGCACCGACGGCACCTCGATCGCACTCACGTCCGCGTCGCGATCGGTCCAGAACAGCTCGGTGGCGAACGGGTGGACGATGAAGTCGACCATCAGCTTTTGGGCCGGGGTTCGGCGCTCGGCCAGGGCGGCTGCCAGCGTCGGGACGGACAGCAACTCCGGGTCGCGGCGCGCCCGCTCCAGGCGCGCGGAAAACTCCTCTGGACCGAGGTAGCTCTCGCCGAGGCTCTCGTACCGCAGATTGTCGAGCGTCAGCGGCCAGTGTGAGAGCATCCGAGCCGAGAGGATCCCGCCCAGGTAGTAGCCGTGGTAGCTGCTCGTGCGACCCCACGGCGAGTAGATCGCCTTCAGCGACGGCGGTCGGGCCGCCGCCACGCGCAACGCCATGATGGAGAAGTAGGATTGGCCAGCGAGCCCCACGTTGCCGTCGCACCACGGTTGCTGCGCAGCCCATTCGACGACCTCCGCCCCATCGCGCGTCTCGATCGGTCCCTGGTAGTTGAACACGCCGCCGGAGGCGCCCGTGCCGCGCGCATTGACGATCACGTGGGCATAGCCTCGGCGGGCGAAGAACACCGGGTCGCCTGCCTCGACCTCGCCGTTGCGCCCGGCGCCCATCGCCACCGGCATTGAGGGGGTCACTTGCTTGGCCTTGGAGTAGCCATGCAGGCCGACGATCGCCGGACATTGCTCGGCACCCGCCGGGCGGTAGATGTCTGCGTCGAGTTCGATCCCGTCGGACACCGGGATGCGGACGGCACGGTCGACCTGGACGGGGTATGCCGGCTTGGACAGACTCCAGCGCTTAGTGAACATCGACCATCGGCCTCACGGGGTGATCACCAGCTTCGCCCCAGGGCTCGTGCGCTGCCGCTCCCATGCGCCGGGCGCCTCGGGCAGCGGCACGCGCTCGACCTCGACCAGGAGCCGACCGGCCGCGGCATGCTCGAGCATCTCCCCGAAGCAGGCCTTTCGCCGGGTAGCGGGCACCAGTTTGTTGAAGCTCGTGTAGCCGAGGATCGAGAGCATCTTGCCGCGGATCGGCCCCGACGCGAGCGCGGCGTCCGGGTTGGCCGACTGCCCGATCTGGACGATCCGCGCGCCCGGGTTGGCCGCGGGGAGCACGCGCGCGAGCGGCTCTCCCCAAAGCGGGTCCAGCAGTACGTCGTAGCCACCCTCGCACGCCTCGGCGACCGCTTGACCCAGATCCTCGACGGCGTCGAGCTCGACCGTCGCGTCGGCACCCCGGAGCAGCGCACGCTCCAAGCGTTCGGGGCTGCGCCCGATCGCGACCACCCGGCGAGCTCCCATCAGCTTGGCCGCCTGAATGGCGATCTCGCCCACGGTGCCGGTGGCGCCGAGGATGACGACAGTTTCCCCGCGCGCGAGCTGGGCCCGCCACTCCAGCGCCAGCCACCCCGTGCCGGACGTGCCCAGCGCGGTCGCCAAGGCGTCGTCGAGCCCCTCCGGCAGCTCGACGAGGCTGCCGACGTCGACGGCGCAGCGCTCGGCGCATGCGCCGTATCGACCCTGGACGTTGCCGAAGTACATGCGGCGCCCGTCGCGCAGTCGTACGACGCCCTCGCGGCCGACGACGTACGGGACCGGCGGAGGTGCGATGAAGAACTTGCCGGGACCGAGCGCTCGTGTGAGATCCGACGGATTCAGCGCCGCGGCCAGCACCTCGGCGATCTCCCCGCCGTCGCCTGCAACCGGCTCCTCGAAGTCGCCGTATCTCGGCGTGCTCCCGTACTGCTCGAGTATCGCTGCCTTCATCTCATGGGTCCGGAGGCCGACGCGTTGCTACGCGTCCTCGCGTTCCTGGCCGAACACGTCGAGAGCCACATGCATCGCTCGCTGCCCGCGCGGCGCTCCGGCGTAAAGAACGGTGTGCAGGAGCGCTTCGAGCAGCTCCTGGCGCGACCAGCCCGCGCGACGGGCGGCCCGCAGGTGGGCGCGGAACTCGTCCTCCTCGCCGATCGCGCTGATGATCGCGACCGTGACCAGGCTGCGCAGCTTGAGCGGCAGCTCGTCGGTCCGTCCCCACACGGCCCCGTAGGCGTTGTTCGCGACCAGCTCGAATGGCGCGGTCAACTCCGGCTCGAACTCCTGCATCTGCGCTATCCGCTCGGCGCCGTGCACCTGCCGACGCAACGACAGGCCATAGTCGGCCAGCTCGCTCACGATCCGATTCGGGCCACGAGCTCGGGGGGCGCATGATGCCCGGGGAGGTCGAGCGGGCAGAACCCGAGCGCTCGCTCCATCTCGGTCTTGAGTGACGTGGTCCATTCGGGCGGGTCCCACCGCTCGTAGACGATGTACTGGGCGCCGAATAGCTCCACCCGGTTACCAGAGGGTTCGAGCACGTGGCAGAAGAAGGCCTGGGTCGAGGCGTGCTGGCCCGGACCGACTTCGGGCGGGAAGCCCCGGTGAACGAGAAGCTCCGCGGCCCGCATCATGTGCTCGCGGGTGTCCAGCCACACGGCCGCGTGATGGAAGTCAGGCTCGCGGCTGCGACGGACGGCCAGGTCGTGGACCTGGCTGTTGACGCTCATGAAGTAGGTGAGCGGCTCCCCGTCCTCCTTGAACACGATCTCGCGAACCTTGAAGCCCAGCAGCGCCCCCATGATCTCGGCCATCTGATCGAAGTTCGGTGTTCCGATGTGCCCGTGATCGAGCCGCCGTGGCTCAATTCCGACCCCGCGTAAGGGCAACGGCTGCGCGCGCAGGCGGGAAGTGACAGCACTCGTCGGCGTACGGCGCTCATTGCTGAGCAACTCGTGCACGAATCCGTCCGAGGTGCAGAAGCGAAGGGCCGGCTCCTGGTGGGGCTCGTCGGTCTCCCACCACGTCTCGACCCCGCGCTCCTGGAGAGAGCGTTCGATCGCGGGGAGCTCCTCGGGGTCGGTCACTCCCCACGCCAGATGCTTGGCTCCCGGCGCGTCGCCGCGCGACAGGATGAATGAGTGCGACTGCCAGTCGCCCCAGCACCGGAAGAGGTACGACCCGTCGGCGCGACCCACCTCGTGCAGCCCGAGAACGTCCCGGAAGAACTCCCGGGAACCCTCAAGATCGCGGCACGACAGCTCGACATGGGCGAGATGGGTGACGGTCATGGCGCGCCAGATGCTGGCATCAGTCCACACCTCGCTCCATCGAAAGTCGTGATATCGAGATCGAACATCCTGCTTGCCGCTCCATCGGTGCGTGTCGACGATGAGCGGGTCGTCCGGGTCGGCGTGAGGAGAGAGCGGAAGTGTCCGAGGTGAAGCGGGTACTGATCGTAGGGGCCGGGATCGCGGGTCTTTCGGCGTCGATCGCGCTCGGCCAGGTCGGCCTCGAGGTCGAGCTGATCGAGATCCAGCCCGAGCCGTCGACCGACGGGACCGGCATCCAGCAGCCGGTGAATGCCATCCGGGCGTTCGCTGCCCTGGGCGTGCTCGACGAGCTGCGCGCGCAGGGCTGGCGCCTGCATCACAGCGCGTTCTACGACCAGCAGGGCAACCTGATCTCGCGCATCGTCCACAGCGAGGACGACCACTTATCCGGCAATGGCATCTTGCGCCCCCGGCTGCATCGGATCCTGGTGAACGCCGCGCTAGCCCGCGGCGTCTCGTTGCGGACCCGCCTCACCATCGAGCAGTTGCACTCGCACGACCGAGCCGCCGAGGTCGCTTTCTCGGACGGCACCGAGGGCAGCTACGACCTCGTGGTCGGCGCCGATGGCATCAACTCCAAGGTGCGCAACCTGGTGTTCGGGCCCGAACCTGCCCCGAGGTTCACGGGCGAGATGGTATGGCGGTGTAACCTGCCGCGGCTGCCCGGACTGGACGGCGTGCACATCTACACCACGATCGGCGGCCGCGCCGGCCTGATTCCGAGCAACGACGAAGTGATGTACATCTTCCTGATCGAGCCGCCCGTGGACGGGGAGACGCGGATCGCGCAGGAGCGGCTGGCCGAGACGTTCCGGGTGCATCTCGCCAGCTACGGGGGTGACATCGCAACGGTCCGCGACACCTCGCTGACCGCGCCGGATCCGCCGATCATCCACCGTCCGCTCGAGACTCTGATGCTCTCGCCGAGCTGGTACCGGGGGCGCGTGGTGATCATCGGTGACGCCGCTCATGCCATGACGCCGCATCTCGGCCAGGGCGCGGCCCAGGCGGTCGAGGACGGTCTGGTTCTCTCTCGGCTGCTCGTGCGCCGCGAGGGACCACTCGAGCCGATCCTGCGCGAGTTCATGGCCCGCCGCCATGACCGGTGCAAACTCGCGCTCGAGGGCTCCCTCCAGATTGGCCAATGGGAACTCGAGCGGCGAACCGACGCCGACTTCGTGGGTGTCGCGACCCGCGTGCAGCGCGTAACAGCGGAGCCGTTTTTCGACGATCTGAAGGCGTGAGAGCGTGAGCCCGGCCAGCTACGAGAGGGGATTGCGAGAGATCGGCAATTCCGCCTACGCGTACCTCCAGCCGGACGGGGGGTGGGGCTGGAGCAACGCCGGGCTGCTCGTCGACGGGGACCGAACGCTGCTCGTCGACACGCTGTTCGACCTGCGCCTGACCCGACACATGCTCGACGACATGAAGCGCGCCGTCCCTGCCGCGGCCTCGATCGAGACGCTAGTGAACTCACACGCCAACGGCGACCACACGTTTGGCAACCAGCTCGTGGAGGGAGCCGAGATCATCGCTTCGGAGCGAACCGCCCGGGAGATGGTCGAGGTGCCGCTGCTGGACACGATGCGAGCTCATCTGGCCGAAGCCGACGAGCTCGGCCTCGCCGGGAGGTTCATCCGCGAGGCGTTCGGTGCGTTCGACTTCGGCCCGGTCAGGCTCGTACCGCCGACGCGGACATTCTCGGGCACGCTCACTCTCCGGCTCGGTTCCAAGCGGGTCGAGCTGATCGAGGTCGGCCCCGCCCACACCCGCGGCGACATCATCGTCTACGTCCCCGAGGAGCGCCTTCTATTCGCCGGAGACATCCTGTTCATCGGTGGCCACCCGGTCATGTGGGCCGGACCGTTCGAGAATTGGGTCGCTGCGTGCGATCGGATCCTCGCCCTCGATGTAGACGTGATCGTGCCCGGACACGGCCCGGTCACCGACAAGGCCGGCGTCCGCGCGGTGCGTGATTACCTGGACTACGTTGGCCGCGAGGCCCGCCTGTTCCACCACGCGGGCGTGCCGGCGGCGGAGGCCGCCCGGCGCATCGACCTGAGTCAGTACGCCGACTGGATCGACGGAGAGCGGATCGCGGTCAACGTCCGGACGGTCTACCGAAACCTGGCCGGCGACACACGGGCTCCCGACCGGCTCGAGCTGTTCGGGGAGATGGCCAAGCTGAGGTTCGCAAACGAGGGAGAGCCAGCGAGATGAGCCTCATCCCGAACACCGACCTCGATGTCTACCCCCTGTGCTTGGGCGGCAACGTGTTCGGCTGGACCGCTGACGAGGAGCAGTCATTCGCGGTGCTCGACGCATACTGGGAAGCGGGCGGCAACTTCATCGACACTGCCGATTCATACTCGGCCTTTGTCCCGGGCCACACCGGCGGGGAATCAGAGCGGATCCTGGGCAGCTGGCTGGCGCGGCGCGACGCGCGCTCGTCGATCGTACTCGCCACCAAGGTTGGCCGCGCTCCGAACCGCAAGGGGCTGGCAGCCGACAACATCCGTGCCGCGCTCGAGGATTCGCTGGCCCGGCTGCGGACCGACTATGTCGACCTCTACTACGCCCACGCCGACGACCCCGACACGCCGATCGAGGAGACCATGGGCGCGTTCGACCAGCTGGTGCAGGAGGGGAAGGTCCGCTACGTGGCAGCCTCGAACTACACCGCGCCGCGCCTGGCCGAGGCGATCGCGGTGTCCGAGCGCGAGGACCTCGTCCGCTACGTCGCCCTGGAGCCGCACTACAACCTGGTCGTCCGCGACGAGTACGAGGGCGAGCTCGCTGAGCTGTGTGACCGTGAGGAGCTGGCGTGCGTGCCCTACTGGGGGCTGGCCATGGGCTTCCTGACCGGCAAATATCGACCGGGCGGAGCCGGAGTGCAGAGTGCGCGCGCCGCCCGGGCCGGCCGATTCCTGGACGAGCGTGGTCAGGCGGTGCTGACCGCGCTCGATCGGGTCTCCGCAACCCACGACGTGCCCGTGGCGTCGGTGGCGCTGGCGTGGCTCCTCGCGCAGCCGACCGTGGTCGCTCCGATCGCGAGCGCGCGCACCCCGCAGCAACTCGCCGAGCTTCTGCCCGCGGTCGACCTCGGCCTCGGCGAGGAGGATCTGGCCAGCCTATCGGCGGCGTCGCAGCCGGCCGTGGCATAGCCCGCCTCAGCAATGTTCGATGCCGCCATCGACGATTCCGATGGTCGCCGCCGGCTGGCCGGTGGATACTCGCCTCCAGTGATCCCCGAGGCTGTCACCGACGCCGATCTCGAAGTCCTCGCGACACGACTCGAGCGGGCCGAGCTGACTGGCCTACCGACCCCGCCGCTGCACGAAGCGTGTTCGCTCCGGGATGCCTACCGGATCCAGCGCGAGCTGGCCCGGCGACGGAGGGCCCGGGGATCGACACGCGTCGGGTGGAAGGTGGGCGCGACCTCCACGGCCTCGCAGCGGTTCCTCGGCACCGATGGGCCGATGCTCGGGCCCCTGTTCGACGACATGCGCGTTCGGTCGGGCGGAAGCTGCCAGGTGGTACGCATGATCGACCCCAGGATTGAGATCGAGCTGGCCTTCCGCATCGGACCCGTTCCGCCCGCGCCCGACGCGCTCGCCGCCGCGTTCGAGATCGTCGACTCCAGGATCGTGGCCGAGGGGAGCGACGTGCGCAACGCCGCCGCCGACCTGGGACGGGCATGTCGGTTCGTGCTCGGGAGCTGGACCGGGGCCGACCAGGTTCCCGACCCGCAAACCCTCGCCGGCACGCTGGTGTGCGACGGATCGGTGGTCGCCAGCGGAGTCGCGACGACCGTGCTCGGAGACCCGCGGCGCTCGGTGGCATGGCTGGCCTCGATGCTGGACGAGCTCGGGGAATCGCTCGACCCGGGCGACATCGTGCTGTCCGGTTCGTTTATCCCGCCGTTTCCAGTCGAGGCGGGGCAAACGTTCGACGGGGTCATAGAGGCCCCGCTCGGATCGGTCAGTGTGCAATTCGTCGAAGGAGAGTGACCTTGACCTACGTAATCGCGGCGACCTACGTGGCAAAGGACGGCGAGGCGGGAGGCGTGCAGGCCGCGCTCGAAGCGATGACTCCGCTCACCCGGCAGGAGCCCGGCTGCGTCGGCTATCAGGCCCACCGCTCGGTGGAGGACCCGAACGTGTTCTTCCTTTACGAGCAATATGCCGACGAGTCCGGGTTCGCAGCCCATGCCGCGACCGAGCACTTCGAGCGCTACATCAAGGGTGAAGCCTGGCCGCGGCTGGAGCGCCGAGAGGTCGTACACGCGCAGCCGCTGCTGTGACCGCCGTCTCGGCCCCTACCTTCCCCAACCTGATCGGCGGCGCGTTCGCGCCGCCGCAGGGAGGATGGCTCGACGTGGCCAACCCGGCACGAGCGAGTGAGATCGTCGCGCGCGTGGCGGCGACCACCGCGGTGGAAATCGACCGGGCGATCGAAGCGGCGGCGACTGGCTTTGAAGTGTGGCGCCGCGTCTCCCCGGGGGCTCGTGGCGCGGTGCTGGCCGGCGCAGCAAGCTGGCTGCGTGAGCACGCCGAGGAGGTCGCTTCCCTGGTCAGCGCGGAGATGGGCAAGACGCTGCCCGAGGCGCGGGCCGAGACCGCGCGCAGCGCCGACTTCTTCGACTACTACGGCTCCCTTTCGCGACTCCCGGAGGGCGATCGGCTGGCCGATGGCCGGCCGGGGGTTGAGGCCCACGTCCGCGTCGAACCGGTCGGAATGGTGGTGGCGATCACGCCGTGGAACGACCCGCTGCTGACCCCGGCCCGCAAACTCGCGCCGGCGCTGTTCGCCGGCAACGCCGTGTTGATAAAGCCCGCCACCGAGACGCCGGTCAGCTCCCTCCTCCTGGCGCGCGCGCTGCATGAGGCCGGTCTCCCGCCGGGGGTCCTGAACACCGTCACCGGTCGCGCCGCCGATGTCATCAGCCCACTGTGCGAGGACAAGCGGGTCGACGCGGTGACCTTCACCGGATCGACCGAGGTCGGGCTCGACCTCCAGCGGCGCCTGGCGGGGCGCAACGTTCGCCTCCAGACCGAGATGGGCGGCAAGAACCCATCGGTCGTGCTCGCTGACGCCGATCTGGATCTTGCGGCCGCAACGATCGCCGCGGCCGCGTTCGGGCAGGCCGGACAGCGGTGCACGGCGACCAGTCGCGTGATCGTCGCCGACGAGGTTGTCCGCCCGCTGCTCGACCGCTTGGTCGCTAAGGCAGGTGGCATCGTCGTCGGCCCGGGAGACGATGAGGCCACGACGATGGGGCCGCTGGTCTCCGAGCGGCAGCTTCGCTCGGTTCTGGGCGACGTCGAACGCGCCCTCGAGCAGGGCGCCGAGCGCGTGTTCGGCGAGGGGCGGCTGCAACAAACCCCACTGGATCAAGGCTGGTTCGTCTCGCCGGTGATCCTCGCCGCGGTCACGCGCGATATGGACATCTGGAACCAAGAGGTATTCGGACCGGTGCTCGCGGTGAGCACCGTGAGCTCGCTCGCGGAAGCGATCGACGCCGCCAACGACAGCCCGTACGGGCTCGCGGCCGCGCTGTTCACCGATAGCGTCGATGCGTCGACGCGCTTCATCGACAGCGTCGAGGCGGGCCAGGTGGCCGTGAACCTGCCGACCAGCGGCTGGGATGTGCACATGCCGTTCGGCGGGTGGAAGCTGTCCGGCTCGGGGTTCAAGGAGCAGGGGCTGGAAGGCCTACGCTTTTACACGCGCGTGAAGACTGTGGCTGTCAAGGCGACGGCTCCCGGGGGATGACGAGCGGCCCTTCCCCAGCCGCGATTCCGCTGGTCAGCGAGGACGACGAGGCGCTCAGGCGCCTCGCCGCCGGCGGCATCCCACCAAGCAACCTGTACCGCGTCCTGGCGAACCAGCCGGCCATGCTCGAGGCGTGGACGGCTTTCGCCTGGAAGCTTCGGCGCGAGTGCGTCACGCCGCGAGACTTGCGAGAGCTGTTGATCTTGCGCGCTGCACAGCTCACCGGCGCCCGGTACATCTGGCAGGATCACGTGCCGATGGCCCTCGAGGCCGGTGTGCGTCGCGACCGGATCGATGAGCTGCACGAATGGCGCCGGGCGGCGGACCAGTTCTCGGGGCGGGAGCGGATCGCGCTTGCATTCGCTGAGCAGGTGATCGTGGACGGAGAGCCGCAGGAGGACGTTCTGCTCGAGCTGGCCGAGGCGTTCGTCATTCCCGAGCGGATCGAGCTTGCCATGACGATCGGCTTCTACGCGATGGTGCCGCGCGTGCTGGCGGCGCTGCGCGTGCCGCTGGCACCGGTCGATGGTCCGGGAGCCGGGCCAGCCGTTCCGTTCCGCCCGGCACCCCACGGTTGATGCGCGCGGTCGTCGTCGGCGCCGGGATCGTCGGCCTGGCCACGGCACGCCGTTTGATCGAATCGGTGCCGGGAGCCGAAGTCGTCGTTCTCGAGAAGGATCCGGTGATCGCCAGCCATCAGACCGCTCACAACAGCGGCGTGGTTCACGCCGGCCTCTACTACGCGCCGGGCTCGCTCAAGGCGAGGCTTTGCCGGCGCGGGCTGGCGTTGCTGCGCAACCTCTGCGCGGCCCGCGCGATCCCCTATGAGGCGTGCGGGAAATTGGTGATCGCCACGGCGGAACGCGAGCTCGAACCGCTCCGCCGGCTCGCTGAACGAGCCGCCGCCAACCAGGTGCCCGGGCTGCGCTGGGTCGAAGCAGACCGGATCGGCGAGATCGAGCCCAACGCCCGTGGGCTTGCTGCCTTGCATTCCCCCGAGACCGCAATCGTCGATTTCGCCGCCGTCGCCCGTGTCTTGGCCACTGACCTGGTCGCTGCGGGAGGCAAGCTCCGAACGGCGGCGGGCGTTGTCAGTGTTCGTCGTGCTGGCGGCGTCTCGCGAGTCGAGCTGCTTGACGGGAGCGTCCTAATCGCCGACCGCGTCGTCGTATGCGCAGGGCTTCACTCGGATCGGCTTGCGCGGGCATCCGGGGAGCCGGCCGAGCCGCGGATCGTTCCGTTTCGCGGCGAGTATTGGAAGCTTCGCCCGGAGCGTTCGCACCTCGTCCGCGGGCTGATCTATCCGGTCCCCAATCCGGCCCTCCCGTTCCTCGGGGTCCACCTCACCCGCAAGATCGACGGCTCGGTGTGGCTAGGGCCCAACGCCATCCTGTCGCCCGCGCGCGAGGGCTACCGGCGTGGCCACGTCGACCTGCATGATCTCCGCGACATGGCGGTCTGGCCGGGCACGTTCCGCATGATGCGCCGCCACTGGCGGGCCGGCGTCGCCGAGCTCGCGCGCTCGGCCAGCAAGCGCCGCTTCGTGCGCGAGGCACAGCGCTATGTGCCGGCGCTCGACGTGGACGACGCAATCCGCGCGGATGCCGGCATCCGCGCCCAGGCGCTCGACCGCGACGGCTCGCTCGTAGACGACTTCCGGGTGAACCGCACCGGTGGCGCGGTGTGGGTGCGCAACGCTCCCTCGCCGGCGGCCACGTCCGCGCTTGCGATCGCCGAGGAGTTGGTCGAACTGGCCCTCAGATAGACGCGCCTACGCGGTGACGGCGTGTGCCGCGCGGACCTCCCGGGAGCGGCGCGCCAACGGTGCACACAGGCCTAGGGCGAGCAGGGCCGCGAGGCCGCTGATGGCGAATCCCCACCGGAAAGCGGCCAGCGAGGGCAGCGGAGTGTGGCCGATCGTCAGGCTCTTGAAGAGCACGCCGACGACCGCGCTGCCCGCGGTGTTCCCGATTGCGTAGAGCACGATCGACAGTCCGAGAGCGATCCCCGACTCGACGGGTGTGACCGCGCGCAGGATGACGATCTGCGAGACCGCGAGCGCCACCCCGAGCCCTGTGGCATCGAGCAGCAGCCCGAAAATGGTGAAGCCGGGGCTGCGGATGAGTACGGCGAAGACGAGGAAGGCGACGACGATCGAGCCCGCACCCCACGCGAGTGCCGCCGTGGGATGGCCGCGCGGGACCAGCCGGCGGATAACGATCAGACAGGCCATCGAGCCTAACGCCTGAGGGATCGCGAACCACGCGACCTGGAGCGTCGACCAGCCGTAGCCGAAGCCGGTCTCCGCCGGCATCTGGGCGACACGGCTGAGCGCGGTGAGTGCGCCGTAGACGCCGAAGGCCACCAGGAACGTGATCGCATACGGGATGCGGACCTCGGGCGCGAGCAATCGCTGGACGCTGATCAGCGGATCGGCGATCCGCCTCTGCGACCACCACCAGGCGCCCGACAGCCCCAAACCGGCGAGACCGACGAGCAGGGTCGCCGCCGAGGCCCAGCCCCACGTCGGCCCCTCGCTGAAGGCAAGCAGCAGGCCGATGAGCCCCGCGGAGAGGAGACCCGCGCCGACGAAATCAACCCTGCCGCGAGCTCGCTGCGGCGAGTCGCGCACGAACCCGATCGTGCACACGATCCCGATCAGCGAGGCGATGACGCCCACAATGAAGAACGTTCGCCACGAGGCGTCCCCGGCTCCGGCCAACGAGCCGAGGAGCAGCCCACCGGCGATGCCGAAGCCCGTGCCGGCGTGGATCGCACCGATCGTGACCTGGGCGCGGCGGGGCTCCATCGTGTCGGCGGCAATCGCCTCGGGAAGGGCGAGCATCGGCAGCACGGCACCCATGAGCACGCGGGAGATGATCAGCGTCGTGAGGCTGTGCGCGACCCAGCCGAGGATCGAGCCCGCGAGCACCAGCACCAGGCAGAGGACGACGACACGACGCTTGCCGATGACGTCGGCCAGCCGAGTGAGGACCGCCAGGCAGATCGCGCCCGAGAGCAGGCTGGCGGTGACCAGCCAGGAGGTGGCGCCCGGCGTGATGTGCAGGTCCTTGCCGATGAGCGGCAGCAGGGGAATGATCCCCACCTGCAGCAGTTGCAGCGAGAAGCCGAGGTAGATGAGCACGCTCATCGCCGCCCGGGCGTTCCCGGGAAGGGGTCTCGCCTGAACTGCGTGCGGCATCGCACGGTTCAATTACCCCTAATGATTATGTCCCTAACCGGCCTAAGGCTACACGGCAGGCGCGCGTGACCGCCCGCTAGTTGCCGCCGCGGACTTCACGGGCAGGAGGGGCGCTCCAATCCGCGCGTGGTGCCCAGAGGCGGGGGTGTCGTGGGTGAGTAGTTCGGCCAGCCGCCGTGGCTGCACGGCAGCGTACCGTCGGCACGTCGCCCGCAACGCCTCAGCCAACGCGACCAGATTGTTCGAACTCAAACTGGCCGGAACCGTGGCCAGCGTCAA
>DATJRS010000071.1:0-29419 GCA_035504535.1 Solirubrobacteraceae bacterium | reverse complement strand
GCGGTGAGCGAGTAGCGGCGCATGTCAGTTACCTCCGACTGTCAGGTTGCGCAGGTCGACGACAGCGCCGACGCTCGGGACGTACTGGAAGAGGGAGATAGCCGTGTAAGAGGACTGAAGGAGCAGCTTGCGTCCGACCTCGTCGGCGTGATTGCGCGCCTGGTTGGCAGCCGCCACCGACCCATGCTGGGCTGCGGTGATCGAATTGATCGAGAACCGGGCCACCGGGGTCGCGCCGGTCGGCGTCTGCTTGGAGACCGCCTCGATCTGGCCGGGCGCGAGCGACAGGACCTCACAGTCGATCGGGCCGGGGGTGCAGGTGCCGGGACCGCTCACGGCGGCGCCGGGCTGGACTGCGAACAGGACCTGGCCGCCGCCCTGGAGCACGCCGTACTCGACGAGCAGTGGCTGCTGCGGGCTCGGCAGGATGCTGAGCCGCTCTAGCGGGTCGATGGTGTTCAGATTCCCACTCGCGTCGGTGATCGCCAGTGACACCTCGTAGGACTGGGTCGGGGTCAGGCTGGGAGGCCCGGGCTTGGCCGGAGCCGGCTTGGCCGGCGCCGGTGCGGGCGTGGAGGAGCTGGGCGCCGGGGTCGATCCGGTGCTGGAGCCGCTGCCGGTCGAGCCGCCCGAGGAGGTCGTGGAGGTAGAAGGCGTGGGGGTCGTGGCGGCCGTCGTCGTCGGCGTGGTGGCGGTCGTCGTGGTGGCGACAACCTGCGGAGTGAACGGGTTGCGGCCGCGACCGGGGAGCTTGGAGTTCGAAGCGGTGGTCTGGACCGAGATCGCCGGCAGCGTCGTGCCGGTGGAGTACGGGAGGCCACCCGTCGGCTGCGGCGTCACCAGGTCGGTCGACGCCTTCTTGGACAGCAGCACGGGCACCGCGACCAGGGCCACGATCAGCCCGATGGCGATCGGCCACAGCTTGCGGTCGCGCAGCTCCTTGATCAAGTTCGGGAAGAAGCTCATCGGAGCACCGGGGCGATGGTCGCGGCCGGCGTCGAGCTCGACGATCCGGACGTGGAGGTCTGGGGCTGGGAAGACGTCGTGCCCGGTCCGGCCGGGGTCGCGCCGTCCGTCGGGCCCTGCGTGGGCGGGACGATGTAGGTCGTCGCCGACACGTTGGCGGTGATCTGGGGGAACCCGTTTGAGCCGGGCGCGAGGCTGATGGCGTTGATGGTCATGAGGCGTCCGCTGATCAGCAGGTGGCTATTACTGCTGACCACGAAGTTCTGAATGCGGTTGAAGAAGTTGGCGAGGTTGAAGAAGTTGCCGGCGAGCGTGAAGGTGAACTGATCGGTCGGAAGACCCGCGGCACCGACGGCGGCGCCCGGCGGAAGCGTCGAGGACGACGCCGTGGACGAACTCGAGCTGGAGCTCGTGGTGGGGCTCGAGCTGCTCGAGCCGGGGGTGAGCTGGAGGGCGCGCAGGCTCACGTGGGCCGCCTGCGCCGCACTCTGAACCTGGTAGATGAGCGAGGGGACATCGTCGCTCGGCGGGACTGCCTCGCCGAGTCGGGCCAGCTGGGCGTACTGCCCCGCGAACGCGGTGCGTGCCGCCTCACCCGCGGCCACCTGGCTGCGCGCGGAGTCGAGCTGGGACTGCACGCCGGCGATCTGGCCGCTCAGTGCGGACGCCTGGCTGCGCTTGGGCGAGACCACGAGCAGCCAGCCGGCCACGATCGCGCCGAGGGCCAGCACGACCATGATCACCGTGCGATCGCGGGCGGTCACTGGGTGCCTCCGGTGGAGCTGGTGCTCGACGAGACGCCGGTGACCGAGGTCACGCCCTGCGGGCCGGCGTTGGCGACAGGCTGGAAGAACACGACGAGGTCAAAGCTGGGCCCGTTCGCGCCGCAGCCCTGGCTGGAGCCGCCGCTGGAACCCGCCACCGCGCCCGCACCGCTGTTGGATTCCGTCGAGTCGCTGAACGCGACACGCGTGACTCCGTTGACCAGTCGCAGCTGGGAGATCAAACGGGCAACGTCGTCCTGGGAGGCGGTGCATCCGCTGAGCTGGAAGGCGGGGGCCGTGATGTCGCCCCGGAGCGAGGCGCCACCACCGCCGGCGCCACCGGCGCTGGCCCCGGGGGCGACCGTCCCGACGAGCGAGGAGAGCGTCGTGTTGGCCGGGACAACCTTCGAAAGATCCGAGAGCGCGGTGTGCCAGTCGAACCGAGCGGCGGCGATCGACTGAACGGTGCCGATGCGGGTCTGCGCCACCTGGGAGAACTTGGTGAACTCGCCGAGGCGAGCCGCGACGGCCTGCTCCTGCGCGACCTGCGTCTGCAGGCTCGCGAGCTCGGCCTTGCGGGAGCTGATCGAGTTGCCGGCCAGGACGTAGACGGTCACCAGCACGACCGCGGCGGCCAGGAAACCGAGAAGCACGTACGACGGCAGCTGCATGCCCGTCGACGGGCCGCGGCTGCGCCCGCGCGAGTCGGCCGGGATCAGGTTGATGGCTCTCATGCCGGGATCTCCTCGACGGTGAGTCCGGCGGCCACGGCCAGGCGGCCGGCGTCGATGCCGCCGAACCCGCCGGCCTGGCCCTCCTGGACCACGCCGACTTCGAGCGGGAGCCCGACCTCTTCGCCGAGCCGCTCCGGGAAACCGGGAATCGCCACGGCGGGACCGGTGAGGACGACGCGCTCGACGACCGCCGAGGCGTCCTGCATGCTGAGGAAGTCAAGTGAGTTGCGAACCTCGTCGGCGATCCGCCGGACGCCGTCGTTCAGCACCTCGCGTGCCTCGGACACGATGTCCTGCTCGCCTTCGATCTCGTCCACCGGCGTGAGCAGACCCACGTGGCGCAGCCAGCCGTGAGCGTGCTCGAGCGTGAGCGCGCGGCGCTCGGCGAGCTCGCCCGCGATCGACTCGATGCCCTGGCCGGCGACGCGGGTGAACGCGCACGTCGGACCAATCGCGACGGCGAGGTTGGTGAGGCCGCCGACGCTGGTGTAGAGCGTCGCTCCGGTGAGCTCGGGGCGGTAGAGGGCGCGGATCATCGCGAAAGCGGAGAGGTCGACGCCGACCGGACGCAGCCCGGCCTTGCGGGTCGCGTCGAGCAGACGCTCGATCATGTCCCGGCGAGCGGCAACGACGACGACGCGGGTCCGGGGGCCTTCCGGCGTCTCGACGATCCCGAGCGAGTGGTGCTCGAGCACCGCCTGCTCGAGCGGCATCGGGATGTGGTCGGGCGCCTGGAAGCGGATCGCCGAGCTGATCTCCTTGGCGCCCTTCAGCGGCGGCAGGTCAAGCGTGCGCATCACGATGCGCTGGTTGGCGACCCCGACACGGACCCGCTTGGAAAGCTTGTGAGCGGCGAACAGGTCGCGCAGCGAGGCGGCGAGCGTCTCGACGTCGACCACCTCGCCGTCGCGGACGATGCCGGTGGGAAGCGGGGCACTTGCGGCGCGCTCGACGGTGACGTTGCCGGGACGCGTCTCGACCGCTGCGACGTATCCGGGCTCGATGTCGAGACCGACGACGGATTTTGACTTGGCGTATCCCATTGGGCTCAGGCCAAGTGATCGACCGGTACCCCTGAGGAGTTGAGGCAACCAATCTCAGGCTGGACACCTGCGAGCATGGTGCGGCCGTGTCCAGACCGCGATACGCCTGCAAACAGAGCGAAATCGCCCGATTCAGAGAGCAGAGAGATGACGAGCAGCGGAGCGGCCCAAACCGCGTAAAGAAACGCCCAGTAGTCCGCGCTCAACTGAAGGCCGATCAGGATCGCCGCCATCAACGACGCCATCCGTGCCGGCTGATCGGCCAGCCCGGGATCGCGCCGCAGCGCGATAACCGCGGCGGCGATCAGGCCGAGTACGCACGCCTGGACGAGCGGCTGTAGCCACTCGATCCCGAGCGTCGTCCAGGCCGACTGCAACGATCCGCGCGAGAACTGAAACGACATCGCGTCGACCATCTCGACCGGGGCGCGGATCCCGCCCAGCGTCACCAGCAGGGCGATCAGCGGCACCGACACGAGTGCCACCGCCGCGAGCGGCGCGAGCAGGCGCCTCCCTCGCAGCGGCGCCAGCCGAACCGGCAGCAGCGCGAACGGGGCGAGCTTGAACCATCCCGCCACCGCGAGCATCGCGGCGCAGGCGGCGGGACGGCGCCACAGGAGCACCGCGCCGGCCACCATCGCGGCGAGCGCGACGTCGGTGGTCCCGGTCGACGCCGTGGCCAGGAGGGGCGGAAACGCGAGCCAGGCCAGCGCAGCGCGCAGCCCGGCCTCCTCGGCCTGGACAGAACGGGCTTCCACGCCATGGCCAGAACCGGGCTGCACCTGATGCGACGCGCGCGCGAATGGCGTGACGGTCCTGACGAGCATCCGGAACACCGCCCAGGCGCCGATCAGCGCCGCCAGGACTGCCGCGGCCAGCCCCGCGTCGACCGAGTCCCAGAGCGAGTTCACGGGCTCCAGCAGGGCGAGCGGCACGTACAGCGCGTAGCTCAGGATCGGGTAGGTGTCGCCGTGGACGATCCCCGGGGGCAAGTGCCCGTACGGCAGCACGCCGTGCACGATCCGGGTCGCACCCTCCATCACCGCGTAGATCACGTCGATCGGGGCGGGGGAGCTCACGCCGACCATCACGTACACCGCGGCGAGGACGGTCAACACGACTCGCAGCCAGCGCACACGCCGCACCGGGTCGAGCCCGGGCGTCAGCACGTCGAGGAGCGGCCTTGCGGGGGCGCGGCCGCCGCCGCCCAGTCCGTGAGCGGTACAGCGCACCAGCAGGTAAGCCATGCCGGGCAGGGCGCTCAGCATGCTGGCCCCGACGTACTCCCGCTGCATCAGCACCACCGGCGCGACGAACGAGAGGCACGCCACGACGTCGAGGTTGCGCAGCCGGCGCCAGGGCGTGACGCCGGACATGAGCACGAACAGCGCGCACAACAGCGCCAGCACGGCGGGCTGGTAGGCGATCCAGTCGCCGTAGGGCACCGACTGGCTGGCGTCGCGGCCCGGCTGCACGTGCAGCGAACGATCGACGGCAACGGTGTCAACGAGCCGCCCGCCGGCGAGGAAGGTGACCTGGTCGAGTTGATCGTCGAGCGCATCGACCTTGATCCGGTTCCAGTGCGCGTGCGCGAGCACGCCCGCGGTCGTCGGGTCATGGAGCGCGGCGCGGATCGCGATCGGCGGCGCCACCACCGGACGGGGCTGGCGATGGGTGACGGTCAGCAGCACCCCGGCCAGCAGCGCCACGACCACGCCTGCGACCAGCGGCGGGGCGGCCCGGACGCGTCCCGCGCGCGGCGCGAGCTTGCCCATCAGAGGCCGGCGTGCAGGTACCAGTGGATGATCTCGGGCCCGGCGAACAGGCCGACGAGGCCCCCGAGGGCCAGGAACGGCCCGAACGGCACCGCGGTCTTGCGGCCCTTCTCGACACCGACACGGGCCATCACGAGCGCCCCCACCAGGGTGCCCAGGAGCACGCCGGCGAGCAGGGCCACCGCCACCGAGCGCCCGAGAAACAGGCCGAGCACGGCGGCCAGCTTGACGTCTCCCATCCCCATGCCGCGCGGGTAGGCGAGCACGAAGAAGAGCAGGAACCCACCGGCGCCGGCGCCCGCGATCACCTGCTCGGGCACACCGCGCAAATCCAGGACGCAGCCGATCGCCACGGCGGCCACCGCGGCCGGCAGAGTGATCTTGTTCGGGATGATGCGGTGCTCGAGATCGATCAGCGCGACCGGAACGAGCACACCGACGAGCACGAGCCCGAGCACGATCTCCGCCGCCGAGTGCTTGGTGAGGACGACGGCGACAGCCAGCGCGGCGGTGATCCCCTCGACCAGCGGATAGCGCGGGGAGATCGACATCGCGCACGTGCGGCACCGGCCGCGTAAGAGAAGCCAACCCACCACTGGCAGGTTGTCGTAGGGCTTGATCGCGGTTGTGCACCCCGGGCAGCGCGAGCCGGGCCGCACCAGTGACTCGCGCCGCGGCAAGCGGTAGGCGACGACGTTCAGGAAGGATCCGACCGTGGCGCCGAACACGCCGGCGAAGGCAGCTGCGAAGGCGACGGGCACGGGAGTCGCCTCACGCGGCCCCGGCGAGCACGCCCGCCGGTTCTCCCGCCTCGAGCTGCGCGACACCATCGGCGTCGTGTACGCGGGTTACCTCAGTCCGGGACTCGACGCCGAGCACCGCGACCAGGACGAGCGGGAGGAACCACACGATGTACAGGTAGAACCAGTGAAGCGCCGGCAGCTGGACGGCGATGATCAATGCCGCGCCCAGTGCCGCGACCTGCGCCGGCGTGCGCGCGCCGCGCGGCCGGAAGGCGACCGCCACCGCGAGCACCACCGCGAACGCCTCGACCGCATCCTTGAGCGGCGCCAGGGTCGGGTGCAGTGCCCAAATCGAGAACACGTCGGTTCGCGTGAGCTGGAAGCCGATGGTGTGGCTCCACATCTCCTGGACGCCGCCAGGGGGCAGGAAGAACGCGATCGACGCTCCGACCGTGATGACAAAGCCGGCCAGCACCTTGCGCACGGTGGACTGATCGGCGTTGCCACGCCCCACCGCGACGAGCGGGAGCAGGATGGCCGGGAAGAACTTCGACGCCGCGCCCAGCCCGACCAGCACGCCGCGCCTGACCGGTGCCGAGAGGGTCAGCATGACCAGCACGACGATCAGGGCGACCAGTCCGTCGTTAGTGCTCTTCTCCAGGTCGAGCAGGCTCCACGGACACGCCGCGAACAGCCACGCGAGGAGCAGCCCCAACCGCCAGCCGTCACGACCGCGGCGCAGCCGAGTGCCGAGCGCGATCAGGCAGGCCAGCGTCAGCAGGTCGAAGGTGATCGCCGCCGCTCGCGCCGCGGGCAGGTAACCCCAGTTCCCTGGCCACAGCCATTCGAATGGGACGTATGCGAGGTAGTTGATCGGCCCGTACGTGTCGGGATGGCCGATCGAGGGGAAGTAGATGCTCTGCCCGTGCAAGATCTTGTAGGCGCCGAGCACCGAGGCGGTGCCAACGTCGATCACCCCGGCGGGATGAAGCGCGATCACGATTCGGGCCACGACCAGGGCCAGCAGGCCGAGCGCAAGCACGACGGTCGGCAGGCGGCAGTCCCACGGACCGGCAAGCGGCCGGCTCCTCGCGCCGCGGACCAGCATTCTCACCATCAGGTAGATGAGTGGCGGATAGAAGGCCCACACGCCCGGATAGAAATGAAGGGTGTCGAACAGGGCGTACGACACACCGAAGGACAGGAGCATCGCGAGGTCGAGCCGGTCCAGCCATCTGCGTCCCCGCAGCAACAGGAGCGGGAGCAGGAACATGGCGGTGAATGGCGCCAGCACCCACGGCGAGTCGAAGATCTGCCCGTAATGGCCGCGGGCATAGGACGCGATCATCAACGGCCCGGTGTACGTCGGACCGAGCTTGCCGTTGAGCAGAACGATCTGGTCCGCGACCTGCTTGCCGCGGTAGTAGAAGAAGATCTCATAGTGACTTCGCACCCATTCGTACACCGCGAACTGGAGCGGGTGATGGGCGCGGTGGATCGCCTGCATCTTGGGCGAGCGCTTCGCCGCCGCGACTGCCTGCTCCGGGGTGATCTTGAAGCCCGGGGGGACCTTGTTCGGAGCGGTGACCAGGAACAACGGGGGGGCGACGTCGGGCGGGGGACCGGCGGTTGCGGCGCTCGCCGCAGCCGGTGCGACCGCGCAGACCAGGACGGCCAGGGAGAGGAGCGCCACGATCAATCGCTTCATCTCCCAGGTAATCGACCCGCACCCCCACCGCCTTGATACCGGACCTGCGCGGATCGCGCCGCGATCCATACACGACCTTAAATGCGCCGAGGCGGCCCGGAGGCCGCCTCGGTCACTACTTGGTGTTGATCTGGAATCGATTGACTACCAGCTACCGCTGCTGGAGCAGGCGCCCCCACCGCTCGGCGAGCAGTTGAAGGACTCGGTGCCGTTGTTGTTGGTGAGCGTGAACAGCTCGGTGTCGGTCGGGGACTCGGCAGTGATCGAGTACGCGCTGGCAGTACCGCCGCCGGACAGCAGGTAGGCCTGGCCGTTGGTGGTGCTGGTGTTCAGCGCCGGCGTGATGGAGTTCAGGATCGACGCGTTGGCGCCCGAGTAGCTGCCGTTGTTGTCGGTCGCGTACGTCTCCATCGCGGTGGCGGCGTTCCGCGCCAGCGACTCGGCCGACGCGTCATCGGCCTTGCTCTTCTGGTTGAGGAACGTCGGAATGGCGATCGCGGCAAGAATGCCGATGATCAGGATCACGACGAGGAGCTCGATCAGGGTGAAGCCCTTCTCATCCTCGGCGCGACGGCGCAGCTTGTGAAGCATGGAGCCCTCCTGGGTTTGATTGGGTCTGTTCGCCAGATCCAGGGCCCCAATCGGTCGTCCATGACTACGCCTTTTGGTGGTAGCTCGGCTTCCTCTCGATATCCGTTCGGAGGCCCGTGGCTTTGCGTCCCGCCCTCGCGGACGGTTTGCCCTTGGCACCTGTGAGTGACTCTGGCAAGGGGTGTATCGACACCCCTCGGAAAGAGCCTGACGAGTTTGGACGTTTGTGCTATTCGCCTCTGGCGGTGTCCGCGGGCCCCGCCTGCTGCGCGTCACGCCCGGGCTGGAACTCACCGCTGCCGCCGCACCATGGGCAGGTGACCTCGTGCGGATTGCCACCGAGCCCAGAAACCAGCTTGCCCGTGCCGCGGCACGGCGTGCAGGTCGCGCGCGGGTGCTCCGAGGTCGCACTCATCCGCTCCGCACCATAGCCGGATGGCGAGGACGGCATCGGCCAGGCGCCGGCTCAGTGGTAGGGGTTGCCGGGCGAATCGAAGGCATAGCCGTAGTCGCCGCCTGGAGCCCCGCGGTTGGAATGGATGTAGCTGATGTACCCCACGGACATCGTTGCCTGGGCGATCACGATGAGGGTGAGAAGCCGCCTTCCCAAGCGTCCCGCCCGTACTCCCGCGAGGGCCAGGAACAGGAAGGGCAGGACGAACGCCACCGTCACGTAGTGGCGCCAGATCACCACGCCACTGGCGGTCAGCAGGATGCCGAAGCCGATCGTGGCGGCCGACACAACCAGAGTCGTGTCACTCCGGCGGACCCGGTCGGTTCCGAGCTCCGGGCGCAGGCGCCCTTCGAGTAACGCGCCGAATGCCTTGGCGAAGGTGATCACAGCCGCGACGATGCTGACGTCCTCGGCGAGTCCGACCAGGTGCACCGACACGCCGGCAATTTGCGGCCACGCAAGCAGGTTCCCGGCCTGACTGCCGAACGAGGTGAGGATCGGCCGTCCGATCGGCGTGGTGAGCCAGAAGTACCAGAAGTTGCCATCCGAGCCGAGGATGCCGGAGAAGTTGTGCGCACCGGCCGAGTGCGATGAGAGCAGGTGCAGGAGCCAGGGGATGAGCGTCACGGCGCCGAGCGCCGAGCCGGCCACCCACCAGCGCCACCTGACACTCCGGCGGTCGAACAGCGCCGTCCACACCACGAGCGCCGGCGCGAGGAACAGCCCCGTCATGTGGATCTGCCCGAGCCACAGCCCGAGCACTCCCCACGCGAACGCTCCCGCTCGGGTGCGGCGCCGCCACCAGGCGAACAGCATCCCGAGCGCGAACGGCGCCAGCAGGCACTCGATCCAGAGCTTGCGGCTGAACAGGATCGCCATTGGGTTGACGGCCTGAAGCGCGGTCGCGTACAGCCACGGCTGACGCTCACGTGGCGAGACGACCCTGAGGGCGAAGACCATGAGGGCGACGAGCGTGAGGACGTTGAGCACCATCACCCCGCGGTCGAGCGCAACCGGGCTCGGAGCCCCGCCCGACAGCAGTCGCTCGAGGTGTGCGATCAGCCAGTAGACCCACTCCCCCATCCCCGGATTCGGGATGCCGACGCTCGCGCGCTGACCGAGGAGGGCGGGTGTCGCCACCAGCGCGTGCACGTACGCGTAGTGCTCGTCGCCCTTGTACTCCATGTCGCTCGGCCAGATCAGCCGCAGCACGATCCCGAGTCCGACGGCGCCGAGCACGCCGGCTCTCAACCTGTCGTGCAGCAGCGCACCGATCCGGTCCACAAGGCGGCTGTAGCGAAGGCAGCGGCGTGCGAGCGGCGGCCCTTCCGACACGAGCATCGTCGCCCGCCAAACGAGTCGAAGCTGCGCGGGCCGCCGGTCGGACGAGCGGCCGGAGCGCCTACTTGATGGAGTTGTAGACGCTGAACAGCGGCAGGTACATCGAAATCACGATCACGCCGACGATTCCGCCGACGAAGATGATCATGACCGGCTCAAGGATCGAGGTCAGCGCCTTGACGGCGGCCTCCACCTCGTTGTCGTAGAAGTCGGCGATCTTGGCCAGCATCGCGTCGAGCGCGCCGGTCTCCTCGCCCACCCCGACCATCTGCGAGACCATCGGCGGGAACGCGGGGCAATCGCGCAGCGGCGCGGAGATCGTGCCGCCGCCCTTGACCGAGGTGATTACGTCACCCATCGACTTCTCGATCACCCGGTTGCCGGCCGTCTTGCCGGTGATCTCGATCGCCTGCATGATCGGCACGCCCGCCGAGGCCAGCGCCGACAGGGTCCGCGACCACCGGGCGATCGCGACCTTCTGCACGACCTCGCCGATCTTCATCGGGATGCGAAGCTTGAAGGCGTCCCACATGTCACGGCCGCGCTCGTTGCGGCGTACGGCGATGAATCCACCGACACCGGCGATGAGCACAACGATCAGCACGTACCACTGGTGGGTGACCAGATGGGAGAAGTTGACCATGAACTGGGTGAGCGCCGGCAGTTTGCCCGGGAACTGCTTGAACACGCCAACGAACACCGGGATCAGGAATGCCACCAGCGCGAGCAGCACTCCGACCGCAAACGTGATGACCAGCGCCGGGTAGACCATCGCCGCGCGTACCTGGCGGCGCAGCGCAGCATCCTTCTCGAGCTGGTCGGCGACGCGCATCAGGCATTCCTCGAGCACACCACCGGTCTCCCCCGCCCGCACCATCGCGACGTAGAGTGGGCCGAAGACCTTGGGATGGCGGCCCATCGCATCGGACAGCAGGAGGCCGGCCTCGACGTCGCGGCGCACGGAGGCGATCGTCTCGCGGAGCATCTTGGACCCGGTCTGGGACTCGAGCACCTGGAGCGCCCGCATGATCGACATGCCCGACGTGACCATCGTCGCCAGCTGTCGCGACGCGACAGCCAGGTCCTTGGCGTTGACGCGAGCGAACAGCTCGACGTTGAGCTCCTTGGAGCGGTACTTGGCCGCGATGTCGACGACGACGAGCCCGCGTTCCTTGAGCTGGTCGGCGACCGCCTGCTTGGACTCGGCCTCGACCTCGCCCTTCGCCTGGATTCCGGCCAGGTCCATCGCCTTGAAGACATACGTGGCCATGGCTTATGCCGCCATCTGGTAATTGCCGCCGCCGCCGGCGCCGGCGACCAGCCGCCGGAACTCCTCGACGGCGTGGGAGCGCGTCTCCGCAAGCTGGCGGTTGACCTTGCCGGCCCGTACGAGCTGGGCCAGCGCCGAGTCCATCGTCTGCATGCCATGGGAGGCGCCGGTCTGGAGCACCGAGTAGATCTGGTGGGTCTTGGCCTCGCGGATCAGGTTGCGCACCGCGGGAGTCGGGACGAGGATCTCGGCCGCCACGCACCGCCCGGCGCCGTCGGCGGTCGGCAGCAGCATCTGCGTCATGATCCCCTGCAGCGCCACCGACAGCTGGGCGCGAACCTGCCCCTGCTGCTCGGATGGGAACACGTCGATGATGCGGTCGATCGTCTGCGGCGTGTCCTGGGTGTGCAGTGTCGCGAACACCAGGTGCCCGGTTTCTGCCGCGGTCAGCGCGGTGCCGATCGTCTCCAGGTCGCGCATTTCGCCGACCAGGATCACGTCGGGATCCTGCCGGAGCGCCGCCTTGAGCGCGTCGGCGAAGCTCATCGCGTCGGAGCCGAGCTCGCGCTGGTTGACGATGCACTTCTTGTGGTGGTGCAGGAACTCGATCGGGTCCTCGACCGTCATGATGTGCTCTTCGCGGCTGGCGTTGATCAGGTCGACCAGCGACGCGAGCGTGGTCGACTTGCCCGAGCCGGTCGGCCCGGTGACCAGCACCAGCCCGCGGGGCTTGTTGGCGAAGTCGGCGACGACCTTGGGCAGGCCCAGGTTCTCGAACGGGACGACGTCGAACGGGATCAGGCGGAACGCGGCGCCGACGGCGGAGCGCTGCAGATACGCGTTGACTCGGAACCGTGCCCGCCCGGGGATCTGGTACGCGAAGTCGAGCTGCCAGTTGTTCTCGAACTTCTGGCGCTGCCCCTCGGACAGGATCGAGTAGACGATCTCGCGTGTGTCGTTCGGGGTGAGGACGGGGAAGCCGTCCATCGGCACCAGCCGCCCGCGCACGCGCACGGTCGGGGGCGCACCTGCCGTGATGTGCAAGTCCGAGGCCCGGCGGTCAATGACCTCGAGCAACACGTCGGCGAAATCGAGCTGCATTCGTATCCGTCCTTGGGTTCGAAAAGTTCGGGGATGTATCGGCAGTCCGGCCGATCCGGTTTACGGCTGTTAGCGCGGGTGGACGCTCAGCCTCCGCCCGTGCCCGTCACGGCGGGTCACGTCCACGGTCATCCGGCCCCACCCGTTCCTGTGACCCGGGCGATCTCGGCCACCGAGGTGAGGCCGTGCTTGACCTTGTCCAGACCGTCCTCGCGCAGCCGGCGCATCCCGCCCCGCACCGCGGCGGCGCCGAGCTGGTCGGCCGAGGAGCGCTGCAGGGTGAGCGCGCGGATCTCCTCCGACATGACCATCACCTCGTAGAGGCCGATCCGGCCGCGGTAGCCCATTCCGCCGCAACGCACACAGCCGGCGGCCTCGTAGGCCTCGATCGGGAAGTCGGCCGGGAACCCGTGGTCGCGCAGGACCTCGGCGGGAATCAGCGTGCGCTTCTTGCAGTGGGCGCAGAGCGTGCGGGCCAGTCGCTGGGCGACGACGCAGTCGATCGCCGACGCGACCAGGAAGGGCTCGATACCCATCTCGACCAGTCGCGTGATCGCCGACGGCGCGTCGTTGGTGTGGAGCGTGGAGAGCACCATGTGACCCGTAAGCGCACCTTCGATGGCGATCTGGGCCGTCTCGGGGTCCCGGATCTCGCCCACCATCAGGATGTCCGGATCGGCGCGCATCATCGAGCGCAAGCCGGCGGCGAACGTGAGCCCCGCCTTGTTGTTGACCTGGACCTGGGTGATGCCGCCGATCTGGTACTCGACCGGATCCTCGATCGTGATGATGTTCTTCTCCGGCGTGTTGAGCTCCTGAAGCGCGCCGTACAGCGAGGTCGACTTACCCGAGCCGGTGGGGCCGGTGGTGAGCACGCACCCGTAGGCGTTGCTGAACGCGCGGCGGAAGCGGTCGAGCTCCTGCTCCTGGAAGCCGAGCTTGTCGAGCTCGAGCCGAATGTTCTCCTTGTCGAGAATGCGCATGACGACGCCCTCGCCGTGAACGCTCGGGATCGTGACCACGCGGACGTCGACGTGACGCCCGTCGATCGTCATGCCGACGCGCCCGTCCTGGGGGATGCGGCGCTCGGCAATGTCGAGGTCGGCCATGATCTTGATGCGGGAGACGACGCCAGGGACCATCTTCTTGGGCACGGTGGTGGCTTCGGTGAGCACTCCGTCGACGCGCATCCGCACGCGCATCTCACGGGCCGCCCGGCCGCTCGAGTCAGGCTGGGGCTCGTAATGGATGTCGGAGGCGCCGCGCTCGGTGGCCTGCGCGATGATCGAGTGCACGAGCTTGATGACCGGCGCGTCGTCGGCCGTCTCCTTGAGGTCGACGACTTCCTCGTACCCTGGGCCCGCGTCGTGCTCATCGACCGCCTCGGCGACCGCGTCCTCGAAGCGGTTCATCCGCATGATGAGCGCGGTGATGTCCTCGGCGGAGGCCACCGCGGGCCGCACGTCGAGGTGCGTCAGCAGCGCGACGTCGTCGATCGCCAGCACGTTGGCGGGGTCGGACATCGCCAGCAGAAGGGTGTGCTCGTCGATGTAGGAGACCGGCACCGCGGCATAACGCTTGGCGGCGGCGGCGCTCAGCAGATTCGCGGCCGCCATGTCGACCTTGAAGATGCCCAGGTCGAGATGGTCGAGGCCGTAGCGCTCGGCGATCGCGCGCGAGAGCTGCTCGGCGGTGATGGCCTGCTGGTCGAGCAGCATTCGCTCGGGCGGAACGCTCGACGAGCGGGCGGCCTCCAGTGCGCGATCGACCGTCTCGCGGTCGGCAAACCCGAGCTCGACCACGACGTCGGTGAGATGGCGGCTCGAGCCGCCGCGTCGGGTCGGCGCGGTGATGCCGGTGAAGATGTCGGGCTGCGGCGCTTCGCTGATGCTCATCGCACGTCCACCGCGCGGCGCATTAGTTCGATCGGCGCGGCACGGCCGGTGAACAGCTCGAAGCTGAGGGCTCCCTGGCGCACGAGTAATTCGCGCCCGTCGACAACCCGGACGCCACGTGCTCGCGCCGCTTGCACGAGCGAGGTCTCAGTCTCTGAGTACACGAGATCAACCACGCATTCGTATCTCTGCAGGTCATCGGCATCGAGCGGCAACGGCTTGAACGCATCCTCGCGGGGATCGAGTCCGCTGGCGGTGCAGTGGACGAGCAGGTCGGCCGGCGCGGCGTGCGTGACCGCGACCGCCCCCAGTTGGGCCGCGAGCGCTTGCGCTCGCTCGGGGGTGCGATTCCAGACGCGAACCTCGCGCGCGCCCGCGTCGAGCAGCGCCCAGATGGCTGCCCGGGCGCTTCCCCCGGCCCCGAGCACGAGCGCGATCCGGCTCGCCGGCGGGACTGGAAGCGCGGCGATCAGGCCCGGCGCGTCGGTGTTATCGGCAGCGATCCGGCCGTCGAGCTCGAACACGAGGGTGTTGGCGGCACCGATCGCTCGCGCTCGCGGCGTCGGGTCGGTCGACAGCGCAAGCGCGGCCTCCTTGTGCGGGATCGTGACGTTGACGCCGCGAAAACCGGCTTGCGGAAGGGCCGCCACCGTCTCGGCGAACAGCTCGGGAGGGATCGGCAGTAGCTGATAGCGCCAGTCGCTCAGCCCGACGGCGGCGAGCGCCGCGTTTTGCATAGCCGGCGAGCGGCTGTGGGCGACCGGCCAGCCGACGACCCCGAGGCGCGTCACTACGAGCAGCGGGTAAGCGACTTGCCGTGGCGAGCGCTGCGCGCCTGCTGGTACTTCGCCGAGTCGGCCAGGAACTGGTTGTAGTTCGACTCGAACACGCTCGAGCCGTTGCCGCACACCCGGGCCACGAAGTACAGGAAGTTGGTGTGGGCAGGATGCGCCGCGGCCTGGATGGCGGCCAATCCGGGGTTGTCGATCGGCGTCGGCGGCAGGCCCTTGTGGTTGCGTGTGTTGTACGGCGAGGGCGAGTTCAGCTGCGCCTGGGTGAGCGGCTCGGTGTAGTTGCCGGTGGCGTAGCGGGTGGTGGAGTCGAGCTGAAGCGGCATCCCGAGCGCCAGCCGGTTGTAGACCACCGACGCGACCAACGGCTGGTCGTGGGCGGTCGCTGCCTCGGCCTCGACCAGCGAGGCGATGATCAGGACGTCGTAGGGCGTCAGGTGCTTGCTGCGCGCGTAGCCCAGGTTCACGGTGGCGAACTGCTGGCGGAAGGTGGTGAGCTGATCATTGACGAGCTTCGGGATGCTGATCGGCTCCACCAGCTGGTAGGTGTCGGGGAACAGGAACCCCTCGAGGTCCGGCGTGCGCCGCGGCGCGCCGTAGGCGGCGAAGTTGATCAGCGGCGAGCGGCGGGTGGCCGCGAAGTAGCTGCCCGCCACGCCCTGGGCGTGCAGTAGATCATTGATCTGGGCGCGGGTCCGGCCCTCGATGATCGTGATATTTGTCACCTTCGCTGCGGGCGGCGGCGTGCTGAGTGCCTTCAGGGCCGCGCTGTAGGTCATCCCCTCCTGAAGGTGGTAGGTCCCGGCGCGCAGCTCGCCGCGCTTGCCATCGAGCGTGGCGCGCAGCTCGAAGAAGAACCCCGACGAGACCACGCCGGCGTTCGCGAGGTCATCGCCGATCTGGCTCGCCGTGGAGTGGGCCGGGATCGTGACCGTGACCTGGCCGTGCGGCGAGCCGTGAATCGGCTGGAACAGCTCGACCAGGAACCAGACCACGGCCGCGGCGAGGGCGAGGATCAGCAGAGCGAATATGCGCCCGGCCCAGGAGTGTCGGCGGGGCGGCGTCGCACCGCGACGCCGCGGCGGTGGGGTCCGGGGGGCACGGGACGCCCGTGGGGGCCGGCGGGTGGGTGGGTCTCCATTCCGCCCGCGCTCGCGCTCGAGCCGGGCCTGCTCGCGCTCATCCGAGGTGCGTTCGGAGCCGTCAGGCATCGGTGGCGTTCAGGTCCGGCGCCCCCGTGCCTGGCTGGCTGGCCAGCCAGCCCTCGAGGAGATGGGCCGCCGCGCGCGAATCCTCGTCCGCCGTCCCCCCCGTACGCGCGGCAAGCCGCGTGGTGAAGCGCTCGTCGTAAAGCTCAACCGGGACGGGCAGTTCGTCCGCGAGCCGCGCCGCGAATGCGCGTGTTTCCATGGTCTGCGCCGAATCGCGACCCGACAGGGACACGGGCAACCCCACCACAACCCTCTGCACCCCGAGCTCACGCACGAGCGTGCGCAGGCGGGCGAGGCCGCGTCGGGTCGTTGGCCCGCGGACCGATTCGATCGGAGACGCGAGCACGCCAGTGGGGTCGGAAACGGCGCATCCGCACCGCGCCCGGCCGTAATCGAGCGCCAGCACGCGCATGACCTTACCTATGGGGCAGGATGCGGGTCATCCGCTCAGCGCGGACTCGATTGCCGCCCGCGCCACCTCGAACGCCCGCGGCAAACCCGCCGGATCACGGCCGCCGGCGCGCGCCAGCGTGTCGCGACCACCCCCACCGCCGCCCACCTCGGCAGCGGCCAGCTTGATGATCTCGCCCGCCCGGATGCCGCGCTCCACCAGCGCCGGCGTCACGCTGGCGACCAGGTCGACCTTGTTCTCGCCGGCGCTGCCGAGCACGATCGCCGCCTCGCCGAGCACGTTCTTCAGCCGGTCGGCGACATCGAGCAGCGCCTTGCCGTCGAGCCCGTCGACCTCGGTCACCAGCACACGGGCGCCGTCGCGCTCGATCGCGTCCTGGGCGAGTCGTTCGATGTCGGCCGCTCCCTGGGTGGCGCCCCGACGGGCGTCGCGCTCCAGCTCGCGCACGCGCACGCGCATCTCCGCGACCTCGTCGGGTACGCGGTCGGGGGTCACCCGGAGGACCTTTGCCGCCTCGGCCAGCTCGCGGTCGTGGCGGCGCATGAGCGCGACCGCCTCGGGACCGGTGATCGCCTCGATGCGGCGCATGTTGGCCGCGCTCGAGCTCTCGCTGAGAACCTTGAACAGCGCGATCTCGGCCGTGTTGTGGACGTGGGTGCCCCCACACAGTTCGCGGGAGAACGACCCGTCGCCGACCTCGACCATGCGCACCACGTCGCCGTACTTCTCACCGAACAGGGCCATCGCGCCGAGCCCGCGCGCCTCGTCGAGCGTGGTGGTGAGCGCCCGCACGGGCTGACTCTCGAGGATCCAGAGGTTCACCTGATCCTCGATGTCGAGCAGCTCATCGGCCGTGAGCGCCTTGCCGTGGGTGAAGTCGAAGCGCAGCTTGTCGGGGCCGACGTATGAGCCGGCCTGCCGCACGTGGGTGCCCAGCCGCCGGCGCAGCGCCGCGTGGAGCAGGTGCGTTGCCGTGTGGTTGCACTCGGTGGCGTGACGCGCCGCCCGGTCCACGTGCGCGCGCACGCGCTCGCCCGGTTCGATCGTTCCCCGCTCGGGCACGAGCGCCAGCACCTGATCGTCGCCGATCCGCAGCACGTCCTCCACGCGCGCCCGGCAGTCGCCCTGCAGGCACTCGACGAACCCCGAGTCGGCGACCTGGCCGCCGCCCGTGGCGTAGAACGGGGACTCGACGAGCTTGACCAGTACGTGACCGTTTTCGCTCTCGGCTGCCCCGATCGTCGTCTCGGCGTCCGTGGTCTCGTAACCGACGAAGTCGGTCGCGAAATCGGTATGGCGGTTGAGCGCTTCGGCGCGCACGCGCATGTCCTGGCCGCCCGCGAACCGGCCTGCCCCGGCCCGCGCGCGTTGGCGCTGATCCTCCATCAGAACCTCGAAGCCCTGCTCGTCCACCCCGAGGCCTGCCTCGGCGACGAGCTCGAGCGTAAGGTCGATCGGGAAGCCGTACGTGTCGTGCAGGAGGAACGCGTCGGCGGCGGCGATCCCCTCCGCGCCGGCCTCGCGCGCTCGCTCGATCAGCTCGTCCAGGCGCTTGAGACCCTGCTCGAGCGTTCGCCCGAAGCCCTCCTCTTCACCCTCAAGCCACTTCTGGATCGTGTCGCGCTGCTCGTGGAGCTCGGGATATTCCCCGCCCATGATCTCGGTGACGCGATCGGCGAATACGTCGAGGAAGCCGGGGCCGAGCTCGAGCATCCGCCCCTGCAGAATCGCCCGGCGCATGATCCGCCGCAGCACGTAGCCCCGGTCCTCGTTGGACGGAACGAGACCGTCGGCGATCAGGAACGTCATCGCGCGGCTGTGGTCGGCCAGGATGCGCAACGCGCGATCGATCGGGTACTCCTCGCCGTAGCGGCGGCCGGACAGCTCCTCGCCTAACTCGATGAGCGGAGCGAACTGATCGGTCTCGAACACGGTCGACTTGCCCTGGAGGATCGCGGCGAGCCGGTTCAGGCCCAGACCCGTGTCGATGTTCTTGGCCGGCAGCGGTGTCAGGACGTTGACCGGGTTCTGGTCGAACTGCATGAACACGAGGTTCCAGTACTCGAGGAAGCGCTCGTTATCGCCACCGGGAAGGTCGTCGGGCTTGCCGAAGTCGAGGCCACGGTCCAGGTACAGCTCGGAGCAGGGGCCGCACGGCCCGGGAGGCGGGAGCTCCCACCAGTTCTCCGAGCGCGGACACTCGACGATCCGTTCACGGGGTACGCCGATGTCGACCCACGCCTGGATCGCCTCCTGGTCGGCGCCGATGCCGAGCTCGTCGTCGCCCGCGAACACCGTGATCCAAATCTTCTCGGCCGGGAAGCCGAAGCCCTGGGTCGACAGCTCCCACGCGTACGAGGTCGCTTCGCGCTTGAAGTAGTCACCGAACGAGAAGTTCCCCAGCATCTCGAAGAAAGTGAGATGCCGCGTCGTGGTTCCGATGATGTCGATGTCGACCGTGCGAAACGTCTTCTGACAGGTGGTCACGCGCGAGCGGGGCGGGGTCTCGCGCCCCATGAAGTAGGGCTTCAGTGGGTGCATCCCGGCGACCGTGAACAGCGCCGAAGGATCGTGCTCGGTCGGGATCAGCGACGACGACGGCAGCCGCAGGTGACCGCGTTCCTCGAAGAACTCGATGTAGGTGCTGCGGATTTCGTCGGAAGTCATCGGCGTAAGGCAGTGTAGGCACGCCCGTCGAGGTAGGACTGCTGACGTAAAGCCTCACGACCCGCGCGCCGAATCAAGTGGTGATGCGTCGCTTCTGTCAGATCGTGCTGCTGCCCGTCACGCTGCTGTGCGCCTTGCTGGCCCCGGCCTTGGCCCACGCCGACGCGCCGACCGACCCGAACGGTTTTCACCTGCAGTCCTCCTCACTGTCCGTCAACGAGAACGCCGGGCAGGCGGTGATCACGATCGAGCGCACCGACACCAGCGAGGACGCCCAGATCCGGTACATCACGCTCGGTTGGGGCACGCCCTGCGGCGCCGCCGAGTGCACCGCCGTCAACCAGACCGACTTCACCTCGGTCAAGGGCATGCTCGACTTCCCGGTCGGCGTGGCCAGCGAAAGCTTCACCGTGCCGATCGTCGACCACGGCGTTCAGTCCGTCCCCAAGACGATCCAGGTATCGCTGTTCGGCCCTTCGCCGATCGGCATGGCCTCGCCGAGCACGGCGGTGCTCACGATCCTCAACAACGATCCGACCCCGGCGCGGGATCCGCAGAATCCGCTCGAGGTGCCGGTCGCTCCGACCAACGGTAATCCACTGTCGGGCGCCACGTTCTTCGTCGATCCGCAGAGCGCCGCGGCCCAGGCCGCGCTGCGCTATCCCGCGATCGAAACGATCGCTCGCGAGCCCGGCGCTGAGCGCTTCGGCAGCTTCAGCTACGGCTCCAACGGGGTCCCGAACATCCAGACCGCGGTGTCCGCTTATCTCTCCCGCGCCCAGGTGGAGCAGCCGGGCACCGTCCCGATGATGTCCACCTATCAGCTGGTCGACGGGCATTGTGGCCACTGGGCCGACCCGCCGTCCACGGTGGCCGCCTACCAGAACTTCATCAACGGCTTCGCCGCCGGCATCGGCTCCTACCGGGCGGTCCTGTTCCTGGAGATGGACTCGATCATCACCATGCCGTGCCTCTCCAAACACGGGCAGGCCGTTCGCGAGGCCGAGCTGCGCTACGCGATCAACACGCTGAGCGCCAACTGCCCGCACCTGGTCGTCTACCTCGACGCCGGCGCCGCCGACGCGCTGCCGGCTCGTCTGGCCGCCAAGTTCCTGCGAGCCTCCGGTGTCGCGCAGACCCAGGGCTTCTTCCTGAACTCCACCCACTACGACTGGACCTCGAGCGAGATCCGCTACGGCGAGCAGATTTCGCGCCTGACCGGCGGCACGCACTTCGTGGTCAACACCGGCGAGAACGGCCGGGGTCCGCTGCGCCCGCGCGACATCGTCCATCAGGGGATGGAGGTGCTGTGCAACCCGCCCGGCCGCGGCCTGGGTCCGCTGCCGACGACCAGCACCGGCTACCGCAACGTCGACGCGTTCGCGTGGATGAGCCGCCCGGGCGAGTCAGGCGGCGCCTGCCGCCCCGGCGCACCCCCCACGGCCGTGTACTGGCCGGCTTACGCGCTGATGCTGGTGCGCAACGCCGACTTCAAAGTCCGGTAGGGACGCGACCCGCCCTCGCGGACGATCGTCCCCCACCCGACCACCAGATCGCCGTCCATGAGGCAGGCAAGCTGGCCGGGGGCGGCGCCGTCGACCGGCTCGGCGAGCTCGACCCCCAACCGGGAGTGCGCGCCGGGCTGCGGATCGCCGGCCACCCGGCAGGGCAGCGGTCGCGACCGGTAGCGGAGCTTGACCCGATCCACACGCGCGCCGGCGCGCATCAGGCGGGCACCGCGCACGTGCACGCTGGTGGTCTGCAGTGCGGACCGGGGGCCAACCCGGACCTCGCCCGTGGCCGCATCCTTGTCGAGCACGTAGAGCGGCGCCCCCGGCGCGGCGATTCCCAGGCCGCGCCGCTGTCCCACCGTGAAGCGGTGCTGGCCGAGGTGGCGGCCGATGACCGTGCCGTCCGGCCCTACGACTGATCCGGGTGCGTCGCCGAGGCCCGCATGGCGCTCAAGGAAGCGGGCGCGGTCGGTGCCGGCCAGGAAGCACAGATCCTGCGAGTCGACCTTGCTCGCCACGGGCAGACCGGCGTCGGCGGCGATCCGCCTGACCTCCGGCTTGGTCAGGGTGCCGAGCGGGAAGCGCATCCGCGCCAGCGACGCCGGCGCAAGCGCCGCCAGCATGTAGGTCTGATCCTTGGCGGGGTCGACGGCGGCGCGCAGCAACGGCCCGTCCGGATCTTCGGGCTCGGCGATCCGCGCGTAATGGCCCGTCGCCAGCCGCGCGCAGCCGAGCCGCTCGGCGAGGTCCAGCATCGCGTCGAGGCGCACGTGGCCGTTGCAGCCTACGCAGGGGTTCGGGGTCTCCCCGGCCGCAAAGCCGGCGATGAACGGCTCGACCACGCCGGCCCGGAATTCCTCGCGCAGATCGATCGTGAAGTGGGGCAACCCCATCGTGTGGGCCAGCGAGCGCGCCTGCGCCACTGCGGAGGCCGAGCAGCAGCTTCGCTCGGCGTCGTTCTCGGGGTCGGACCAGAGCTCGAGCGTGACCGCGGCGGTCTCCCCCCCGCGCGCGCAGAGCAGCGCGGCGACCGCGCTGTCCACGCCGCCGCTCATGGCGATCAACGTGCGGCTCTGAGCCGTTGCTCGTGGGGAGTCGACCCGTGCCCGGTCGCGCACGGCGGCGCCGAGCGCCCGTGCCAGCGCGTCGGCGGCCAGCTCGGCCGCGTGGAGCTTGGCCGGGCTGAGACCGCCGAGCTCGGCGGCGATCTCCCCGGGGCCGATCCGCCCCGCCTTAAGGACCGTGCCGCCCCGCGCGAGCGTGACCGCCGCGCTGCCGGCGGCGGTGCTGGCGCCGCATCCGCGGGCGACGAACCCCGCGTCGCTGACGCGGTCGCCCTCAACGCTGATCGAAAGCTCGATCTCGTCACAGCACGCGAAGCCGCCGACGGTGGCCGTGAACGCGTCGTCGGGCCGCCGGCGGTGGCCCTGGGGCGAGGTCAGGTGGTGCTCGAAGGCGATGGCATCCATCGCCCGCGAGGATAGAGCGCGGCTATTTGACCGCGAGCGCGGCTATTTGACCGCGAGCGCGTCCGCGACCCGCTGGTTGATCTCCAGCTGAGACGCGTACCCGGTCATGACGGTGGCCTGGCGCGCCGGGTCGATCAGGATCAGGGTGGGCGCGGTGACGACCGGGATCTGTGCCGTGATGCCCTGGAACTGGGTGAGCTCGCTCACCGGCACGGCCAGCTTGACGACCTGGCCGCCGTGCGTTGGCACCGCGCTCAGCTCCTGCTTCATCGCCTGGTCATCGGCGGCGGCGGGGTTGTAGAAGAGCACCGCGACCACGTCGTGGTCCGCGACCGCGTTTGCGATGAGCTTCTCCTGGGCGGCGGCCGAGGGAGCTACCGGCGCGTGGGCCGGGGCCGGCTTGCTCGTCGCTTCAAGCTTTTTGACGTTGACCTTGGTCTTGGCGACTGGGGCGGCCTTTGTGGCCGGCGCGGCCTTCGCGACGGGCTTGGCCGCCGGAGACGCCTTGACGGTGGTCGCCGGCTTCGCGGCCGAGCCGGTGGCGGGGGTCGGCGACTTTGGCGCCTGAGCGGTCGCGGTCGGCGCGTCGAGCTTGGCGTTGGCCGCGTTCGACGTGGCCACCGCCTGATGAGCCTTGTTGATCGCCGACTGGTACTGGCCCAGGCCGTTCGGCTGGCCACCCGAGGTCGACGAGCCCGGCTTGAGCGCGACGAGCCACAGCCCGAAGAAGACGATGGTCGCCAGCAACAGGCCGATCAGGGGTTTGGCGGGCGCGCTTCTCATCAGGCCTGTTTTCGGCAGGGCGGGCCCCGGCTTTAAGGCCTAAGGCTCATGAACGGACGCTCGGCGGGTGTTATGAGGGGTCGCCGGCGCCGTATCAGGGCAGGCGCAGGCCCAGCTCGCGCAGCTGGGCCGGGTCGACCGGAGCCGGCGCGCCGGTGAGCGGATCCGCGCCGCTGGCCGCCTTCGGAAAGGCGATCGTGTCGCGAATCGAGTCCGCCCCCGCCAGGGCGGTGACGATCCGGTCGATGCCCATCGCGATGCCGCCGTGGGGCGGCGCGCCGTAGCGCAATGCGTCCAGGAAGAACCCGAACCGTGCGCCCGCCTCCTCGGGGCCGATCCCGAGCAGCTCGAACACGCGCTCCTGGATGTCGAGGCGGTTGATACGGATCGATCCCCCGCCGATCTCGGCTCCGTCGAGCACCAGGTCGTAGGCGCGCGAGCTCAGGTTTGCCGGGTCGTTCATGTCGCCGGAGGGGGCGGTGAACGGATGGTGGGCGGCGTCCCAGCGCCGAGCGTCAGAGTCCCAGAAGAAGGCCGGGAACTCGGTCACCCACAAGACGTCGTGGCGACCCTTCGGGATCAGGTCGAACCGGCGCCCGAGTTCCATGCGCAGCGCGCTGAGGGCCTGCCCGACCGTCGTCAGCTCGTCGGCCACGATCAGCAGCAGATCGCCCGGCGACGCGTCCAGCCGCTTGTTGATCGCCTCGATCTCCGCCTCGGTGAGGAACTTGGCGATCGGCGAGCGCCACCCATGGTCCTGGACGAACGCCCACACCAGACCCTTGGCTCCGTGCTGCTTGGCGAGCTCGGTTAGCGCGTCGAGGTCAGAGCGGGGCAGCTCGCGTTGGCCGGCGTTGATCCCGCGGACCACGCCGCCCGATTGCAGGACGCCCGCGAACACCTTGAACTCGGTTGCGCTCAGCGCGTCCGCGAGGTCGTGCAGCTCGAGCCCGAAGCGAGTGTCGGGGCGATCGATGCCATACCGGGAGACGGCCTCGGCAAAGGTCATCCGCGGCCACGGCGGGGACGCGGCATCGAACCCCTCGCGCTTGAAGACGGTGCCCATCACCGCCTCCATGCAGTCGATCACGTCGTCCTCCTCGACGAACGCCATCTCGATATCGAGCTGGGTGAATTCCGGCTGGCGGTCGGCGCGCGTGTCCTCGTCCCGGAAGCAGCGCGCGATCTGGTAGTAGCGCTCCATCCCGCCGATCATCAGCAGCTGCTTGAACAGCTGCGGCGACTGGGGAAGCGCGTAGAACGAGCCGGGCTGGACCCGCGCCGGCACCAGGTAGTCCCGTGCGCCTTCCGGCGTCGAACGGGTCAGATACGGCGTCTCGATCTCCAGGAAGTCGCGCTCGTTCAGCACCTCGCGCATCGTGGCGACGACGCGGTGGCGCAGGGCGATCGTGCGCTGGAGCTGCGAGCGGCGCAGGTCGAGCGAGCGGTGGCGCAGGCGGATGATCTCGTCGACGTCGCTCCCGTTGTCGACCGGGAACGGCGGCGTCTCGGCGTCGGCGAGGATTTCGAGCCCGGTCACCGCGAGCTCGATCTCGCCTGTGGACAGGTTGGGGTTGACGTTCTGGGGGTCGCGTCGCGTGACGCGGCCGAAGGCGCTGATCACGTCCTCGGAGCGGAGCGCGTGCGCCCGCTCGTGCGCCTCGGGTGCGTTCTCGGGATGGAACACGAGCTGGACGATTCCCGAGCGGTCGCGCAGGTCGATGAAGATCAGCCCGCCGTGGTCGCGCCGGCGGTGCACCCAGCCCGCGACCCGGGCATCGGAGTCTGCCCGGTCGGCGGTCAGCTGCTCACACCAGGAGTCGCGATAGCCGTTGGGTCGCGGAGCGTGCTTCATCACAGCCGCCGCCACTCGTTGAGGATCGCCGGGATGACCCTGGTCAGCTCCGTCTCCTCCTCGCCGCCCGACTCCATGTTCTTGAGCGTCGCCGTGCCGTTCTCGCCGATGATCGCAACGTAGCGGGCGCCGATCCGGTCCGCGTGCCGGAGCTGGCCCTTTAGCGAGCGGCGGGCCAGCTCGAGCTGCGCCTGGAGACCCGCCCGTCGCGCCTCGCGGGCCAGCTCGAAGCCGGCACGAGCCCCCTCGGGCTTCGCCAGCGCCACGAACAGGTCGACGAGCTCGGTGCCGGCGGTGAGCTCCCGCGAGGCCAGCAGCATCCGGTCGATGCCCGCCGCCCAGCCGACGCCGGGAGTGGCGGGCCCGTCCAGCAGCTCGATCAGGCCGTCGTATCGGCCGCCGCCGCCGACGCCCGATTGGGCGCCGAGCTCATCGCTGGTGAATTCCCACAAGGTGCGGGTGTAATAGTCCAAGCCGCGGACGAGCGTCGGATCGAGCTCGTACTTCACGCCCGCGTCGTCGAGCAGGGCGCGGACCTGGGCGAAGTGCTCGGCGTCCTCAGGGGCCAGGCGGTCAAGCAGCTTGGGGGCATCGCGCATGACGGCTCGGGTACCCGGGTCGCTTGAATCGAATGCGCGCATCGGGTTGAGGTCGATCCGGCTTCGCACGTCCTCCGCGAGCTGATCCTCGTGCGCGCGGAGGTAGGCCCGCAGCTCTTCCCGGTACTCCGCGCGAGTCTCAGGCGTCCCAAGGCTCGACAGATGCAGGCGGGTGCCCCTCACCGCCGCCGCCTCGAGCAGGTCGGAAAGCAGCACGATCAGTTCGGCGTCGGTCTCGGCCGTGGGCGAGCCGATCGCCTCGGCCCCGACCTGCCAGAACTGGCGGTAGCGGCCCCGCTGGGGCGCCTCGGCCCGGTAGAAGCTCGACCAGTACCAGAGCTTCACCGGCTGCACGAGCTTGTGCATCCCGTGCTCGAGGTAGGCGCGACACACCGGCGCTGTTCCCTCCGGGCGCAGCGTCAGCGAGCGCCCGCCGCCGTCGTCGAACGTGTACATCTCCTTCTGGACGATGTCGGTCGACTCCCCCACCCCGCGCGCGAACAGCTCGGTCGCCTCGAAGGTGGGCGTCTCGATCCGCCGGTAGCCGGCCGCGCCGAGGATCTTCTCGGCCTTCTCCTCGAGGGCCTTCCGGCGCGCCGCGTCCGCGGGAAGGATGTCGAATGTGCCGCGAGGGGCCTGGATCACAGAGGGCTCACCGCTCCGCGAGCTCGCGCAGGAACGGGTTGGTGGCGCGCTCGCGCCCGAGCGTCGTGACGCCCATGTGGCCCGGATAGACCGTCGTCTCCGGCGGGAAGTCGTTAGCCAGCGTCTCGATCGAGGACAGGAGCGTCGGCCAGTCGCCACCCGGCAGGTCGACGCGGCCGACCGATCCCTGGAACAGGACGTCGCCCGAGAACAGCGCCGAGTCGTCTCGGACCGCGTAGGTGACGTGGCCGGGACTGTGGCCCGGGGTGAAGATCACCTCAAGGTCGATGTCGGCGATCTGAAGCGTCTCACCGCCCGCCACCGTGTGTTCGGCCTGATAGCTCTCGAACGGCCCGAAGCCCGGCCACGGGACGTAGTCCATGATGTTGGCGAGCACTTCCTTCTCGAGCTCGGGCACGTACACCGGCGCGCCGGTCGCCTCGGCCACCGGCGCCACCGCGCCCACGTGGTCGAAGTGCGTGTGAGTGATCAGGATCGCGTCGACGGTCCGAACGCCAAGGCTCTCGAGCGCGCCGAGCAGCTTCGGCGCCTCGTCGCCAGGATCGACGATCAGCGCGTTCGCGGCGTCCTTACGGCGCACGATGAAGCAGTTCTCCTGCACCGGGCCGACCGTGAACATGCGGACGTCGAGCTGACTCATTTGAGAGTCTGCTGCTGCTTTCGCTTCAGGCGCCGGCGGTACATCATCAGCTCCATGTAGTAGCCCCCGGGGATGTACAGCGCGAGGGCGAACAGCGCGAACAGGAACGCGCTCTCGATCCGGTCCTTCTTCGGTCCGAGCACCAGCAGGAAGACGAACATCAGCACCGCGGCCAGCGCCGCGCGCGTGGCGGCTCCCTTCCAGGTCGGCGGCGTGTTCAGCCGCCGCTCGCGGGCGTCCATACGGGACTGCTTCTTCTTCTCATCGGCGGTCGGCGGCCGGCCGGTGCGACCCCGCGCCTGGATCGTGCCGGCTGCCGTTCCCCGGTGCTTGGTGCGGCGCTTGCGCTTGGTCTGGGCCATAGTGGAAGGGAGCTTAGTGGCGAGGCGGTGAGTTCGCCAGCGCCAGGCTCTCGGGGCGCCGCGATGGTGCAAAACGCACCAAATCACGCTCATGCTCCGCCCCCACCCGAACATAAGCGCCGGTGAGGCGCTTATTCCGCCAAGCCCGCGTCCTAGCCGGCGCCTCTGCGAGTTATGCACCCTGCTCGGTCAACACGCTCTCGACCGTGCGCATGTTCGCGACCGGCAGGTCGGCCGGGAACCCGGCGAACGCGGCCGCCGGCGCCAGCCCCACCAGCTCGGCACCAAGGGGGGTCGCGTGACGGGCGATCGCCGCGACCACGGTCGCCAAAGGCACCGCACGGTGATCCTCGACGTTGGTCGAGACCTGAGCCACCCCGCGCGCGTCCAGCCACAACCCGATCGCGCGAACACCGTCGAGCCCTTCCAGTCCGCCCTCGCGGATACGCGCGGCGATCGTGCGGGCGTCCTCGACCGTCGCCGGCGGCGCAAGCTCGACGTTGAACGCGACGAGCGGCGGGCGCGCCGACACGAGCACGGCGCCCGCGGTCGGGTGCAGCCGGCGCGGTCCGAAATCGGGGCGGAGCTCGCCGGCCTCGATCCGCTCAGCCAGCCGCGCCGGGCCACCGCGCCGCAGTTCGGCGCGGGTACGGCCCTGCGCGAGTTCGCCATATAGGAACGCAGGCAGCTCGAGCTCGGAGCCGAGGAGATCGCCCAGGACCAGCGCCTCGGCGCACGCGGCGCCACGGTCATCGGGGTCGAGGTAGACGATCGGCGCCACGTCGATCGCACCGACGCGAGGGTGGATGCCTTCGTGGCGATTCACGACGTCGATCCGGCGAACCGCCTCGCGGGCGCCGCCCAGGACCGTATGAGCCAGGTCCCCGCGCTGGCCGGCGAGCGTGAACACGCTGCGGTGGTGGTCAGGGTCGGAGTGGATCCCGAGCAGCCGTCCGTTGAACGCGGCGCCGATGGCGTCGATCGCGTCCCGGTCGCGGCCCTCAGAGACGTTTGGGATCGCCAGCAGCATGGTCGGCACGATTACCCGAGCACGTACCGGCCGGCGTCGAGCACCTGGTGCCCATCCACCTCGAGGCTCGCATCGGTGATAACCACGTCGAGGTGGATCGGCACCGACACCGTGCCGCCGATCCCGGCGCTGGCGCCGAACGCGACGTGGACCGTGCCGAGGATCTTCTCGTCCTCAAGCACGTTGCCGGTGAGCTGAGCCCGGTCGTTGGTGCCCACGCCGAGCTCGGCCAGGTTGGTCGCTAGCTCGCCATGCTCGAGCAGCAGCTCGATGAACTCGGGACCGAGGCCGTCCACGCCGGCCACGATCCGGCCCTCCGCCACCGTCAACCTGGCCGGTTCCATGCTGAGGCCCAGCGGCGCCAAGCTCGCGGCCACGATCGTGCCCTCTCCAGACGCTGGTGAAATGAACCCCTCACCGCAGGGCAGGTTGCCGAAGGCGCCCCGGGCGGTCAGCTCGCCGTCGTCGGATATCCCGGCGCGGCCGTCAAGGGCCAGCCGCAGATCGGTGCCACGCGGGCATGTCACGTGCGCGCGCGTGCCGTCCTCGAGCGCGGCCGCCACCGCCTTGGACCGCGCTGCCATCGTGTCGAAGTCGACCGCCATCACACGCGCGAGCATGTCCTCCGTCACGCCGGGCATGGTGGCGCCGCGCGCCCCGGCTTCGGTGGCGCGCTTGCGCGCCACGGTGTGGCTGAGCGACCGGCTGGTCGGGGCGATGAACACGTCGCACGCCTCGAGCGCCGCGGCGATCGTGGGCGGTGGCTCGGTGCCGTGGCTGGCTCGCTCGTCCATCACCGTGAGCACGGAGTCGGCCCCGGCGGCGGCGCACTCGTCGCGCAGGGCCTCCCCGATCGAGCGGGTCTCCCGGTCGACGATCACCAGCGCGTCCTCGCCGGGTTGCACGCCCAGGCAGCGACGCACCACGGTGGCGACGGCGGGTCCAAGGTCGCTCATCGCAGGCATCTTATGCGCGCCCCGCCCGGTTCGGAGGCTAGACTCGCTCACCGCGCCGGAGTAGCTCAGTCGGTTAGAGCAG